>JAFXGY010000038.1 GCA_017536625.1 Oscillospiraceae bacterium | reverse complement strand
GGATAGGGGGAATCGCTCGCGGGAGCGAGCGGTTAGGGGTAGAAAGGCGTTTCTTTGGCGGTTGTACCGCCGTTTCTTTGCGCCAGTCAAAGAAATGGGGGTACATATCTTAATAATCATAAACAATGAAGCGCTTATCGGAATGGGACAGAGATTATCCCTCATCCGTCTTTTTTGCAACAAGTTGCAAAAAATCCACCTTCCCCTCTGGGAAGGCTACCTTCCGGGAAAGCATTTAAAACCCTTTCGTCTTTTGCCCTGCGGGCAAAATCCACCTCCCCTTTCAGGGGAGGCAAGATTGCAGGCGGGAGCAAGCCCCCGCCCTACAGTAAAACAGCGAGGTTTTGCGGGCGGATGATTTCCGTCCCTACGGTGAAATACGGGAGCTTTTTGTATCAAAATGCTACAATTGACACCGATGATTTTTGGTAATATAATATACATCGGTTTTGAATTTTTATAAACGGAGGCGTTTTTTCTTGGCTTCAGAAACTTCGGCAAAGCGCATTGATATGACCCAGGGCCCGATTTGGAAATGCATGATAAGCTTTGCCATTCCTGTTTTTATCGGTCACCTTTTCCAGCAGCTTTATAACACCGCCGACAGCATCATCGTCGGCAACTTCGTCGGAAAAGAAGCTCTTGCGGCGGTCGCATCAAGCGGCAACCTTATTTTTATGATGACTGGCTTTTTCATGGGGCTTTGCATGGGTGCCGGCGTAATCATAAGCCGCTATCTTGGCGCAAAGGATTACGAAAAAATGAAGAAGGCGATTCATACCGCGGTGGCTTTTGCCCTTTGCTGCGGACTCACCCTTTCAATTCTCGGTCTTTGGCTCGCCCCAAAACTTCTTATCCTTATGAAAACCCCGGAAAACGTTCTTCCCCTTTCAACCACCTATTTCCGGATTTTCTTCTTCGGAAGCTTCTTTTCGCTCACCTATAACGTCTGCGCCGGAATTTTGCAGGCGGTGGGAGATTCAAAAAGTCCTCTTCGTTTTCTCATCACCGCTTCCATCACCAATATAATCCTCGACCTTCTTTTCGTCGGGGTTTTCGATTTCGGTGTTGCGGGTGCGGCAATCGCAACGGTTCTCAGCCAGATGCTTTCCGCCGTGCTCGGCTTCAGAAAACTTCTTGTAAGCGAAGGCTATTACCAGCTCCATATCAAGGAAATCGGCTTTGATTTTGAAAGGCTAAAGGAAATTCTTCACCAGGGAATCCCTTCCGGAATCAATAACTCCATAATTTCCATCGCAAACGTAGTAATCCAATCCAACATCAATGCCTTCGGCGACGTTGCCATGGCGGGCTGCGGTTCCTATTCCAAAATCGAAGGATTCATCTTCATTCCGATAATGTCCTTTTCCATGGCAATCACCACCTTCATCGGCCAAAACCTTGGCGCCGGAAACCACGAAAGGGCTCTTCGGGGTTCCCGCTTCGGTGTTCTCGGTTCAATGATTTCCGCGGAAGTTCTCGGCGGAATACTCTGGTTCATCTGCCCCTGGGTAATTCCCCTTTTCAATGATGACCCTGCGGTGGTCGCCATCGGGGTCAACCAGATGAGAACCGAATCCATCTTCTTCTTTGCTCTTGCTTTTGCCCATGCGGTTTCCGCAGTAATGCGCGGCGCCGGAAGAGCAAAAATTCCTATGTATACCATGCTTATCTGCTGGTGCATAATCCGAGTGACCTATATCACCATTGCTGTAAGGTACTTCCCGGTAATCGAAACCGTTTATTGGGCATACCCCATCACCTGGCTTTTAAGCTGCGTAATCTTCCTCATCTGCTACCTCAAAGGCGACTGGCTCCATACTTATGATTAACAAAGAGTAATAATCCGCAAAAAAATAACGCCCCGTAACAGGGGCGTTTTTTTATACATCTATTAAACCGTGGGGAACGGTCTTGACCGTTCCGCAATGTAGGGCGGGGGCTTGCTGCCGCCGTAAAAAAATAACCCGGAGGGCTGCCTCCCTTGTGTAAAGGGAGGTGTCTTTTTGTTTATTAAACAAAAAGACGGAGGGATTGCCTTCCAATGGAAAGAGCTACAATCCCTCAGTCATTTTTTCTCCGAAAAAACGACAGCCCCCTTTGCACAAGGGGGCCTTTTTTCTTATTTCAGCGGTTTTTCGCTTATTTTAACTCTCTGGCGGGGATATTTCGGCGGAGTTGCGGCTTTTTTATCCATAAAAACAACCGATCTTCCGCCGGCTATGGGAACTTCGTAAATTTCCGGCTTTCTTATTTCTGCGCCAAGAATCTTTGCCGCGGCCTTTGCACCTTCAATTTCCTCCGCAACTTCCGCGGTTTTCATGGGCGCAAAAACTCCGCCAACCTTCACAAGGGGAATGCAGTATTCGGAAAGCACCGCAAGATTCGCCACCGCCCTTGCGGTTACAAAATCGAAGCTTTCCCGAAGGGATTTATCATGCCCTGCGTCTTCGGCTCTTGCGTGAATAAGCTTTGCTTTGATGCCGATTTCATTCGTCACCACATCAAGAAAGTTGAGGCGCTTCTGAAGGGAATCTATGAGCACAAGTTTGATATCCGGCCTTGCAATTTTGAGCACGATTCCCGGAAAGCCTGCGCCGGTGCCCACATCCGCAACCCTTGCACCTTCGGGAATCTTCGCCCTTTTAAGGAATGCAAGGCTATCGAGGAAGTGCTTCACCGCAATTCCTTCCGGATCGGTGATGGCGGTAAGGTTCATTTTTTCGTTCCATTCCACCAAAAGCTCTGCATATCGCTCCAGCTGAGCATATTGCTCTTCCGAAAGGGGCTCTGCGTGCTCGGGAATATAACTTTTCAAAATTTCAGTAACCATTCGGCACCTCATTTCTCATTTCTGTATGTAAATGAGCAGAACGGAAACATCCGCCGGCGAAACGCCGGAAATTCTGCTTGCCTGACCAATGTTCATGGGGCGCACCCTGTTCAGCTTTTCAATGGCTTCCAGGCGCAAACCGTGGATTGCCTTGTAATCAATATCCTCCGGAATCTTCTTTTCCTCAAGGCGGTGCATCTGTTCAACCTGCGCCAGCTGTTTTTTAATATAGCCTTCGTATTTGATTTCGATTTCCACCTGCTCGATAACGTCTTCCGGAAGGTTAGGACGGTTCAAATCAAAAGGCGCAAGGTCCGCATAGGTTATCTGCGGACGTTTGAGCAGTTCGGAAGCCTTTGTTCCTTCGGTAAGGGGCGCTGTTCCTTTTTCGATGAGCATGGCGTCAAGTTCTTCGCTCATTCTGATGCTCGCGGCCTTGACTCTTTCAAGTTCCTCATCGCGAAGACGGCGTTTTTCAAGGAAATCCGCCCATCTTTCGTCAGAAACAAGACCGATTTCCCTGCCAAGAGGGGTAAGACGCATATCTGCGTTATCCTGCCTGAGCACAAGACGGTATTCGCTTCTGCTGGTCATCATGCGGTAAGGGTCCAGAACGCCCTTGGTGCAAAGGTCGTCGATGAGGGTTCCGATATAGGAATTGCTTCTTTCGAGCACGATTTCTTCCTTTCCGAGCACCCTTCTTGCGGCGTTTATGCCCGCAAGAAGACCCTGAGCAGCCGCTTCCTCGTAACCGGAAGTTCCGTTGAACTGTCCTGCGCCGAAAAGTCCCCGAACCTGCATAAATTCAAGGGTGGGACGAAGGTCAAGGCTGTCGCAGCAGTCATATTCAATGGCATAAGCATTGCGCATGATGCTCACGTGCTCAAGCCCTTTGATGGAGCGGTAAATCGCAATCTGAACGTCCTCCGGAAGAGAGGAAGAAAGCCCCGAAAGATACATTTCCTCCGTATCAAGACCCATGGGTTCTACAAAAAACTGGTGGCGGATCTTATCCGGAAAGCGCATTACCTTATCTTCGATGCTCGGGCAGTATCTTGGGCCGATACCTTCGATTTTTCCGGAATAAAGGGGCGAACGGTCGATGTTTTTTCGGATTACTTCGTGGGTTTCTTCGTTGGTATAGCCGATCCAGCAGTCAACTTTGTTCGAAAGTTCGCCCTTTGTTTCAAAGCTGAAAGGCACAATGTGCTCATCGCCGTGCTGGATTTCGAGTTTATCATAATCAATGCTGTTTCTGAGCACGCGGGCGGGAGTTCCGGTTTTGAAGCGGCGGAGTTTTATTCCAAGTTTTTCAAGGGAATCCGAAAGAGGCTTCGCCGGGGAGCTTGCGTCCGGGCCGCTTTCCCATTTTCTGTCGCCGACATAGATGATTCCTTTAAGGTAAGTGCCGGTGCAGATGATTACGTTCGGCACTTCATAAAAAGCGCCAAGGTGGGTGGTAACCCCGAGCACGCCGCCTTTTCCGTCCGGGCGAACTTCAACAATTTCCGCCTGTTTTATGTCAAGATTTTCCTGCTGTTCAAGGGTCTTTTTCATAAGAATGTGGTAATATGCTCTGTCTTCCTGGGCACGGAGGGAATGAACAGCAGGGCCTTTTCCAAGGTTGAGCATGCGGCTCTGAATCATCATCTTATCCGCCGCTTTTCCCATTTCGCCGCCAAGGGCATCAATTTCGCGAACGAGATGACCCTTCGCGGTGCCGCCGATGGAAGGATTGCAGGGCATATTCGCAATTTTATCCAGATTAAGTGTAAAGATGCAGGTCTTTACACCAAGCCTTGCTGCCGCAAGTGCGGCTTCAACTCCGGCGTGACCCGCGCCGATTACCGCAACGTCATATTTTCCTGCAAAATATTCTTCCATAGTCTAACCTCTTTTTTTAAAACTATTGCAGGGCGGGGGCTTGCTCCCGCCGCTGTTATTTTTCATTTAAAAACAATATTGCTTCCTGCATACCGTCGCACCAGTTATCCCATTTTGCAACAAATTCATCATGGGGCAAAACACGGTGTTCAAGGTCTGAAATATTTTTTATTCCCCGACCTTCGCAGGCTTTTATACAAATTTTGTATTCATCAATTCCGATTTCATCTTCCGAATCCCAAACAAGCGGAACTTTTTCAAGCCCGGAAAGAAACGCCGCAAGCGCCCTTGTGTGTCCGTCGGTAAAAAAGATTTTTCCGCCGTATTCAAAAATCGGCAAAGGCTCAAAATTCGAAAGGTCATTTGGATTAAACCAATTTTTTACCCTTTCAAGTTTTTTTGCTGAAATATAGAACTGGGAAGGCTGAATATCCAAAAGTTTAATTTCTTCAATATTCATACTAATTTTCTCCGAATTACCTGTTCACGGCGGGAGCAAGCCCCCGCCCTACAGCAAAATGCAGATAATTTATTTTCCCACGCAGAATCTTTCGAAGACTTTTTCAATAACGGCGTCGCTGGCTTTTTCGCCGGTAAGTTCATAAAGGGCGTCAAGGGAAGTTTCGATGCAGATTCCCACCGCGTCCAGCGTCATTCCGAAATTAATGGCGTCAATGGCTTCATCAATGGCTTTTTTTGCTCTGCGGACACAGTCCAGCTGCCTTTCGTTCGCCATAACCGGTTCCGCCGGGTCAAGGTCCGCTGTGCGGAGCACCTTCGCAAGGGCATTGCGGAATTCCTCTTCCCCGTCGCCTTTTCTTGCGGAAATTGTGACAACGTTTTCGAATCCGGCATGAACAGCGTCCACGTCCGCCTGAATTTCAAGGTCGGATTTATTGATAACCGCCACGGCGGGTCTGCCTTTTAACTTTTCAATAAGCTCAAAGTCCGTTTCATCAAAAGGTCTGCTGGAATCGAAAACCGCAATAACAACGTCGCAGCGCTCAATTTCCGTGTTCGCCATATCAACGCCGATTCGCTCCACAGCGTCCTCGGTGCTCCGAAGTCCGGCAGTATCAAGAAGGCGGATTGGAATATCCCCCACGAGCACCGCTTCTTCAACAACGTCCCTGGTGGTGCCCGCAATATCGGTAACAATACTTCTGTCGCGGCCGGAAATAAGGTTCATAAGGGTGGATTTTCCTACGTTGGGCTTTCCGGCAATAACGGTGGTTGCCCCTTCGCGAATAACTTTTCCCGCGTCATAAGTTTCCATAAGCCTTTTGAGCACGGCCTTTGTTTCTTTGAGCACGCCTTCCAGATGTTCGTCCGAAAGTTCCTCAACGTCCTCTTCCGGGTAATCGCTCCAGGCGGCAAGATGGGTCTGAAGTTCCGTAAGGCTTTCCGTTACGGAACGAATTTTCCGATAAAGTGCGCCGTCCCTCATTGCCAAAGCGGCTTTTCCGGCGCTGGCAGATTTTGATGAAATAAGGTCCATAACCGCTTCTGCCTGGGTAAGGGTCAGCTTTCCGTTAAGAAGCGCCCTTTTTGTAAATTCGCCGGGGCCGGCAATTCCGGCGCCGCAATCAAGAGCTGCCCGAAGCACCCTTTTAAGAAGTGCGGGGCTTCCGTGGCAGGAAAATTCAACCGTGTTTTCGCCGGTATAGCTTTTTGGCGCAAGGAAAACCGTCGCAACCGCTTCGTCAATATCTCCTTCGGAATCAAAAACTCTTCCGTAAGCGCAGGAATATCCCCCAAGATTGCGAAGTTCCTTTCCTCCTTTAAAAGGACGGAACATTTTTTCGCCAATGGCGACCGCTTCTTCTCCGGAAATTCTTATAACCCCAAGCCCGGAAGCTGAAAGGGGTGTTGAAATTGCGGCAATGGTGCTCATAAGTTTTCCTCCAATCTGCCTCCCCTGAAAGGGGAGGTGGATTTTGCCCGAAGGGCAAAAGACGAAAGGGTTTTAATTAATATCTTAAACCCTTCAGTCAAAACCTTCGGTTTTGCCAGCTCCCCTTTCAGGGGAGCCTATTTATCTATTATATATTATAAAAAGAGCCGGCACTAAAATCAAGTGCCGGCTAAACTTTTTATTCATTTTATAGCCCCCTTTAACAAGGGAGGCAATTTTTTAGTCAAGGTCGATTCTTCCGTAAAGGGAAAGGGAAGAAACGTCGTTTTTCGGAGGTTCGTTGGAAGGAGCTACAATCACCTTCTGGCTCTCTCTCGGAGCGCGGTTTCCTCTTCCTCCTCTTCTTTCGCCCTTGCCGTCGCGGAATTTTCTTTCGCCGCGGGGTTTTCCGCCTTCAATGGGGCTGATTACAACCTTTCTGTTGGGTTCGCTTCCAATGGATCTGGAAGTTGCGCCTGCAACAGTCTGTACCGTGGAATGAACGATTCTGCGTTCATAAGGGTTCATGGGTTCAAGGGTAAAAGATCTTCCGCTTTTAACAACGTTGGAAGCGGTTTTTCTTGCATAAGCGCGAAGGCTTGCTTCCCTTTTGCTGCGGTAATCGTCGATATCGAGCACAACGCGGACATAGCTGCCTTCGCTTTTGTTTGCAACAAGGCTTGCAAGATACTGCATTGCGTCAAGGTTATCGCCTCTTCTGCCAACAACAGCGCCCATATCTTCGCCGGAAAGCTGAAGAACGATCATGCCGTCCTTCTGGGTGTAATTAACCTCTGCTTCCGGATATCCGAGGGCACCGAGAACCTCTTTGATATAAGCAGCCGCATCGGCACCTTTCATATCAAGAACTTCCGGAGCAAGAACTTTTGCTTCCTCTTTGGAAGCTTCCTCGATTTTTACTTCGGCGGGTTTCTGTTCTTTTTTAGGCTGTTCTTTTTTGGGTTCCTGTTTTTTGGGCTGCTGGGGTTTCTGTTCTTTTTTGGGTTTTTCCTGTTTGGGTTCCTGCTTTTTGGGCTGTTCCTGAACAGGTTTTTCGGTCTGTGCGGGTTTTTCTGCTTTCGGCTCTTTCTTTTTTCTGGGAGCTTCGGCTTTCTTTTCCTTCACGCCGAACATTTTGTTCCAATAAGCTTCGTCAATAACTGCCTTTGCTTTTGCGGGAACGGTTTTAAGTCCGAAGAATTTCTTTTTGGGAAATTCGACTATTTCAACTTCAACAAATTCGCGGTCAACGCCGGCCTTTTCATAGGCGGCTTCGATCGCTTCTGCCGTGGTTTTGCCCGTGGCAAAAAACTCTCTTTCCATTTCTATTAAAGCCTCCTGATTATTTAAGGTCGTCGTCGCTTACTTCAACATATTCGTCGCCGTATTTTTCAGCAGCGCGTTTTCTTGCTTCCGCAAGCTTTTTTCTGTTGATTTCCTTCTGGGAAGGATCTTCGTTTTTTGCGTATTTTTCGTTTTTCTCTCTCTGGAGTTCCTTAAGTCTTTCTCTTGCTTCGGCGCGTTTTGCTTTTTTTGCTTCTTTCGCGGCTTCTGCTTCAGCTTCTGCCTGTTCCGCAAGCTTTTTCGGGTTAAGGAAAATATTGAAGAAAACGCTCTGGATGAACTGTGCTACTGCGGAAAGGGTCCAATAAAAACCTGCCGCCGCGGGAACGATGAATCCGATATAAACGGACATAAGGGGCATCATATAAAGCATTATGTTCATGCTGCCGCTGCCCTGCTGGCTGGGGTTGGATTTCTGCATATAGAAGGTCATTGCAAGCTGGAAAACACCGCAAAGGATCGGAATAAGAAGATACCAGTTGAATGCGCCTTCATAAGTGAGAGCAAACTGGGGAACAACTCCGAGATCGAGTCCGAAAAGGGTCATGTCAAATTCGGCGATCTTGGCAATAACTTCCTGGTCAAAATCCGCAAAAAGGGCGGTTTCTTCCTGGATGATTTTAAGGAGCTTTATCTGGTTGTAATAAGAATGTGCTTCGAAGGCATGACCTGCTGCGGAAGCCACAGCCATCATTTCTTCAATAACCGCATTGCTTACGCGGAAGATGTGATAGATTGGTTTATAAACAACGTCGATAACACCGAAAAGAATCGGGAACTGGATAAGGGAAGGAAGACAGCCGCTCATGGGGTTATATCCTTCTTCGGTATAAAGTTTCTGAATCTCTTCGTTATATCTTTCTTTGTTGTTGCCGTATTTTTCCTGGATTCTTTTAAGTTTCGGCTGGAAAACGGCCATTTTGGCCTGTTCTTTCTGCTGTTTAACAGAAAGAGGGAGCAGCGCAAGCTTCGTGATAAGGGTAAAAAGGGTAATTGCAAGCGCATAGTTGCTTCCGGTGACAAGATAACAGCCCAGCATTACAAAGCCGAGCGGCCAGCCGAAAATTTTCATAATAAACTGCATTTAGTTACCTTCCTCCTGGTCCTGGAGAGGCTGCTTCTGCTTTTTCTTTTTTTGTTTTGAGTAATAAAAAAGGTCCCATTCTTCCGGAACAGGGTCGAATCCCCCTTCATGAAAGGGGTGGCATCTTAAAATCCTTATAAAGCCAAGTAACCCGCCCCTCATCGCACCGAATCGGTCAATGGCCGTATATGCGTATGAAGAACAGGTGGGATAATACCGGCAACAAGGCCTTTTATAAGGAGAAATAGCCTTCTGGTAAAATTTAATCAATAACAGAAACAGCTTTTTCATACTTCTTTTGTGCTCTGTAAGGCGCCCAATTTCCGTAATTGGGCGGTCAGGATAGGGGTCAGAGCGGTAGACTTGGTAAAAGTTGTTTTGGTGCGGGCAACAAGGATAATATCGAATCCCGGTTTGATTTCGGGCAGAACTTCCCGAAAAGCTGCACGCAAAACCCGCCGTGCCCGATTTCTTCGGACGGCGTTTCCGATTTTTTTGCTTGTGGTAATGCCAAGGCGGACTTTGCCGAATTTATTCGGCGCAACATAACAGATAAGGTGACTGTCCGCGGCACTTTTTCCTCTTCGGTAAAGGCGCAAAAAATCGTTGTTTCTTTTAATAGAAAGTGTTTTCATCGGTTAAAACCGCCGATCAATTAGTAGCTGAGGTGTTTTCTGCCTTTTGCTCTTCTTGCTGCGAGAACTTTGCGGCCGGATTTGGTTGCCATTCTTGCGCGGAAGCCGTGTACTTTCTGTCTGTGGAGTTTTTTGGGCTGATAGGTTCTTTTCATCTCTGATTTCCCTCCTTTCAAAATTGCCTTGCAACATTAGATTATAATGCCACTTTTCAAAAATGTCAACATTTATTTTATTATTTATATTATAAAAGCCTCCCTTGCCTAAAGGGAGGTGGATTTTCGGTGATTTATCACCGAAAAGCCGGAGGGATTCCAAAAACCTCCCTTGTCAAAGGGAGGGGGACCATCGAAGATGGTGGAGGGATTCAATAAAGTGGAAAGTTCAAAGCTGAAAGTTGAAAGTTGAAAGTGATTTTGATATGCGAAAAAAGGAGCGCTTATCAAAATGATACAGGGTTACAATCCCCCAGTCATTTTCTGACGAAAATGCCAGCCCCCTTTGCACAAGGGGGCCTAACCCTCCGGGTTTTTGGTTATCTCTCCCTCAGTCACCTTCGGTGACAGCTCCCCTTACACAGGGGAGCCTTTTTCAATTTTCCACAATTCCTTTATAAATATAATAACATTTATAAATATATCGCCAAAAATATGTTGAAAACCTTTTCTTTTCGTTTTCGTTGTGCTATAATATATCATGTCATAATTTATAATTTTCTCTTTTCTTCCAATAAAAGCAAAAGATAAAAAATCTGAAAAACGGAGGAAAATATATGAATTCATTTGAAGAAATTTACAGTCTTGTAAGCGATTTTTGCAAGACCCAGATGACAGAGGTCGCCTTTAACCTCTGGATAAAGGATATCGTTCCGATAAAACTCACTTCGGAATATGTCCGTCTCGGAGTCAATTCCGATTTTAAACAGAACATAGTTTCCGAAAAATATAAAGACCTTCTTTCAAGAGGTTTTGAAAGGGTTCTCGGCTTCCCGGTGGAAATCCGAATCGAAGTAATGACCCCGGAAGAAGAAAACAAACCGAGGGAAGAATATATCAAACCCCCCGCACCGGAAGTTCTGATTCCCAGCGGCGATTATGAATATACCTTCGATACTTTCATCGTCGGTTCTTCCAATAAGTTTGCCCATGCGGCGGCAATGGCTGTTGCCACCCACGATATCCGGAACTATAACCCCCTTTTCATCCATGGTGATTCCGGACTTGGAAAAACCCATCTTCTTTTCGCAATTATGAACGAAGTAAAAAGAAGAAGACCGGACGCCATAGTTGAATACGTCAAGGGCGAAGAATTCACAAACGAACTTATCGCCGCCATCCGAAGTCAGACCACCCCGGAATTCCGCGAAAAATACCGCAAGGTCGATTACCTTCTGGTGGACGATATCCAGTTCATCGCAGGACGCGATTCCACCCAGGAAGAATTTTTCCACACTTTCAACGCTCTTCACGAAGCAGGAAAACAGATAGTCCTTGTTTCTGATAGACCCCCGAAAGAAATCAAAACCCTTGAAGACAGACTTCGCAGCCGCTTTGAAAGCGGACTTATGGCGGATATCCAGCCCGCGGATTTTGAAACCCGAATCGCAATAATCCAGCGCAAAGCGGATCTTTTAAATCTTGATATGCCCAACGAAGTTGCGGAATATATCGCCAATAACCTTAAAAGCAACATTCGCCAGCTTGAAGGCGCTGTAAAGAACATAAAAGCAAATTCCCTTATTTATGAAAACCGTCCCATCACAATAATGGTTGCCCAGGCGGCAATAAGAGATATCCTTAACGATAACCAGCCCGTTCCGGTCACCATAAGCAAGATTATTTCCGAAGTTGGAAGAACCTTTAACGTTTCCGAACAGGATATAAAGAGCAACAAACGCGCCGCAAACATCAGCCGCGCACGCCAGGTTGCCATGTATGTAATAAAAGATATCACCCAGATGAGTATGGCCGCCATTGGCGATGAATTCGGCGGAAGAGATCATTCCACCGTGGTTTATGCCATTGCCCAGACCGAAAAGATGATGAAAACCGATTCCCGCCTGCGCGAGATAATCGAAGATATCACAAAAAACGTAAGGGATATGTAAACATTTCAACCGTTGAAAATTAATTAAAAGATGTTGAACTAACAGAGTTTTAACAATTACCCTTATTTTATTCAACATCCATTTTATTCCATCAAAAAGAACCAACTTTTCCAAAAATTTTCAATATTCCCATCCGGAAAAATCAAAAGCGTTTTTCCGCATGCTCAAGGGGGTTCTTTTTGTTTTCAACATTTTCAACACCCCCTACTTCTATTACTGAATAATACTATTCTTTCTTTCTATCGGGAGGAGATTTTTATGAAATTTTCTTGCAGCCGCCAGGAACTTTCCGAAGCACTCAATAACGTAACCCGCGCCGTCGCCGCAAAAACAACTCATCCGGCGCTGGAAGGTGTCCTCATCAATGCTGAGGACGACCGACTCACCCTCAGCTGCTATAACATGGAACTTGGCATCACCACCTATATGCAGGCTCATATAGTCGAAAACGGCGCCATAGTCCTTAACGCTAAACTTTTCTTTGATATGGTTCGCCGCCTTGCTTCCGAACGAATCGAAATCGAATGCGACGAAAAATTCATCACAAAAATCCGCGGCGGCGCCGCAGAATATAACATCATCGGAATAGAAGCGGAAGAATTTCCTCAGCTTCCTTCCGTTGACGAAAAAATCAATTTCACCATAAAGCCCGAAACCCTTAAAAGCATGATAGACCAGACCATTTTTGCGGTGGCTGTAAATGATTTCAAACCCGTTCATACCGGTTCCAAATTCATTATAAAAGATCATGTTCTTTCCGTTGTTTCCGTGGATGGCTTCAGACTTGCAATCCGCCAGGAACAGGTTGGTTACGGCGATGAGCTTGATTTCATAGTACCGGGAAAAACCCTTTCCGAAGTTTCAAAACTTCTTGAAGGCGACGAAGAAGTGCTTATAGCCCTTTCCCAGAAGCACATAATCTTCCGCATCGGCGCTTATGACGTGGTTTCGCGCCTGCTTGAAGGTGATTTCATCGATTTCCGTTCCTCAATTCCCGCAACTTCAAATACCGTTGTGGAAGTAAAGGTAAGGGATTTCCTCAATTCCATCGACAGAACAAGCCTTCTTATCAATGACAGACTCAAAAGCCCCATCCGCCTTTCCATCGGAAACGGCGAAATCAAAATTTCCTGCTCCACCGCCCTTGGCAAAATAAGCGACGTTGTGGAATGCGATATAAAGGGCGATTCCGTCGATATGGGCTTCAATAACCGCTATCTTATGGAAGCTCTCCGCGCCACCGGCTGCGATAAAGTCAAAATGGTAATAAACAGCCCTCTTGCACCGGTAAAAATTCTTCCCATGGAAGGCGAAAGCTTCCTTTTCCTCGTTCTTCCCGTAAGAATGAAAGCGGATATCTGATTTTAATAGCCTCCCCTTTCAGGGGAGGTGGCAAGGCGTAGCCTTGACGGAGGGATTGTTTTAAATATTACAACCCCTCAGTCATCTTCGATGAAAGCTCCCCTTACACAGGGGAGCCTTAAGATGAAAAATAAAGCTTAAGAGGATTATTATGGCAAAAATACAGCTTAAACTCGTCCGAAGACCGCAGATTTCCGCACCGGAAGAAGTGGCGATTCGCGACGAATATATAAAACTCGATTCATTCCTCAAATTTTCCGGCGCCGTTATGACCGGCGGCGAAGCAAAGGAACTTATTCAGAGCGGAAAAGTTAAGGTGAACGGCGAAATCTGCACCATGCGCGGAAAAAAAATGCGCCCAGGAGATATTGCCGAACTTTCCGGAAAAGCCTTTATGGTAACTTCCGAAGAAGCGGAAGATGAAGAATGATTTTTAAAAAACTCGAACTTCGTAATTTCCGCAATATCGAAAATCTCGAAATGCTTCCGGGCGAAAAGGTGAACATAATCTGCGGCGAAAACGCCCAGGGAAAAACCAACCTTATGGAAGCCCTCTGGCTTTTCACCGGGGCAAAATCCTTCCGCCAGACGAAGGATTCGGAATTTATCCGCTTCGGGGAAGAAAAAGCAGAACTTAAAGCGGATTTTTTTGCGGAACATCGGGAACAGAACGCCGAAATAACTTTTGCGCCGGGCAAAAGCATGAAGAAAAACGGAATTGATATCAAATCTTCCGCGGAATATGCCGGAACCTGCGGCGGGGTTGTTTTTTCCCCAAGCCACATGAACCTTTTTCGTGACGGCCCGAAGGAACGGCGCAAACTTGCGGATACTTCCCTTTGCCAGCTTTATCCAAAGTATATTTCCGTGCTCAGCGATTACAACAAAGTTCTGCTCCAGCGCAACACCGTGCTCAAAGACGCAAAATATCATTCCGGGCTTATTGATATGCTGGATATTTATGATGAACAGCTGGCAAGGCTCGGCGGTTCAATAATCCGAACAAGGGTTAATTATTGCGAAAAGCTTGGAGAAAAAGCCGCTGAAATTTATAAAGGAATGTCCGGCGACCGGGAAAAATTCCTTGCGGAATATAAAACCACCGTTCTTCCCGAAGATGAGCACGCAGATTCTTCTTTGAGCACCGCCGATTGGGCAGAAAAACTTTGGAACGCCCTTCGGGAAAACAGAAATTATGATTTTGAGCACGGCTCAACTTCAATCGGTCCCCACCGGGACGATATCGAAGTCACCCTTGATGGAATGCCTGTTCGTTCTTTCGGTTCCCAGGGGCAGCAAAGAAGCTGCATTCTTTCGCTGAAGCTTGGGGAAGCAAAAATGCTTGGGGAAGCCATGGGCGAACCCCCTCTTATTCTTCTTGATGACGTTATGAGCGAACTGGATTCCCTTCGCCGTGACTATATTCTCAATTCCATCGGCGAAAGCCAGATTTTCCTCACCTGCTGCGATAAGGAACTTTTCGCGGGCCTTGAAGAAGGAAAGGTCTTCCATATGGAAAAAGGCAAAATAACTTGCCTCCCCTAACAAGGAAGGTGGCAAAACCGAAGGTTTTGACGGAAGGGTTTAAAAATATTTAAAACCCCTCAGTCTTCGGTCTTCGACCGAATCCAGCTCCCCTTTCAGGGGAGCCAAGAAAAAGGAGGTATATTTATGTATCTCTTCCTCGGCGGCGATGTTTCCGTTTGGGAAAACGATATAATAGGCGTTTTTGATATGGATAACACCACCGTTGCAAAAAGCACAAGGGAATTTCTTTCCCGCACACAAAAAGAAAACAAAGTAATAAACGTAACCTATGATTTGCCAAGAAGCTTTTGCGTAACAAGCGAAAAGGGCATTGAAAAGGTTTATATATCCCAGCTTGCGCCTTCCACTCTTAAAAAGAGAAAAGGCACGCTTTAAAATAAGCCTCCCTTGTCAAAGGAGACTCCCCTATTAGGGGAGATGTCATCGCAGATGACAGAGGGGTCTGCCGTCTGCGGCGAGCAAGGGGGACCATCGCCTTTTGGCGATGGTGGAGGGATTCAAAAATAAGCCTCCCCTGAAAGGGGAGGTGGATTTCGCCGAAGGCGAAAGACGAAAGGGTTTTATATTTTTAAACCCCTCAGTCTGCTTCGCAGACAGCTCCCCTTTCAGGGGAGCCGAGAATTAAGAAAACAACCGCAATTGCGGAAAAATATCAGGAGGTAAATTCGTGGAAAATACTCCGTTTGCCGTAGAGCCCATGCAGGAAGCTTACGACGAAAACCAAATCCAGGTCCTTGAAGGACTTGAAGCAGTAAGAAAAAGACCCGGTATGTATATCGGTTCCACCGGTCCGAAGGGTCTGCATCACCTTGTTTATGAAATTGTCGATAACGCAATCGACGAAGCCCTTGCGGGCTATTGCACCGATATCAATGTGGAACTTCTTCCCGGAAATCTTGTAAGAGTTACGGATAACGGCCGAGGAATCCCTGTTGGTATTCACGCAAAGCTTGGAATTCCGGCGGTAACGGTCGTTTTCACCGTTCTTCATGCCGGCGGAAAATTCGGCGGAAGCGGATACAAAGTTTCCGGCGGACTTCACGGCGTCGGCGCTTCGGTAGTAAACGCCCTTTCCGAATGGCTTGAAGTTGAAGTAAAAGACGGCGAACATATCCACCGCCAGCGTTTCTGCCGCGGCGTTGCGGAAGGCGATCTCGAAGTTATCGGCGATACGAATGAAAAAGGCACTGCCGTTCTTTTCAAGGCGGATGACCAGATCTTCGAAACCCTTGAATATGAATACGATACCCTTCTCACCCGTCTGCGCGAACAGGCATTCCTTAATGCCGGCGTAAAAATTATCTTCACCGATAAGCGCGATGAAGAAAATATCAGAAGCGAAGTTCTTCATTATGAAGGCGGAATCAAAACCTTTGTGGAATATATCCATAAAAAAAAGGGACTTGAAACCGTCCATCCGGAAGTTCTCTATTTTTCCGCAAAAAACGGCGATTCCACCGCGGAAGTCGCAATGCAGTATAACGACAGCTACAACGAAGTTATCTTAAGCTTTGCGAACAACATCCATACCGTTGATGGCGGTATGCACGAAACAGGCTTTAAAAATGCTTTGACCAAAGTCTTTAACGATTACGGAAGAGAGAAAAAAATCCTTAAGGATAACGATAAAAACCTTTCCGGCGAAGATGTCCGCGAAGGACTTACCGCAGTTATTTCCGTAAAGCTTACCAATGCGGAATTTGAAGGCCAGACCAAAACAAAGCTTGGCAATACCGAAATGCGTACCATGGTCGATAAAATGCTTTATGAAAAGCTCAAGACCTATTTTGAAGAAAACCCCGCCGTTGCAAAGGCAATTTTCGAAAAATCCCTTGGTGCCGCAAGAGCAAGAGAAGCCGCAAGAAAAGCAAGAGAAAACGCCAGAAGAAAATCCGTGCTCGAAAGCGCTTCCCTTCCCGGAAAACTTGCGGATTGTTCCGACCGCGACAACGTGAACACCGAAATTTATATCGTCGAGGGCGACTCCGCAGGAGGTTCCGCAAAAATGGGAAGGGACAGAACCTTCCAGGCAATTCTTCCTCTTTGGGGCAAAATGCTCAACGTCGAAAAGGCAAGAATCGATAAAGTTTATAACAACGATAAACTCACCCCGGTGGTAACAGCCCTTGGCTGCGGAATCGGCGATGAACTCGACCTCAACAAGCTCCGTTACGGCAAAGTAATCATCATGGCCGATGCGGACGTTGACGGTTCTCATATCAGAACCCTTCTGCTCACCTTCTTCTTCCGTTATATGCGTCCTCTCATCGAAGAAGGACATATATATATTGCCCAGCCCCCGCTTTATAAAATAACCATGGGCAAAAAAGTACGCTATGCCTATTCCGACGAGGAAAGAGATATGATTCTTCACGAACTCGACCCAGAAGGCAACAAAAAATCCGACGTTCAGCGCTATAAAGGTCTTGGTGAAATGGACCCCGACCAGCTTTGGGAAACCACCATGGACCCGGAACGCAGAATCATGCTCCGTGTGGAACTTGAAGATGCCGCTGCCGCGGACGAAGTCTTTACAATTCTTATGGGCGATAAAGTTGAACCCAGAAGAGAATTTATCGAAACAAACGCAAAATACGTCCAGAACCTTGACGTTTAATGTAACAGGAGGAAATTTAAAATGGCATTCAACCTTTTTGCAAGAAAACCGAAACCGAAGCCCGTCATCGAAAGAATCAAAGTCGAAGACTGCGGCGAACCGAAATATGTTTTCACCCATGTTCCCACCCTCGAAGTTTATCGTGAATATAACGATACCGTTTCCGCACCTGCTATTGCAAGGGATAAACAGCTTAAAAGATTCTTCGGAATCGTCATGGGCGTAATCTGCGCAGCTTTCACCGTCGGCGCAGTGCTCAATTTTGACCTTCCGGAATATCTTGCGGAAGGAAGAAGCTTATGGCAGTGGTTCAGCTATACCGGATTCATGTTCTGGTTCGTGGTCGCAATCATGTCCGGATATCTTTGCTATCATCTTCTTACCTATTATCATTTCTTCCCGAAGCGCCTTGAAAAGGCAACCGCGGAATATTATAAATCCAGCAAATATCTTACCAACGAAATCGTCCTTGCCTGCTATGAAGAAGGCGTGCTTGAAAAAGCAGAACCCCGCGACGAATTTTTCGAATGGGGAATGTTCAACCGCTGCTGGGAATCCGAAAACGTAGTCTATCTTGAATTCACCCTTGCAAACCAGCTTTTTGTTGCAAAGGAAGTAATGCTTGAAGCCGGCGCAAACATCGAAGAATTCATGGCCTGGGCAAACGAGCATATTGAAGAAGGCAAAAAAATTATGGCGGAACGCGAAGCCGCCGAAGAAGCCGCCGAAGAAGCGGAAGACGAGGAAATGGAAGAAATCGAAAAAGAAATCGAAGCCCTCGAAGCGGAACTTGAGGAAACCGAAGACGAAGACCTTGAGGAAAAGCTTGAAGATAAAATCGAGGAACTTGAAGAAAAAGCCGAAGAATTCGAGGAAAAACTCGACGACTGATATAAAAAAGGCCCCCTTGTCAAAGGGGGCTGTCATTTCCGAAGGAAATGACTGGGGGATTCAATAAAAAGAATCCCTCCACCGTGCCTACGGCAACGGTCCCCCTCCCTTTAACAAGGGAGGCAAATTGAAAGAACGGAGGAAACCGTTTTGGAAGAAAACGAAAAGAAAATTCCCGAACCGGCAATCGATCTTGAAGACGATATGCCCAAGGCAAAACTTATAAACGTGGATATCGAAAAGGAAATGAAAAAATCCTTCCTGGATTATTCCATGTCCGTAATCGTTTCACGTGCTCTTCCGGATGTACGCGACGGTCTTAAACCCGTACACAGAAGAATCCTTTATACCATGTATGAAAACGGCCTTGAGCCCACAAAACCTTATAAAAAATGCGCCGCAACAGTCGGTGACGTTCTCGGTAAGTATCATCCCCATGGCGATGCTTCCGTTTATGATGCGATGGTTCGCCTTGCCCAGGATTTTTCCATGCGCGCACCCCTTGTTGACGGTCACGGAAACTTCGGTTCCATCGATGGCGACCCGCCCGCAGCATATCGTTATACCGAAAGCCGTATGAGCAAAATGGCGACTAAAATGCTTACGGATATCGATAAAAACACCGTCGATTTTATGGGAAACTATGACGACAGCCGAAAAGAACCTGTGGTTCTTCCTTCAAAATATCCTAACCTGCTGGTAAACGGCTCCGTAGGTATCGCTGTCGGTATGGCAACCAATATTCCCCCCCATAACCTTCGCGAAACGGTCGAAGCAGCCTGCTGCCTTATCGATAACCCGGAAGCAACCCTTGATGAACTTATGGAACACATCAAAGGACCGGACTTCCCCACCGGCGGAATTATCATGGGCAGAGCGGGCATACGCGCAGCTTATGCCACCGGCCGTGCAAAGCTGATTCTCCGTTCCCGTGCGGAAATTCAGGAATGGAAAAACGACCGTTACCGCATTGTCGTTTCCGAAATCCCCTATATGGTCAATAAGGCAAGACTTATTGAAAGCATTGCCGACCTTGTTAAGGAAAAAAGGGTCGAAGGAATTTCCGACCTTCGTGATGAATCCGACCGCGAAGGCCTTCGCATTGTAATCGAACTCAAGCGCGATGCCAACGCCCAGGTTGTGCTCAACCAGCTTTATACCTATACCCAGCTCCAGGATACCTGCGGCGTTATCATGCTCGCTTTGGTAAACGGCCAGCCGAAGATCCTTCCTCTTAAGGAAATGCTCCAGCATTATATCGACTTCCAGCGCGAAGTTATAATCCGCAGAACGAAATTCGACCTCGGAAAACTCCGTGAACGCGAGCATATCCTTGAAGGACTTAAAATTGCCCAGGATAACATCGACGAAGTAATCCATATCATCAGAACCGGTAAGGATGACGCCGAAAACAGACCCAGACTTATGGAACGCTTCGGTCTTACCGAAATCCAGGCAAACGCAATTCTCCAGATGCGTCTGGGAAGACTTTCCGCCCTCAACCGCGAAGCTATTGAAAACGAACTTGCCGAAATCCGCGTCAATATCGCGAAAATGGAAGAGATCCTCGGCGATATCCACCTTGTTGATAACATTATCAAAGCCGAAATGCGCGAAATTGCCGAAAAATCCGGCGACGACCGCCGCACCGGAATCGAAACCATCAGCGGAGAAATGGATCTTGAAGACCTTATTCCCGTTGAGGACAGAGTCGTTACCCTTACCCATTACGGATATATCAAGAGCCAGTCCGCCGATACTTATAAGGCCCAGCGCCGCGGCGGAAGAGGAATTTCCGGCATGACCAGACGCGATGAAGACTATGTCGAAAGCCTCTTCACCGTTTCCACCCATGACTATATCCTCTTCTTCACCGATAAGGGAAAAGTTTTCCGCATAAAGGGTTACGAAATTCCCGAAAGCCAGAGAGCCGCAAGAGGCACCAATATCGTAAACGTGCTTTCTCTTGAACAGGAAGAAAAAGTAACCACTCTCATCAAGCTCGGCGGAGTTATTGATGAGGAGAGAACTTACCTTACTATGGTAACAAAAGCCGGTATCATCAAAAGAACAAGGCTTTCCGCTTACCGCAACGTACGCAAAAGCGGACTTAACGCCATCAGCCTTGATGAGGGCGATGAACTTAAATGGGTACGCCTTACCGGCGGCGAAGACGAACTTGTTGTCGCCACCAAAAAAGGTATGTCCATTCGCTTTAAAGAAACCGATGCGCGCGAACTTGGAAGAACAGCCCGCGGCGTAAAAGCCATCGAACTTTCCGAAGGCGATGAAGTAGTGGGCATGGAAATTGTCGAAGAAGGCAAAAAACTCCTTACCATAAGCGCCGGCGGCAAAGGAAGAAGAAGCGAATTCGAAAACTATTCCATCCAAAAACGCGGCGGCAAAGGCCTTCAGAACTATAAAACCGATGAAGTTGCCGGCATAAAGGCCGTTGCGGATGGTGATGAAATCATCGCCATAAGCTCCGACGGAATTATAATCCGTCTTTCCGTCGATGAGGTCAACGTCCAGCACAGAAGCGCTTCCGGCGTTAAGGTAATGCGCCTTGCAACCGAAGAATCAAGGGTCGTTTCCTTCACCGTTGCTCCGAAGGGCGATGAAGACGAAGCCGAAGGCGAAGATTCCGAAGCGGAAAACGCCGAAGGCGAATCTCCCGCAGAGGAATAAACGAATAATTCCAAACCAAAAAGCCCCCTTTCGAATAAGGGGGCTTTCTTTTTTTGCAATCTTGCCTCCCCTGCCAACTGTAGGGGCGGATATCATCCGCCCGCAAAACCTCGCCGTTTTACTGTAGGGCGAGGGCTTGCTCCCGCCGTAAAAAAGTAACCCGGAGGGTAGCCTTCCCAGAGGGGAAGGTGGCACGGCGAAGCCGTGACGGATGAGGGATTACCAAGAACGCGGAGCGCACATCAAACCTGTCGGGGATTTCTCTCCCTCAGTCAGCTGCGCTGACAGCTCCCTCATCAGAGGGAGCTTATTAAACCCCTC
>JAFXGY010000037.1 GCA_017536625.1 Oscillospiraceae bacterium | reverse complement strand
GCCTCTGGTATTGGAGCTTCTTGCGCCGGTGCGCTTTGCTCCCTTTCTTGCAAGAACGTCAACAGGAAGTGCGTCACAGTAAAAATACTCTTTCCACTGATCCGCAAGCACTCCGCCGACTGCTCCGCCGATTGCTTTAATTAGTCCCATGAAAAACATCTCCTTTTTCAATATACTATAGTTACATTATAAGTTTTTTTATAATAATTATCAATAGTTTGCAATAAAAAAACGGCGGGATTCAATTTCCCGCCGCGTTATCAGAATTCCGAACCGCAGTATTCACATTTTCTTTCGCCACGTTTTATCGGTGCGCCGCAATATGGGCACCGAAGTTCTTCCGGCTCCGAATGATCCGGATTCTGATAATAAACCGGGTTTTCGGCGGAAGAACCGTTCTTCTGATTTTCTTTTATTGCTTTATATACGTTTACGGTATTGACAACCGCGACGGCGATAAAAAGAATTCCGAAAAGCGCCATAAACGGAGCCATACTCGCCGCCATAACAGTCCAGAAAACCCCGAAGCAAATTCCGAAAATTCCGACCAGAAGCGCCGCCACCGGCGATTGAGGTTCGCGATGATGATTTCTGTGCATTTGTTTCTCCTTTCTCAGGAAAGTTCAATCATATTGGTATAGAGCTGATAATATTTACCCTTCTGCAAAAGAAGATCGTCATGGTCTCCGCGTTCAACAACCTTTCCGTGTTCGAGCACAAGAATGGCGTTGGAGTTGCGGACTGTGGAAAGACGGTGTGCGATGATGAAAACGGTTCTGCCCTTCATAAGACCGTCAAGACCTTTTTCGATAAGTTTTTCGGTTCGGGTATCGACGGAGGAAGTTGCTTCATCGAGGATCATTACCGGTGCTTCGGAAACCGCCGCCCTTGCGATTGCAAGAAGCTGGCGCTGTCCCTGGGAAAGGTTGGCACCGTCGGAATGGAGCATGGTATTATAACCTTGCGGCAGATGGCTTATGAAATAATGGGCATTGGCAATCTTCGCTGCCTCTATGCAGTCCTCATCGGTGGCATCAAGTCTTCCGTAGCGGATATTTTCCATAACCGTTCCTGTGAAGAGATGTGTATCCTGAAGAACTATTCCGAGGGAACGGCGAAGATCATCTTTTCTGATATCTTTTACGTTTATGCCGTCATAGATTATTTCTCCGCCCTGGATATCGTAGAAGCGGTTGATAAGATTCGTGATAGTGGTTTTTCCTGCGCCGGTGGAACCGACAAACGCAATCTTCTGTCCGGGTTTTGCAAAAAGAGAAAGATCTTTCAGAACCGGCTTACCTTCAACATAAGCAAAATCCACGTTGTTGAAGCGCACATCGCCCCGAAGCGGCACTCTTTTTCCGTCCGGAAGAACCCAGTTATAATCATTTTCAACTTTTTCGAGGGTGATTTTTCCTTCGTCGACTTCCGGATTCATATCAAGAACTTCGAAAATTCTTTCTGCACCTGCAAGAGCAAGCATGATGGAGTTAAACTGTTCTGAAATCTGGCTTACCCTGTCCGCAAAGGTGCGGATATATTGGAGGAATGCGATAAGGATTCCGCCGACTTCTTCACCGGTGAGCCAGAGAACGCCTATGGCACAGGTGAGCGCATAGAACATATGGGAAAGGTTATTAAGCAGCGGCCCCACAACGGAAGTTGCGGTCGTTGCGGTGGTTGAAGCGGCGCGGAGCTTTTCATTTATGGGTTCAAAATTTTCCATAACCTCTTTTTCATGGGTAAAAACTTTGATATCCCTCTGTCCGGAAATCATTTCCTCGATATATCCGTTGACGGAAGCGGCGTGCTTTTGCTGTTCGCGGTAACTTTTACCAGAAACTTTTGTGGTTATGCGAACTATCAGCACAACTATCGCCGCAAGAACGACCATTATTGCAAAAAGCTTCATGGAAAGGGCAAGCATCATTCCGATTGTGCCGATGAGGGACATTACGGAAATCATAAGCTGGGTTATGCTGTGCTGTAAAAGTTCGTTTGTCGCTTCGATATCGTTTGTGAAATAGCTCATAAGGCTTCCGTGGGTGTTATTATCAAAATAACTTACCGGAAGCTTTTGCATTTTTGCGAAGAGCTCGCTTCGAAGTTCGCGCATGATTACGGTGCTGCATTCGAGCATCAGCCGGTTGAGCAGATAGTTGGTAACGGCGCTGAGAAGATAAAGAAAACCGAGCCCCGCAAGAAGAGCTATATATTTTGCGTAAGTTTCGTTCGGCGCGATTTCGCTTTGTTCGAGAAGGTTTACAAGCGGCTTCATGCAATAGGAAGAACCAATGGTTGCCGCAGCATAAACGGCGATGGAAATTACCGCCGCAACAAGAATCGGCGCGCAATGTCTGAAATATTTGAAAAGGCGCAGAAGAGTTTCCATCGGGGAAGATGCAGCTTTATAGTTTCTAAGTTCAACTCTCGGCATTCTGCTCATCCTCCTCTCTCATCTGGCTTTGATAAACGTCACGATAAATCGCGCTTCGTTCCATAAGTTCTGCATGGGTACCTACGTCGGAAAGTTTTCCTTCATCAAGAACGGCAATTCTGTCACAAGTCATTATGGAAGCAATGCGCTGGGCAATTATAATTTTTGTTGTTCCGGGCATTGAATTATGGAGTGCTCTTCTGATATGTTCATCGGTGGTCATATCGCAGGCACTGGTGGAATCATCGAGAATAAGAATCTTCGGGTGTTTGACTATCGCCCTTGCTATACGAAGGCGCTGGCGCTGTCCGCCGGAAAGATTCGCGCCGTCCTGTTCAAGAACGGTATTATAACCGTCCTTGAAAGTATCGATAAATTCATCGGCGCAGGCGATATAGCAAGCTTCCTTCATCTGCTCCATGCTGGCGTTGGGGTCGCCCCAGCGAAGGTTCGATTCAATGGTTCCGCTGAAAAGCGAACCATTCTGGAGAACCATCGAAACTCCGTCACGGAGTTTTTCGAGCTTATAATCCCGAACGTCAATTCCGCCGACTTTTACGGAACCGGAAATAGCATCATAAAAACGTGGAATAAGGTTCACAAGGGTGGATTTTCCTTCGCCGGTACCGCCGATTATTCCCATGGTTTCGCCGCTTTTTATATGCAGAGTGACGTGAGTGAGTTCAAGCTTTTCCGGGTCGCCGGTATAGCTGAAACACACGTCATCGAAGTCAACGCTTCCGTCGGCAACATTTTCATCGGAAGGACCGTCAACGATATCCACTTTTTCATCGAGTACTTCGTTGATTCGATTGAGAGAAGCCTGAGCACGGGAAATGGACATTACAAGCCAGGAAAGCATTGTAAGGGAACTTACCGCCTGGGTGGTATAGGAAACCATGCTTACAAGCTCTCCGGTAAGAAGTCCGGTATTTTCAAAAATAATTTCTTTTCCGCCAAGGAAAAGAATGATTATGGTGCAGCTCCACATGATTACCATCTGGATAGGTCCGGTCATTGTGAAAAGTCTTGAGGAAGCAAGCTGTGCCTTGCGAAGATCTTCGGCGGTATCGCGGAATCTTTCAGATTCATAATCCCCGCGGACGTAGGCTTTTACTACCCTGCTGCTGACGAGGTTTTCCTGAACAGCTTTATTCATGGCATCCATTTTGCGGAGCATTTTTTTGAATCTCGGCTGTCCGATTTTCATAAGAACCGCAAGGATTCCCGCAAGAAGAGGAATGCAGAAAAGGAAAACCACCGCAAGATGGGGTGCAATTGCAAAAGCCATAACGGTCGCCATTACTATCATAATCGGGGAACGCATCAGAACGCGCAGAAAATGCTGCATTGTCATGCGCATGGTGTTGACGTCGGTGGTTGCCCTTGTGATAAGGCTTGAAGTTGAAAAACGGTCGGTATTCGCAAAAGAAAAGCTCTGTATTTTTTCAAGAAGCGAAGTGCGAAGATTTTTCGCAAAACCCTGGCTTGCAAGTGCGGAAAATCTTGCCGCAAGAAGGCCGCAGGTCATTGAAATTATCGCAACGATCACCATAATAAGACCGACTGTTATTACAAAGCGGTTGCGGTCATCAATAAGGGATTGGGGAAAAAGTTCCCGAAGCATAAAATCCTCTTCGCGATAAAGTCCGCCGTCAACGATTACAGACATAAGCATCGGAATAAGCACTTCCAGCATAACTTCGAGGCAGCCGAAAACCATGGTCAGCGCCGTAAAAAGCCCATATCCTTTAAGGTTATTTCCAAGATGACGGAAGATGCCTTTTTTATTCTGTTCTTCCATTGCAACCATCTCCTTTTTTGTTTCATATCTAACAAAAATTATAGCAAAAATTGCTCTTTTTAGCAATACTGCCTATAATATAAATAAAAGAGAAACAGGAGGCATAATTTTGGTGATTTTAATAACAGCGGTTTCTATTTTCAACAAAAAAGCCCTTCCCTTTTTTGGGGAAAGGCTTTTTTGCCGTTATGCGAACGGACAGTCATATTTTATATATATATTAAATCCGTCGTGCCTTGTTTCTGTCTTTTCTTCCGCAGTGTGTGTATGCCAGAAAGTGGACACAAGAATCACTTCCGGTTCAGCGGGATTTGCATATACCTCAAACTTTCCTTCGTTGCTCGAAAGTTTTTTGCGGGGAACGGTATCGTATCCGGAAAATTCGGTTGTACCAACATATTCAAAACCTTCGGGAACTTCGCCTTCGATTCGGATTCCGTAATCGCTTTCGATTTTTTCATAATATTCAAGGCTTACATCGGGATAATCATAAAGGCTTGCGCTCCACATGGAAATATAATAATTCCCATCAAAGCAGACAATGCCTTTTCCTCTTAACCTTTCATCGACATAGCGTACATAAGCATTATGCGGTTCCGTCGGAATAAGCGTTCCGCTTGAATCGATTTTTCCGTTTGTTCTCACTTCGTGATAAACATAAACCCATTCCGGAATACCCGGATTTATATAATACGGGCAGTTTTCAAATCCGCCGACTGCGGTTTCGCCCGCATGAACAAAGCCTTCCGGAAGTTCATCCGAAACACTTAAATACGGAGAAATATAATAGTGGATTCCGTTCATTAAAAGATCGGAAGGTCCTTCTGCCGGGTCAGATGAATGCGGCGTTCCATCATGAAAATAAAAATCCATCGAAAAAGCCAATCCCGCTATAAAACAGACCGCTGCCGCCGCGGCAAGCCATTTTATCCACGGCTTTTTTCTGCTTTTCGGTTTTGCTTCCGCTTCTTCAATATATTCCGGGGCAATAAGCCCGAATTTTTCAAGAAATTCGTTTCCTCTCATAAAGTGTAACCCTCCTTTTCAAGAAATTCCCGAAGTTTGTTCCGGGTTCGGAAAAGGACTGTTTTCACCTTTGATTCGGAAACTGAAAACGCTTTTGAAATTTCCGCGACGGAATCCAGATACCAATAGCGCCGGACGAAAATCCTTCTTTTTTCCGCATCAAGAGAACCGAGAAAACGGTTTATGCTTTCGGCAAAAACCACATCGTCTATGCGGCAATTCATATCTTCCGGCGAAGGAATACATTCTTCCATTTCGGCGCTCAGTTCGCAGATAAGCGCGCTTCGCTTGAGGGCGGATTTTTTTCGGCAGCAATCTATCGAAATACTGCGGATTATCCTTGCGAGAAAAGCATAGAGATATGTTTTCGGTTCGTTTGGCGGAATTATGTTCCAGGCTTCAAGGTATGTATCATTTTCACATTCTTCTGCGGTTTCAATATCCCCGACAATTTTGTTTGAAACAAAGCGCAGTCGCTTTCCGAATTTTTCCGCGGTTTTTTCGATTGCCGATTCATCCCTTTGAAAATAAAGCTCGACAATTTTTTCGTCCTCCAAGGCTCCTCTCTCCTTTCCGATTTTTTTGAAAGGCCTTCACCCTTATAAGCGTGGTTTTTTTGCAAAAGGTTTCGCTTTTTTTGAAAAATATCAAAAAGAACGGTACCAAAAGAAGTACCGTTCTTTCCTGATTTAAAACCCTTTCGTCATCGCTTCGCGATGATGTCTCTCTTTTCAAGGAAGGCAAGTTTAATATTTATTAAGTTCTTCCATTTCGTCGATGAGTTCGCCGAAGAGTTTGAGTGCAGAGTTTACGGGAGCGGGGCTGCTCATATCAACGCCTGCAATTTTGAGAAGGGAGATAGGATCTGAGCTTCCGCCGCTGGAGAGGAATTTCTTATAATCCTTAACCGCTTCTTCGCCTTCTTCAAGAATTCTGTTTGCAATTGCAACTGCTGCGGAGAAGCCGGTTGCATACTGGAATACATAATAGTTATAGAAGAAGTGAGGGATTCTTGCCCATTCAAGAGCTATGCCGTCATCGGAAACCATATCGGGTCCGAAATAGAGTTTGTTGAGCTCATGATATTTTTTGGAAAGAGCTTCCGCGGTAAGGGCTTCTCCCCTTTCGGACATTTTGCCGATTTCCATTTCGAATTCGGCGAACATGGTCTGACGATAAACGGTGCCTTTGAAGGAATCGAGGAAATGGTTGATGAGATATGCTCTTTCGGTCTTATCGGTGGTTTTGCCGAGAAGGTGGCGCATAAGAAGCACTTCGTTGCAGGTGGAAGCAACTTCCGCAACAAAGATTACGTAACCTGCGGTGTTTACGGGCTGATATTTGGTGCTGTGATAGCTGTGGAGTGCATGACCCATTTCGTGAGCAAGAGTGAACATGCTGTCAAGAGTATCCTTATGGTTGAGAAGAACGTAAGGATGGGGTTTTCCGGAACCGGTGGAATATGCGCCGCCGCGTTTGCCTTCGTTTTCATAAACGTCGATCCAGCGGTTTTCGAAGCCTTCTTTGAGAAGGTAGGTATAATCTTCGCCGAGGACAGCAAGAGCTTCGAGAACGGTTTTCTTTGCTTCGTCAATGCCGATTTTGGAAGCGGCATCTGCTACAATGGGAGTATAAACGTCATACATATGAAGTTCGTCAACGCCGAGCATTTTTTTGCGGAGAGCGACGTATTTATACATTTTATCGAGATTGTTATGAACAGCTTCGATAAGGTTGGTATAAACTTCCTGCGGAACTTCGGTGCGATCAAGAGCTGCTTCGAGGGTGGAATTATATTTTCTTGCTTTTGCGAAGAAATTACGTTTTTTGAATTCGCCGTCAAGGGTCATTGCGATTGTGTTTTTGAAATCGCCGTAACGGCCATAGAATGCTTCGAAAGCGTTCTTTCTCAGTTCGCGGTCGGAACTTTCCTCCAGCGGAACGAAAGAACCGTTGGTGAGGGGATATTCATTACCTTCGCTGTCGGTTACGTTCGGGAATTTGAGATCCGCATTGCGGAGAATACCACCGATTTTATCTGCGGAATCCGCCATTTCCTCTGCTGCTGCAAGAAGGGATTCTTCTTCTTTGGAAAGGATATGTGCGGCTCTTCTTCTGATTTTATAGATGCTTCTGCGATAGGTTTCAAGCTCGGGGCATTCGGCATAGAAGGAATTGAGGGTTTCTTCGGGGATAGCCATAATTTCGGGAGTTGCGAAAGCACCGGCAGATTCAATAGCAACAACAACGCTCATTGCTTTTCCGCGGAAATCTTGATATTTTGCGTTGCTCATATCCTGGTCGCCGCTGCAGCTTGCGTAGGTATAAAGGGTTTCGAGACGAACGGTAAGCTCATCTTCATGTTTGAAATAATCAAGAAGATTTGCGGCGGATTCGCCGAGGGTTCCCTGATATTTTGCTACGATTTCGGGATATGTTTTGAGAGCTTCGTATTCGGCAAGCCATGCTTCGTCACTTTCAAACATATCTTTAAGGTTCCAGGTATATTCTTCCGGAACTTCGCTTCGTTTAAGAATTTTCTGTTCTGACATAATTCAAAAACCTCCGTAAATATAATCCGTTCGGGATTTTTCCCGCGTACACGCACATTATACTACATATTGCGGACAGTTGTAAAGAAAAAAAGGCGGCAAAAGCCGCCTTTTTGCAATTATTTCGAATACAATTCGAGTTCCAGATTATCGTCTATAAGATTTGTACCCGTAACATCATAAAGAGAAATATCCGTAATTTTTATATATATTATATCTGATATTTCTGATATACCAATAAAATTAATTTGACTCAAATGTCCGGATATTTTTTCTTCAAAAGAAAGCGTATTTGCAGATTTCGAATACACTAATCTGTCAAACATATCATATTCATGAATCTGTCCGTCACTTGTCCTTACAATGTATTTTGAATTTTCACCAATCAAAAACACATAATTACTGTCCAACAAAGTTAATTTGGCTTGAAATCTTATTCCATCTAAAAAAGAATGAAAATTTTCTTCCGAAACATTTATACATGAATCAACCAAATCGAAGCTATTGTTATCAATCTCATCAATCATTAAATATTTTTGTTCAAGTTTTTCTGCTTTATTTAAATAATAATTGTGCGTAAACAAAAAAGAAGCAACAGAACCAATCACAAAAAGAGCTACAGATAATATCGTTGTTATTATTAATATTTTTCTTTGTTTCTTCGTTCTATCTTTTTCTTCCTTTAATATTTTCTTTTGGTTTTTAAGGCTATCAAGCATAGGTATAAACCAGCTTTCAAACGGAGCCTCTTTTCCGTTGTACTTAATTGATTCTGTCAGAGGGGAATACTTTGAAAGGCTTTTAAAGATTTCATTAACTTTTTCATATGAATTTACTTTTTCATTATTTTCAAAGTTTTCATCCAAAATATCATGTAAAAACGTAATATCACAAATATCTATATACGGATTATCATTTTCTATTCTTACATCTACTTCTTCATTTGTAAAAACTATTACTGAATATATAGGGATTTCTGGGAATAATGATTTTAAAGCTCTCACATGATAACCATTTTGAATTATCGGGTTTCTAAAAGTTTTATTTGCCGTCGTTTTAAAAAATTGCGTCCAAGTATTATCACTGTCTCTACCATAAATTGTGCCTTTATAATGTTTCGCTTCAAATACATAAATTCCTGTTTCATGTATAAGTAAAAGGTCTATCTCTGTGCTATGCAAAGGATCGACGGGAATTTCTAAATTCATCAGAATTTTACTTTTTTCATCCACATATTTATAAATTTCAGAAAAAAGTAAATATTCTCCATAATATCCTTTTCCGCGTTCATCCCATATTCTTCGTTGTTCATCAATATCAACATTTGTCAGCTGCTTATATTCTTGCTTTAAATTTTCCATAATGCCTCCAAAATGCACATCGTTATATAAATAAATATATCCTAAAAAACATAGAATTACAATACCGCCAAAGAAAAAGGCGGCAAAGCCGCCTTTTATTCATTTTCCGATATTTTCACCCACATTGCCGGACGGACGGAGACATAATCCATATCGACGTATGAGCCAATTTCATAAATATATCCCGGTGCGCCTACCACCGCCGCGCGCTTGCAGTCAATTCCCATGGTGCGCAGCCACCAAAGGCCGTTTTTTCCGCAATATTCGTCGGGGATTCCGTATTCCCCGGCGTTTTCCTTATGAACCGCCGCTCGGCTTTCGTCGGAGGAAAAATATTTTTTGGCTTCTTCGATGCTCAGCAAAAAAATCTTATCCTCCGTATCGTTCCCGCCGGATGTTCCATAAATTCCATTGGGCGGAGTATTTATTTTTGTTTTTGCAATAAGCTCTTTTTCCTCTTCGGAAAAAACTTTTTCATAAAAAGGAACATTGAGCCATTTTCTCAAAGAGGATTCTTCCCATGAAGTATGGCCGAATTTTTCTCTGAACTGTCTTCTTTCAAGCAGATACCTGCTCAAAAGAAGGATTTTCCCTTCTTTTTCATCGAGTACAAGCCATTCTGCCGGACCGTAATAATTCCCGAAAACGACAGTTTCTCCGATTTTTGCATTTTTGAATCTGTTTTTCATTTTTCCGTCATCAATTCGCCAATGAGTTTTTCGATTCCTTTTGCGCTATGGAGAAGATTCCGATCGATCCTCGTTATCTGGATATCAAAGCCTTCATCTTCAAGGCGTGAAAGAAGCTCGATGACGGAATAGGAATCCAGAAGTCCGGATTCCACAAGGTCAGTTTCATCATCAAAGACTCTTTCGTCCTCGCAGATTTCGTAAAGCAGTTCCTTTATGTTCATCATCGGTGCTCAAGCTCCTTTCTGTCGATTTTTCCGTTCTGATTAAGCGGAAACGAATCCATAATTTTTATGGTTTTCGGAATCATATATTCCGGAAGTCTTTCCGCAAGTTCTTCCCTAATGCTCATTTCGGAAGCTGTTCCGGCGGCAAAGGCTTTTATAAGCCGGACTTCACCTTCATTATTGCGCTTTGCGATAACGGCACAGCTTTCCACCCCTTCCACAGAAGAAATCACCGCTTCGATTTCCGAAAGTTCGATGCGGTAGCCTTTATATTTTATCTGGCTGTCTTTTCTTCCGGAAAAATAAAGCTTCCCGTTTTCGATAAAGCCCAAATCTCCGGTGCGGTAGCAGCGCTTTTCGCCCATCCGATAGAAGCCGCCTTCGGTTCCGCCGAGATATCCGCCAAAGACGCTTTTTCCTTTGAGCACGATTTCGCCTTTTTCAATTTCGATTTCCGCCGCGGCATTTTCAATTATACCCACCGGAAGGTTATCTTCGTACTTGAGCATTTCTTTTGTTATTTCTGCGGCGCATACCGCGGAAGTTGCTTCCGTCGGGCCATAGGCATTTATTATCCTTATATGCGGAAATCTTTCAAAAATGGCTTTAACAATGGATTTTTGAAGTGTTTCTCCGCAGAAATAAATGCATTTGATATATGGATAACTGTTTTCGCAGAAATCCTTTTCGAGCATACAGAGCCGCATGAACGATGGCGTTGCGACGAAAATTTCCGGTCTGTTTTTCTCTATCGTTTCGAATATTGAAATAAAATCATCGGTTTTCGGAAGCTGAACCAGGGCATTCCCCATGAAAAGCGCATAAAAAATCGACGCTGTGCTCAAATCAAAATTAAAATCAGCATGATTAAGCACTTTTGCGTGCTCATATTCACAAAGCGGTTCCAGCGCGGTTATCCATTCAATGAAATTATCGAGATTATCATAGGAAATCGGTACGCCTTTTGGCTTCCCGGTGCTTCCGGAAGTGAAGATTATGTAAGCTGTTTCATTATCCTTTACGGTTTGAGCACTGTTTTTTATTATCTCCGTTTTTGGTTCGCCTTCGGTACAGTTTATGAGCACGCCCGCGCCGGAAGATTCGATAATCTCTCTTCTACGCCCTTCCGGAATTGAAGGGCTTATGGGAACATAAGCTCTTTTTTCAAGAATACAGGCAAGAATTGTCTCCATAGCCGCACAGTTTTTTCCGCCGAAAACCGCAACCGGAGATTTATCTCCCCCGGAAATTTCCTTAGCGATTTTTTGAGCACCGGCAAAAAGTTCCGCAAATGTTTTGCTTTCATCTTCGCATATATAAGCTGTTCTTTCGCCGAATTTTTCTGCAAGCTCCTTCAGTTTTTCAATCATTCAATCATCTCTAATCTGCTCTTTTGGAATCAGCGAATGGTCATACATCACAAGAGAATGGTTATCAAGAATAAGTTCCTTGCGGATTTGAGCACCGCTTTCTTTTTCAATCACAAGGCGATAAACCTTTGATATCCGGTAATATTTTTCGCCTTCCTTACGGAAGTGATGGTCTTCTTCCACAAGTTTATATCGGCACGGAAAAGGCTTTTCGCTCCGAAGTTCGCCGCAAAGTTCCCCGTCATCTATCCATGTGACTATCTGCACGGTCTGTTCCGTATTGTTTTTAAAACGGTAATCGACATAGTTATTCACAACGGAAGTGCCTGTTCCGAAGGGCACCCTTCTTCTGTCATCCGGAAAAAGCGCATCGGAATGGTGATGAAGTTCTGTAACGGTAAGAGGACTGTTGAGCACAAGCCAATGGACCATATTTGCCATCTGGCAAAGCCCGCCTGCAATATCCGCGCCAAGCTTTCCTCCGCGGCGGATAACAAGACCTTCTTTATAACCTTCTTTTTCTGTCGTTTTGCCGATGGTTTTCCAAAGGGAAAAAGTTTCGCCGGGTTTTATGATTATTCCGTTTATTTTTTCTGCCGCAAGACGGATATTTGTGACTTTGTTTTCCTGAAGGCGCATATCCACCCCTTCAAGCTTCCTTATAAGAATGGAGCTGTGGGATTTTACTATATTCGGAAGAAGTTCCGCCTTTTTCTCCTTTGCGATTTTTTCGCTGCTGAAAAAATCCTTCAAATTGCGCCGAAATGTTTCCTTCTTCACAGAAATTTTATAGCAGGTCGGATTTATATCGCAAAAAAGTTTTCTTCCCAAAAAATCACCTTCATTTGCTGAACAAAAATTATCTTCGACAACATTATAACATCTTTTTTATATATTGTCACTATTTTTCGCAAATTTGATGGAGCATTTTAAAAATATTCCGGATTGGAATATTTTATATAAAAAAGCTCCCTTCCGGGAGCTTTTGGAATTTTGAGGAATCCCCCCACCGTGCCATACGGCAACGGTCCCCCTCCCTTTAGGCAAGGGAGGCATTTTTTATTTTGCGAGCATCATGCGGTCGTTGGAAAATTCCTTTCCGCTGACTTCTTCGAACTTCGCAAGAAGATCCGGAACTTTAAGGTTCTTTTTCTCTTCACCGGAAATATCGAGAATGATGTGACCGTGATCCATCATGATAAGGCGGTTGCCGTATTTGATGGCGTCGTTCATATTATGGGTGACCATAAGGGTTGTAAGGTGGTTTTCGGTAACTACCCTTTCGGTCATATCAAGAACGGTTTTGGCGGTTTTGGGGTCAAGTGCGGCGGTGTGCTCATCAAGAAGCAGAAGATGGGGCTTTTTGATTGTTGCCATAAGAAGGGTAAGCGCCTGGCGCTGTCCGCCGGAAAGAAGTCCCACTTTGGAATCGAGCCTGTCTTCAAGCCCGAGGTCGAGCGGTCTGAGAAGTTCTTTGAACTGTTCCCTTTCCTTATTGCTGATTCCCCATTTAAAGCTTCTGTTTTTTCCGCGGCGGAGAGCAAACGCAAGGTTTTCTTCAATCCACATATCTCCTGCGGTTCCGCGGAGAGGATCCTGGAAGACGCGGCCGATATATTTTGCGCGCTTATATTCAGGATCTTTTGTTACGTCGTGTTCGTCGATGAGGATATGGCCTTTATCAAGTTCAAAAACGCCCGCAACCGCATTGAGCATGGTGGATTTTCCGGCGCCGTTGCCGCCGATTATGGTAACAAAATCACCCTCCTCGAGGTGGAGGTTGAGGTCGATAAGCGCTTCTTTCTGGACGGGGGTTCCTTTATTGAAGGTTTTATAAACGTGGTTTATATCAAGCATTTATTCCCCCTCCTTTCCGGAAAGCTTTGCGAGAGCGGAATCTTTGAGGCCCGGTGCCACAAGTGCAATTACGACGATTATGGCAGTGATGAGCTTCATATCATCTGCGGTGATTTTAATTATGGTATCCGCGGTAAGGCTGATTCTGAGAACGAATGCGATGATGATTCTGTAAACGATGGATCCGATTACAACACCCGCAAGGCGGTGGAAATAGGTCTTTTTGCTGAAAAGCACTTCGCCTATCATAATTGCCGCAAGGCCGATTACTATGGTGCCGACATCCATATTGATATCAGCATAGCCCTGATACTGCGCAAGAAGAGCACCGGACATTGCAACAAGTCCGTTTCCAACTATAAGGCCGAGGACGATATAAACTTTTGTGTTTGCGCCCATGGCTCTTACCATGTGTGGGTTATTTCCCGTTGCGCGAAGGGCACAGCCGATTTCTGTTCCGAAGAAGCAGTAAACAAGGATAATCAGGACAACCGCAAAAACAACGCCGATAATAAGTCCTGCCCATCTTGAAGGTACGCCGAGTTCCTTTATCTGGCTGAAAAGGGTCACTTCGTTAAGAAGTCCGAAGTTTGCTTTTCCCATAATGCGAAGGTTTATGGAATAAAGAGCAAACTGGGTAAGAATACCTGCCAGAAGGTCCGGAATTTTAAACTTTGTGTGGAGAAAACCGGTTACGGAACCGGCCATCATTCCGCCGGCGGTTGCGATAAGAATTGCAAGAATCGGCTGAACGCCGGCAGCAACACATACTGCGGAAATTGCTCCGCCGAGAGTGAGGCTTCCGTCAACGGTAAGGTCCGCATAGTTGAGCACGCGGTATGTAAGATAAAGACCAAGGGCCATTATTGCCCATATTACGCCGAGAGTGGCACCGCCCTGGATATCCCAGAGCCAACTTGTAATACCCATAATCAAATCAAATACTTTCTTTTCTAATAATTAATAAACGACTGCTGCGTTTTCGAGCATCTCTGCGGGAATTTCAACGCCGACGCTTTCTGCGAAGGTTTTGTTTACTACGAGAGCGCATTCCTTCTGGGTTTCAACGGCAATTTCGGATGCGGATTCGCCATTGAGAACGCGGACTGCCTGGGCAGCGGTCTGTTTTCCGAGTTCGTAATAATCGATTGCGGTGGTTGCGATGCCACCTTCGGCAATCATTGCTTCAACTGCGCAGAAAACGGGAATCTGGTTTTCAACTGCGGCATGGTTTACGGTTGCCATTGCGGAAGCAAATGCGTTATCGGAAGGAATATAAATTGCATCAACGCTTCCCACTACGGAAGAAATAACCTGGGGAATATCGTTGGAGGAAGAAGAAGTCTGGATGATAACTTCCATTCCGAGAGCTTCAGCTGCAAGCTTTGCTTCATCAGCCTGGATTGCGGAGTTGGGTTCGCTGGAAGTATAGAGAATCGCAAGTTTTTTTGCTTCGGGAAGAACGTCCTTGATAACGGCGATCTGATCCGCGATAACGGGCATATCAAGGGTACCGGTTACGTTTTTTCCGGGAGCTTCGTTGGAATCAACAAGTCCTGCGCCGACTGCATCGGTTACTGCGGTAAAGAATACGGGAATATCGGTTTCCTGGAATACGTTTACTGCGGACTGCGCTGCGGGAGTTGCGATTGCGAGAGCAAGGTCAATTCCGGTGTTCGCAAAAATATCGCAAATCTGCTGGCAGTTGCCGACTTCGCCGGAAGCGTTCTGGAAATCGATTTTGAGGTTTTCGCCTTCAACATAACCTGCTTCTGCAAGGCCATCAACAAAACCCTGATATGCTTCATCAAGGGAAGCATGCTGCATAAACTGGATAACGCCGACGGTTACCATTCCGTCATCGGCAGCACCGCTGCAGCCGGAAGCTGCAAGCATCATAACAAGAGCCATAATCATACAAAGAAGTTTTTTCATTTTGGTTACCTCCAAAATATAAAATAAAATTATTTAAATACCTCTTTATCCGGGGCAAATTAAATACTCAATAAAAAAATCCCTGCAAAATATGCAGGGACGAATGAACAAAATCCGCGATACCACTCTGCTTTCGTACCGGCCTCGCAACCGGAACCTTGATAGGCTTAAAAGTCTTAGCGATGTAACGGTCGCACCCGTTGTATCTACTGCAATTTTCAACACACTGCTCGCAGAATGAACTTCGAAACGGATAATACGCTTTTGCCTCGCACCTACCGGCAATTCTCTGGAGCTTTTCTCCGCACTACTCTTTCTGCTCGAACGCATTTGATTGGCTATGAAATTATGTATCTAATACTAACAACATTCGGCTTAAAAGTCAAGTGTTTTTTCGCTTTTTGTAAATTTTTTCACCGAAATGTTTATTCATTCAAAAATCCTGAGGCGGTTCAGGATAAAAACAGCCTGCCAATTCAAGATTTTACTTTATTCTTTCGTAATACTTTTCCTGAACTTTCGGATTTAAATCTATCGTTTTTATTATCCGTTTGCTTTATGCCTTTTTTATCATGGCTCTTTCTGTTTTTATCAAAAGGCTTTTTGCCGAAAGGTCTGATTTTTTCCTTAGTAAGAAGCACGACGGTTTCGCAATGGTCGGTGAACGGGAACATATCGACAGGCTGAATTTTTTTCACTTCATAGCCTTCTTCGGTGATAAATTCAAGATCCCTTGCAAGAGTTGCGGGATTGCAGGAAACATAGACGAGTTTTTCCGGACCGAGAGTTGCCACGGCGGAAAGGAATTCTTCCGTACTTCCTGCTCTTGGCGGATCCATAAATACAACGTCCGCTTTTTCGCCTTTTGCGGCCATTTTCACCATAAAATCCCCTGCATCGCCCCGGAAAAATTCGATATTTTCGATTTTATTTTCCTTTGCGTTCATTCTTGCGTCGCGCACAGCGTTGCCGTTGAGTTCGATTCCGATTACGCTTTTTGCCTTTTTTGCGGCGACCATTCCAATGGTTCCTATGCCGCAGTAAGCATCGATTACCTTTTCTTTTCCGGTAAGGCCGGCAAATTCGATGGCTTTATTATAAAGAACCTCTGTCTGAACAGGGTTTATCTGGTAAAAAGAACTTGGAGAAATGCGGAATCTGCATCCGCAGAGTTCGTCATAGATATAGCCTTTTCCGTAGGAAACCTTTTCCCTTTCGCCGAGAATCATGCTGGTTTTTCTTTCGTTGATGTTGATTACGACGGTGGAAATTTCCGGGTGGAGCTTTAGCAGTTCTTTAACAAAATTATTCCCGGAAGGAAAAACATGGGTTCCGAGCACGAGCACCACCATGATCTCTCCGGTTTTTATGCCTTTTCTTACAAGCACATGGCGAAGAAGTCCTTTTCCCGAATCCTCATTGAAAGGCTCCATTTTAAAACCTTTGAGAAGGCTTTTTACGCTTCTGATGATTTCCTGGCATTTTTCGTCCTCGATAAGGCATTTATCCACCTGAACAATATAATGTGTGCCTTCCTGATAGGTTCCGCAGATGATATTTCCCTTTTTATCCTTGCCGAAAGCGGCGGCAACTTTGTTTCTGTAAAAACAAGGATATCTCATGCCGAGGATTCTTTCGACTTTTCCGAAGTTTTTGAGAAGCATTTCTTCATTTTTCTGTTTTATTTCAAGCTGTTCCGGATATGGAACACCGGTATATTGGCATCCGCCGCATTTTTTTGCAACGACACAAACGCTCGGCATGGCGCACTTCCTTTTTTATAAATTGATATTAGATTATAACATGAAAAACGGATTTTTTCAACGGATTGAAATTATGGGGGTAAAAATAAATTATTGTTTAGCAAAATAACCTCCATTGTCAAAGGGAGAGGGACCATCGCCATTTTGGCGATGGTGGAGGGATTCATATAATAAGGATATTTGTAATTTAAAAAAGAATCCCCCAGTCTTTTTTAACCGCAAGCAGTTAAAAAATCCAGCCCCCTTTAACAAGGGGGCTTAATAAATTTACAGCAAAAGCGGACGGTTTCACCCGTCCGCTTTTAAAAATTTATTCAAGATTTTTTTCGAGTTTTTCAAGCTCTGCCATAAGTTCCTTCGGAAGCTTTTCGCCGAATTTCTGATAGAACTCGCGGATTCCTTCCGCTTCAGTTTTCCAAAGCTCTTTATCGACGGAAAGCAGATCTGCAACGGTTTCTTTCGTGATATCAAGCCCTTCGATATTGATATCCTCCGGTTTCGGTTCATATCCGATTGCGGTTTCGACCGCATCCGCTTCGCCGGCGCAGCGACCGAGAATCCACATAAGAACCCTCATATTATCGCCGAATCCGGGCCAGATGAAATGGCCTTCGTCATCGGTGCGGAACCAGTTTACGTTAAAAATCTTCGGAGCTTTATCACCGAGTTTTTCGCCCATATCAAGCCAATGCTGGAAATAATCCGCCATGTGATATCCGCAGAAAGGAAGCATCGCCATGGGGTCGCGGCGAACAACGCCAACAGCACCTGCTGCGGCGGCGGTTGTTTCCGAAGCCATGGTGGAACCGACGAAAACTCCGTGCTTCCAGTCACGGGACTGATATACCAGCGGCGCGGTTTTTGCTCTGCGGCCGCCAAAAATCATCGCGGAAATCGGAACGCCTTCCGGATCATCAAACTTCGGGCTTACGCAGGGGCAGTTCTTTGCCGGAGCGGTAAAGCGGCTGTTGGGATGTGCGGCCTTTTCAGTTGCGGAAGAACCGCTCCAGGGGTTGCCTTTCCAGTCGATTGCGTTTTCAGGCGGGTTTTTATCAAGGCCTTCCCACCATACGGTGTTATCATCAAGATTATGTGCAACATTGGTGAAAATGGTGTTCTTCATGGTCGCAGCAAGGGCATTGGGATTCGATTTCGCGTTGGTGCCCGGGGCTACGCCAAAGAAGCCGTTTTCCGGGTTCACCGCCCAAAGTCTTCCGTCTTTTCCTATGCGAAGCCATGCGATATCATCGCCCACGCACCAGACCTTATAGCCTTTCTTCTGATAAAGTTCCGGAGGAATGAGCATTGCAAGGTTGGTTTTTCCGCAGGCGGAGGGGAACGCGGCGGTTACATATTTTATCTCGCCTTCGGGATTTTCGATTCCGAGAATGAGCATATGCTCCGCCATCCAGCCCTCTTCTTTTCCCTGCCAGGAAGCTATTCGAAGAGCAAAACATTTTTTGCCCTGGAGGACATTTCCGCCATAGTTGGAGTTGAGCGACCAGATTGCGTTATCTTCCGGGAACTGGACTATGTATCTCTGTTCTTCATCAACATCAAGGGAGCAATGCAGACCTTTTACAAAATCCGCGGAATCTCCGAGCTGATCAAGGGCCTTCTGACCCATTCTTGTCATGATTTCCATATTGAGAACAACATAGATGCTGTCGGTAAGTTCAATGCCTATTTTTGCGAAGGGAGAACCTATCTGGCCCATGCAATAGGGCACAACATACATGGTTCTGCCTTTCATTGCGCCATCCGCCAGCGGACGCAGACGGGCATACATTTCGTCCTTTTCAACCCAGTTATTGGTGGGGCCTGCCATTTCTTTTTTGGTTGTGCAGATGAAAGTTCTTGCTTCCACCCTTGCAACGTCATTGACTTTTGTTCTGTGAAGAAGGCAGCCGGGAAGTTTTTCCTGATTAAGTTCTTCCATAAGACCGGTGGCAACAGCTTCTGCGCGAAGAGCTTTTATCTGTTCCTCGCCTTCGGTTACCCAGACTACTTTATCCGGTTTTACAAGTTCCTTCATTTCTTCGATCCATTTAAATACATGGGGGTTATTCGTCATGGCAAACAGCTCCTTTCAATAAAAGACGGTTATGTATCATATTATATACCACTTTTTTGTTTTTTCAAGCAATTTTTGCAAGTTTTTATATAAAATATTGCAAAATTTATTCATTTAATTATTTTAAAAAAAGGATATCTGCAATTTATTGAATTACAAATTGCAAACATCCTTTAAATCAACTTATTTTATTCAAAATCCTCATCAATGGGCATAGTGGGGCGTGCATTAAGGGAAAGATCCGCAAAATGCTCTGCCAACGCTTCATAATAGGCTTGGGAACCTATCATTGCCGCATTATCCCCGCAAAGTTCCAGCGGCGGAACAAAAAGTTCGAGATGGCGGCGCTTGCATTCTCTTTCGAGCAGCGCACGCAGACCGCTGTTTGCAGAAACGCCGCCCGCGGCAACAACGGTTTTATATCCGCCTTCCTTTGCGGCAAGCATGACTCTATCCACAAGGGCATGGCAAATAACATCCTGATAGGATGCGCAAAGATCCGGTATATTGATTTCTTCGCCGCGCTGCTGGGCATTATGCAGAATATTCACAACCGCGGTTTTAAGTCCGGAAAAACTCATATCAAGGGGGCTTCCCTCTACCCTTGGCTTAGGAAGGCTGAATGCCTTCGGGTTGCCTTCTTTTGAAACTCTGTCGAGATGAACGCCGCCCGGATATGGAAGACCCATGGCCCTTGCGGCTTTATCAAAAGCTTCACCGGCGGCATCATCGCGGGTTTTGCCAAGGATTCTGAATTTTGTATAATCGGAAACTTCGACTATATGGCTGTGCCCGCCGGAAACCACAAGGCAAAGGAACGGAGGTTTGAGTTCCGGATGAGCAAGATAGTTTGCCGCAATGTGACCTTTGAGGTGATGCACGGGAACAAGCTTTTTGCCTGTTGCAAGGGAAAGGCCCTTTGCAAAGTTTACTCCCACCAAAAGCGCACCGATAAGCCCCGGTGCCGCGGTTACTGCGATATGATCCACGTCATCAAGGGTCATATCAGCATCCGCAAGGGCTTTTTCCACAACGCCGACTATATTTTCAGTATGGCGGCGGGAAGCAATTTCCGGCACAACACCGCCATAAAGTCCATGTTCGGCAACCTGGGTATTTATCACAGAGGAGAGGATTTTTCTTCCGTCCTCGATAACTGCGGCGGCGGTTTCGTCGCAGGAAGATTCAATCGCTAAAATTTTCATTTCATCATCGCCTTATATATAACTATTCTATTCCAATTATAACTTATGGCGACGGTTTTTACAATATTTTGTTTAATTTTTCGGAAAGCGATTTTCGAGCACCGCTTTTACCGAAAGTTCCCCCGCAAATTTAAAAAGCGTTTCCGCCATTATTTTTTCCGGCGATGCTCCGGTTCTTCTTGCGATGGTTTCATAAAAATTCGCCGCGGCGGAATCCATTTCTATAAGATACTTTTTCAAAAAAACATTCCTCTTTTCTTTTGATATGCTTTTAGTTTTTGCCGGAACAGCTCAATTATAAACTGAAAAAGCCCGCTTTCGCGGGCTTTTATCTTTATTTTTCGCAAAGCTGTTTTGAAAGAGTATCAATAACTCCGCGGCGGGTTATGATTCCGCAAAAAACTCCCCTTCCGTCAACTATCGGAACGAAGTTCTGATTCATAACCGCATTTATCACGTCTTTTTGTTCCGCTTCAATCATCAGCGAAGGGCAGAAATCTTTTCTTATGATATCGCGGATATAATAATTTTCGTGGTCGCGCATTTCCGCGGAACCGAGCGTCATTACATGGCGGAGGAAATCCCCTTCGGTAACTGTTCCGACGTAGATTCCGTTTTCATTGAGCACCGGAACGGCAGTATAGCCATAGCGGGTGAATTTTTCAAGCCCCTGGCGGACCGTGTTATTTTCGTTCAAAAAGGCTGTGGATATTTTGGGAATCATAATTTTTGCGATGTTCATTTTTATCCTCCTTCATATTCAAGCTGTTTTGATGAATTAATTATAGCATCCCGCTGTGATAATATGGTTAATGCTTTGGAAAAAATATGTGAATTTAATTTAAATTTTAACCGTCGATGAAATAAACGGTCATTCCGTTCCCGACAAAATTATTGAAGGCGCTGCCTTTTATATCACCTACATTTCCGTAAAAGGCAATTTCGCCGGTATATCCCTGAAAAGCCGTTTCATCAATAAACGATATATCCCCCATGATGTTTATTCTTGATGCAGAAACTTTTTCAAAAGCGCTTTTCCCGATTTCCGTAATACTTTCGGGAACGGTATAAACGCCGGTCAGTCCATCCGGAGCCTGAATTATCATGGTATTCCCTTTGCTGCAAAGTGCACCGTTCAAAGAAGAATAATTGGGGTTATCTTCATCAACAGTAATGCTTTTCGCAAGACAATACCTGAACGGAGAAGGACCGATATTTATTACTGTGGAAGGAATACTTATATTCCCGAAGTTCCCTGCCGCCTGAAAAGCATCCTGCGCAATTTCCGTAACGCCTTTTGGTATCACCAGATTTCCGCTGAAAAGATTTCCGCAAAAGCCCCAGAATTCAATTTTTCGAAGAGTTGAAGGAAGATTCAATCTGCCGGTAATATTCATGCGATGAAAAGCGTTTTTACCAATGATTTCAACGCCTTCCTCTATGTAAAGCTGTTTAACTTTACCCGCGTATTTTCCCCACGGGGCGCCGTTTGATGCATATCCGGCAGAATCTATCGTGTCTTCATAATCATACATAGATCCTGTTCCGCTGATTTTAAGAACTCCGTTGGAATCCATATCCCAGCTGAGGTTTGCACCGCAGATTCCGCCGTCAATTCGTTTTTCCGGGCTGTATTTTATTTCGGAATAAACGGAAGAATTTTTGTTTTCGAAAAATTCTGTTTCATATCCTTTCCAAAGGCCTTTTGAATCAAGTTCCCATTCGTTTTTATATTTTCTGTTTACGAATATATCTATATCTGCTTCATATTCGCAGAAAGAAGGATTTACTGAATCCGAGGAATAAACTGAAAGCGGCGGCATTCCATGGAAATATACGGAAAGATTTTTGTTTTCTCTTGGATAAAAAGCAAAATCATTGATGCTCTGAAGTCTTCCCATTATATGCACTTCGCCTTCAAAGGCATTGAAAGCTCCGCGGCATATATTTTCCACTCCTTCGGGAATAATTACTTTTTCAACATTGCTCCATTGGAAAGCGCCAATTCCGATGATTTTTACATCTTCCGGAACGGTAAATTCGCCTTTTTTCGTGCCGATGACTTCCACAAGAATTTTCATATCCCTTGTATATATAGCGTCATCTATTAAAAATAAATCCCGGTTATTTTTGTTGATAGAAAATTCTTTTAGGTGCAGATTTCTGTCAAATGCCGAAGCCTGGATATCTCGCAGGGTTGAAGGCAGAGATATATCCGTGAAATTTCCGCCGAAGAAGGCGTTGTTTCCGAGATGTTCAAGGCCTTCCTCAATGACGAGTTTTCCTTTTTCGCCTTTGTTCCATTCCGAGAAGGCACTTTCGCCAATGGTTTCTACGCTACCCGGAATTACCAGTTCGCAGTCAAAACCGCATTGAACAAATGCGTCATATCCGATTTCCGTCACACTTTCCGGAATTACAAGCCTTCCGGAAAGATTTTTCATTCCTGCAAAGGCTTTTGTGCCGACGGAAGTTATTCCTTCGCCGATGGAAAGGGTTTTGCATTCTTCGGCAAATTCTCCCCAGGGGGTGTCATATGCCCAGGAATGGATTTCCGGCACAAATTCGCTTTCCGTATAATCCGCCATATCGCCTCTTCCGCTGATGGAAAGTTCACCTTTGGAATCGAGGTTCCACACGACTGAGGAATAATCCTCCCCGCTTCCGCAATATCCTCCGGCGATTATTTCATCGGAATCATAATAGATAAAAGGTTCCACCGCGGTATAAAGGTATTCCCTTTTTGCGGGTTTGGCATCCGGGTTTTTGTTAAAGTCTTCGGTGTACCAATCTATGGTCATAACTACATCTTTGGTATCGTCCTTTGTGGTCCAGACGGTTGTGCCTTCAATTTCAGATTTTGCGGTTTCCATAATATTGGTTGCACGGGTATGGTGATCGTCAACATAGAAAAAAGGATTCTTATTCACAATATTTTCTATATTTTTTGCAGATTCATAACCATTCACAACACCGGTTGAGTGACCTAATTTATATCCGACATATTTTGTTTCGGTTTCTATTCTTTGGAACCATTCTTCATATGATTCGCTTTCCTTTTTCTGCACTGCATCCGGCGGAAGAAGATAAGCTTCCGCATTGGCGATTTTCCCGATATCTATTTTTGAAACCGCGCCGGTTCCTACCGTAATTTCACCGGGATTTTCAAAAACATCAAGAACAAAGCCTGCCTCTTCCATTTCTTCTTCCGTATAGAAATTATAATCACCGTAAACTTCGCGGAAAATGATTCTTTCCGGGTCGGTTACCGGTTCCCAAAAATAATCCATCCAAATATCATAGCCGAAATAATTTTTCGCATCATTTTCTGTGAGTATCCGGTAAGGAAGAATCTGCATGGATTTTTCGCCTTCAGAATTTTTCCATGCCATCACGGCATAAAATTCGCCGCTTGTTTCATAAAAAGAAGCTTTTGTTTTGCCTCTCACAGAAACAATTTTTGCAAAAGGACGGTTTGTTATCACTTCATCCGTTTCCGGATTATATGTGCTGTAATAAAGTTCTTCCCCGGAAGCGACCTGATTTTTCAGGTTGCTGTAGGTGGGGCCGTTCCCCTGATGAAAAACCACCCATTCGATATCTTCTGAAGGGGCATTTATTCTTATATCGGCATAAAGTTCGTCCCCAAGATTATATTTGTTTTCGCGGAATTCCTCATCCGGGATTTCGTGTATTATTATATTAAGGATATCGTCTTCGAACCTGTAGGAAACATATTTTTCCATGTCTCCCGGAAGAGAAAGACTCAGCTGAGAAGCGCCGACAAATTCATTCGCGCTCCAATAATCATAAAAATCTTCCGGCAAATATTTGCTTTCGCCTTGAGCAGTTTCCCAACCGTAAAGTTTTAAGCCAGGGTCCTTTTCTTCCTGCAGTTCGCCGCTTCCGCTTCCGAAAATCGCAAAAGCTGCCAAAAGAACAGCTATTAAAGCAAGAACAGCAGCTATTATATGCTTTTTGCCGGATTTCTTTTTTGTTTTTATGCTTTTTATGATTTCATCCGCACTCTGATATCTTTTATCCGGGTTTATCATTGTGCATTTCTGCACAATATCGCCCATGGGACCGGGTGCAAGCTTTATCGAAGGATGAGCACCGGTGAGCATCACGTTGAGCATGACGCCGAGGGAATATATATCCGCCCTGGCATCAGTTTGGGAAATTCCGTATTGTTCCGGTGCCGCAAATCCGGTTGTTCCAAGGATTTTTGTATCCGTATCCTTTTCCGGGTCAACGGTTCGGGAAGCATCGAAATCTATAAGCACCGCTTCATCCCCGCGGATTATCACGTTTTCGGGCTTGATATCCCTGTGGACTATTCCGAGTTCGTGGAGTTTTTCGAGGCTTCTGCAAAGCTGGAGAATGATTTTTTCCGCATCCTCTTCCGAAAGGATTCCGCCGCAGAGAATATCATAAAGGGTATCTCCCATTACGAATTCTTCGAGAACGACGGCGGTTCCTTCATCTTCTTCCGCAAAGAAAACCTTCGGAAGGTTCGGGCTTGATACTTCCATTATTTTCTGATATACTTCCGCGCTGCCTTCAAAGATACGAAGAATGAATCTTTCGCCGTTTTCCTTTTTGCGGAGCATAAAAATGCTGCTTCTTTTGCTCTTTTTTATCAGTTCAATAAAATCAAATTCAGAACTGAATCTGTTTTTAATGCTGTTTAAATTTTCCATATTTACCACCCTATGCAGCCAGCATATTGTTTTTTTCGCACAAAAATTGTAATATAGTATATATTATAACAATGTTTTTAAATTTGTAAAGGCGGCGATTTTTTTGAATACCAAAAACACAGATGACCTCAGCCAGGAACTTATGAATTCCCCGAACCTTGATGAATTCCTTTCCGAAAACCGCGAAAACTTCAACACCGAAGAAGCAAGAGACCTTTTGCTTTCTATTTTCGAAAGGAACGAAATCACAAAAGCCGAACTTGCAAAACACGCAAGTATAAGCGAAGTTTATCTCCACCAGATTTTTTCGGGCAAACGCAGACCTTCCCGCAACCGTTTGCTCTGCCTTTGCTATGGGCTTCACGCAACCATCGAGGAAACGCAGGAACTGCTCAAGCTTTTCGGTGCAGCTCCTCTTTATCCGCGCAACTGCCGCGATGTTATCATAATCTACGGCATTGTTCACGAAATCGGACTTTTGGAAATAAACGATAAACTTTTCCTTGAAAACGAGGAAACGCTTTTTTGACCAAAAAAGGAAAATCCGTTCAGAACCGCTTTGCACGGATTTTTTCCTTTATTGCAAATTATTTGCAAAAAAACTTTTCAATATCCTTGACAAAGCTTTTCTCTTTTAGTATAATTAAAAAGCTATCGAGGTGTAGCGCAGGTGGTAGCGCGCCAGTTTCGGGTACTGGAAGCCGTGAGTTCGAGTCTCGCCACTTCGACCAAAAAAGCACGATGGTTTTGATACAAAACCATCGTGCTTTTTCTTTATCTAAAAAGCCTTGCGACACAAGGCTTTTCGATGCGTTGGCACAGTATATTAGTTTCATTATATCAAAATTTACTGCACGAGAGTTGAAGTCGGAAGAATTAAACCCACACATTTATGACACATATATATCACAACGAAACTTTTCCTGGGAGAATAGTTTCATTGTAGTTGGAAAAGTTTCATTGTGACTATAAAAGTTTCAGCGTGATTGAAAAATTGCCCTTTTTGTGGTATAAAGAGTAAAAATAGCAATATTATTATAAAATTGAATTGAGCATTTTGGCAGAAAAGAAAGAAAAGCAATATGTGAGCGATAATGCTCAACCAAACCATCGTGCTTTTTGTTTAATGGAAATCTTCAAAAACTTACGATACAATTTCTCGATAATCTTGATTTTCATTGAGAGAGGATAATTAACAATATGAACAAGAAATATAACAACATAATTCGCAATTTCTTTTCAGATTATGTTACTTGGCTTTCAATCTTATCTGTTTTATTTGTTATCAGTCTTGTTGCAATCATTATCTCGGGTAATGCAAATGGCTTCATTTGGATCATTCCAGTTCTATTCCTCGTCATTTATTGCTTATCTTTTCCTTTATTAATTCTATACTGCAAGGCAAGAAAAGATTTACAAGATAGCAACATCGACAGATTAACCATAAAAATAACTAAAATAGAGCAGGATGACACTTTTGTATTTAAAAACGGAGGTGGCGCAACAGTTGGAAAGAGAAAATACCGCATTATTGACGAGAACGGCAATTATTATTTGCTTTCAACTGCAAATGATAAAGATATGATTGCAACATTTCAACCAGACCCCGCTTTTTCCGTTGAGATTGAGGTTTTAGAAAAATCGAGATTAGTTTTAGGAATGAAACTAATCTATGAGTCGAGAACTAAGAAAGAATCCAAACAGCAAAAAGATAACATAACACATTTTAAAAAAGCATTTTGTCACTATCTTTGATACATCATCAAATCCCAATTTATCGAACGTTTTGTGGCGGTTTCATTTTCCGTTCCGAAGGTTGCAAAACCAATGCAACCATTTGCAACCGTATCAATATTATAAGCCTTTGCCAAAAAAGCACGATGGTTTTGATACAAAACCATCGTGCTTTTTTCTATATTGGTTGATATTTACACAGCAATTTGATACAATCTATTCGACAAACTTGAATTTGACGGGGTGATTAAGGTGCTTGTTCTATGCTCAAATGGATTATCAAGTGATATATTACTGGCACACCTCAACAGTAAAATGGCTGGTTGCGAGACTGCTGCGTTGGTTGTGACAGCAGACAATGAATACAAGGAAAACAATTATCACGTTCCCAGATGTGTTTCAGAATTACAAGCACTGAACCTGAATGTTGATATTTTTGATTTGGATAAACAACCTGCTGATTTACTACTTAACTATGATGTGGTTGAATTTATCGGAGGAAATCCTTATTATTTACTACAAACAATCCGAAAGAACAATTCGATAGAGATATTAAGAAATATTGCTACAACTAAAATTCTAATTGGTTGGAGTGCTGCTGCATTTGTTTTTGGTCCTACACTTGAATTGGTAAATTGCTATTCTCCCGAAATGAATTTCTTGGGGTTGACAGATTTAAGCGGACTCTCATTAACAGATGTTCAAGTGCTGCCGCACTATAGTAAGTTCCTTTCAAGGTTTGAGCGATTTGAAGAAAAGTGCTGTGTTTACGAAAAAGAACATAATGTAAATGTTATCCGTATAAACGACGGTGATGGAGTGTTTATAGACGGAGAAGTTCATATTTGTAAAACGTAAATTCCAATTTG
>JAFXGY010000036.1 GCA_017536625.1 Oscillospiraceae bacterium | reverse complement strand
TAGGGGGAATCGCTCGCGGGAGCGAGCGGTTAGGGGTTGAAAGGCGTTTCTTTGGCGGTTGTACCGCCGTTTCTTTGCGCCAGTCAAAGAAATGGGGGTACATATCATAATAATCAGAAGTAATTAAGCGCTTATCGGAGTGGTACAGGATTACAATCCCCCAGTCATTTTCTGACGAAAATGACAGCCCCCTTTGCACAAGGGGGCCTAACCCTCCGGGTTCTTGGTTATCTCTCCCTCAGTCACCTTCGGTGACAGCTCCCTCATCAGAGGGAGCTTATTTCACCCTTTCGTCATTTTTCGGGCGGATAATATCCGCCCCTACAGTTGGCAAGGGAGGCTTTCTTGTAAAAAAGCGCCCGCTCCCATCATTTGGGGAAGCGGGCGCTTTGCTTTATAAATTCATTCCTCGTCGTCCCATTCTTCAAATTCCTGGGTGCCATCAAAGGCAAGACGCATAAGAATCGCATTTTCTTTCGGGTCGTCGTAATAATCCTTCCGGATTCCGCAGAAAACAAATCCGCATTTTTCATAAAGAGCAATGGCGCCAAGGTTGCTTGTGCGCACTTCAAGAAAAATCTGCTGTGTTTCTTTTTCCCTTGCGGCTTCGGTGAATTTTTCAATAAGAGCTTTCGCAATGCCCTTACGGCGAAAATCTGGTTTTACCGCTACGTTGAAAATTTCCGTTTCGCCGGCAATGGTTCTTCCGCCAATATAACCCGCAAGTTCGCCCTCAATAAAAGCACCAAAAAAATCCGAAAAGCGGCTTTCCATTTCCGAAGCAACCGTTCGCTCGCTCCAGGGGTGGGAAAAGCAGATTTTTTCAATTTCCGCAACCTTTGCGGCAAAATCTTCCGAAAGGCGGTTTATTTCAAAACTCATTTTTCCTTCCACCTTGAATAGTCAAAATTATGTATATTTTCGCCCCGGTGATAATATCTTCTCGGAACCCTTCTGGAAACCGCACAGATTATTTCATAATTTATGGTGCCCGCAAGGGTTGCCACTTCGTCAACGGAAACAAAGGCGTCGCCGTCCCTTCCGAAAACCGTAACAATATCTCCTTCTTCCGCTTCCGGAACGGCGGAAACATCAAGCATGGTCTGGTCCATGCAAACGCTTCCCACAACTTCCGCATATTTCCCGCGGACTATCATTCTGCCTTTATTGGTAAGCAGCCGGTGATAACCATCCGCATATCCGATGGCGGTGGAAGCGATTTTCATATCCTTCGGTGCGGTAAAGCGCCTTCCGTAGCTTATGCAGGAACCTTTTTCGTAATCCTTTGTCATGCTTATCACGGTGCGAAGCTCCATCGCCGGTTTAAGCTTAAGCCGGCAGGTAACTTCTTCGTGGGAAGCGGGATAAAGCCCATAAAGGATTATTCCCGGGCGCACCATATCAAGATGCATTTCCGGATAGCAGAGCACAGCAGCGCTGTTGCAGCAATGGCGGATTCCAACTTTGGTGCCTCTTGCTTCAAGGGCATCGCAAACCCGGCAGAAACGGCTGAACTGGAGCCTGGTATAAGCTTCGCCGTCGGAATCCGGTTCATCTGCGGAAGCAAAATGGGTGAATGCGCCGGTAACCCTGATATTAGGAAGATGGGCAGCCTCTTCCGCTTCGGAAACGGCAATATCAAAATTATCTTCGGAACAGACAAAGCCTATTCTTCCCATGCCGGTATCAAACTTCAGGTGAACATCAAGAGTAACCCCAAGCCTTTCTGCCTCGGCAGAAAGTTCCTTTGCATAGCGAAGGGAATAAACGGTCTGGGTGATGTTCCAGCCCGCAAGATCTTTTACACATTCCGCCGGGGTGTTCCCGAAAATGAGAATGGGCTTTGTAATTCCGCTTTCGCGGATTCCGAGAGCTTCGCCGAGGTTCGAAACCCCGAACCAATCCGCGCCCGCTTCTTCAAGGAAGGGCGCAGTCATTCTGTCGCCGTGGCCATAGGCATCCGCCTTCACCACAGCCATAATCATGGCGCTGCCCACATGGTTTTTTATTTTCCTGAAGTTATATTCGACAGCATCAAGGGAGATATCCGCCCATGTTCTTCGAAGAACCTCACTTTTCCTCATCTTTGTCCCTCCTGTCCTTTATCCATAAAAGGATATACAGGCCAATTATATTAAATCCAAGGGAAAAATATAGCAAAACCGTTGAAAAAATACTTTCGGTAAAAAGAAGAAGCAGAATGCAGCCCGCAAGACAGAGCATTCCCGCCGCCACAAAAAGAAGTCCTCTCTTTTTATTCGGAAGATTTCCCCAAAAATCGAAAATTTTGTTCATTTCATTCGCCTTTCAAAAAAATCAGGGAAGATAATGGTCGATAAGTTCCTTTGCGGTGACCTTATCATCTTCGGAAAGAAGAAGCATGATAACAAGTTCCCCGGCCTGATAAATTTCGCCTTCAAGAGCAATGTTATAGGAATCGTAAACGTCATAATTGAGGAATTCGTTGATGCGGTCGTCCTTCCTCATTTCGAGGGAATCCATAACTTCGTTCGCAAAGCCTTCCTTAACGCGGATTATGGCAACATCCGCAACGCCGTATTTTCCGTTAGCGGAACGTACATCGTAGGAAATTATATTTTCGAGATTGAGATAGAACTGTTCCGAAAGAACAGTTTCATCGGTGATTTTTGAAACGCTTTGGGCGGTGAGCTTGCTTATATCAAGGTTCGGATAAATTCCGTCCACAACAAGGGAAATATCGAGCATATCGAAGCTGTAATTGTTATCCGGATTTATTTCTTCCTCTTCGCCGCTTCCGGAACAGGAAGAAAGAAAAAGCGCAAACAAAAGAACAACAAGGGCGGCAATCATCAGAAATTTATTTTTCAATGGCGGGTGCCTCCTTTCAATAACTTTAATCATAATCTTTTTTTATTTTCTTTTGGTGAACTTAATATTAATTTTGGGCATAATATGGTATTATATGATATGATTATATTACTTTTTCGGCCGGAGCACAATATAAAATTTGTTCCTTTTAAAATTTTTCTTAAATATTGGAATTTTTCTTGTTGACAAAACGGAATCCTTTTGTTATAATAATTCGTGCATTATGCGGATGTAATTCATTGGTAGAATGCCAGCCTTCCAAGCTGGATAGGGGGGTTCGATTCCCCTCATCCGCTCCAACCTGCGCCGTTAGCTCAGCTGGATAGAGCATCTGCCTTCTAAGCAGAGGGCCGGGGGTTCGAGTCCCTCACGGCGCGCCAAGGCAATTTCCTTTTCGGAATTGCCGCTATGGTGGATGTAGCGTAGCTGGCCTAACGCGTCAGATTGTGGCTCTGAAGACCGTGGGTTCGAATCCCACCCTCCACCCCATCTAAAAATTATTCGCCCATAGTTTAAAAGCTGTGGGCGTTTTTACTATCAAATATTCTGGGGCGTCGCCAAGCGGTAAGGCACAGGACTTTGACTCCTGCATCTCGTGGGTCCGAATCCCGCCGCCCCAACCAAAAAAGCACGATGGTTTTGATACAAAACCATTGTGCTTTTTCTATATTGGTTGATATTTACACAGCAATTTGATACAATCTATTCGACAAACTTGAATTTGGAGGTGAGATTTAATGTACGAAAATCTTATTGCCAATTTGACATCGAAAGATGATAAATACGCTTGTGCGGTTGCCGATAAAATCATATCAGAGAGTCAGGATACCGATGAATGGTATGAATGCTTTGATACATTTGCTTCGCTGCTTAATCATCCTAATTCCTTGGTAAGAAATCGTGCATTGTATATTCTTGCCGCCAATGCTAAGTGGGATGATGATAACCGCTTTGATGCTATTCTATCAGAGTATCTGTCACATATTACGGATGAAAAACCGATTACTGCCAGACAGTGTATTAAAGCTCTTGCACAAGTAGGTATGGCAAAACCACAATACATTCCAAGGATACTATCATGTTTTCATGGCGCTGATTTGTCGAAGTACAAAGACAGTATGCGTCCGCTGATTGAAAAGGATATGGAAGAAACTGAAAGATTACTAACTGAGTAAATCCCAATTTATCTGACTCTTTTTTGAGAGTTGCATTTTTCGCTCTTATTGTTGCAGTTCCAATGCAACCATAATGCAACCATATGAAACCGTATCATTATTATCAACTGTTACCAGAAAAAGACCTTGTCTCCCGACAAGGTCTTTTTCAACGGAATAAATCCCTTCCGGGATTTGCGAAATGCGCTTCGCGTTTGAAAACAGAAAAAAGCCCGGTCTGCGTTTTTGCAAACCGGGTTTTTGCGATTAAAAAGTTTTTTGTTACGCCTTCTGCTTTTCGCTTTTCTTTTCGGTCAGGAACCAGGGAAGATACATTGCCGCCCAGACAAAAGCAAGAAGCACCGGAAGACCGATGAAATAAAGTTCCTTTCCGAATATTTCCGCAAGGAGCCCCAGAAGGGGATTGCCGGCTGTTCCGTTGAGGAAGAAAAAGTTTGTATCCAGAACCTTGTTAAGGAAGAATATCGGAACAACTTCGCAAAGGAGCATCAGCGCCACCTTCGGAAGGCGCTTTATGTTCGGTCGGAATCCTCCCGCAAGAAGAAGCATCGGATACATCGCCAGAAGAAGATGCACCGAATTCGAATGAAGGCTCATGGCGTTCCAAAGGGGAAGATTTGTCCAGGTGGGCATCAAAAGGGCAATAATCGCCCCGGGAAGGCAAAGGGCATAAAGCGCTTCGGCGGAAATATCATCCCTTTTGAAGGTATGCCAAACGCAGACAAAAATATTGATGCTGCAAAGATGCAGCGGAAGGAATCCCCATTCCCACTGCCCGGTTGCAAAGATGAACGCATGCTTCCAGATTTCGTCAAGAATGAGAAGCACCGCCATTACATTGAGGAATTTCTGCCTTTTCTTTTCATCAAGCCTTCTGTAAAAAAGCATTGCGGCGATGATGATGAGAATAAAAGCCGCCGTTACCCCAAGATGCAGCGGGCTGAAATGTTCAAAACGGATATAATCCGGGCAAAGTTTATCCATGGTTTCTTTTGTGTACCAGAAAACCGACAAAAAAATCGCCTCCTTTTTTCCAAACGGTAATTTTACCACATTTCACAGATTAAGTAAACAGCGGAACATAATCGTTATGCAGTCAACTAATCGGCTGATGACTTTTTTGTTTTTAAAACGGCAAATTGCAAAACCGCAATCTTTCTGTTATACTGTGCGCAGACATATAAACCGTGAATTGGTAGGTGAGTATATGAAAAACTTATATATAGTCGGTGGAACAATGGGAGTTGGAAAAACCGCCGTCTGTCAGCAACTTAAAATGAATTTATCAAATAGTGTGCTTCTTGATGGTGACTGGTGCTGGGATTCCAATCCGTTCCAAGTAACCGATGAAACCAAATCTATGGTGATGGATAATATTTGTTACTTGCTCAATAACTTTTTACATTGCTCTGCTTATGAAAATGTAATTTTCTGTTGGGTAATGCACCAACAGTCTATCATTGATTCCATCGTAGAAAAACTGGATACACAAAGCTGCGATGTGAAATGTATTTCGCTTATTGTTGACGAAGCC
>JAFXGY010000035.1 GCA_017536625.1 Oscillospiraceae bacterium | reverse complement strand
GTCAACCGACTGCGCTGTCTTCTTATTCCTCCTTAGCTCAGTTGGCAGAGCATGCGGCTGTTAACCGCAGGGTCGTTGGTTCGAGCCCGACAGGGGGAGCCAAAAATTCCGAGGCTTTTCGCCTCGGAATTTTTTCTCTTAATTCAATATGCGGTGCTTATTACGGCGGGGATCCACCTGTTCCCATTCCGAACACAGCAGTTAAGCCCGTTCGTGCCGAAGATACTTGGAGGGCAGCCTCCCGGAAAAATAGGTCGGTGCCGCAACGAAAGAAGCCCTGAGATTTTTCTCAGGGCTTTCTTTTATACCTTATTATAAATATTTGATTCCGCAAGCAAAACCAAAGGCTTTCGGATTTTCTGCCGCAAGTTTTTGAAGATTTGTGGCATTTTTTATTTTTGGCGGGCGCTTATATGCTTTTCCGAAAAGATTTTCGAAAGCCTGCTCGCTATCCTGAATTTTGCTTATAATCTCAAAATTTTTGGCAAATGCTTTAATTTTTGAAGATTTGGGAAGAAGATTTATCATTTCGGGATACAGGAGCCAGCTGTAACAAAGGAAGGCTTTGAATTCAATATTGGGATAAACCTCCCCAAAAAAGGCCTGAGCACGGATAAAAGATTCTTTTACGGCTTCGGTGCTCAAATCCGCACCATGTTGTATGTGGCAATTTATTACTTGAGCACCGGAAGGAAGCTTTTCCTTCTGCGTTTTGGAGAAATTCATATATGGTTCGCCAAGGAATTCTTCATCAAGGTAAATCATCTCGAAAGGCTGAAATTGTAATGCGCCTATTTTGAAAATTTCGGAATGGATAATATGGCGAAACCAAAGGGTATCTTCCTTGCTGATTCCGGGTTTGCCCGTTCTTTCGTAATAAAGATTCGCTCTTAAAGCCACATCGCGGAAGGTTTCGGCTATTATTTCTTCCGAAGCGCCGAGGGATTTATAATCCTCATATTTTTTTGAAAGCAAAGCAATGACCGCCGCAAGCCTTGTTAAAGGTTTTCGGCGAAGAAGGGGATAATCCAATGTTTCGCCGAGATAGGCTGTTTTTATAATTTCATCGAAGTTTTTCTTTGTAAAAACGGTTTTTACAGCGCTTTCTGTTTTCGGAGAAAGGGAAAGCATCTCCAGAATTTCATTTTGTTTCATTTAATCGATCCTTTTCTTCAGATTTTGCGGTGCAAAACCTTTGAAAAATCATCAGGGGCTGCACCTTTTTATTTTGTTTTTAGAATTAGTCTTCATCATAAAAAAGTCCCCTTTCATAAAAGTATTTTATCTTATTATAATAAGATTCCTTATTTTGTCAATAAAGAAAGACCCCGGAAAATTCCCAGGGGCTTTGTGTTTTTATCTTTCCGGATAATCAAGACCTTTTTTTAAGCCCAGAAGATAATCAGCGGAAACGCCGAAAAGGTTGCAGAAGGCTTTTATATCCTCGATGCTCGGTTCATATTTTCCGCATTCGATATAGGAAATTTTGCGCTGCGTCATTCCGACAAGTTTGCCAAGCTGAGTTTGGTTCATATCCAGATCTTCCCGGAATGCTTTTATTTTTTCGCCGATAGTCAGTCCCATTTTCATCACCCAGATTATAATACTATAGAAAGAAACTGTCTATTGACAGATAGACGGAAAATGTCTATACTGTGATTATATTATTTGCGATGGGGCTTCTTTTTATGCGATTCGGTGGTGATTTGTTGAAATATGAGAAAGAAATTGTGATAAAAGCAATGAAGGGCGATAGGGAAGCCTTTTCGGATTTATATTATTCCTGCTATCGGGAATTTTATAATTTTGCGTTTTATACCCTTGGGAACAGCGAAGATGCTTCCGATGCGGTGGCCGATGCCTTTGTGGAAATCTGGAAGGGCATCGGGAAGCTTCGGGTTCCGGAAGCATTTGGTTCCTGGGGATTCAAAATTCTTGGAATCCGCTGCAAAAAAGAAATTTCCGATAGGATTAAAAGGCGGTGCGAACTTTGTTTGGAGGATTTCGAGGAAATGCCTTTGCCTGATTCGGAAAACGCGGAAGAAAGGCTTTTGAAGAACGCGGACCTTGCTTTTGCACTTTGTGAACTTGAAAGTGAAGAAAGGCTGCTTGTTTTGCTTTCGGCTTTTTATGGATACACCCACCGGGAAATTGCAAAAATCCTTGGGATTCCAAGGGGAACGGTGAGTTCGAAGCTGCACAGAATTTATGCGAAGCTGCGAAGGCGGCTTTGCGAAAAATAGGATTCATACCTTATTATAAAAGAAGCCCTTACGCCGGAAATAGCGATTTTATCTTCTTTTGGGGCGGAATATTCCCTTTTGGAATAAAGGAAGGTGGACAAAGGCTTTTGCCTTTGATATAATAATGAAAAATAAGCCGGAAAAGGAGTGACAGCAATGAGAAAAATTTTGGTTATCATGTTGGCTTTGGTTTTGATTATTCTTTCCGGATGCGCGGCGGATGAAAAAAATCCCGAAAAATTGCCGTCTTCCGAAGCGGAAAGCAAAACCACGGACAGAACGACGGTTTCTGAAGCGAAAATCAGCTTTTCGGATGGAGTACTTACCGCGAAATTTGAAGGAAAGGCGGATTTTTCCTGTCTTGAAGACCTTGATTACAGGGAAGAAGTCCAGAGAATCGAAATTTATGTGGGGGAATATTCCGAAGAAATTGCGCTTTTGAACTTCCCGAACGCAAAGAACCTTTATGCGGAAATTACCGGGGCAAAAAGCCTTGATATTTCCGCCCTTGAAAATCTTGTTCAGTTTACGCTCAACGGAAAAATCGAAGAACTTTCCGCACCGAAAGGGCTCGAATCCGTTTCGGTATATGAGGGAACGGATATTTCGGTATTTTCCGGGTGCGAAAATCTTAGGAACATCGAATTCATCGGCGGCGGGGATCTTTCTGCCATAGGGGAATTTTCCGGCCTTGATAGAATTATGATTACGGGAAGAGGGTTCGATCTTTCGCCCCTTAATGATGCGGATTTTTCGCGGCTGATTCTTTCCGAAGTGAAGGATTCGGACCTTTCTGCCATTGACGGGTGCGAAATCGAAAGCCTTCAGCTTTCGGATAATGATATTTCCGACCTTAGCGTTCTTGAAAGACTGCCGAAGCTTGAAGTGCTTTTCCTTTCCGTTTCCGAGGGAGAAAACCCCTACGTCACCGATTTTGCGGAGCCGGATGAGGAAATGCTCGATGGTCTTGTGACGACCGTTGATATTTCTTTGCTGAAAGAGTTCATCGAAAACGGAGGAGAAATCTTCCTTTTGAGCGACGAAAACCGCTGATTTTTTTGGCAAAAAGTTTACGGATATTATAATATTGAAACAAAAATACGGCAAGTATAGAAAAAGGCTTATTTGCAAAGAGGATTGCAGGGAGTGATTTTTTGTGTTCGGTGCAAAAAACCTTATGGTGGATGTTGACGGAGCAAAGGTTCCGGTGGCGGTATTCGGAAAAGGAAAAAAGAACCTTATTCTTTTGCCAGGGGTCGGCGACGGACTTGCCACCGTGGAGGGCAAGGCTCTTCCTCTTGCGCTTTCGTACAGAATCCTTTCGAAGGAATACAGAGTTTTTGTGATGAGCCGGCGGATTCCTCTTCCGGAAAATTTCGGAACCAGGGAAATGGCAGAGGATATGGCAAAGGTTATGGAAAAGCTCGGAATTGAAAAGGCAAGCGTAATCGGAGTTTCTATGGGCGGAATGATTGCCCAGCATTTTGGGGCAAACTTTCCGGAAAAGACCGAAAAACTTGTGCTTGCGGTAACCGCGCCGAAAGAATCCGAAGAAATGCGGATTCTTCGGGAAGAATGGATTGAACTTGCGAAAGAGGGCAGGGGAGTCGAACTTATGAAAAGCAGCGTCCGGAATATGTACACGGACGGTTATTACAGAAAAAACGCATGGCTTTGCGAAATTACCGGAAGATTTATGATGCCGAAAAGCTGTGAAAGGTTTATAAGAATGGCTTTTGCCTGCCTTGAGCACGACGCGGAAGCCGTGCTCAAAAACATAAAAGCGCCGGTGCTCATAATCGGCGGCGCCGAAGACAGAACAGTCGGCCCGAAGGGTTCCGAAATTCTTGCAAAAGAAATTGAAAACGCAGAACTTTTGATGTATCCGGGTCTTCGCCATGCGGTTTATGATGAAGCGCCCGACTTCGAAAAAAGGGTGGCAAACTTCCTTCGGAAAGGGAACTGAAAATACACCTTTTTCCTATTCAACGTAGGGGCGGATATTATCTGTCCGAAAAACGAAAGGGTTTTATATTTTTAAACCCCTCAGTCTGCTTTGCAGACAGCTCCCCTGTTAGGGGAGCCAAGTTCTCACACCAAAATAACTTTCAACTTTCAGCTTTAAACTTTCAACTTTATTGAATCCCTCCACCATCTTCGATGGTCCCCCTTGCTCGCCGCAGACGGCAGACCCCTCTGTCATCTGCGATGACATCTCCCCTAATAGGGGAGTCTCCTTTGACAAGGGAGGCTTTTTAGCAAAAGGTTTATAATTAAAAAAAATGCGGCACCGCCATTTCTGGCAGGTGCCGCTTTTTTTGGTTTTCACCATCTGTATTGGTCTTTAAGGTAATCGCGCCACATTTCGTCATAATAATCGTCCCAGGCGCTGCGTTCGCCGGCATAATAAAGTTCCTTGTTTGTATATCCACCTTCGTTGCCAAGGCGCTCAAGGATATCAAGGAAGTTATCAACATCCTGGTCGGAAGAATAGGTGGAAGGTGCGTTCGGGTCATAAGCTCCTTTCCACCAGGGGTCGTCTTTGTGTTCTGCTTCATAAATTTCGTAATCGATTCTGCGCTTTTCAAGCCGGAGCAGGCGCAGTTTTTCCGCAACGTCATATCCGCCGCTTTGGGCAGTATAAAGCGCGTTGATTCTTTCTTCAACGCCGAAGATATTTCCGACGCTTTCCATAATTTCGTCATCCGCAAAGAAATTGCAGACATAGGGAATGTTATATTTAAGCCCAAAGAAAAGCGCCCTGCCGAGAAGAAGCTGTTTTTTGCTGTGCTTCATTTCAAATTTTACCCATTTGATTACAATGTCGGAAATATCCTTTCCCATGCCGAAAAGCTTGTCGTCGATTTCATAAAATTCACCGTTTTCATACATTTCCACATAATTTTGGAAAACCTTTTCGGCGGAATAGAAGAACATTTTGCCCATATCCTTCATAATAAGGTTGCCAATGTGGATATCACGGTTATTTAAGAAAAGATCAGAAAGCTCTTCAAAGGCAGAAATATCCTCGAACCGGATTTTATCCGCAAAAACCTTTATTCTTTCTTCGGTAAAAAGATTCCTTTCGGCAAAATCCCTTTCCATGAACATCAAAAGTTCCTTGGTTCCGTAATCCTTCCGAAGGAAGCGGATATATGCAAGTCCGAGCCATGCGCAGGTTATGGTGTGGGGTTTCCATTCCCCGGGGTTATCTATCATGGAACGGAAGGTGCTTTCAGCATTTTCTTCGCCGTCATCAAGGCAATAAAGAACCAGACCGTATTTTCCTGCATAATAAGCCTTATCCCGAAGGGCTTCCCAATAATCTTTTTTCGGGGGAAGGTTTTTGAAGCCGTCCCGGAAAAGAAAACCAAGTTTGCGAAGGCGGATTTCGCTGTGGGATTTGTTAAGCCCGTCGGAAAGAGATTCCATATCGCTTACGGCGGAAGATTCTTCTATGCCGTTCTTTTCCGCGGCTTTTCGGCGGAGCCAATTAAAGGCGGATTCCGCCGGATTGATTTCATCGCCGTAAAAATATGCGCCGGAAAGAATTTCCCGCTGTTTTGCGGCGGAAAGCATAAGTTCCCTGGCTTTTTCGTCATTTTTAAGGGCATATTCAAAAATTCCGGCAAGATAATCTTCCGTGGCGGAAGCGAATGCTTCCTTTCGGGGAAGGACGGAAGAAACTTTTGCCCTTGCAGAAAGGAATTCGTTTTTGAACCAATCTTCGCCGAAGGCGGAAACTTCCTTATCAAGAACACGAAGAATGTCATTCGGTTCCGGAAGAGAAGATTTTTCGGAAAGGAAGCGCCAGCTTAAATCGGAAGTTACTGTGAGAGCGGGAAGATTCCCCATTTTGGAAAAATGATTGAGTATATCAAAGGGAATTGCCGGTCTGACGCAAAGGGGTACCGCGGCGCCGTTTGGATAATCGTCTTCGTAAGCGACGAAGGGGTTATGCCCCAAAAGGGTTTTTATGAAGGCATATTCCAGAAGGGCTTCTTCATTGTGATATTCGTTATAAATTTTCTTCCAGTAATCACCAAGGTTTCCGTCAATTTCCGGCGCATCAAAGGGAACTTCCTTCTGAATCTGCTGAAGAACAAGATAGTGCCGCAAAAGAGGAAGCATGGCGGAATATCCACCGGCGATTTTTCCGAGGAAACCGGGTTTTCTGTCCAGGTCAATTCGCTGGCGGATCCACTGAATTGCGTTGGCGTAACTTCCGGAACAGAAAGCGGTATAAAAAGCGATATATGCCCAAAAGCGCTGGAGATCGAGCCTTGGGTAAGCGTCATCAAGATAGACCCGCATGGCTTTTTCGGAAAGTTCGCACCAGCCGCATTGGTTGAATACTTTATACATCGCCACATAAAAGCCCACTGCGGGAATTTCGTTATAATATTCCCGGTGCCAAAGTTCGCCGAAAAAAAGGCTTGCGTTGCCACGGGCAATGTTATTATAAAGCTCGCAGCCGTAACGGTCCACCTTCATGTTCCAATAAGCAAAGCCCGAATCCATAAGAGCCTTGCTTTCCGCGTTGATGTGTTCATCTTTGGGAAGGCGGTTGAAGGAAAAAGCATCGATGACCGGACCATATTTCGTGGGAATCATGGAAAAGTTCGGCGCAACGGTGGATTTTTGCGAACTGAAAATACCCATAAAATCATCTCCATTCAATAAAACGAGTATAGCAGATTTTTTGGGGAAATAAAAGACTTTAGCATGAAATTCCGCTTGACAAAGGGATTTTTCGGGCTTATACTAAAATCAGAATATTATGAAAAGGGGCGAATTCCCATGTATGAGGAAATCAAAAAAATAGCAGAAACCCTTGGCTTCGAGGATTGCAAGGAAATTCCCGCAAGGCTTATTCCCTGCGATGCTTCTCTTCGCCGCTTCTGCGAACAGAATCTTTGCGGAATGTATCATTCAAGCTATATGTGCCCCCCCGCAATGGGAAATGCCGAAGCGCTTATTGCCCAGCTCCATAACTTCAAAGATGCGCTCATCTTCACAAAGGAATATCAGTGCGAAGATCTTACCTGCCGCGAAGGATATCTTGGCCAGCAGATCGCTCACGAAAGAAGAAGCCAGCTTCTTTGGAAATCCATGCAGAAAATCGGATATGATTCCAAAAACGCAAGAGTTCTTGCCGCCGGCGGATGCCACCTTTGCGAAGAATGCGGAATCAAAACCGGCGAACCTTGCCACCATCCGGATACCGCGATTCATTCCGTAAGTGGATACTGCATTGAAGTCGCAAAACTTTCGAAGACCCTCGGAATCGACTTTGTGGGCAAAAACGGCGGAGTGGTTTTCTATTGCTTTGTTCTTCTTAAATAAATACATAACAAAAAAACAAAAGCGGTGCCTTTTCGGCACCGCTTTTTTGCGTCCGTTTTTGCAAAAAAGCCTCCCTTTCCAACCGTAGGGGCGGATATCATCCGCCCGAAAAACCTCGCTATTTTACCGTAGGGAACGGTCTTGACCGTTCCGCAAACGGAAGGGTGGAATAAGCTCCCTCTGATGAGGGAGCTGTCACCGAAGGTGACTGAGGGAGAGAAATCCCTGACCAATTTTGATGTGCCCTCTGGGAAGGATTTTTGGAATCCCTCCTCCGAGGAGGTTTTTACCTTACCGTAAAGGCGGATATCCTCCTTCCGCAAATCATCTTTTCCTGCGGAAAATTCCTATGATTCCGGAAATTACGGGCACTACCGCAGAAAAACCGAGCACCGTGAGCATGGATTTTCCATCAAGAGGTACGGTTTTGAAAACCGTGGCAAGAGCGGGGATATAAACCGTGCTCAAAACAATGGCTGCGGAAGAAATTACCGCCCAAAAAAGCTTCATATTATTGAAAAGCTTCATGGAAAAAAGGCTTTTTGTTTCGCTTTTACATTCAAAAACATGGATAAGCTGGGTAAAAACAAGGGCAAGGAACGCGGCAGTTCGCGCTTCGGCAACATTTTGGGAAAAACCGAGCACCGTTGTGAACGCGCCGAGCACCGAAAGCCCGATGAGCACGCCCCTTGTGATAATCGTTGTTCCAAGCCCGCCGGAAAAGACAGATTCGTTCCTTTTCCGCGGTTTTTGCGCCATAACGTCCTCCTGCGGAGGATCAAAACCAAGGGCAATGGCTGGGATTCCATCCGTAACAAGGTTCACCATAAGAATCTGGATCGGAAGAAGCACCACGGGCATTCCCATGAGCATTCCAAAGAACATGGTCACCACTTCGCCGATGTTGCAGGAAAGAAGATAGCGGATAAACTTCCGTATATTCTGATAGATTATTCTGCCTTCCTCCACGGCGGAAACGAGAGTTGAAAAATCGTCGTCCAAAAGGACTATGCCCGAAGCTTCCCTTGTAACGTCGGTGCCGTTTTTCCCCATAGAAACGCCGATATCCGCTTCCCGAACAGCAGGCGCATCGTTGACTCCGTCGCCGGTCATGGCGGTTATATTGCCCTTTTTCTTAAGGGTGCGCACAATTTTAAGCTTATGTTCCGGGGTGACCCGCGCAAAAACGTTTTTGTGCTCAAGCACATCGCAAAAGGCTTTTTCGGAAAGGGAATCAATTTCCTTCCCGGTAAGGACTTCGGATTTTTCCTTTGCGATGGCGATTTTTTTCGCGATGGCAAAGGCGGTTTCGGGGTGGTCGCCGGTTATCATAACGGTTCTTATGCCGGCGTTTTTACATTTGAGCACCGATTCCGCCGCGTTTTTCCTCGGCGGATCCATAAGCCCGAAAAATCCGAGGAAGCAAAAACCTTCTTCGGTAATTTTTCCGCCGGAATGTTCCCTGAAGCCCACTGCAATTACCCGAAGGGCGTTTTTTGCCATATCGGAAAGCTGCTTTTTAAGGGCAGCCTCATCGGCGAAAGAAAGCTTTTCTTCTTTTCCGTTCACATATTTCATTTTGCAAAGGGGAATGAGCACGTCCGGTGCTCCCTTTGCGAAGATATATTCCTTTCCGTCCGGGGATTTTGATGAAACGGACATCAGCTTTCTTGCGGAATCGAAGGGAATTTCGCCTGTCCTTCTGAAATTCCCGAAGGAAATTCCGGATTCGAGCACGGATTTCAGGAGGGCGGCTTCGGTGGGTTCGCCGCTTATTTTTTGAGCACCGTCCCATTCCCCGTTGTTGCAAATTCCGGCACAAAGAAGCGCCTTTTCAAGGTCGGCATTCTTTTCCTTAAAATCCGAAGGATAAAAAACCTTCCCGGAAGGGAGATAAATTTCCGTTACGGTCATCCGGTTTTCGGTAAGGGTGCCGGTTTTATCGGAACAGATTACATTTGCGCAGCCAAGGGTTTCAACCGAATGGAGTTTTCGGATAAGGGCGTTCTTTTTGAGCATTCGGGAAACCGCGAGACCAAGAGAGATTGTAATAACGGCGGTAAGCCCTTCCGGAATTGCCGCAACGGAAAGGGAAAGCCCGGTGAGGAACATATCAAAAGCAGGTTCGCCGCGCAAAATTCCGGTAAGGGTTACGATAAGGCAAATCAGAACACAGCCCCCGGCGATATATTTGCTTAAAACCGCAAGCTTTTGCTGAAGGGGGGTGGCTTCTTCCCGGTGTTCGGATAAAAGCCCGGCTATTTTCCCCATTCGGGTATTCATTCCCGTGGCGGTAACAAGAAATTCCCCATGGCCGGAAGTGATGTTTGTTCCCATATAAACGCAGTCTTCGCGAATGGAAGAAAGTTCTCCGCCCCGAAAAACCTTTTTTTCCACCGGAATGCTTTCTCCGGTAAGCATGGATTCATCCGCGGCCATGCTTGCGGCGGAAAGGATTTTTCCGTCCGCGGGAACTTTGCATCCGGCGGAAAGAACAGCCACATCCCCCGGAACTATTCCGGAAGATGGAATTTCGGTTTTTCTTCCGTCGCGATATACCGTTGCCTTTGGTGAAGCAAGGGCTTTAAGGTTTTCGAGGGTCTTTTCGGTTTTATATTCCTGAGAAAAACCTATCACCGCATTGATGAAAACAATTGCCATGATGGTGAAGGCATCGATGAATTCCCCCATAAAAAGAGAAACCGCCGCGGCGCCGAGAAGTATCAGGGTGAGAAGATCACGGAATTGGGAAACAAAAATTTTGATTTTGCTTTGCTTCTTTTCAGAAGCAAGCCGGTTTTCTCCGTATTTTTTCAAAAGAATTTCCGCTTCGCTGCATGAAATTCCTTTTTGCATTTAAAAAGCCCCCTTTGCGAAGATAAAAGGCGGTGCCGGTGCAAAAAAGCACCGCCGACTGTTTGACATAATCACCGCCTTGATATAAAATATATATATTAATGAACGGAGGTGCTTTATGCCCCAGATAACTCTTACAGCGGCGATTATTCTTTCCGTCGGAACCCTTCTTTTTGGGTTTGTTATTGCTTTTCTTTTCCAAAACGGAAAAATTTCCGCAGAAAAAAAGGAAAACGCTTTTTTAAAGGCGGAAAATGAAAAAATCGGGAATGAAGCGGAAGAAAACCGTAAAAAAATCGGGGAGATGACTTCTGAAATTTCCGAAAAAGAAAGGGAGCTTGCCATTCGGGAAACGGTTCTTAAAACCGAAATATTCCGCCGGGAAGAAGCGGAAACCGAAGCGGGGAAACTTCGGGAAGAAAAAGCCGAACTTTCCGCAAGGCTGAGCAAAGCCATGGCGAACGAAGCGGCGGCTCAGCAAAGTTATAAGGACCTCAGCGAATGGATAAACAAAGCGGAAAACGGGCTTAAGGATTCCTTTGCAAGCATTTCGAAGAACATCACCGAAAGCAACAACAAAGTATTCCTTGAAACCGCCAACGATAAGGTCGGCGGAATCGTTACACCGGTGAGCAACGAACTTAAGGAACTGCGGGCGAAGGTGGAAGAGCTTGAACAAAAAAGGGTTTCCGCCTACAGCGTTCTTAATAAAAGCGTCGAGGATCTTCAGAAGCAGAACGGCGAACTTAAAAACGCCACGGATCTTCTCAATTCCACCCTTAAAAATAACGCCCAGCGCGGAAAATGGGGCGAAGAACAGCTCCGCCGCATTGCGGAACTTGCAGGAATGGTGGAACATATCGACTTTGAGGAACAGGAAGTCAACGCCGAAGGCAGCAGACCGGATATGGTGATTCACCTTACCGGCGGAAGAAGCGTTCCGGTGGACAGCAAAGCCCCGATGAATTCCTATCTTGCCTATCTTGATGATACGGACGAAAGTGCCAGGGCAAAACATCTTGGCGAACACGTCAAGGCTCTGCGCAGCCATATCGATACCCTTTTCCGCAAGGCTTATTGGAAAAACGAGGAAAGAAGCGTTGAGATGGTGGCAATGGTCGTTCCTTATGAGAGCGGGCTTTCCGCCGCATTTGCCACGGACAGAGAGATTTTTTCCTATGCCATGGAAAAAAACGTTCTTCTTCTTTCGCCCATGACTTTTTATGCTTTCCTTAAATCCGTTTCCATCGGCTGGCAGGAAAACGCCATGAGCCAGAACGCCAAGGAGATTGCAAAGCAGAGCAGGGAACTTATCAAGCGCTTTGAGGTATTTTACGGGCATTTTGATAAAATCGATAACGCTCTTTCAAACGCGCGCACCGCTTTTGATAAGGCGGTAAGTTCTTATAACAGCCGTCTGCTTCCTTCCTTCAACAGGTTCAGAATGCTTTCTAACGGCACCGGCGAAGAACAGGAACTCCTTGAGGAAAATTACAGCGAATAAAAAAGCAAAAGCGACCCCCCGGAGGGTCGCTTTTTTTACTTTCCCGGAGGGTAAGGCCCCCTTGTGCAAAGGGGGCTGGCATTTTTATTCGCTTGCGAATAAAAAGACTGGGGGATTGTAACTCTGTTTCATTCCGATAAACACTTCATTGTTTATGATAATTAATATATGTACCCCCATTTCTTTGACTGGCGCAAAGAAACGGTGGTACAACCGCCAAAGAAACGCCTTTCAACCCCTAATCGCTCGCTCCCGCGAGCGATTCCCCCTATCCAGGGGGAATAAACTCTCCACCGAAAGAACGGCGATTCCGAATCTCAACCGTCGTCGTTCAGGCCGACAACGGATTTTCATTTTTCCTCTACCGCCCGACCGTTTTTTTGGTTTTTACCACACCGCAGGGAACGGTCCTGATAAAAACATTATAACGAAAAAAAGGGACGCCGGCGGCGTCCTTTTTTTTATTACATTATTATATTTCACCGTTCTTTTTGGCTTCTTCAAAAACCATTTTGATTCCTTCCAGCGGAAGACGCTGGTCGATGTAATCAAAAAGCCCGGTTTCTTCCGCAAAAAGCCTTGCAAAGCCGCCGGTGGCAACAACCTTTGCTTCTTCCCCAACGGAAGTTTTAAGGTTTTTCACCATTTTTTCAATGGCGCCGAGATATCCGTAATAAGCGCCGCTTTGCATTGAAGAAACGGTGTTGTTCCCAAGGGCAAAAGCCGGCTTTATAATTTCAATTTTCGGGAGCTTCGCGGCTTTTTCATAAAGGGCATCCATGGAAGTTTTGATTCCGGGATAGATGATTCCGCCAAGATATTCGCCATTTGCGGAAACCGCTTCGCAGGTGGTTGCGGTGCCGAAATCCACAATGATAAGAGGGCCGCCGTATTTTTTATATGCGGCATAGGAATCAACAATTCTGTCCGCGCCGACTTCCTTCGGGTTTTCATAAAGGTTCGGCATATTGCAGAAGATGTTTTCGCCGATGACAAAAGGTTCAAGATTAAAATATTTGCGAACTGCAGAGCAGACGGAATAATTTATTTGGGGAACAACGGAGCTTATGATAACGCTTTCGATTTTTTTGATGGAAAGTCCCTTATATTCAAAAAACTGGGTGGCGAAAAGGCCGACTTCATCCGAAGTGATATCGCGCTTTGAACCAAGGCGAAAAACCCCGGTGAGTTCTTCCTTTTCGTAAATTCCGAATTCCATGGTGGTGTTCCCGATGTCGATAACAAGGATCATTTTTTGATCTCCTTTTGTCCTGAAAGATTTTCGATTATCGAATAATAATCGGCGGCGAATTTTTCCGCGGAGTTTTTCTTCGCGAAATTTTCGTTTGAAGTGCCGAGGATATTTCTGTCGTTTTCGGAAAGTTCCATAAGAGTTTTTATTCCAAGGCGGATGCTTTCCTTGTTTTTCGGTTTTGTAATAATGGTGCCGCCGCTTCTGCGAAAGATTTCCGCGGAATTTTCCGCGGATGCAACGATGGGTTTTCCTGCGCCGAAGGCGGAAAAAAACCTTTTTGAATCGGAAGCAAGACCTTTTTCAATGGAATTTTCCGAAAGGAAAATTCCATCCGCAGCGGAAAGAACAAAGGCTTCCTCTTCGGCGGAAAGATATTCTTCCATGAAAAAGATGTTGGTATAGCCTTTTTCTGAAACAGCTTTTTTAAAAGCGCCTTTTGCGCTTCCTTCCCCGGTAAAAACAAGGGCAAATTTGTTCCCGAAGCCGGAGGAAACCTCCATCAGTTCCAAAATGGAAAAACCGCTTTCCAAAGGATCCGGGCAGGCGAGCACAAAGGTGTTCCCGGCGGAAAAGGCTTTGAGCACGGATTTTTTTCTTTTTGCTTCCTCACTTGGAATATATTCCGGCAAAAAAGCGGAATATTCCATTGGGAAAAGGTTCGAAACAAAAGAAAATAAAGATGAGCACCCGGGGAAAAGCCCGATTACCCCATCGCTTTTTCTAAAAGCATTGCCAAGCGCCCTTTTGAGCATCATGAGCACGGGACTTAACGCCGAAGCGAGCGAAGTTCTTTTCAAAAGCTGCGCCGGCGCGGAGCAAAGTTCCGTTATGAGCACGGCGCCTGCGCTTTCGGCAATTTTTGCCCCCGCATTGGCTGAAAAAGGCAAAACCCCGGAACAGATCACCGCATCCGGAGCAAAAAGCCCCGAAAGGCTTTTTGAATTATCCGAAAGGGCTTTGGAAAAATCTGCGTTTTCAAAAAAGAAAACCGGCGCGGAATTCTTCCTTTTCCGAACGGGCACAAAAACCTGGCTGATGCCGGAATTTTCCCGGTAATCAAAAGGAAGCTCCTCTTCCGTTTGGCAAAATTCTGCCCGAACAAGAAGCACATTTGCCCCAAGGCGCAGAAATTCCTTTGCAAGAAAGAACCTTCGGGCATAGTTTTCTTTTGCAAGCCGAAAGAAAATCTCCTTCCCCGGGGAATTCGGGGAAAATTTTTCCGGAAGGATCATATCATCGATCATAAGTATATTCAAAATGGGAAAACCGCCTTTCAAAAAACCAAAGTAGGGGCGGATATTATCCGCCCGCTTTAAGTTTTCCCTTAAAAATCAAGAATATTCTTTATTTATCGATATTTTCAACTTCCGCAAGGGTGAGTTCAAGAAGTTTGGAAACGCCCTCTTCCTGCATGGTTACGCCGTAAAGACGGTCGGCGTGTTCCATGGTTCCGCGGCGGTGGGTGATGGCGATGAACTGGGTGTTTTCGGTAAGGCGAAGAAGATAATCCGCATAGCGGTCAACGTTTGCTTCATCAAGGGCGGCTTCAATTTCGTCAAGAATGCAGAAGGGCGCAGGGCGAACCTTCAGAATTGCGAAATAAATGGCGATTGCAACAAAAGTCTGTTCGCCGCCGGAAAGGGAAGCAAGGTTGTTGATGATTTTCCCCGGGGGCTGAACTTTTATCTCGATGCCGGATTCAAGGACGTTATCCGGATCGCTGAGGCTGAGCTTTGCTTCGCCGCCGCCGAAAAGTTCTTTGAAAACAACCGCAAAGTTACCGGCAATCTGGGTGAAGCGGTCGAGGAAGATGGTTCGCATCTGGTTCATAAGGCTGCGGATAAGTCCGCGGAGTTCATCGCGGGATTTTTCCGCATCCTCGATCTGGGATTTCATGAATTCGTAACGCTCGGAAACTTCCTTGAATTCTTCGATGGCGGAAAGGTTGACGTTGCCGAGAGCTTTTATCTTGCTTCGAAGTTCGTTAAGACGGCGCTGTGCCTTCTGGGGTTCGGTAATTTCCTCCGCAATTTCTTCCGCCATGCTGTATGTGATGGAATATTCGTCCCAAAGCTGGCTGATTATGCGGTCATAATCCTTCTGCATTTCATCAAGGCGCGCTCTTGCCTTTGCAAGGCGAACAGAAGCTTCTTCCCTTCTGCCGACTGTATTTTTCTGGGCGGTGCGCTCTTCGGTGGTGCGGCGCTCAAAATCCTGTCTTTGGGCAAAAAGGGCGGTAATATCGGTTCTGCTTTCTTCGGAAAGGGAAGAAAGACGAAGCTTTTCATCTTCGATTGCCTTGATTTCCGTTTCAAGGGCGGAATTTTTATCCCCGATGGTTGCTTTGCGTTCATTAAGGGAAGCAATTTTTTCGCCGCGCTGTTCGCTGCTTTCGAGAAGCTGGGAAATGGCGTTTTCAATGGCTTCCATATCTTTTTTGATGATGGCGGCGGAAAGAGCGAGAGAGGAAAGTTCCGAAGCATTTTTGCTTTCCTTTTCGGAAGAAACGGAAAGTTTTTCTTCAAGGCTTTCTGCATCTTTTACGAATTTTTCTTTTCTTTCGTTTCTTTCGGCAGAAAGTTTTTCGTATTCCTCTATGCGGCTTTCCGCATCTTTAATGGCTTTTCCAAGAATCTCGCGCTGGGTTTCTGCTTCGGTGCCTGCGGCTTCAGCGTCGGAAATCTGCATAAGAAGGCGCTTCTTTTCTCCTTCCGCGCGGATTTTATCTTCCGCAAGGGTCCGAAGTTCGCTTTCCGTGGCAAGAGAATCCGCTTCCATTGCGGAGATTTCTTCTTTAAGTCTGTTATATTCGCCTTCGCCTTCAGAAAGGATTTTTTCCGCGGCGGCGGCTTTTTTAAGGAGTTCTTCAATTTCCTGTCTGCGGGAAAGGATTCCGGCGGATTTTGCGCTTGAACCACCGGTAAGGGAACCGCCCGCATTGACAAGCTGGCCGTCGAGAGTTACGATTCGGAATTTATATCCGAATTTTTTCGCAATGGCAACGGCGCAGTCAAGGTCTTCTGCAAAAACAATTCTTCCGAGGACGGATTTTACGATTCCGTCATATTTCGGGTCGTTTTTTACAAGGTCACAGCCGATTCCAATAAATCCTTCGCAGGAAGAAAGCCCTTTTTCTTCAAGCCGGCTGCCTTTTACCGAAGTGAGGGGAAGGAAGGTCACCCTTCCTTTGCCCTGTTCTTTAAGCATTTTTATGGCTTTTTTCGCTGCGTCCTCATCGGTGACTACGATATTCTGGAGTGCGGCACCGACGGCGGTTTCCACCGCAAGGCTGTATTTTGCGTCAACGGAAAGAATCTTCGAAACCGGTTCAAGGATTCCGCGAAGGGAACCGGCGGCGCCCCGGTCGAGGATATATTTTACGCTCTGGCCGAAGCCTTCCATATTGCGTTCAAGGTCCTGCAAAAGTTTTGCGTGGTGGGCAAAATTTTCGGCATCGCGGCGGATTTTTCCGCGTTTTTCTTCCAATGCGGAAAGCTGATTTTTGCGAAGGTCGCGCTTCATCAGCATGCCGGCTTTGGAGTTATTGATGCTTTCGGTCTTATCCTCAATTTCTTCCAGAAGGTCGTTTACCTCCATAAGTTCGGTTTTATAACCGTCCACAAGAGCAAGCTTCTGGCTTGCGGAAAGGGAAAGCTGTTCAAGGCGTTCGGAATATTGGGCTTTATCGTTTTTTGCGGTGGCAAGAACAACGCTTATATGCCCAAGTTCCGTATCGATTCCTGCGATTTTTTCTTCGATGGCGGATTTTTCCGCACCGATGGCGGATTTTTCCGCGGAAATTTCTTCCCCGAAAAGACGGAGTTTTTCTTCCTTTTCGGAAAAAGCCTTTGCTTCGGCTTCCTTGTCTTCAAGTTCCTTTTTGCGAAGGGCAACGGCGGCTTCGCTTTCGGAAGCATCGCCGGAAAGAGAAGCGATTTCCTCATCAATGCGGGAAATTTCGCTGTTATTATGTTCAATGTCGTTCTGGCAAACGGCGGCTTTCGCGGTAAGTTCGCCAAGGGCGGCTTCGTTTTCGGAAATTTTTTCGCGCTTTTCCTCAACCGTGGAATCAAGGTCGCGAATCTGCTCATAAAGGGCATTTATGCGGTTTTCCGCTTCGTTATAATCGTTATCAAGGGTGTCATATTCGCTTTGGAATACGCCGATGGAGCTGTTTTGTTCCGCAAGCTGGCTTTTAAGTCTGCGAAGGGAACGCATCCAGACGGAAATTTCGAGAGATTTTTTCTCGTCCGCGTATTCAAGGAATTTTTTTGCCTTTTCGGATTGTTCCAAAAGGGGTCCGACCCTTTCTTCAAGCGCGGAAAGGTTATCGCGAAGGCGAAGAAGGTTATCGTCCGCCTTTGCAAGAGATTTTTCCGCTTCGTCCTTGCGGTAACGGAATTTGGAAATTCCCGCGGCTTCTTCGAAGATTTCACGGCGCTGGGTGGGCTTTGCGCCGACTATTTCGGCAATTTTGCCCTGCCCGATAAGGGAATAACCGTCCTTGCCAAGGCCGGTATCCATGAAAAGTTCGTTGATATCTTTAAGGCGAACGGTTTTTTCGCCGATTTTATAATCGGAATCGCCGCTTCGGTAATATTTTCTGGAAACGATAACTTCGTCCGAATCATAATTAAGGGCGCGGTCGGAGTTATCGAAGCAGATGCGCACTTCCGCAAAGCCATGGGCATGGCGAAGATGGGTTCCGTTAAAAATAACGTCTTCCATCTTTCCGCCGCGAAGGGCCTTGGTTGACATTTCGCCAAGAACCCAGCGCACGGCATCGCTTATGTTGGATTTTCCGCTTCCGTTGGGGCCAACTACGGCGGTCATGCCTCTTCCGAAGTTAAGACGGGTTTTATCCGGGAATGATTTGAAGCCCGAAAGCTCGAGATATTTTAAAAACAAGTTTTCACTTCCTTGCTTTAAGAATCAGAGTGGTTTTTTAAAAAAACAGTAGGGCGGGGGATTGTTCCCGCCGTAAAAAGGATTCCCAGAGGGAAGGGCTTTTTACTGAAGTGAAGGCATATTTGCAAGCATAACTTCAAAATCCCCGGGGTTAAGTTCCTTATCGCCGGTGACTTTGATTTCATAGCCGAGTTCTTCCCAATGTTCAATGTTGCTTCTGTGCTGGCCGGAACATTTTGAAATGTCGGAAGGCGCAACTTTTAGCACATAGCTTCCTTTCGGAAGGCGGGTGAGCATCGGGGCGATTTTTTTGCGGAAGCGAAGGCTTTCGCAGATTTCGCGGAAAGCGGGGTGATATGGCCCCGCGATTAGATTATCCTCAAGGCTTTCTTCCGCATGAAGCCCAAGGCGTATTACCTTTATGTTATAAAGTTCAAAAATATCCAGAAGTTCGGCACATTCCGCCGCCGCTTCATCAACTGTCTGGGGGATATATTCGCCATTTGCGAACCATTCCGCCATGGGGGTGTTTTTGAGCACCAGGGTCGGATAGATTCGCATGGTATCCGGCTTCAGTGCGGCGAATCTTGCGGCGGTGAGCACGTCATCTTCCTTCGAGGAACCGGGCATTCCGGTCATCATCTGAAGACCGAGGGAAAAACCGGAATTTTTAATAAGTTCCGCGGCCTTCACAGTATCGGAAAAGCTGTGTCCGCGGCGGTTTTTTGAAAGGACTTCATCGCTCTGGCTCTGGGCGCCAAGTTCGATTGAAGTGACACCGTATTCTTTGAGCACCGCGAGCACCTCTTCATCAATGGCGTCGGGGCGGGTGCTGATCCTTATGCCGGAAAAGGCTTTTCGGTCGATCCATTTCTTTGCCGGGGCGAGAAGAGAAACCATAAGTTCCCGCGGAATCATGGTGAAGCTTCCGCCAAAAAAGGCGATTTCGCTTTTTTCGGAAAAACCGTGGAGCTGCCTTGCGGCTTTTTTAAGAGTTTTATCAATTTCTTCCGGGGTGGGAATTCCTTTTTCGCCGGTGATGGAATTCTGGTCGCAGAACGAGCACCGATGCGGGCATCCGACCATCGGAACAAAGAAAGCTACGTTTGCGTGCTTCATTCGCCCATCAGCTCCAATGCTTCTTTTGCGGCGATCTGCTCGGCGGATTTTTTGCTTTTGCCGATTCCGTGGCCGATTACGTTGCTGTTGAGCAGAACGTCAACTTCGAAGCGCTTGTCGTGGTCCGGACCGCTTTCGCCCACAAGCACATAGGAAAGCCTTTCTTCGGGATTTTTCTGGATTATTTCCTGAAGCATGGTTTTATAATCCTTAAAAGGCACGTTTTCGACGTGTTCAAGGGCTTTTACAATGAATCTGAGCACGTGTTTGGTTGCGGGTTCAATTCCGCCGTCAAGATATATGGCGGCGAGCACCGCTTCAAAAGCATCCGCAAGAATGGAAGGTCTTTCGCGGCCGCCCATAAGTTCTTCGCCGTGCCCAAGACGAAGGAAAGAACCAAGTTCAAGTTCGTTTGCGAAGCCGCAAAGGGATTTTTCGCAGACGAGGGAAGCACGAAGCTTTGTAAGTTCACCTTCCGGAAGCTTTGTATAGTTTTCAAAAATATAATCGGAAACAATGATGCTCAAAACCGCATCCCCAAGGAATTCCTGACGTTCGTTATAGGTGACGTGTTCCCTTGTTTCGTTCGCAAAGGAAGAATGGGTCACGCCGATTTCGAGGAATTTTATATTTTTGAATTTATATCCGATTTTTTCTTCAAGGATGGAAAGATCTCTGGTGCTCATTCGGCTTTTTCCTCCTTAATTTTTGCAAGTGCGGCGCTTATGGTGCCGTTGACGTCCGTTTCGACGAAGATTTTTGCCTGCTCGATGGCATTGCGGAATGCGAAGGGGTTGCTGTTTCCGTGGGCTTTAATTACGGGTTTCGCAATTCCAAGAAGGGGCGCGCCTCCTCTTTTTGTGGAATCCATCTTGTTTTTGAATTCGCCCACGCCGTCTTTTACAAGAAGATAGGATATTTTGGTAAGGAAGTTCTTTTTGAACATAGCTTTGAGCATTTTGCCAAAGCCTTTGCCGAGCCCTTCGATAGTTTTGAGCACGATGTTGCCGGTCCAGCCGTCCGCAACGGCAACGTCGCAGGCTCCCGCAGGAACTTCGCGGACTTCGACGTTTCCGATGAAGTTATAATCGGCTTTTTTCATAAGTTCAAAAGCTTCTTTCTGGAGTTCGGTGCCTTTGCTTTCCTCAACGCCGATGTTTATAAGCCCGACGGTGGGGTTTTCGATTCCCACAACGCTTTGCATATAAACGCTGCCCATCATTCCGAACTGATTGAGCATTTCGGGGCGGCATTCGACGTTTGCGCCAAGGTCAAGGAGCATATAATCGTGCTCAAGACCCGGAAGAACGGAAGCAAGAGCTGCTCGTTTGATTCCCTTGATGCGTTTTACAATAAGGGTTGCGGCAACCACTATTGCGCCGGTGGAGCCTGCACCGACATAAGCGTCGCCTTCGCCTTCCGCAAGAAGGGAAAGACCTTTTACAAGGGAGCTTTCTTTATATTCTTTAAGTGCGGAGGTGGGTTCTGCGCAAACGGGCATAACAAGGGGCGCATCAACGAAGGTAAAGCCTTCGGTTTTAATGTTTTCTTTTGCGCAGATTTCTTTCATTTCCGCTTCATTGCCTACGGCGATGATTTCGACGCCGAGTTCTTTGACGGCCATTTCTGCGCCTTTAAGGGGGGCGAGGGGTGCGTTATCGCCGCCGTAAATATCAATTATAATTTTCATAAAATCGCCTCCATTGCGGCAACCGCCCTTTCGGCAACTGCGAGATAGCGTTCGTCCTTATGGCGGATTTTGTGGGGGAGAGGAGGAAGAAGTCCCATATTTGCGCCCATGGGCTGGAAGTTTTCCACGCTCTCGTCGGTTATATAGTTTACCAGAGCGCCAAGCATGGTAAGCTCCGGAAGAATAAGCGGTTCTTTGCCTTCGGCGAATCTTGCGGCGTTAATTCCCGCAAGAATTCCCGTAGCGGCAGATTCGGTATATCCCTCAACTCCGGTGAACTGCCCCGCAAAGAAAAGCCTTGGTTCGCTTTTGAGGGAAAGGTTCTTTTCAAGAAGTCTGGGGGAATCCATAAAAGTATCCCGGTGCATTACTCCATAGCGTAGGAATTCTGCATTTTCGAGCCCCGGAATCATTGAAAAAACCCTTTTCTGTTCGCCGAATTTAAGGTTGGTCTGGAATCCCACAAGGTTATACATGGTGCCTTCAGCGTTTTCTTTCCGAAGCTGAACGTTTGCCCAGGGTCTTCTTCCGGTGTGCGGATCGGTAAGCCCCACCGGACGAAGAGGTCCGAACCGAAGAGTATCGTGTCCGCGGCTTGCCATAATTTCCACCGGCATGCAGCCTTCATAAACCTTCGGGTCGGCGGTTTCGAATTCATGGAGAGGCGCTCTTTCCGCAGAGATAAGCGCTTCATAAAAAGCGTCGTATTCATCTCTTTCCATGGGGCAGTTGACATAATCCGCTTCGCCGCGGTCATATCTTGCGCCAAGAAAGACTTTATCCCAATCGAGTGAATCGGCGGAAACTATCGGTGCAACGGCATCATAAAAGGAAAGGGTTCCGCCGAAGCGCTTCCGAAGATTTTCCGCAAGGATATCGGAAGTGAGAGGTCCGGTGGCGAAGATTACGATTCCATCTTCCGGAACATCGGTCACTTCGCCGTAAACGATTTCGATATTGGGATCGGATTTTATTTTTTCGGTGATATATTCGGAAAAAAGTCCGCGGTCAACGGCCAAAGCGCCGCCGGCGGCAACGGAAGTTTTTTCTGCCGCTTCCATGGTGATGGAACCGAGCATTCTCATTTCTTCCTTAAGAAGTCCCGCGGCGGAACCAAGGCGCATTGCCTTGAGGGAATTGGAACAGACAAGTTCCGCAAAATTTTCGCTTTTATGGGCGGGGGAATATTTTTCCGGCTTCATTTCGCAAAGGCGAACGGAAAAGCCGAGGGAAGAAAGCTTGTGTGCCGCTTCGCAGCCCGCAAGTCCCGCGCCGATTACGGTTATTTTTTCGCTCATTTGCCGGCCACCGCTCTTTCATAATCACATTCCGGATTGGAACAATAGATTTTTGCGTTTCTGCCTTTTTTCTGAAGAAGGGTTTTTCCGCAGGTGGGGCATTTTTCGGCGGTGGGTTCATCCCAGCTCATAAAACCGCAGCTGGGGTTATGCTCGCAGCCGTAATAAGTTTTTCCGGTTTTGGATTTTTTGGAGAGGATCCTTGCTCCGCAAAGGGGGCATTCGCCGGAAGTTTCCTTCACTATGCGTTTGGTGTTCTGGCAGGCAGGATATCCCGGGCAGGCAAGGAATTTTCCGAAGCGGCCGGTTTTTATTACCATTTTTCTGCCGCATTTTTCGCAGATAACGTCAGTTTCTTCCTCCGGAACCTGGATTTTTTCGCTGCCCTGAGTTTTTTGGGCAAGTTCGAGGGATTTCTGGAAATCCTCATAGAATTTTTTCATCATATGGACCCAGTCGGTTTTTCCGTTTTCGACTTTATCAAGGTCCTTTTCCATCTTTGCGGTGAAATCGACGTCAACGATATTGGAAAAATGTTCGGTGATAAGGTCGATGGTAACTGTGCCGAGGGCGGTGGGCTTAAGGGCTTTTCCGTCGCGTTCAACATAGTTTCTGCTTATGATGGTGGTGATGATGGGGGCATAGGTCGAAGGTCTTCCGATGCCGTTTTCCTCCAGCGCCTTGATAAGGGAAGCTTCGGTATATCTTGAAGGGGGCGCGGTGAAATGCTGGTTGGGTTTAAGTTCGCGCACCCGAAGAACGTCCCCGGCGGAAGCATGCTTCGGAATGGAGGATTTTTCTTCGTCGCCGTAAGGATAGAGCACGGAAAAACCATCGAAGCGGACGGAGAAACCGGAAGCTTTGAATCCGTAATCGCCGGCGTTTATATCAATGGAAACGGTATCGTAAAGAGCCGCTGCCATCTGGCTTGCAATGAATCTTTCCCAAATCAGCTTATAAAGTTTGAACTGTTCCGGGGTAAGGCTTTCTTTAAGTTTTTCCGGAGCGATTTCCGGCATGGTGGGACGAATTGCTTCGTGGGCATCCTGCGCACCGGCTTTTGCTTTATAAGCCTTTGCGGCGGTGGGAAGATATTCTTTTCCGAAGGTCTGCTCGATATAAGCTGCCGCAGCCTGTTTTGCTTCGGCGGAAATACGGAGAGAGTCGGTTCTCATATAGGTGATAAGACCCACAGCGCCCATTCCGGGAACATCGATACCTTCATAAAGTTCCTGGGCAATGCGCATGGTTCTTCTGGGCTGGAACCCAAGACGAAGAGATGCTTCCTGCTGAAGGGTGGAAGTGATGAACGGCGGAGCGGGCTGTTTTTTTCGGATGCTCTTTTTGACCGCGCCGATTACGAAAGGAACGCCTTTGAGTTCCTCCACGATGGAATTTGCGGTTTCGCCGTTTTTAATTTCGATTTTTTCGCCGTTTTTTGTGGCGAGCTTTGCGGAAAAGGAAGTGGTTTCGCCTTTTTCATAAAGCTTTGCGTCGATGGACCAATATTCTTCGGGCTTAAAGGCCTCGATTTCTCTTTCGCGGTCAACGATGAGCTTTACCGCAACGGACTGAACTCTTCCCGCGGAAAGGGAAGAACCCCCGCGGATATTCTTCCAAAGGAAGGGGCTGAGCTTATAGCCCACGATTCTGTCGAGGATTCTGCGTCCCTGCTGGGCATTTACAAGGTCGGTATCAATGCTTCTGGGGGAAGCCATTCCCTGTTCAACGCCGAAATGGGTGATTTCGTTAAAGGTAACGCGGTTCGGTTCATCCATGGGAAGCCCGAGAAGTTTTGCAAGATGCCAGGAAATTGCTTCGCCTTCGCGGTCAGGGTCCGTTGCAAGATAGACATAATCCGCCGCTGCGGCTTGTTTTTTAAGGCTGCGGACAAGATTTTCTTTTCCGGATATAAGGATATATTGGGGAACGAATCCGTTTTTTACGTCGATTCCGAGGGTGGTTTTCGGAAGATCGCGAACATGACCCATGGAAGCGACGACGGTGAAATCTTCCCCAAGATATTTTTCAATGGTTTTTGCTTTTGCAGGGGACTCCACTATTACAAGGTTTTTTGCTGTTTTAGCGGAGCGTTTTGATACTTTGGTTTCTGCTGCCGTAATGATGACCCCCTAAATTCATATATTAGCCTCCCCTGAAAGGGGAGGTGTCGTTTTTCGAAGAAAAATGACGGAAGGGTTAAAAAATCTTAAACCCTTCAGTCTTCGGTCTTCGACCGAATCCAGCTCCCCTTTCAGGGGAGCCAGAATTTATGCAATGACGAATCTTCTGCCGGAAACCGGGCTTATAAGCCCCATAAGTTCAAGTTCCGTAAGCCCCACCGCAACCGCGGAAGAAGGAAGATTCGTAAGATCCGAAATTTCGTCTGCGCTTCTGGGCGTTCTGTCAAGAACGCGGTAAATTTCCGAAGCGTTCTTCGAAAGTCCCGCCGGAGGAGCCTTTTTGATTGGCTTTGCCGGTTTTTCGGTTCTTTCGCTTTTTTGAGAAGTTTTTTCCGCTTTGGGGCTGAGGATTTTATCAAGGCTTAAATGGGAAGTGTATTCATCGCCGAATTCCATAAGAATATCCTTTGCGCCCGCAACGGGAATTGCCCCGCTGCGAAGAAGACGGAAGGTTCCCTGGGAAGTGGGTCTGTTCACATCCGCCGGCACCGCAAAAACTTTTCTGCCCTGTTTGAAGGCAAGGTTCGCGGTGATTGAAGTTCCGCTTCTGGCGGCGGCTTCAATTACGCAGACCCCAAGGCTCATCCCCGAAACTATCCGGTTCCTTATGGGAAAAAAGCTGGAACGGGGTTCCGCATCCGGAACAAATTCGGAAATGACAGCACCGTTTGCGGCGATGAGTTCCTTAAGTTCGATATTTTCTTCCGGGAAGGTTTTGCAGATTCCGCACCCCTGAACCGCAACGGTTTTTCCGCCTGCGGAAAGGCAGGCTTTGTGGGCGGCGGAATCTATTCCAAGAGCCATTCCGGAAACAACAAGCGCGCCTGCGCTTCCAAGTCCGCCGGCGATTATCTTCGCCATGGAATTTCCGTATTCGCTCATTCTTCTGGTGCCGACTATGCCGATGGCGGGTTCCATATTAAGGCAGGTTTCGTCCCCAAGGACATAAAGCACCGGCGGCGCGGTTTCGATGGAAAGAAGTCCCTTCGGATAAAATTCCGATTCCTTCGTGATGACTTTTGCGCCGTAATTATATGCGGTTTCCACCGCTTTTTTTGCAACGTCAAGGCTTGTTGCCCTTATGCGAAGGGCATCTGCCCCGCTGATTATTCCGACTTTTTCGATGCCGGAATCTCCGGAAAGGAAGAATTCTTCCGGATCTGGGAAAACCCGGAGTATATCATCAACAATTCTGCTTCCGGGCTGTGCGGCAATTCCAAGCCAGGCCCAATGTTCAAGACTCATTTTTCGGGTTCTCCTTTCCTTAATGCCCCCTTGTCTAAAGGGGGGAGGGCCACATCGCATAAGCGGTGGCGGGGGGATTCTTAATAAACAGAATCCTACTTAAAAAGAACCGTACCGGAGGAAGGAATCCCTCCACCGTGCGTACCGCAACGGTCCCCCTCCCTTTAACAAGGGAGGCAATTATTTCTGCATTGCCGCGGAATAAATCATAATTGCGGCGGCGGAAGCCGCATTAAGGCTTTCTGCCTTTCCGGGCATGGGAATCATAACAACATTGTCGCAGGCTTCAATGACGCCGTGCTCAAGCCCGTTGCCTTCGTTCCCGATGAGCACGCAGCTTTTTTTGCTGAATTTAACGCTTGGAAGGAGAAGGGCGTTTTCTGCTAAGGCAGAAGCATAAGTTTCTATGCCGTTTTCTTTAAGAAGGGCAAGAGCTTCGGCCGTTTCAGAAAAAACCTTTATCGGTAAACGGAAAATACAGCCCATTGTTCCGCGCAGAACCTTCGGGGAATAGCAATCCGCGCAGCCGCAGAGCAAAACCCCTTTTACCGCCATTGCTTCGCAGGTTCGCAGAATCGTGCCGATGTTTCCGGGATCCTGGAGATTGGAAAGCAGCACAAAAAGCCCGTTTTCATTAAAATCAAGGGGTTTTTCTTCCATTTTGCAAACCGCAAAAACCCCTTGGGGGGTTTTGGTATCGCTTATTTTTTCGGCAACGGAACAAGTTATATTATACACCTCTTTTGCTTCGGAAAGAAGGGAAGAAAGGTATTCCGGATACTTTTTTTCTGCCTCCTCCGTAACAAAAAGCCGAAGGACTTTTGCGCCGCTTTTGCAGGCTTCAGAGCAAAGTCTTGCACCTTCGGCAACAAAAAGTCCGCTTGTTCTGCGTGCTTTTTTATCTGCAACAAGGGCGGCTGCTTCTTTTATAAGCGGGTTTTCGCGGCTTGAAATAAGCATAAAAGTCCTCCTGAATCTGGTAAAAATGGAAGTAACTGTATCGGAAATCACTCCGGAAAATTACCTTTAAATAAAGCAATTCGCCCGAGCTTATATAAAACTCGGGCGTTTATTACTGAAAATTAAAGAGCTGCTTTTGCCTGTGCGCAAAGAGCTGCAAAGCCTTCTGCATCATGGATTGCCATTTCGGAAAGCATTTTTCTGTTAAGGGTTACACCGGATTTTTTGAGGCCGTTCATGAAAGTGGAATAGTTCATATCGTTCATTTTGCAGCCAGCGGAAATTCTGGTGATCCAAAGTCTTCTGAATTCTCTCTTTTTCTGTTTTCTGCCGATATATGCATAGCGGCCGGTTTTCATAACTGCTTCTTTAGCAGTTCTGAACAGTCTGTGTCTTGCGCCGTAATAACCTTTAGCAAGTCTCAGAACTTTTTTTCTTCTTTTATGGGACATAACTCCGCCTTTAACACGAGCCATAGTATTTAACCTCCGTTAATATTAAATAAAGTTAATAAAATCTGTTTTTGTCTTTCTTATGCAAAAATTATGCGTAAGGAAGAAGTTTGGTAAGTTTCTCCATGTTGGTTTTATCTGCATAAGTAGATTTACGGAGATTGCGTTTACGTTTGGTGTCTTTTCTCTGAGAGTTGAGAATATGGGATTTGAATGCTTTTGCGCGTTTTACTTTACCGTTTTTGGTGAGTTTGAAACGTTTTTTTGCGCCGGAATGGGTTTTGAGCTTTGCGTTCATTTTGATTTCCTCCTGATATTTGGTTTGCAAAAAGCAATTTTTAAACGAACTTATTTGCCTGATTTGGAGCTGATGATCATAACCATGCTTCTTCCTTCGAGCTTCGGCATTTTATCGACGGAGCCGAATTCCGCGGCGCCTTCGGCAAATCTCTGCACCATTTCGGTACCGAGTTCCGGATGGGCCATTTCTCTTCCGCGGAAGCGGACGGAAACTTTTACTTTGTTGCCGTCTTTAAGGAATTTGATTGCCTGTTTGAGCTTGGTATTAAAGTCGTTGGTATCGATGTTGAGGGAAAGACGAATTTCTTTAACTTCGATAACTTTCTGGTTTTTCTTTGCCTCTTTTTCGCGTTTCATCTGTTCGAATTTATATTTGCCGTAATCCATGATTCTGCAAACATGGGGATTCGCGGTGGGCGCGATTTCAACAAGGTCAAGATTTTTTTCTGCGGCGATAGCAAGTGCATCTTTAAGAGAGATGATACCGAGCTGTGCGCCGTCGGAATCGATCACGCGGACTTCTTTTTCGCGGATCTCATCATTGATGAGCAGTTCCTGCTTAGCTATTGTCAAACACCTCCAAAATAATTAAAAAAAGTGCGGTTATCTTCACCAAAGAAGCACCGCACACGAACGAAGAAAACCCAAGGGCGCAAAATACCCCCATCGGTTTTTCTCAAATCTTTGCCGTGCCTGATTCGTTGATCGGACGGCGAGAACGGTTCGTTCTGCTTCTTTGTCCTAAATATTATAACGGCAAAGAACGCCTTTGTCAATAGCAAAAATCAAATTTTTTCGATAATTATGCCGTTTTACTGTAGGGCGGGGGCTTGCTCCCGCCGCAAAAAAGGATTCCCGGAGGGTAGCCTCCCCTGAAAGGGGAGGTGGATTTTGCCCGCAGGGCAAAAGACGAAAGGGTTTTATATTTTTAAACCCCTCAGTCTGCTTTGCAGACAGCTCCCCTGTTAGGGGAGCCAAGTTCCCGTATCAAAATAGCTTTTCACTTTATTGAATCCCTCCACCATCTTCGATGGTCCCCCTTGCTCGCCGCAGACGGCAGACCCCTCTGTCATCTGCGATGACATCTCCCCTAATAGGGGAGTCTCCTTTGACAAGGGAGGT
>JAFXGY010000034.1 GCA_017536625.1 Oscillospiraceae bacterium | reverse complement strand
TGCTGTGCCTGCTGTTGCTGTTTCCGGCGAATGACCTCCCGCACAGAGCGTACTTCCGTTTCCTCGTGGAGCAGATTTGCCACATCACGCCTGCTGTCGTGCATCATCATCGGATCGTACTTCTCACCGTAGGCGGCTTTTTCGTATCTCACTGTTCCTGTTATAAACCTTGAATTCATGACCGCTGTGCAGGTATATTTATGAAAAACCTCGGAACCAGGAACATAAACAAAGTTCACTTCACTTTTAGCAAGCATAGCCATATTCCTTTGCCTGATATATTCCTTATATTCTCTTTTACAGCAATCGCAGACTTTGCAGTTTTTATAATTGGTTTTTTTCAAGGTTTCACAACCAATGGTTTCAATATTTTCAGCCTTCAGTTTTTCACATCCTGTTTTATGCATTGTTTCTTTTACAGGGTCATACTGATATGGTAAAACAGTGCTTGCTTTTGATTTTTCTTTAATTGGAATCAGAAAATTCTCCTGCCGAAAGCCTATTCCTGAAAGCAAAAGTCTTATCACTTCTGCATCATCCGCTGAATTATGCGGCTTTGCAAACCTTGTATCAATTCCATGTGTAAATGCTATCTGGTATTGGGTACCATAATAATCTGTGCTTCCCGTCAAAGCGTAATAAATATATTTGTTTATGATATTTGATTCATGTTTGCTTTTTCTTCCGGTTGCCTTTTTGAAAACTTTTTTGAATGTTGCTAAAGAGTCCGGATGCCACCAAAGGATAATATCCTCATCGGAAAGCCATCTATCAAAATTTTCAAAAACCGTTTCTGCAGAATCTGCATTGCAGAAATCCTCTTCTGTTCCTCCGTTATATGCCATATGGCAGGAACTGTATGTTCCGTTATCAGGTTTTACAAGTTTTATAAAAGTATCAACGCTGTTCCATTTTTCATCAACTTTTATGGCCGCAATCTGCGTTGCCTCTCTTTCTGCGGCTTTTTCACCAATCCATTCAATATCCGCCAATACAAACATAATTTCATCCCCATAAAATTTCGTTCATTCCATATTAAGTTTTATTGATTCCACATCCAATAATCTTCCGCGTCCTCATAATCGTAGAAGTCATCGTAATATTCATCATAGAAGTCATCCGCATATCCATAGTCCTTTGCATTATATGGATCGGATTTGCTTGAACCTTTGCTGGAAGAATAATAGGTTTTCTTACTACAATCGGTAAAACTATAAACCATTCTTTTTCCTTCCTCATAAAGATCCTCACCGGTTATAGCGTAAGCTCTGTATGTACCATTGCTGTTAAGCCAAATATACGATTTTGTAATTATAATATGGCTGCCTATGACATCGTAAGTTGATTCTACTTTATCAGCTTTTCCAAGTCTAGTTTTTTCAATATATTTCTCGTCCATTCCATAGCAGGGATATTCATAAACATAGGTTTTTGCCTGTGTGCTGTCTGATTTTTTATTTGAAGAAGAATTGCTTGTTTTGACTTTTTCTTTTTCGGGTTCTTTGTTTTTAATTTCCTCAACTTTTAATTCTTTTGTGACTATTGGCTCCGGTAAATTAATGTAGGAATAAATGCTGCCGATTATAATAACCGCAATTACTGCAACAAAAAGTGCTATGGTTTTATTCATTAAAATCAATCCTTTTTACTATAGTTTAAATTATGGTTTACCATTCATCGTCGTCATCAAAGTACTCATCATCGATATCGTTTTCCGGACAGAATCCGCTGATATTTGTACCCATTATTGAATCGTATGCGTAAAGTTCTTCGGCGGCTTCCCACATATCAACTTTTCCGTCGCCGTTTCTGTCTGCTCTGTCTAAATAACCAAAAAACATGTTATTTTCTCCCTTCATGTTAGGCCGCTTTCGCTGCCGTTTTTCAAAATTTCCTGTAAATAAATTATATAATTTTTAAGTATTGCGATTCAACAGGTCGGATGCCTGATGGTGCGTTTTTGGTACACATGTCAGTCATTTGTTGGTGCATATTTGGTGCATATCATCCAAAACCGCACCAGTAAATCTTCTATTCAAATAATAAAAAAACGTACTGAATAAATCAGTACGTTTTTTTATTATTTGCAATAACACATGACAACTGTAATATCATCACCGCAACCCAGTTTACCATCAGCTTTAGGTCTTACAACCGCAGGAATGAGAACTCCGTGTTCTCTCACGCTGTCCATCATCTCCAACATGTTTTCGTCAACCCTGACCTTGAAAGGGTGATGAGGAAAATCATCAATCTCCGTTAAAGGAATGTCAATGACGGTTTCACGCTTTGCTTCTTCTCTTTCCTGCTCTGTGGTAAAAAGATTATCTAGCGGTGTCAGAAGACTTGATACGCTGTTTTTCTCCAATGTCAAGCACCTCCTTTACCAAAGTCCTATAGGCCTGTGCCGCCTTTCCATTTGGCTCATGCCTAAAAATACTTTTGTTGGCTGTACTTATTTCTGCAAGACGAACAGTCGAAGGAATTACAGCTTCCAACACAGGAAGATGTTTTCCGAAGTTTTCTCTGACAGATGAAACAATGTCTTTACGAAAATTCGTATCGTTTGCCATTGTCAAAAAAACTCCGCCAATTTTAAGTGATGGGTTGATTTGCCTCTTGACATTTTGAACTGTACCAATCAGCTCCGTCATATCCTCGGCAGCAAGGTAGTCTGCCTGGACAGGAATAAGGACATAATCTGATGCGGAAAGTGCGTTGATTACCAACATGCCAAGTGAAGGTCTGCAGTCCAGCAATACATAATCATAATTATTTTTTACGCTGTCAATGTACTGTCTTAAAACAGTTTCTCTGCTCATGACATTCACAAGACCTACCTCTACCGCTGTCAAGCCCCTATTTGCCGGAACAAAATCGAAGCCCTCATAATGATGAAGAATCTCTGAATGATCTTCGCCGCTGACTCCGGAAACAACGTCATTCATAACGTTAGCCAGCGTCAGCGGCATATCATGGGGTCTTCTTTGTCCCAGCATTTTTGTCAAGTCCCCTTGTGGGTCAACATCCACCAAAAGAACTTTTTTGCCGTTCATCGAAAGTCCGGCTCCGAGATTATACACCGAAGTGCTTTTCCCAACACCACCCTTTTGATTCGCCACGGCAATTACTTTTGTTTTTGCCATAAATCTGGTTCTCCTTTCATATTATTTATATATCAACGGAATTGCTTCCGGTGATTTTGGGTATAAAAAAAGCCGCCTGCATTATAAACGCAAGCGGCATTATTAACAAGTATGGAATTTTTTTATCGGTGCTTTAGAAATCTTTATTATTACATCATCGACACAATCTGGATATCTTCCCTGCTCTAACATAGAGTTTCGAAGATCAACCAGAGAGCGTATCACAATATCAGTTTCGGCACTATTTAATTTGATAATATATTTTGTATTTTTCATCAGGATCACCTCCTGATTTATTTATATATGATATAAGAATTTTTGTAAAATGTGCGATTTCAATGTGCGAATTCGCACATATTTTTCATCACAAAACCACCATAATAAAAAAATCCACTCAAAAAGTGGAATACAAAGTGGAATACATTTGGGTGTTTTAAAGTCGATTTTACACGATTTTACGTTAGATTTTAAGAAAAAATAAAAATAATTTTATATAAGCAAAAAACCCGCAAATCGCATATTCATGCGGTTTTACGGGTCTTTCGATTGGTGAGCCATCGGGGATTCGAACCCCGGGCACCTTGATTAAAAGTCAAGTGCTCTGCCAGCTGAGCTAATGGCTCATGTGATTTTCAACAGCTTGATTATTATAACTCATTAGAGCGCTGTTGTCAATAGGTTTTTTGAAAAAAATTGAAAATTTTTGCAATTTTTTCTGTGTTTTTATTATACATCAGCTTTTGCCTTTTTGCAACTGTATTATTCCTCTCAGCTGCGGAATTATTAATAAAAATCATACCAAAAAGCGGCACGGAATTTTCTCCATACCGCTTTTGAATACATTCTTCTGACAAAAAATTTATCCCGTAAGTTCTCTTCTTAATATTTCAAGAATTTTCTTTTCCCTTCTCGAAACCTGGACCTGGGTCATTCCGAGTATCTCCGCTGTCTGGGTCTGGGTTTTGTTTTCATAATATCGCAGTCTTATAAGCTTCCTGTCCTTTTCTTCAAGGTCGGAAACAGCCTTTTGTACCGAAAGCCTTTCGGCGATCTGCTCTTCCGGGGATTCCACCGGAATATCTGCCTGACCGCCGCCCTCATCTTCTCCCGCTGTAAGAGAGATAACCGGTGCGCCGGCGCAGATGGCTTCGGTTATCTCTTCTTCGGAAGATGAAAGAATCTCCGCAAGTTCCGAAACAGTGGGTTCCCTTCCCTTTCGAAGAATAAAACTTTCTCTTTCTCTGGCGGTTTTGATTGAAAGCTCCTTCAGGCTTCTGCTGACCTTGACCGTCCCCCCGTCGCGAAAAAGCCTTCGCATTTCCCCAAGGATGACCGGCACCGCATAGGTGGAAAAACGCACTCCCCTTTCGGTATCGAAGGCATCAAAGGCTTTTACAAGCCCCATACAGCCCGCCTGGAACAAATCCTCATATTCTATTCCTCTTCCGGTAAAACGATGTGCGCAGGAATGCACAAGCCCTATATTTTCTGTTATAAGTATTTCTCTGTCGGCAGTTCTGTCGGTAATTTCTTTTACCGCCATATCATTTTCCTTTCGACACGATGGATTTTTCGAGGGTGACACAGGTTCCTTTTCCGGGTTTTGAGCGGACCTTCATTTTATCCATGAATGAATCCATTATCGAAAAACCAAGCCCTGCTCTTTCGCCGGTTTCACAGGTCGTAAAAAGCGGTTCCATGGCTTTTTTTATGTCCGCAATGCCGCAGCCCCTATCTTTTATAAGAATCCTTACCAGCGCGCCTTCGAATATTTTTACGTGTATGTAAACCGTGCCGATATCGTTTTTATAGCCATGCACTATGCAGTTTGTAACCGCTTCCGAAACCGCGGTTTTTATATCGGAAAGTTCCTCAACGTTCGGATCAAGAACCGCCACAAACGCCGCCACAGCGCTTCTGGCAAAGCTTTCGTTGCAGCTGCGGCTTTCGAAGCAAAGTTTCATCTCGTTGATTGGTTTCATAAAAGGCTGCCCTCCTTTTTATTTTCCGCAGAAAGCATTTTTTCTATCCCTGCCATTCTCATAACTTTTTTGATTGCCCTCGGGGCGTTTTCAATAATCACCTTTCCGCATAGATTTTTCATAAGTCTGAATCTTCCCATAACAAGTCCGATTCCGGAAGAATCCATGAAAGTAACCCCGCCGAAATCAAGAACAAGCACTTCCGGATAGGAATATTCCACCGCTTCGTCAATTCTTGTTCTCATTTCACCTGCATTGTGGTGGTCAATTTCCCCGGAAATATAAGCGGTGACGCTTTTTTCCCCAATATCTATTTCAACCGGCATATTTTCACCTCCAAAAACCTTTTTAAATAATTAATATGGGTATGGTACGTCGCTTCGCTGCGTACCTTACTGAATCATAATAAAAAAAGCCTGTCCGTATATATAATACAGACAGGCCTTAAAAAATTTTGTCGGATTGCGTTTTTTGCCAAAAAAATACCTCCGGATTTCTCCGGAGGTATTTTTTAAGAATTATGCTCAATAATTACACGAGTTCGATGATTGCCATCTCTGCTGCGTCGCCGCGGCGAGGACCAATCTTGATGATTCTGGTGTAACCGCCGTTTCTTTCGGCGTATTTCGGTGCGATCTCGTCAAAAAGTTTTTTCGCAACTGCTTCTTTGGTTACGAAAGCAAACACCTGACGTTTGGAATGAAGATCGCTATTTTTACCAATAGTGATCATCTTCTCAGCCATAGCGCGAACTTCTTTTGCACGAGTGACGGTGGTTTCAATCTTGCCGTTTTCAAGCAGATAGGTGACCATCGCGCGGAGCATAGCTCTTCTGCAGTCGGTAGCACGACCGAGCTTTCTAGTTCCGGACATCGATATTCACTCCTTTTTTCAATCTTCTTCCTTGTTGAGGTTGAAACCAAGAGATTCGAGCTTGGAAACAACTTCTTCAAGGGATTTCTTACCGAGGTTACGAACTTTCATCATTTCATCCTCGGATTTGCCTATAAGGTCTTCAACCGTGTTGATACCTGCGCGTTTGAGGCAGTTGAAGCTTCTTACGGACAGGTCAAGTTCTTCAATGGTCATCTCAAGGACTTTTTCTTTGCTGTTGTTGTCCTTTTCTACCATGATTTCGCCTTTGAAGGCGTCTTCAGAAAGATCCACGAACAGGTTGAGATGTTCATTGAGGACCTTAGCTCCCAGGGAGACCGCTTCTTTTGCGGAAATGGTGTTATCCGTCCAAACCTCGAGGGTAAGTTTATCGTAGTCGGTAATCTGACCAACGCGGGTATTTTCAACGGTATAATTGACCTTCAACACGGGAGTATAAATACTATCAACGGGGATAACGCCGATTGCGGGCTGCATATCCTGTTTGTTTCTTTCGGCGGAAATATAGCCGCGGCCTCTGTCAAGGGTGATTTCCATGAAGAGGTGGCCATCGCTGTCAAGAGTTGCGATATGCATATCTTTGTCGAGAATTTCGACTTCGGAATCGGCCTGGATTGAACCGGCAGTGACTTCACATTCACCGGAAGCATCGATTACAACAATCTTGGGGCCGTCGCAATGAAGTTTTGCGGTAAGGCCTTTGATGTTGAGGATGATTTCGGTGACGTCCTCTTTCACACCGGGGATGGTGGAAAATTCATGACGGATACCGTCAATCTTTACGGACGTTACAGCAACGCCGGGAAGCGAGGAGAGCAATACGCGTCTCAGGCTATTGCCAAGAGTCGTACCGAATCCGCGCTCAAGAGGCTCGACGACAAATTTGCCGTAGCTGAGGTCTTCAGGGTTTTCTTCGGCTTCGATTCTCGGTTTTTCAATTTCTAACATCTAAATCCCTCCTAAATGGGCAAAAAGCCCTGTTTCGCATTCCCCTGTCAGTTCCTACCAATTATTATTTGGAGTACAACTCAACGATCAGGTGTTCCTCAACGTCAAGGTCGATGTCTTCACGGTTAGGAAGCTGGTTGATCTTAGCAGTGAGTTTTTCTGCATCGAAATCGAGCCAGGAAGGAACGGGATGTGCAGAATTTGCTTCAACAACTGCTTTGAGTTTGTCGTTCTGACGGCTCTTGTCGGTAACAGCAACAACGTCACCGGCTTTGAGCAGGATGGAAGGGATGTTGGCCTTGTGGCCGTTAAGGGTATAGTGACCGTGTCTTACGAGCTGGCGAGCTTCTTTTCTGGAAGAAGCAAGACCTGCACGGTAAACAACGTTGTCGAGACGGCTTTCGAGAATTCTGAGAAGGTTTTCACCAGCCTGACCAGCCTGTTTGCTGGCGAGTTCGAAATAATGTTCGAACTGGCTTTCAAGAACACCATAGTATCTCTTTGCCTGCTGTTTTGCGCGAAGCTGAAGACCGTATTCAGAGATCTTTTTACGGCCCTGACCGTGCTGGCCAGGAGCATAAGCTCTGCGGCTGAGTGCGCATTTAGGACCATAGCATCTTTCGCCTTTAAGGAAGAGCTTTTTGCCTTCGCGGCGGCAGAGTCTGCATACAGAACCTGTATATCTTGCCATGTGTTTTTACACCTCCAATAATTTCAGAATACCACTATTATACGCGGCGACGTTTGGGCGGACGGCATCCGTTGTGAGGAACAGGAGTAACGTCTTTGATCATGGTTACTTCGAGTCCTGCTGCCTGAAGAGCACGGATTGCTGCTTCACGACCGGAACCGGGACCTTTTACGAAAACTTCAACGGTTTTAAGGCCGTGCTCCATTGCTGCTTTTGCTGCAGTTTCTGCTGCGGTCTGAGCTGCATAAGGAGTGGATTTTCTGGAACCACGGAATCCGAGTCCGCCTGCGGAAGCCCAGGAAAGAGCGTTGCCGCGAACATCGGTGATGGTAACGATAGTGTTATTGAAGGTGGACTGGATATGTGCTGCGCCACGTTCAATATTCTTTTTCTCGCGGCGACGACGAGTAATTGCTTTTTTAGCATTTGCTTTCGGCATGTCTTAATCCTCCCTCTTATTTCTTCTTGTTAGCAATGGTCTTCTTGGGACCTTTGCGGGTTCTTGCATTGGTTTTGGTTCTCTGACCGCGAACGGGGAGACCTTTTCTGTGGCGAAGGCCACGGTAGCAACCAATTTCAACAAGACGTTTGATATCAAGTGCGGTAGCACGGCGAAGGTCGCCTTCTACCTCGATGTTTTTGTCGATGTACTCACGCAATTTAGTAGCATCATCTTCGGAAAGATCTTTTACGCGGATAGTAGGATCGATTTCAGTATCCGCAATGATCTTAGAAGCGGTTGTGCGGCCGATACCGTAGATATAAGTGAGAGCGATGTCGATTCTCTTATTCTTCGGCAGGTCAATACCAGCTATACGAGCCATAGACTTTGTTGCACCTCCGTTTTA
>JAFXGY010000033.1 GCA_017536625.1 Oscillospiraceae bacterium | reverse complement strand
GGAATCGCTCGCGGGAGCGAGCGGTTAGGGGTTGAAAGGCGTTTCTTTGGCGGTTGTACCGCCGTTTCTTTGCGCCAGTCAAAGAAATGGGGGTACATTTCATAATAATCAGAAGTAATGAAGCGCTTATCAGAATGGGACAGAGTTACAATCCCCCAGTCATTTTCTGTCGAAAATGCCAGCCCCCTTTACACAAGGGGGCCTAACCCTCCGGGAAAGCGAGATTTCGGCGGGAGCAAGCCCCCGCCCTACATTGCGGAACGGTCAAGACCGTTCCCTACAGTAAAAAGGTAGGCTTTGCGGGCGGATGATATCCGCCCCTGCAGTTGGTAAGGAAGGATGACCCTTCCGGGAAAATTTTCAGCTTATTTCGATTCCGGTGATGAGGATGGGTTCAACGGCGGAATATCCGGCGGTATAGCCTTTGTTTTCGGAAAAAGCGATTTCATCGACGGTTTCCATTCCGGAAACCACCTGGCCGAAAACGGAAAGTCTTCCGTCAAGGGTTTCGGAAAGATCTTCGCCGGTGATTATAACAATGCTTGGATAAACCTCGTCGCCGTCACGGATAAAGCCCACGGCGCCCCTTATGCATTCCATTTCGTTTTCCTCCACGGAAAAAGCTTCGCCGCAGGTTCCGCTTTGGATAAAGAGATTTTCCGCAAGAATGAGGAAGGTTGCCCCTTCAAAAGCACCGGAAGCATTAAGTTCTTCGAATTTTTCAGCAGTTTCGCAATCCGCAAGCTTGATTTCAAAATCGCCTTTTTCGGTTTTGAAAAGGGCGGTTTTATCGCCGGAAGTTTCGGTCATCTGCCATTCGGGGTTATTGCTCGGGTTTACATTTTCCGTTCCGGAAATTTCGGGCGGAAGTTCTTCGCCGGAAGAAATTTTGAAAGCGCCGAACGCCCATAGAAAAACAAGAAGGGCAATCAAAATTATGATAAGTGCCCCGATGATTATTCCGATGATTTTTGTTTTTTTCATATTTTTGACCTCCTGGAACGGAAATTTGATTTTTTATTGTGAATATATTTTATTGTAAGGATTGGGTTTCCGGTTTCACCTGTCAGAAAAACCAGGTTTTTGCGGAGCGTTTGCCTTCTCAAAATGGAAGGCTACCCTTTGTGTTCTTGGTTATCTCTCCCTCAGTCACCTTCGGTGACAGCTCCCTCATCAGAGGGAGCTTGTTCCACCCTTTCGTCAAAACCTTCGGTTTTGACACCTCCCCTGATAGGGGAGGCAAACCCTCCGGGAAACTTTTTTGCGGCGGGAGCAAGCCCCCGCCCTACAGTAAAAAGGGAGGCTATTTTGCGGGCGGATGATATCCGCCCCTACAGTTGGGCAAGGACGGCTGAACCCTCCGGGAAAGCATTTAAAACCCTTCCGTCTTTCGCCTTCGGCGAAATCCACCTCCTCTTTCAGGGGAGGCTTTTTTGCGTTAAAAAAGGATTTCCGCGGTGAGAGCGTTTGAAAGAAGGAAGCCCTTCGGGGTCATGGAGATGGTTTTTCCCTTTATTTTAAGAAGCCCCGGTGCTTCGAAGGGTTTTGCCCTTTCAAAAATTTCATCCGCCGGCGCTTCCGGGAATTTTTCCGCAAGCTTTGCCAAATCAAGTCCATCGGAAAGGCGCAGACGAAGCATTGCAAATTCGTCCCAGCTTCCGCCGGAAGATTCCTCTTTTTCGTTTTCATCAAAAGAAACTTCAAGAAAATCCCTTATGCTTCTTTCGGTATAAAAACGGCGGCCTTCCATAAACGAATGGGCGGAAGGGCCTATGCCGATATATTCATCGTCCAGCCAATAGCGGGTGTTATGGAAGGAACGCCTGCCTTCCTTTGCGAAATTGGAAATTTCGTATTGGGAAAAACCGCGTTTTTCAAGCTCTTCGCAGGCAAAAAGATAAAGATCGGCGGATTTTTCTTCATCCGCACAGAGAAAGCGCAGTTCGCTTTTGGCAAGGGGAGTTCCTTCTTCGATTTTGAGCATATAGCAGGAAATATGGGAAACCCCGAGGGAACTGCAGAATTCTATGCTTTTAAGAAGGCTTTCTTCCGTCTGATAGGGGATTCCGAGCATTAAATCGAGGGAGATATTATCAAAACCCGCTCTTTGTGCGGATTTTACCGTTTCCGCCGCTTCCTTTGCGGTATGTATTCTGCCGAGAGCTTCGAGTTCGCGGTCATCCGCGCTTTGCAAACCGAAGGAAAGGCGGTTTATTCCCATTTTCCGCAATGCGGAAAAATCGATTCTTTCCGCGGCGCCGGGGTTTCCTTCAGCGGTAACTTCCGCATCTTCCGTAAGAAAGGGTTTTGCCGCTTCCATAATATCGAAAAGGTGTTCTTCACCCAAAAGCAAAGGCGTACCACCGCCGAAATACAGAGAGTTATAGCGCCTTGCATATCTTTTTCCGTAAAAATCAATGGCTTCGATAACTCTTTTTTTGTATTTATCAAAATATTCCCCACCCTTCGGGAAGGAATAAAAATCGCAGTACCTGCATTTTTGCATGCAGAAGGGAACATGAATATACAGCCCTGCAGGAGATTTTTTATTCATCGGTGCTCCCTCCTAAAAAATTGCTTTTTCCGGCAAAAAACGGTGCTCAAAAGGGGTTTTTCACCGGGAATTTTTTCTCCACATGGAAAACTTTTCCCCCGAAATCGCTTTTTTAAGCGGTTTTTTTGAGCACTTTTCAACCTTTTCCACAATGACGCTGTTGAAAACTTGAGTTTTTCACCTGTAAAACGAGTTTTCAGCGGAAGTTTTCAACATTTTCCACCGAATACTCCACAAACCCGCTTAAAATGGCGGTTTTTTAAAAAAATCAATGTTGAAACAGCTTTTTTAATACTTTTGAGTATATTTTTTCTCCGTTTTGTAAATAAATGGAAAACCTGCATAGGGCGGTTTTTCTATTCATCCGCAGCTGAAAGATGCTCAGAATTCCCCTTCATTTTCGGAAGCGAGGAGCACCTTATCAATAAGATTTTCAAGGTCTTCCGGGGTTTCGAGAGCGCCGCATTCCCTTCGGAATTCCGCCGCGCCCCGCATTCCTTTAATATACCAGGAGGAATGTTTTCGCGCTTCGCGCATTCCGGTATATTCCCCTTTATATTGGCAAAGAAGCTTTATGTGTTTTTTAAGGACGGCCATTCTTTCTTCCGGGGTCGGTTCCGGAAGAAGCTCGCCGGTTTCCATATAGTGCGCAATGCGTTTGAAGATCCAGGGGTTGCCCATGGCGCCGCGTCCGACCATTACAAGGTCGCAGCCGGTTTGTTCATAAAGGGCTTTTGCGCTTTCGGGGGAAACAACGTCCCCGTTGCCGATTACCGGAACGGAAACCGCTTCTTTAACCCGGCGGATTATATCCCAGTTCACCGGGGGAGCATACATCTGGGTTCTTGTCCTTCCATGAACTGTAAGGGCAGAAGCTCCGTTTGCTTCGCAGATGCAGGCAAATTCCACCGCGTTAAGGTGTTCGTTATCCCAGCCGGCACGGAATTTTACCGTTACAGGAATATCAACGGCATCAACAACGGCACGGACTATTCTTCCCGCAAGTTCCGGGTCCTTCATAAGCGCGCTGCCGCCGCCGTTGCCGGCAATTTTCGGCACCGGGCAGCCAAAATTTATATCAATGGCGTCGGGCTTATATTCCAGCGCCATTTTTGCCGCTTCCGCCATAACTTCCGGTTCGCTTCCGAAAAGCTGAACAGCCGTGGGGCGTTCCGCTTCGTTGATTTCCAGAAGCTCCGCGGATTTTTTGCTTCCGTAGGAAAGGCCTTTCGAGCTTGTCATTTCTCCCACAGTCCATACCGCGCCGTATTCGCGGCTTATTTCCCTCATGGCTCTGTCTGCAACTCCTGCCAAAGGAGCAAGAGCTGCATATTTCGGGAGTTCGATATTTCCTATTTTCATCCTATTTTCACCACTTCATAATCTTCTTCTGTTTCTTTTGAAGCTTCCGGTTCAATTACGGTTATTTCCGGAATTTCTTCGGTTTCGGTCTGTTCTTCATTTTCGGGATTCAGCCAGAAATCAAATTCCGGCGTTGTTCCAATCATCGCCATGGGGTCAACAAAAATTCCGCCCACGGAAATTCCGAAATGAAGGTGGTTTCCGGTGGAAAGTCCGGTGGTGCCCACTTCGCCGATTTTCTGACCTTTTTCAACAAGGTCCCCGTCGGAAACATCGATTTTATTCATATGATAATGCCAGCTTATGATTCCGTAACCGTGGTCGATGAGGACGGTGTTTCCGGTTAAGCCAAGCCAGCCGGCGAAAAGGATTCTGCCGCTGTTGGTGGCATAAATGGGCGTTCCGCCGGCAACAGCCATATCCGTTGCGTTGTGCCATTCGGTGTTTCCGTTGGAAAAGGTGCGGAAGGTGCCGTATTTCGTGGTTTCCTTATAATATCTGTCGCCCAGCGGAAGAACAAATTCCCCGTTCCAAAGGGCAACGCCGGTGTTTACCCAGCGGTATTTCTGATAGAAGACATCAAAAGCTTCACGCACCGCCGCATCTTCAAGGGTTTCTTCCAATGTTTTCGGAGAAACTTCCAGATACTGGGTGGGGGTTTTTCTTTCGGTCACGGTGATTTTTTCGGAGAAGGTGAAATCGCCGAAAGTGAATTCAAGGGTATATTCCCCCGCATCGGCGGAAGGTTTTATTGGAATAAAGCAGTACCAATCTCCGTTTTTGCCCCGGAAAGTTCTTTCATATCCGAGAAAATCCGTGAAATAACAGCCGTAAAGGTCGATATTTTCCGCGCAGAGGGTGATATATCTGCCTTTCTGGACTTCGTTGGAGGAAAGGTGAACAACCGGTTCCGGAACAGGTTCCGGTTCTTCAGTTTCCGGCTCGGAAACTTCCGGTTCGGAAGATTCGGGAAGAACGGCTGATTCCGGTTCGGAAGAGGAGCTTTCGGAAGAGATTTCGCTTTGGGAAAGGGAAGCTTCGGAACCGATTACCGGTGAAATTTCGCCTTCACAGCCGGAAGAGATTATTAAAGCGGCAAGAAGGGCGATTATTATTGTGCTTTTTCTGAAATTTTTCAAATGTTTTTCCTCCGATGGTTTGTGATAAGTTGAAAGTTTAAAGTGATTTTGATTTTAGAACTTGGCTCCCCTAACAGGGGAGGCTACCCTCCGGGTTACTTTTTTACGGCGGGAGCAAGCCCCCGCCCTACATTGCGGAACGGTCAAGACCGTTCCCTACGGTGTGGTAATCAGCTCCCTCTGATGAGGGAGCTGTCAGCGCAGCTGACTGAGGGAGAGAAATCTCTGATACATTTTGATTTGCCCTCCGGGAATCCTTTTTT
>JAFXGY010000005.1 GCA_017536625.1 Oscillospiraceae bacterium | reverse complement strand
CGATATGGTTATGCTCTTTAAATGCCTTAGGAAGGAAGATTTTGCCTTTATAGTAATTTTCAAGGGCTTTTACTGCCTGGTCCTTGTTCAGCTTAAAAGGAATTACAAGATCCGGTTTAAGTCCGCCGGTGAACTGTCCGGGAATAACAGTCGGGTTTCCGCAATAGGGGCAACTGGTTGCGGCGGTGGTGGCATCGCAGATTAATTCCGCGCCGCAGGAAGGACAGCTATAGGTTTTCATTCCCTTTGCTTCTTCTTCGCTCCACTCCATTCCCATGGCGGCAAATTCGGCTTTTTCTTTTTCTTTCTTTTCTTCGTTTACCGCAAAGCCCTCTTCTGCTTCCGCAACGTCTTCCGCATAGAGTTTTTCGATTTCCTCTACGGTATATTTGCTTCCGCAGTAATCACATTCAAGCATTCCGCTTGCGCCAACATAATGCAATGGTCCTGTACACGCCGGACATTTATGGTTAGTTATATCTATTGCCATTTCTTCGCCTCCCCGAAAAATCATTCTGTTTTTATAATATCACCCTTACACGATATTTTGCAACTGTTTATATTAAAAAAGGTATCCGAAAAAACGGATACCTTTTTTGTCACATTATACATAAATGCCGGTCATTGCTTCAAGAACTTCGTACTGTTCTTCATCAAGGCCTTTTTTCATATTGAGAGCTTCAACGATATCGATATCTTCGAATTTGCCGGAAACGGAGCGGATTACACGGTTTGTTTTTCCTTCCGCAAGAACTTTTACCGCTTCATAACCCATGGAAGCAGCGGTTACTCTGTCGCGGGCTGAGGGGCTTCCGCCGCGCTGGATATGACCGAGAATTGTTACCCTTGTATCAAGGGCAAGTTCTTCCGCAATGCGTTCGCCCATTTTGGTTGCTTTGCCAACGCCTTCTGCCATAATAACCATGAAGTGGGTTTTTCCGCCGAGTCTTGCTTTTCTTATGCTTTCAACGATATCGTCTTCGAAGTCAAGTTCCTTTTCCGGAACGAGAACAACGGTTGCACTTGTGGCAAGGCCGACATAAAGGGCAAGATGACCCGCTCTGTGTCCCATAACTTCAACTACGGAGCAGCGTTCGTGGCTCTGCATGGTATCGCGAAGACGGTCGATTGCTTCAACGGCGGTGTTTGCAGCGGTATCATAACCAAGGCAGTAATCGGTGCAGCTGATATCGTTATCGATGGTTGCGGGAATTCCCACAACGGAAATTCCGTATTTCGAAAGGGCAAGAAGTCCGCGGAAGGTTCCGTCGCCGCCGACGCCGATGATTCCGTCAAGACCGCACATTTTGCAGGTTGCAACTGCTTTTTTCTGTCCGGCTTCGGTCATGAATTCATCGCTTCTTGCGGTATAAAGCATTGTGCCGCCTTTATTGATTATTCTTGAAACGCTGTCGGAATCAAGACGGACTATATCACCGGTGATAAGGCCGTTATATCCTCTTCTTATGCCGACACATTCAATTCCTTTACTTGCGGCGGTGCGGACTACGGAACGGATTACCGCATTCATGCCCGGGGCATCTCCGCCGGAAGTGAGGATTCCTATTCTTCTAACACATTTTTCCATATATAAAAAACACTCCTGTCAAAATTTCTCTATTATACATTTTAACTTAAATTTATCAATATGTAAACTGGCAAATTGACAAAAAGAAAAACCCGCTTAAAACCGCGGGTTTTTCCATAACTCACAAAATATTGTGCTGTTTTTTGTCGGAATTGGTCTTTTTTATACCGTTATTCTTTTTGTATATAATCTTTTATGTTTATTTCGATGCTGCCGCCTTTATCATCGGTAAAAACCGCGGTTTTATGGAGGTATTCTTCGATGAATTCATCTTCGTTTCCGCAAAGGCTGAACAAATCAAAGCAGGGACTTAAAACATTGCCGTTTTTATCAATAAAACGATGACCGGTTTCGAGGATCTCTCCGTTTTTATCCCGAAGAAGATGACCCGTGTTTTCGCCGAAGCCGCCGTACCAGGCTATTCCGATATAGGAACCGTCATCAAAATGATGGAAAGATATTCCGGTATAGGTGCAGATTGCGTTTTTATCAAAATCCATCAGAGTTTCGAATGCTTCCCAGCCGTCCATTCTGTCCCGGTTATTGACGGTCACGGTTATTCTGTCCTCGAACGGAAGATTCGGTATATAGGTAAAAATCGGTTCAAGAATCACATTCCAGCTTTTATCGTTAAGACCGAAGCAGTATTCCCGTGCTCCGTAATAATAAACCGTCGGAACAAAACCATCAAAAATCTTGCTGTCATTGTAAAACGGCCAGCGTTCAACCTCACCCGCTTTTTCCGATTCGGCAAGTTTATATTTTCCTTCTTCGAAATAATATCTGTACCAGCTTCCTTTATAGCATCCGTGGATTCCCGGTTTGCTTCTGTCGAATCCCCAATGGTTTTCGTCGTTCCAGAATTCGAAATCATAAAACGGGTGGTCGATCATCTTATTACCTTCTATGTCGGTTATCCAGTATTCTATTTCCGGAACTTCGGTTATTTTGCTGAAAGCGCCGTCCTTTCCGAGGACGATATCCTTTCTTGTTCCGCCGGTTTCGACTTTTTTGCTGAAGATTCCTTTTTCTTCCGCCATGTCGAGGAATTCAGCGCCGGATTTTATTGTGAAATCGCCGAGTTTGAATTCAACCGGATTTCCTTTTTCATCAGTTCCGGTTATTATATCTTCCGGCGAAGAGACGGCAAAAATATTTTCGCCGTTTCCAAAAAGGCTCAGGAATCTTTCGCTTATAATTTTTCCGTTTTTATCTACAAAGTAATATCCGTTTTTAAGAATATTTCCGTTTTCATCAAAACAGGGAACCGCACCGCCGCCGGCAACGTTTGCTATTCCGATATAGGAATCATCATCAAAAAACTTATAAGTTACATAGGTATATTCAGCGAGCTTTTGATTCGCGGCGGTGGCTATTCTGCATTTGCCTTCGCCGCTGTTATTGAACATTCCGGGGCCGCCTTCATAAAGAATAAATCTGTCGCTGAAAGGAACTTCAATTCTGGCATAAATCGGTTCAAAAACAATATTACCTTCAAAATCGTTTATTCCGTAATAAAAATCTTCGGTATTCCGGCAATACCGGGTCAGCTTATAACAATCGAAAAATATTTCTCCGGTTTCCCCGGCCGGTTCAAAAATCCACTCCTCAAATTTTCCGTCTTTATAAATGAACTTATAAATATCTCCGTCGTGGGAACCGCTTATGGTGTAATAATCCGGGTGAGAATACATATTGACGGGTGCAAAAAGCTCGCAGTAATCAAAGGGCTGTTCGATAAGCACATTGCCTTCGGAATCGTTTATCAGATATTCCGTATTCGGTCCTTCTTCGAGATTCGGGGTATTTATCGAATTGAACTTCAGATTCTGCCTTTTGCCTTCGGTGAAGGATTCCGTATAAATTTCAAAACCATCAATATCCCCCCAAAGCTGCAGAATTTTTTCTTCCTCCGAAACATTCAAATTTTCTTCGGAAGGTTCTTCCGTAACTTCGGGGAAAGGTTCGTTTCCGCAGGAGCAGAGCAGCATCAGCATAAGAATCAAAACAAAAAGTTTTTTCATTAAAATCCCTCCCCAAAGTTATTTTACAGTTGTCTTTATCTTGATTTTATTTTATATCTGTCTAATAGTTTTGTCAAGGGATTTCATCAAAAAAAATCCCACGGAGAACGCGGGATTTTAAAAACTTTATTCACCTGCATAAAAAGAAAAACTTTTTATAAAGTATTTTCCGTCTTTTATCAGAACTTCCATGGAAAAGGTATCGCCGGTTGGAATGGTATTATCATCTATATCCATTATGCTTCCTTCGATAAGAAGAATATTCGTCTGCTCGTCATAAAAATAATTATCTATTCTGCGGCGGGATTTTGCAGGGTCGTGCCCGCAAAATCCGGCGAGCACAAAGTCATATTCTCCTTCCGGAGAATACCAGCCGCTTTCTTTTGCATCGAAGATGAAATCCGTGAAATAATCCGAAAGAACCGCTTCCACGTCTTCTGCCGAAAAATAATATTTTCCTGCCTTCGGTTCAAAATAATCGCTTGGGTCTGCTACATTGAGGAAGAAATTCATAAACCCTTCGGAAGAAATTTCGCTCGGGTCCGAAAAACCTTTATAAACTCCCCAAGGTTCTCCGGTTCTTCCGGTCCAATGCACAGCGTCAACGATTCTTATAAGGTTATGCATAATTTTAAGATCCGGTTCAAAGGTTTCGCTGCTTAAAGCGGTGTTTTCCTCCGGGAAGGAATTTTCGGAAGGCTTCGGAGAATTATCAATATTGCAGCCGGATAAAACCAAAAGAACCACAAAAACGCAAATCAGTTTTTTCATAAAATCACCTCTGATTATATAGTGTAGATTCTTCCTGTTTTTGTTGCATCGGATTTAAAAAATCCCGCAAAATTGCGGGATTCTGATTATTCGGCCATGAATTTGCTCATAAAAACCGGCATCATCTTCTTCGAATATTCCTTCAAAGCATATTCCCCGTTGCAGATGCACCAGTCATAAAGGATTCCCCTTTCGCAAAGGGCATAGGCTTTTACGATTTCGTTTGCGGAAACTTCGGAAGAAATTTCTCCTTTTTCCTGGCCGGAAACAACAGTCTGGCGCAGGAGCTTATAATAAGTTCTGTTTCTGTCAAGAAGGTGCTTTTCACTTTTTGTTATCAGCTGGGAAGAATAGAGCATTGCCAGAAGGTCGATGGAAATCCGGTTTTCTATCATTCCGAAAAGTTCTGCGTTATAAAGCATAAGTTTTTCGAAAGCGTTCATTTCCGGGTCTATTTCCTGCTCGATTTCCTCATATTTTTCATCAAAGAGAATCGAAAGCGAACTTAAAAGCGCATCTTTCCCTGTGAAATAATGATAGAACGAACCTTTTGAAGTGCCGGATTCTTCGATTATATCTTCTATGGTGGTGTTATCATAACCCTGTTCATAAAAAAGCCGCCAGGCCGCGGAAACGATTTTGCTTTTTGTGTTGCGGGAATTTTTCTTCGGCATAAAATCCACTTCCTTCCGATATGGTTATTTTATCACAAATCCGGATTTTTCTCAATATTGTTTTTATGAGAAAAACATCTGTATTCGCTTCAAAAACTGAAAAAGCGCTGTAATTCTGTATAAATATTCCCGGCTTTTTCGTAAATTCATACAAAAATTGTATATTATGCTTGATTTAATGCTTTAAAACGATTATTATTAGGGCAATTATTATTTTCGGAGGTGCTTTTAAAATTATGGAAAGAGTGTTCAACTTTTCAGCCGGACCTGCCGCTCTTCCCCTTCCTGTTCTTGAAGAAGCGCAGCGCGACCTTGTTTGCTATCCCGGTGCGGGCTGCAGCGTTATGGAAATGAGCCATCGATCCCGTCCCTTCGAAGAAATCATGGAAAAAACCGAAGCGACCCTTCGCCGCATTATGAATATCCCCGATGATTACGCGGTGGTTTTTTGCCAGGGCGGTGCAACAATGCAGTTTTCAATGGCTGCCATGAACTTTGCAAGAAGAGGACAGAAAGCCGCACACGCAGTGAACGGCGTTTTTTCGCAAAAAGCCTTCGAAGAGGCTTCCCGATGGTGCGACGCATATAAAATAGTCGATACTGTCGGAACTCTTCCGGAAATCACCAATGACATGATAATGCCCGACACGGCATATCTTCATATAACCGGAAACAATACAACCTGCGGAACCATGTACCGCAAACTTCCGGAACACGGAAATACCCCTCTTATCGGCGACTGGACTTCCGGCATACTTGGGACCGTAATCAATGTTGAAGATTACGACCTTATCTATGCCGGCGCACAAAAAAATATGGGACCTGCCGGGGTTGCTGTTGCGATAGTAAAACGCAGTTCCATACTTAAAGATATCGATCCTGTCGTTCCTTCCCTTCTTCGGTATGAAACCATGGATAAAACCGGTTCCATGCTCAACACCCCGCCAACCTTCGCAATTTATATGTGCGGACTTGTTTATGACTGGGTTGAAAAACAGGGCGGCGTTGCCGAACTTGAAAAGATAAATACCAAAAAATCGCAGATCCTTTATGACGTTATCGACAGTTCGAAACTTTATAAAGACATTGCCGCAAAAGACTGCCGTTCCATTATGAACGTAACTTTCACCCTTCCCGATGACGAAACCACAAAAGCATTCCTTGATATGGCAAAAGGCCGCGGAATGATAAGCCTTGCGGGTTATCGTTCCGTCGGCGGAATCAGGGCTTCCATTTATAACGGAATGCCCATCGAAGGCGTTGAATGCCTTGCACAGTGCATGGTGGATTTTGAAAAGGGCTACAGGGAATAATCTTTTGATTCAAGGAGATATTTCGTATGTTTACCATCAATACTTACAATAAAATCGGCCGCGCAGGCCTTGATATGTATGACAAGGAAAAATACATCATAACGGATATTCTTGACCAGCCGGACGCAATCATGGTCCATTCCGCTCCTCTTCATAATGTCGATATGGGCAAAAACCTTAAAGCCATAGTCCGAGTCGGCGCCGGAGTCAACACGATTCCCGTTGACCGTCTTACGGAAGAGGGCGTTGCTGTTTTCAATACCCCCGGCGGAAACGCAAACGCCGTTAAGGAGCTTACCGTTGCCGCAATGGTAATGATTGCAAGGAACGTTGAAGACGCCGCAAAATGGGTCAAAGGGCTTGATACCACAGAACCCGGCAAGGAAGTTGAAAAAGGAAAAGAAGCCTTCCGCGGACCTGAAATCATGGGCAAAAAGCTTGGCATAATCGGCGTCGGCGCCATTGGTTCCAGAATGGCAAAAGCCTGCAGCGACCTTGGCATGGACGTAATCGGTTTTGATCCCTATCTTCTTCCCGCACGCAAAAAAGAACTCAGAGCATATCTCAGCTTCACCAATGACGTTGACGAAATTTATAAAACCTGCGATTTTATAACCATCCACGTTCCGCTCACCGACGAAACAAAGGATTATATCGGAAAAGCGGAATTTGATATGATGAAACCCGGGGTTTATCTCATCAACTATGCAAGAGGCCCCGTCATCAATAACGAAGCAGTTGTTGAAGCACTTAAAAACGGAAAAGTCAAGGCCTATGCCACCGACTTCCCCACCGCGCAGCAGCTTGAACTTCCCAACGTAATGGCAACTCCCCATCTTGGTGCAGGCACTCCGGAAGCTGACGAAAACTGTGCGAAAATGGCCGCAAAGCAAATCATTGATTACCTTGAAAACGGAAATATCACCAATTCCGTAAACCTTCCCGCAGTTTCCTTCCCGAGAGCTGCCGGCGCAAGAATCACCCTTATCAACCATAACAAACCCGGAATGCTCGGCACTATCACCGAAAAAGTTGCCGCCGCCGGAATGAACATCGAAAACCTTGTCAATAAATCCCGCGGCAACGTTGCCTATACCATTCTTGACTTTGACGAAGATGTTCCGGAAGATCTTGTCGAAAAACTCGGCGAAATCGACGGTGTTCTTCGCGTTCGAGTACTTTGATATGATAAAAACGGCGGAACATTCTGTTCCGCCATTGTTTTTTTACGGAGGTTCTTTTATGAACTACAATGAGAAATTCGAAAAACTCGGGGTCAGAATCCCGAATATCATTCTTCCGAAAAACAAAGCGGACTTTCCGAAATATGCCGTTCTTGCCTGTGACCAATATGCCGCACAGCCGGAATATTGGGAAAAAGTGCGAAGCTTCGTCGGCGAAGCACCTTCCACCCTTCACATGACCCTTCCGGAAGCATGGCTTCTTTGCGGCGACAGAGATTTCGGTAAGCGTGCTGACTGCATGGAAAAATACCTTTCCAAAGGAATCATCGAAGAAACCGGCGAAGGCTTCATCTTCACCGAAAGGGATACCCCCGACGGCACAAGATTCGGCCTTGTTGCCGCTTTTGACCTTGAGCAGTACGATTATAACCCCGGCACTGATAAGCTGATAAAAGTCACGGAAATGACCGATATCACCCGCGTTGCACCAAGGGTTGAAATCCGAAAAAACGCTGTTCTTGAACTTCCGCACGTTCTTATGCTTGTCATCGATAAAAAAGACAGACTTATGGAAATGCTTCGGAAGGAATGCTCCGCTTTGCCGAAAATATATGATTTCGACCTTATGGAAGGCGGCGGACATATCCGCGGAACAAAAATTGAAACAGAAGAACTTTACCAAAAAATCGCCGATATCCTTTTTGAAATTTTTGAGGAAAACGGAAAAACCTTTTCCTTCGCCATGGGCGATGGGAACCATTCCTTCGCCACGGCGAAATGTTTTTGGGAAGAGCTGAAAAAAAATCTTACCCCGGAAGAACAGAAAAACCACCCCGCAAGATTCTGCCTTGCGGAAATAATCAATCTTTATGACGAAGCCATGCCTTACGAATCCATGAACCGTCTTCTTTCCGGTGTTGCGGAACCGGAAAAAGCTCTTTCGGAAATGGGGATAGATTTGAATAATCTGCCTTCCTTGCAGGAACTTCAGCCAATTCTTGACCGCTGGCTTGAAAGCCACCCGGAAGCAAAAATCGAATATGTTCACGATGCGGATACCTGCGAAAAACTTGGGAAGGAACCTGGTTGCATCGCTTTCTGCTATCGGGAATTCGACAGAGACAGTGTTCTTGAAATTATAAAGAAAAATTCGGTTTTCGTCCGCAAAAGTTTTGCCATGGGGCATCCATACGAAAAGCGCTATTACCTTGAAGGAAGAAGAATCCGATGATAAAAGCCGTGCTCAAAAAAATGAGCACGGCTTTTATTCCATTTGGTAATAGCTATTTTTTACCGCTGGATTTATCCCCCTCTCCGGATTTATAATCATATCAAGGTGATTTTTTACCGGAGGAGGAAAGCGAATTATGATCAAAGCAATTTTTAAATCCATGAACGAACCCTGCAGATATTTCAGCATATCATATACTGTTTTTGAAAACGACGGCGATTATTATATCAAAGCAGAAACCGAAGGCGGAAATTCTTCCGAATGTGCCTTCATCGGAAGCTGCGGCGAAAAAAAAGCCGCCGCACTCGGGCATTTTCTTGCGGAAAAAGCGGTGCGCCCAGTACATATTGAAGACGTAATTTCCGATTTGCGCTTTTGATTTTTTGTGAACAAAAAAGCCCCTCTGTCATAAAATATATTGAGTGTGCCTCCTTTTATGGTAAGAGGCAGCTTAACACTATGACAGGAGGATTTTTATGGCAGAGCAAAAAACAACCGGCGGTGCCGCATTTAAGGAGGCTGTTTGCATCGACGCGGGAAGAGTTTATGATTCCTGCTCAGAAATGGAATATTCATCTTTAACCACACCAAAAACCGCATTGTTATGCGCTTTTTCGGTATTTTCCCTTTTCCGGGAAGATCTAACAAAAGAATACAAGAAAAGAGCCGGTTTCTCGCCGGCTCTTTTCTTTATTTCACCACATCGGTTTTGTTTTTTCTGTTCCTGCCATGCGGAAGGATCCTTGGCCGAAGCTCCGGAACCTTTTCTTCCTGCTCCTGTTCCTCGGTGTCAGTTAGTAAACTGACGTACTTTTCCCCAAAGGCTTCCACAATGCTTTTTGCAATGCCGTCCGCAATGGTTTTCTTGTTTTCGATATACGCTTTAAAATCCTGCGGATTTGTGAGAAAGCATATTTCCAGAAGGTCTGCGGAAATTCCCGCCTGCCAACAGTTCCTCACAAAACCGAAGTAATCAAGATTCGAGGAAATCGCATCGAACCGCCTTGTTCCCACGTTCAGCTTTTTGTCAAAGGTTGCGTTGCGGTCATAGAAGTTGTTACTTCTTGCAAAAGGCGCACGCCTGCGGAAGTATTTTCCGAGCACGTCGTGGAATCCTGCCTCAATTCCCGCAAGCTTCTCACCGTAAGGAACAAAAACTTCCGTTCCGTTCGCGCTTTCGGTGCCGAATCCATTGAAATGAACAGAAAGCGCAAAATCCACTCCGTTCTGAATCATCTTCGCCGCCCTTTCTGTAACAGTTCCGGGGTTTACATCGGTTCGGCGGGTAAGCACCGCACCAAAACCATTTTTGAGAAGTCTTTCCTCAATCATCAGCGAAAGCTCAAGAGCGAAGTCTTTTTCAAAAAGCCCGTCCCGGGTGGTGTTGCAGGAATATGTTCCGGAAGAAGCGCCGCCGTGCCCCGGGTCAATTCCGATTATCGCTTTCACTTCTCAATTCCTTCTTCCTCGGAAAGATCATCTTTTCTGGGTGCATCGTATGTAAGTGCCAGCGCGGAATCCTTAACACCTGCGGTGGTGGGGTCAACAAGTACCCCAAGAGTGGTGAGCGCGGTGATAATTGCCGTCGCAATGTTGAGCACCATGCTTTCGGTGAGAGCCGGCACAACGCCGAAGGCACCGAGCACGCAATAAACGAAGCTCACCGCCGCGGGAATAATGGTTGTCCAAAAAATGGGGTTTCTCAGTCTTACTTTCCAGTTAATATTTTTAATGATGCTCATTTTTCTTCTCCTTCTTCGTAAATAATTTCAAGTCCATAAGCCTTTGCAGTTTCATGTTCAATTCTGCACCCTCTTGCGTTCTGCCATCCGGCGCAGAAATAAGCCGCGTTACAAAGGCTCATGTTTTCGAGGGATTTTGCAAGGAAACAAAGAGGAATGTTTTCGACTCCCCTTTTCTCCATATTTTCTTTGCTGTACCATTCATCGGTAAAAAAGGTATTGACAACCTCATAACCGCGTTTTTTAAGTTCTGCAACAGCTTTTTCTCTTGCTGCTACAATTTCTTCTTTGGTTTTTCCAGCCATAGGCTGAGAAAGCATTGCCTTTCCGGCATAATTAATCATGTTCATTTTTATTTTCTTCTTTCTTAAAGTCCGATTTGCGCCAGCATATAGGCAACGATTGCCGCGGTTATAAGGTTAAGCACCTTTTCCCCCAGGGAATCCCACCTTTTCGCCGGCTTTTCTTTAATCTGCTTGACGTCAATTTTCATTTCAGCAAGGTCATCGCGCATATTCTTTTGCTCCGTAACCATCTGCGCCACGGCATTTGTTAAGTTTCGAAGCTCCTTCTGCTCCTCTTCCATATTGTCGATTCGCCTTTTGTTCGATTTTGCAAGGTCAAGAATCATCTGGTGCTCACGAGCAATTTCTTCGTTATCCATTGGAATGCCCTCCTTCCTCTGTTATTTCAAAAAAATCAAAGCTTTTTCATATCATCAGCCCCCGTTCTCTTCATACCAGGTGTTAAACTCTTTATCTCTGCCCTGCATAAGCGAATAAAGTTTCACCGCATCGGAATAAGACGCCCCTGCAGACTGATAAGCCCCTATGATATCATTTTTCTTTCTTTTTCCTTTCGCGGCTTTTATCCACTTCGCAACTTCCGAAGCGGAAACATCTTCGGTGCCGTAATTCACCACAAAAAAGTCCACTTTATCCGCCTGCTTCTGGGTTGAAAGGCCATAAGAAACTGTCGTTTCCCCAACATATCTGTTATAATCCTTGTCTTCCCGAAGGTTATAATATCCCTGCGCCATCTCATAACTCGCGCCGGCATCCATAAGGGCCTTGATGATATCATTTTTCTTTGAAGCTCCGGAAAGTTTCAAAACATTCACCGCATCGAGGAACTGTCTTTCCGTCCAGCCGTGCTTTTTCGCGGCTTCCAAATCTTCCCTGTGAGAAGAAGAAAGATCTTCTTTCGTAAGCACCAAATCGCCTTCCGCCGCAAGATAATAAATCATTGCTTCCTCTTTGCTGATATGAAGCTGATTAGCAATATTCTCAACCGCTTCGGCTTTGACGGAACCGGAAACGGTATTTCCATATTCATCTTTTTTACCCTCAGCAATCTTTGCAGCATTTTTTGCAATGAAATAGCCCCTGTCGTCAACGTCATATCTTTCCCCCATAATGTCAAGCCTTCCGATTTCTTCCTCTTCGATATCTTCTCTGGAATAATCGAAGCTCACCACTCGATTATAATATTCTTCCGCGAGCTTACGGTCGATGCCGAGCGTTTCTGCTATATTGGGAATAACGTCCTCGGCCTTTGTGCTGAACTCCTCACCTTTCTGAACTCCGAATCCCGAAAGGTTTAGCACCGCCAAATAATTTTCCGCACTCATGCCGTAAAGTTTCCTTGCGCCTTCTGCCCGGATTTCCTCTTCGCCAGGAAGCTCATCAATCCATTTTCCGGTTCTTCTGGAATAAATTTCGAAAGCTTCTGCTTTGCTGCAGCCAAGCGCATTTTGAATATTATCGATTTTTTCGCCTTTGTTTCTGCCGCGGTCATAACCTTTGTCGATAGCTTCGATCTCTTTTTCTGCGTAACCGGCATCAAAAAGCCTCTTGTCAGCGTCCGAAAGCCCGCTCCGATAAAATCCTTCTTCGGAAGTATAAACTCTCTCCGGAGCGACTACATCGTTTTCAATAGCCTTTGTGGTCGGTTTTCCAAAAAGAAGATAATCGATGATATCTTTTTGGCTTGCGGTAATGTCGGGATTGTTGAAAAGAGCTTCCCGCTTTTCCTCTTCTTTTTTATAAGGTTTAAGGCCAAGAACAGTTTCATAAAAAACATCTTTCGGTATTCCGTATTCTTTGTGGGCAATCTCCATCTGCTTTGTCTGTTCAGCAGAAAGCTTATCTTTAAATCCGGAATCAATATAGTTCTGTCCTGCGTATGCGGCATAAGGTCCAAAAAGAAGATTTTTAACAATGCTTTCCGGGTCATATTCCTGCGCAAACTTCATATATCTGTCGCCGTCAGCTTCTGTGCCATAAGCGCCGCCCTGAATCATGTTCCATGCAGCCTGTCCGGTCTTAAAAGCCTGCCCTGCTCCGGTAGGTGCCAGAATATAAGAAAGCGGTTTAAGAAGTCCAGTAAGAATAATTTCGCCTTTTTTCGCTCCGGAAACATTGTCATTAAGAAGTTTTGAAAGGTTTTCAAAGTCCGGTGCCGCCGCAGAAAGCGAAATTCTGCCTCCTCCAAGGTAAGAACCGATAACCGGCATCTGTTTAACAATCGATGTCGCCGTATCAAAAAGAACGTTGCCGACTTGCTCACCTTTCTGCAGTTTTTCAATAGCATCCGCAGTTATTCCAATCGGGTCGGGAACTGCATCTTCTTTTCCAAGAAGCTCGTCCGAAAGTGCGTTACAAATTGCCATAGCCGCCCAAAAAACAAGCTGTCCTGTAATGGTGTTTATTGCGCCCTCTTTTTCCCATTTATATTTTCCCGCATCTTTAAAAATGTAGCTCCACTGGTTGTTGCCCTCGATCTGGAACATTGTGAGTGCTTTCATAACCGGGTTTTTCTTTTCAAAAACAGTCGGCAGCGCTCCAAGGGAACGGTCTGCAATAAGTCCTGCCGCCCATTGGTCCGCCTCCGAAAAAGCTTCTTCGGTTGTAAGTCCTTTTTTGAGATTATGCTGCAGTCTTCCTCTAACCAAAGATTCCGAAACGATTCTGTCAATAAGCTCCATAGCAAAAGCTCCGCCGTCCTGCATTTTAGAAACTCTTTCCGCCATGTTTTCAGCACTGAAAAGATTATAATTTTGCTTATATAAAGTTTCATAACCGAATCTGTTGGTAAGAAAATCGCTGTTATCGGAAATATAGCTGTCATGTTTCAATGCCGAAACTGCAGTCTGTGCAAGGGAAGATATAATCTCCGCTGGCGAAAGGTCAGCCGTCGCCTGGAAGAGTGGAACGAGGTTCATAGCCGGTGTGGAAGCGTTCCAGCCAATCATGTTGGAAGCAATCCTTCCTTCAAGTGCTCTCGAAATGTCATACATTTCTCTGCCCAGCGCAAATTCCATTTCTCTGTCACCATAACTTTTCTTTCCGGCAATAATGTTTGTATAATCGTCCAGCCATGCAACAAAATTTGAAAGGTGGAATTTATCCGGCACTTTTTCAATCGCTTCCGCAATAAGGTTCGCTCTGTCAGTTTCCGAAAGATCTTCGCGGTTTATAATTGCCTTGATTTTGTCGCTGATGCTCTCATCACTGTATTTTGCGCGGATAGAATCCGAAAGCGCCCTCAGCTTGATAATATCTTCTGTGTGGTAAATGTTGTGTGCAACCGTGCGAAGATATCCGTCAAAGCCTTTAAGAACGTCATAATCCGTAAGATCGCCAAGCCTTCTTTTGGCGTGTGGGTTATATTTTGATTTTGGTTTTCTTCCTGCCGTTCTTCCCACAATTTCTGTTGGGAGTTTGGAGTTTCCGATTTCCATTCCAAGTTTCTCCGCAAAGAATTTCTGAAGCTTTGTTTCAGGCTTTGCAAGTTCAAAGTGCGGGAAGTAAGCTTCAATATTTCCGACCGGTTCCTGTCCAAGGCGGATTCTTTCATTGTTCCAGCGCTCAAGCAAATCTTCATAAATTGCCATGAATCCCGCGGCCGCTTTTTCGCATTTTTCTTTGTCGATTTTATCTCCGTAAGCTTCAAGAAGTTCCAGGATTTTTTCGTTAAGCGCTTCATGCTCTTTCTTGTTGTGTTTGGTAATTCTTCCCTCCGAAAGATAAACGCTGTTTTCACCGATCATCTGGGTGTATGCTCTTTCATATCGGTTCAGATGCCCAAGCTCAAGATCCTTAACTCTCTGATTCATTTCTTTAATGAATCTGGTTGCCATTGCTTCATGCTCATGCACCGGTTCAATATAGTTTTCAATGATAGCTTTGCCGCCGCTTTTTCCTCCGTCGGTAATATCAAGGATGTTTCTTTCCGCGGTTTCTCGCTGATATCGAAGCCCTCCAAGTTTTCCGCCCTTATCGTTAAAATCATCGGAATATTTTATTGCTTCAATAGCATCATGCTGAACCGACTGTTTAAAAGAAACACTGTAACGAACAAAAGGCGCAATCGCTTCTTTATATGCTTTTTCAGCTCTGTAAACCTCAAGAACTCCTTCTCTGTTCTGTGCTCCTTCAAAAACATCCCCTTCGGAAATAGTTCCTTCGTGCAGTCTTTTAACAAGCCAAAGGTCGTTATCATTCAAAAGAGCATTTGCCTTTGCGTCTTCCATAGCTTTTCGCGCATTAAAAACTTTTCTGTTTTCAAAAGCTTTTTTCGCTGCCTCAAAACTTGCATCGCCGTTCATCTCTTTTGCTTTGTGGTCTGCTCTAATCTGGCGGTCACGTTCATAGCGTTCAACGGTTTCAAGCCCTTTTCCGTATTCTTCCATAAACGCATGAAGCTCTTTTTTTGCCCAGATTTCAAAATCCGCAAGCTCGCTTCCGTGGTATCTTTCCGAAAGCCCCATATATTGCTTTTTGGTTTTATCCATAAAGTCCGCAATATCTTCGAGCTGGGTTTTTGGGTCGATTTCATCCTCGCTGAACCAGTCCGGAGCTTCTTTGGAAAGTTCATCATAAAAGCTGTCAAGGTGCCTTGCTCTGGGGTCTGTGGTGATTTTAAAGTTTCCGATATTGCTTCTTGCAAAGTCAAGAAACTCTCTGTCGTCGCCGAATTCATCTCTTGTTTTTTTGTCAACGTAAATTGGTGTTTCGCGGATGTATTTTCTGGTGGAATCATATTGCGGAAATTCTTCTGTAATAATTCCATCGTCAAAAGCCTGTTTATAAAGACGGTTTATCTGCTCGTCGCTGATTTTCTTTCCGTCTTTAACGTCCGCCGCAATTTCATCAAGAATCGGTCTTATGTCGCCTTTAAGATCTTTGCGGGAAACACCGAAAACAGAAGCAACGCCGTCCTCAACCGCTCTTTGATAACGTCTTTCAATCCTTTTGCTCTTTTCGCTTTGGGGAACGTCCGCAGCCTTGCTTTCATTCTCTTCCGGATTTACTTGACTGGTGCTTGACTGGTTTTCTTCGGCTTTTGCCTGTTTTGCAGTAGCTTTTTCTTCCTGCCTTCTTTGATAAACTCTTTCAGCAACTCTTTTTGCGGAAGCAACAACCTCTGCAGAAATGTCCGCCGCTTCGTTTTCAGCAATAACCGGTTCAGTCGCCTTTTCCGGTTCGGTTTTAAATTTATATATGTACCTTCCGATTTCAGCTTTTTCCGCCGGGCTTTTTGCATTGTCAAAAAGCTTCATAAGGTCAAAAACCTTTTGTTCGCTGTCAATGCTGGGGTCGTTGGCAATTCTGTCAATGTCCGCCCTCACAAAGCTCGGCACGCTGTCTTCCATTTCCTGCATTTCGTTATATGCAGCTTCTTCTGCAAGTTCATCAAAACCGCGGCCGGTGGAATAACGGATGTCCGGGTTTTGTGGGTCAAAAGTGCCAATATTATCTGTTGCGGATTTAATTTGCGTAGGTTCAAAAACAACATAGTGAGTGCTATCCGTATTAAGCCCTGCTCCAGGGAATTTTTGACTAACGGTTTCGTCTATTATTCCGTCAAATCCAAGTTTTTGTGCATCATTTATATCGATATTCAAAATGTTTCCATTTACATCTTCATAATGACTTCCTGTTACTCCACCGGCTACAACATAAACAGGATTTTTAATATCAAGATAAACTCCTAAAACTCTAGATTTATCTTCCGAAAATTCAGCTTCTGCCATTTCATAAGCTTTGTTATAGTCAGCCACAAATTCATTATCATAAAGATCTTCTTCGGAATGGCCCATTTCAAAAAAATAATCATAAGCAAGGCCTTCTACTCTTGAAAGAATATCTGCGCCTTCCTTGTTTGCATAATTGTTTTTTGAATCGTCGTAATCGCTGCTGAAATAAAACCCTTTTCCAAGATTGTTTATATCACTTGACTTATTAATATCAAACGTCCAAAAGTCGCTAAAAGTTCCGTGATAAACAACTTTCGGTGTTCCGTCTGGGTTTACAACTTTGCTTGACGGTTTTGGCTGAAAATCCGGGTCATATCTCTTGACAGCATCAAATAAATCTGCTACAGTATTTACAACAACAGCTTGAGTGCTGGGGCTAACGCTATTGCGCGAACCCGTTACGCTCATGCTGTTGTTTTGTATGTCGATAAGTTTATAATCTCTTTTTGTTGTATCAAGTTTATTCGGATCATACATTTCTTCAACATAAAGTTTTAAGATTTCTGGTCCGTTGCCAATATCTGCAACAGCATACATACTGTGCATTAAAAGAGAGTTCGGAGATTTTTTTCTGTTTGGTTCAATTCCAAAGCTGTCTAAAAGGACAGCTTTTTTTGTTATATCATTTATGTATTGCAAATACGGTCTTGCATTTACTGATTTTTTCCCTCGCTGTATTAAAGTTTCATCGAACACCTTACCGGAAACTTGAATATCCCAGCCCGTATCATTATTTTTAATTGTTTTGCGAGCATCTCCAATTTTATCTGCAATCTGTACCGGCGTTTGGTCGTTTTCTCTCCAATCGCCAAACCAAGATTTAAAAAACGGAGATTTTGTTCCTATTTCTTGCAAGTATTTTTTTGCGAATTTTTCAGTATTTTTTATATCTTGCGAAGTAAAATTGTTTACGCTTATTTTTCCAATATTTTGAATTGTTTGGATTTCAGAGCTATCCATAGCCATTTTATCAAAGCTTCTGCCAACAGATTTCGCTTTGCTTTCAATGCTGGAAATTTGTTCTCTGCTTGCAAGAGCTTTTTCATAAAGCCTCTGCGCTTCGATAAAGAATCTTTCTTCCGGAGTTCCCCGAAGCTTTGCAATCATATCTTCAATCCAGTATTTGATTCTGCGAAAAACTGTGGGGTCGGTGTCGCAAAGTCTGTCAATGGCTTTTTCATCGGTAAAAAGATATTCTTCCGCAAATTTTGCAACGATCTCACGGTCAGCAAGGTTTCTGTCAAGCTTTTGTCCGGCTTTGGCGTAATCGTTTATAACTTCCTGCTCCATTTTCGCAAGGTTGACGTTTCTGACTTCCGCAGCATAATCAAGAATCTTTTTGGAAAAGCCTTCATAAAGACCGCTGGTTTCAATATCATGCGTCAGTTCGTGAATAAGAATCTGCATAACCGGGTTTTTGCTGTTCGGGTTGATGATAATTGTGCCGTCGTCTTTGTGTATTCCGTTGGCAGAAATTTTGTCATCAAATTCAACAACGTTTCCAAGCCTGTTTGCAACTTCCGTCGCTCTGTCAAGCTCTTTCTGTCTGTGCAGATTCCGGAATTTTTCAACCTCCGCAATAACGTCTTCGCTTGCGGTCGTTTCTGCAACAGCTTCTGCAATTTTTGCCATTTTTTCAGCTTTCTCACTTTCTGTGAGGGAGCTTTTTTCTATTTCCGCAATTTTCTCTGCAACAAGTCCTGCTTCGGTTCCCGGCTGTGCTTTTCCGTCAAAAGGAACAGGAATATCCGCGGCAATGTTTCCGCCGAATGCGCTTCCGTCCGCAACTGCAGAAGCTCCTGCGGTCAGCGCACCCATAATACCGGAATAAATAGCTTCCGGAGAAAGAAGGTCGATTTTGTTTTCTTCTTCAAAAGCAATGTTTTCAAAAACCGGGGAAAGAACTTCCTGCAGATATTCTTCCGAAAATTCAGAAAGCATTTTTGCCGGAAGCGCAACCGAAGCTTTTGCAAGTGCGCCGTCAATTTTCGGAAGAACTTTAGAAAGCGCCGCTTTGCTGAGTTTACCGCCCTGTGCTTCAATACCGCCCAGCAGATAGCCAAGAGCCGCCTCAGAAGCTCCGACAAGTGCTGCATAATTTGTTGCTTGTTCCTTTCCGTATCCTGCAGAAAGTGCCTCGCTGTAAGCGTTACCCGCCGCAGATGTACCGATTGCCGCCGCGCCAATTGCACCGCCGCCAAGAGTGCCGAGCATTAAAGACGGAAGCATATTCGCTCCGGTGTTTACTGCGTCAAATCCAATCTGTCCAAGGCTTGCTCCGCCCAAAGCTTCCGGGAGTTTCGGTCCTTTGTCTGCAAGGTCTTCTCTCGCCATTCCGGAAAGGTACTGATAAACGCTTGTCGGGTCGGTTTTCTCGTCACCAAAAAGCATTCTCATTGCGCTTTGATATCCGCTTTTTGCCTGGTCAAGTCCGGCAGCCGCGCCCATAAGGTACTCATTCGCGGTTTTGCCTTCGTTTCCCATGAAGATCGCAACCGCTTCTCTCATATTAAGATCTCCGCGGATGCTCTCAAAATATTCCTCTGCTTTTTCTTCGCCGAATTTGTTGTAATAGTAGTTATATATTTTCCGTTCTTCTTCGTTCATATAACCTTTTACAGTTTCGGTTTCTCTTTTCTGAACCGGGCTTTTATAATATCTTTTTTCCGGTTCTTCAATGTCATAGGAATAATCTTCAAAGTCCTCTGCTTTCAATGCAGAATCTTTAAGGTATTTTTTGTTCTGCGCTCTGTCTGCAAGATTGATGCTTTTATCGAGGTCGATAATCTCTTTTTCCAGTCTGTCGATTTCGCTTTCGGTTTCAGCAGAAACAACCGAACCGGCGCCGCCTTTTCTTCCGGATGCAACGATAGCAACCGTTCCTGCTTTTTTGCTTTCTTCTTTTGCTCTGTTGCGAAGGCCGGCAAGCTCTTTCTCAAGGGCGGATTTTTTATCCCTTGCCTCTTTGGTATTAAGGTATTCTGTCTTTTCCTTTTCAATCTGCTGCTGTTTCGCCCTCTGATAAGCATAGCCGTCAAAACCCGGAAGATCTTTTTCTTTCTGCTTTGCGGTTTCTTCTGCCTTTTTCTGAAGTCCTGCGTTATAGTTTGCAGTCGTGCGGCCGTTTGTTTTATCCCGGCTTTGGTTTAATGTCGTTTGGCTTTTCTGCTCTAAAGATTTTTTGTTATTAAGTTTTGCCGCGTCCTTCGCTCCGATAAGGTCCGCTTCTTTGTTTGCTTTTGCCTGTTCTGCAGCTTTTTTCTTCCGCTCCTGCTCAAGAAGCCTTTTCTGCTCTTCCTCAAGTTCTTTAAGGGCTTTTGCTTTAAGGTCCTGCTTTGTTGCCAAATCAAATCACCTCTTATCTGTAAAAATCCGTGATTTCGGTGTATTCAAGGGGGATCATTTCCGTAAGCGCGGTAACATATCTGTTATAAAACTCTCTGCTGGAAGAAATATCGTCGTTCTCGCGGAAAACAAACTGTGCCATTCCGTAAGGAAAAGCTCCCGCAACCATTTTTTCATTGTAAGGGATTTCATCCGTCTGCGTTTTAACTTTCGGCGGTGTGTCAAGCTCCGGAAGCTTATTAACTCTGCGCCAGATGTTTTCATAATTGATCGTGTCACCAAGAAGCGCGTTGCACCATGCAATCATGTGTTTCTGCATATCGGTGTTATCTTCCGGAACTTCCGGAAGGAAGGAAACCGCTCTTTCATAGCATTCTTTAACTGTCATTTTCTCCCCTCCTCAAATATTCATCAGCTTGCTCTGCAGCTGTCCCATAGCCTCCGGATTTCCTGCCGGTGCTGTCATTCCGCCGGCGGCTTTGGGTGGCATCTGCTGTGCCATCGCCGCTTCTGCTTCTCTCTTTTCTTTCAGCTCGCGGATAAGTTCTTCCTTGCCGGAAATATAGCCGTCCGGAACGTGCTCAAGATAAAGAAGAGCATCATCGATGATTCCGTTTTTAAAGAAAGCGTCAAGGGTCTGAACCTGCATCAGCTGGTTCCAATAGGCCGCGGAACCGATGTCGATTTTAATATTGAACACGTCATAATCGATTTTAGAAAAATCATATTCAACGCCTTCTTTTTTCATGGTACCGTCGCCGGCATCGATTTCGGTATAAATTTTGCGAACTCCGTAAAATTCAGCCATAAGGTCGATGAATACGTTGATAAGATCTTCCCACATCTGGTGGTTCGCAAGGCGCTGAAAACTAAGGGGAGCGGCCGTCTGTTCTGCCGCCGCAATAATTGCCGAAGTGTTTTCCGGCTTGATATCGCCCAGTGCAGCATCCGTTACACCAAGGCTTTCTCTGGTGTACTGAATCGTTTTATCAACCAGCTGAAGAACTTGCTGGCTCATATCTCCTGCCGGGGAATCAAACCATATTGCCGCTTTCGGATCGCCTGCAACGCCGATAGCCTGTCCCACTTTGTTGGAAAGATTTCCGCGGATCTTTGTTGCGTCATAAAATCTTTGCGGCCATGCCATCTTGCTGCTGAAAACCATTGCAAGCGCCCACATTTTATTAACGTATATCTGGTTGGGGATGTAAGGTGTCATAACCGCGTTGCCGTGGTAACTGTCTTTGCGCTTGTCCCAGGGCATCCATACAACGTGGTATATCTTTGCTTTGGTCTTTGTGGGCTTCTTGATAAATACGTTTTCACAGCTCTGCGAAAACCAAACAGCCCCGTCTTCTTTCCAAAAGCGAAGCAGAACCGTAACAAGGCTCTTTCCTGCGTCTTTCTTTTCAGAAGAATAGTCCGCCGGATCATCCGGCTGAATCTGCGCAATTTCCATTTCATCAAGGCCAAAGCCTTCCGCAAGTTCCTTAACGTCCTCAAGCATCATTCTTTTTACGATAATGACGTATCTCTGTTTTTGGATATCCTTTTCAAAAGGATTCGCAAAGATAACTTTTTCATTATCCAAAAGCTCAAGTTCAATTTCGCCCGCTCTTCCTTTGTCCGGGTCAAACCAGGCATAAAAAGCGCCGTCCCCGGCAACCGCCGCATCTCTTATAAGCTCGCGGTTTTTGCTCTTTGCTTTGGTAATTTCAATTACCCTGTCAATCTGCTCCGTAAGAATTTTGCAAATTGCGCTTTCTTCTTCGCTTTCCGCAAACGGCTCAAGATTGATTCCGATATCATCACTGATAATCTGTGAACCCATGTAAGTTACTGCACGTTTGAAAATATTGATTACCGGCTTTTCAAGGTCCGGAGCATTTACCCCTTCCCATTGATCGCCGTTATAGAAAGCTTCGTTTTTCTTAACCGTTTCATGAAGGTTAATCTGCTGATGATAATTTTCTCCTGCCTGGTATTCGTTCCAGATGCTTTGCGGATCAATTTTCTTTTTCATCAAAAGCCTCCTCCTTCTGGTTTTTTCCGTTATAGTTCATTATGTTCATAATCTGCTCCGCAAAGGTTGCGTCCGCGTTCTTTGTAACGCCGCTCCCGTTGCGAAGAGTATAAGGAGAGAGTTTTTCTCTCTCCTCTTCTTCGCTGTCCTGTGGCCCTTCATATTCTGTCTTTTTCTTTTTCGGAAGCGCCGCTCCTGCCGCAAGCCCCAGCAAAAAGCAGACGATCTCCGAAAGAATAAGGCCTATAATTAATGCTTCCATTTTTCCACCTCATTCCAGCCAGATGTTATAGATTTTAAGAGCTTCCATCGTATCTCTGTTCACGGCAGTAATTCCCGCGCAGATATAACGGATATCTTCGATTTTTGAAATATCGAATTTATAAACCGTTCTGCCTGTCGATACCACAGAATAAACTTCCGGAAAAACCGGCCTGTCCCAGAGCACATCAAATTCTTTTCCGTAGCCCACAGCGGAAGAAACATTTCCGCTACCGCTTGCTTCGATGCAAAGCTTTCTGTGTTTTAAGAAATCTGCGGGAATTTTAATTTTGCCGTAAATTATAAATTGGTCTTCGCTTCCGGTATAATTTACGATTCTTCCATTAAGATAGATGTATCCATCCTGAAAGCCTGCGTTGGTCGAATCTGCCGCTCCTGCCGTATTTTCAAAAGTTGAAGAACCTTCTCTGAAAATATAAACAGGCTTTTTATTTTCCATCATCATTCTTCGTCTGTTCATTTTCAAAGCTCCCTTCTTCTCCGCTCATAGCACACAGCGCCGCCGCAAAAAATCCGACAGCACCCGCAAGCGGAATTATCCATAAAAGATGTAATGCGTTTATCATACTATCTCCTCGTTGACCGTTACTATCATATCCGCGCCTTTGCCGTATGCAGTAACACGGAAAAATTTTGCGTTATTTCTAATCCATTGGAGTATAGCGTTGGTCGTACCATAAGATTCATTAAGATCAAATGTTTCTACGCCATTCGAATCCCTTGTGATTGTTATAATGTGGCTAAACCCAGTTGCCGGAGATTCAATAAGGCTGGTATATCCATTGCTTGTTTTGTTTGCATCATAAAATACAATATAAAAGTGACCGCCATAAGTCGGTTGCGCATTTATCCACTCGACACCTTTCATACGAATGATAGTCTTATCACCATCCGGAAATGGAATAAATCCGGTGGTAACGGAGCCGTTCTGTGCAGAACCGCTGATACCGCCCGAAGAGGAAAGACGGACGTTTTCTTTATATCCGACGCCATTGAAAATGCTTCCGTCTGTGTCAATGGAAATAGGAACTTGGTTTACAAAAGAAGGCGGCTTTTTCCAAATCTGCGTTCCGTTAAGGGTAAGTTTAACAAGGTTGATTCCTTGTATTGAAAGGGTTTTAAGCCCTGTTAAATCAAGCATTAAACCACCTCAACATAATTTCCGATAAGGTCTGCAAGGCTGTTATAAACCGGGTTCACGGTATCTCTGGCGCAAAGGTAAATAATTCCGTCCTCGGAATAATACTTTCCGTTTTCAAGAGCCATGTTGCCATAGTAAGGAATAGGGTCTTCGATTGTTCCCGCATGGGTTTCGTCAATTCTTGCAAAAAGGCTTTCGGTTCCTTCTCCGGGAACATATTCCTGCGCAAAGCGATAATTGTTCTGCAAGGTTTTATAAAGAACATCGTCATAACGGAATTTGAATCCGGCTTTTTCTGCGGTCTTGCCTTCAATAACAAGTGTTGCCCATCCGGGATAAAGATTCTTGATAACAAGAGCTTCGGAATCATCTTCAACAAACTGTGCTGTTTTTCTGAAAATCTCCCGCATTGCAACAGCTTCGGAATAGCTTTTCACTTCCGTTGCAACGGCAATTTCCTGCAGTTCCTCGGTTTTGAATTTCCCCATCTTTGCTGTGATGCTTCCATCTCTGTTATCGGTAAGCGGTCCCGCGATAATAAAGTCAGCCATAACGGTTTCTTCGGAATGAAGGTTTCCTTCTTCATCTGTGTGTTCATTAATAACCGACCATTCAAGTCCGTTTATAAAAAGCTCTTTTGCTTCGTCAAAAGGCATATCCGCAATTTTGATTGTGCGGGTTTCCCTTTTATCCATGAAAGCATCTTCCCTGCGGATTTCAATTTCCGCAGGAATTTTTCTTTCACCAATTTTTATGTATGTCATAAAAATACCTCCTAACTTCCGTAAATGGTCCAAGTGTGTTCAACATCGTTTTCATCTGTTCCAACAAGCGTAAGCTGTTCAAGTGAAGATTTCACCGCCGCCGCAATGGAACTTTTATCCTCCGCAGTAAGAGTGTATGCGGGACCGGTTGCTCCGGTTGCACCTCTTATACTGTTTCTCGCTCCGAGATATACATAAGAACTGTCAACGTAGCCCACCGGGTATTGATAATAAGAATAAGCAATCGTATCACCCGCAAGAACCTTTTCCGCTTTCGCCTGTGTAAGAACGGTGCTCAACGCTATTCGATACGTCGGTGTAAAACCGCCTGTTGCTGTGGTATAAGAGGAAGGTGCTGTTGTAATTTTTAAAATTCCAGTCCCGCGTTCACCGTTTGCACCGGGAGCACCATCTTCGCCCGGTTCTCCCTTTTCACCCTGCTCGCCTTGAACGCCCTGCGTACCTTGTTCCCCTTTTTCGCCGGGTTCACCTTTTGGACCTCTGATATCCGCGGAATTTGCGTCAGGCATATCATCTTCCGAAGCATCCCAGGAAAGTATTCCGTTTATTACTACCGGAACATAAAATCCGCCGGAATCTCCCTTTTCACCTTTTTCGCCAGAATCGCCCTTATCACCTTTCTCGCCCTGTTCGCCTTTTTCACCGGAATCTCCCTTATCGCCTTTGGAACCTTTCTGTCCGTTCCTTACCTGAAGGCTGGTTCCGTCAGAAAACTGAACGGTATTGATTCCGCCGTCAAGACTGTTGTGGGTGACGTTCAGCACAGTTATGGATTCGCCATCATTTCCGGGAAGACCTTTTTCTCCACGTTCTCCTTTTTCTCCCTGCTCGCCTTGGATTCCCTGCTCTCCTTGTGGTCCTCTCATATCTGCTTGAAGCATCGTCCAAATGTATTTTTCGTCGATTTCATATACTTTGTATAACTTCCCATCAGGTTGGCAAATAATGAAATCGTTAATGGCGGGAAACCCGCTTACAAGAATAACATCGAAACGATAGCGTTCCCCAAAAGTTTCGTCCACAAATTGCGTAGGAGAAACCCATGCCAAACATATTTGAGTTCCTCTTTTTCCGTCTGCCCCCGCAGGCCCAATATCGCCTTGTTGGCCTTGCGGGCCTTGCGGGCCTTGTCGGCCTTGCGGGCCTTGCATATCAAACAAATATTTGCACCAAACTTCGTTTCCAATTATTTCCCCGACAACATACATTTTGTGTTCTTGCGTGCTAATAATAAAGTCGCCCGGTTGCAAGGTTCGGCCATCCAAAATATTAATTTTGTCCAGCTCGAAGAATAAAGTATAATTCGCACCCTCGTCTAAAGGCGGCGAATCCGATGCTGTGGTTGTGTAATATACGCCAAAGCCATCTGCTCCTTCTTTACCGCTTCCACCTTCAATGGGATTTTCCTCGAAATATTCTTCCAAAGCTTCCTCAATCTGCTCCGGTGTTGCGTCTTTGCCATCGTCACCGTTAAGAATACTGAAACTTTTTGTTCCGTTTACATCGGTAATTCCTATTATTCTTCCTCTGGGGCTTCCGTCAGTTCCCCATATTACTTCGACTTGAACAGTCGGAGAAAAACCGTCGGCGCCTGCAGGGCCCTGTTCACCCGGAATACCCTGTTCGCCCGGAAGTCCTCTTTCGCCCGGAATACCCTGTTCACCGCGCTCGCCCGGCTCACCGTTTTTTCCATCGTGAACAGCTGCGTAAGAAAAGCTGCCGTCTTTGTTTATAACTCTTATTTCAACACCGGAAACTTTCTGCATATTATCCACAAACTGCGAAAGTTCAATTTGCGGTGAATATCCGTCTTCCCCCGGAATGCCCTGAAGTCCGCGTTCGCCGCGTTCACCCGGAGTTCCCGGAATACCCTGTTCACCCGGAGTTCCCGGTGCTCCGTCTTTTCCGTTAAATTCTCCGGAATCCGCTGCTGCTTTAACTGCGCTTGCCATTGCAAAAGCTTCTTCTGCCTTTGCGGCAATCTGTTCTGCTGCGGTCTGGCTGATAACCGGAAGTGGTCCGCCCTCCGGGATTGCGCTTTCTTTAACTTCAAGCGTTACGGAATCCGTTGTGATCCTTGTTCCGTCCGCTCTTATTCCAAAAAGGCTGACGTGCCAGATTCCCGCTCCAATGGTAAGCCCCGGTTCTTTCGGGATTGCGTCGTTAATGAGGTTCACCTCATAATATGTTTCGTCTTTTTCGAGCAAAAGCCATTTATCAAGACCGTCCCAATCTCTCGTTTTAAAGGTAAAGGAACAGTCCACATAATTTATGGTGTCCGCAACAACCGCCGGTCCGTTTTTGGAAAGCTTCTGATTTCTTATATAAAAATCAATAAGCGCCATCTCTGTCAGCTCCTTTCACGGATAATAAGATCGCCGCACAGAAGGTCAAATTCCCATCTGCTTCCCGCTTTCGCGTTGGTAAATTCGTCCGGATCTTCCACAAAATCAAAGCTTTCTTTGTTGATTCCGATGTTCTGCGGTGTTCCGATGGTGAGGAACCCGTGGCAGATTGCCGTTTTGTTTGCGTCACAGCTGAATATGAAGTTACTGATTCCATATCCGGTATAAAGGATTCCATCTTCTGCGGTAACTTCTCCGGAAGCATCTTTTCTTTCCGGTTTAAGGGAAAAACCGCTTTTGCTTCTGTCTATCGCTTCAAGAGTTCCGTTTAAGCCGGTCATTATGATTTTTCCGTTGGTGTTTCCGATTTTTCCGTCAGAAGTAAGGTTTCCGTGAACGTGCTCTTTTTCAGCAGCTCCGATTTCTTCCGGAAGAATCTCATCCACACCGCCAAACTTATGCTGCGCCGCGTGTTTTTCCGCAGCAGCTCCAACCTGCCAATGCTTATAATCGCCTTCTTGTGCAACAACATTGCCTGCTCTGCCAAATACTCTGGTAACAGCTCCCGCATTGAGCACAAGATTCTTGATATCTTCCTGCGTTGCGCCGTTCTGCTCAAGGTATTCGATAACTTCGTTTATTTTCTCAATGGCAAATCTTGCAATTTCTTCAAGCTTTGCCTGCATCTCCTCTTTCGGAAGTCCCGGCACGTCTTCCTGGCCGATAACGCCTTTTCCAACAAGGTCAGCGTCTTCGATTTTCTTAAGTTCCATTTTTCCACCTCACTTTTTATATCTGCCGTTTTCGGTGTATTCAAGTGCAAAGCCATAAAGGCCAAACGCCATGTTTTCTTTGTCGCAAACTATGCGAAAGCTCGTTTTGTCAAATTTCTTTATTTTCGTTTTAAGGGTAAGTGTGCGGGGTTTTGTGTTTCCGCTCCATGTAAAATTCGCCCAGTTAAGAGATTCCCAAGAAAAGAAAGAAATTTTTCCTTTCCATTCTCTGAGCACTTCCCAAAATCCGTTCTTCGTGCTCTCAAGGCGGATTTCATTCTGCGGGAATGCCGCAGCTTCAATGGCCACCATGCGAACCGTCTTGTTTTTCCAAAAACTTCCGCCGGAAAAATCCGGAACAGTCCAGTAAGCATTGATCGCTTTTCCGTTGTCGGAATATCTTCCCTCGGTAAATCTGCAGATATTTCCTTCGCTGTCACCGAAGAAAAGCTCTCCGTCTTCTTCCCAAAGGATCCTTGCGTCAATTCCCGTCCAAAGGTAACATTCATACTGGAAGCTCGAAAGCGGCTCTCCCCTCTGGTAACTCTTCTGCGAAGAATCCAGAAGATAAAGCTTTCCGCCCACCGCAATAACATAAAACTGTTTCCATTTTGCGCAAAAAGCTTTTAAAAGCTCCTCTTCGCAAAAAACTTTGTTTATATAAAAACTCCTGTTCTGAGTATATTTCTCTCCGCTGATGTCCTCAGTCGTAAGCGCATAAACTCCGCGCTCCGTAAGGAAAAGCTGCTCTGCATCCATAAAAACAAATCCGTTTGCCGGAACTGCCTTTTCTCCCTGGATGTATTTTTCAATGGGGAAAGAAGTGTTTCCAGATTCATCCAGATAAGCTTTTCTTATTGCAATGCTTCTTCCGTCCTTCGGGTCTGCAATATATGTTGCAAGTCTGTCCCCGATAATGGAATATCCTGCAATCTCTCCGGAAAGGTTGGAATAAAAAGTGTCCGGCCAATATGTAGGATCATTTGCCGCGCACCAAAAGTCCTGTTCCGGTGTTTCCGGGTTTCCGCAAACAAAAATTCTTGTTGTTGCTCCGCCCGTATCAAAAGAAATGCTCTTTCTGCAGTAATTTATTTTGTTTTCATAGCCTTCAAAATATTTTTCTGCCTCGATAATAAGGTTATCCTGTCCGGTAACCGGCGTTTTCGGAATCGGATTTATAAAATGGATTTTCCCCGCATCTCTGTCAACGGTAAAATCTTCCTCCTCTTTCTTTTCCTGCATTTCGCCGTTATCGTCCATGATCCAGGCTCTCACCGCAGTATATGAAAGATTCTGTTTTGAAAGAGTAAAATCCTGCTCCGTTCCCGTGTCGCAAAGAAAGCTTTCTTTCCATTTGCGAGAAAGAAGGTTAAAATCTTCGAGGAGGCTTCCGCCCGGTTCCTGGCTGAAAACCGCGCTTATTTTTATTTCCGCATCTTTTTCCGGAGCAACAGCAAATTTAACTCTGTGCCCTTCAAAAGTCGGTGTAACGTTTTCTCCGTTCAAAGTAACGGATTCAACCGTTTTCGGTTCGTGCTCAAGAATAAATTCCGTGCTCACTCCGTCACCTTTGAGCACCGTAATTCTTTCCGCTTCGTCCGCGTTTTTAGAAATGAGCACCGTGGGAATATACGCATCCTCCGCAAGGGGGTGCGCATCGTTTCCGTCAAAAACAAGGGCTTCAAATCCGTCAAAAATAAATAGTTTGTTCCCTATAACCTGGGCGGAAGAGATTTCGTCGTTCATTCCTTCCCAGATTTCGTTTCCATCAAGAAAAAGACTTTCTCCTGCGTGAATAACTCTGTGCTCACCTAAAAAGAAGCATCCGTTTATTCTTTTCTCAAAACTTCCGGTTATTTCAAAACCCGGTCTTTTGACCGGGTTTCCAAGTGCATCCGGCATCATGTTCGGAGCGTCCGGGCTTCTTCTTTTATCGATATCAGCCGGCGCAGAAGAAAGATCTATTCCCGCAAATGAAGTTATTTCAAAAACCTTCTTGGCCGGGGAAGAAGCTCCCCCAAAGTCCAAAGCTTTTGGCATAATAATCAGCTCCTATGATTCCGGCTTTATCTGCCGTATTTTTTCTGGTTTTCCATCTCAGCAAGCGAAAGAAGATATTCAAGCCATTTTTCGTTATAGCTCTTTGCATTTTCTGTCTGCTTGTTCTGATGTTCCTGCGCAAGGTCGCCAAGACTGCTCATATATTCTTTCTGAATATCATTACGGTTACCCTGGTAACGTGCTATAAGGTCGGCAAGGCTCGTTTCTCTTGCTCCGCCGTTAATTCCCGCAGCAGCCATCTGCTCCGGCAAAGCCGCCTTTGCCTGCTGCTGAAGGATATAGTTTTCACGAAGAGCAGCATCCCGCTCCTCTTTCATTTTGTTTGCGGAATAGTTATAGTCCTCACGAAGTTCCGCGGAATATCGGTTCATAAGGTCAGAAAGACTTGTTTCCGCTTTCTGCTCCGCCGTCTGAACAGGGTTTGCCCCGCTCGCCGCAGAGCTTCCTGTCGGACTGCTCCAGTTCTGAGAACCGCTTCCGCCTACAAGAATTACGTCCGTGTCTTTTTTGCCTCCGGTGTTTCCTCCTGCGGGTGGATTATTGTTTACTGCGTTTGCTGCAGCATTTGCGCCGACTTTATTCGGAACAGGCGCATAACTGTAAGAATAGCCATCTTCCGCCGGAACTGCGGTAGTAAACTTTTTCTCTTCCTCTTTATTGCCCAAGCTCGGCATTGTTGCCATTTATATCCCTCCTTTAAAAAGTGCTAAAGGGAGAGCCCAGCCTTCGGGTTCTCCCTTCTTAATTTGCGAAATAGCCTTAAGAAACAGTTCTTTCGGCATCTTCCGCAACTGCGGAAGTAAAGAGCGTGTCGCTGAATGCAACTGCTTTTGCTTTGGTCTTGCCGGTGGGAAGTTTGATGGAACCTCCGCTGGTAGTTTCAGTCGCGGTATCACTGAATCTGGGGTCGCTGCCGTCGGTGGTAACACGGATTTTGGAAGCGCCCGAAGCAGTAACGGTAAGGTTCGGGCTGGTGAAGGCAAAAGTCGGTGCCGCCTGTGCTGCGCTTTTGGCAACGCTGGCATAAACGCCGTCGCATTTTGCGCCGATTACAAATGCGTCATAGATAAAGCGGCCTTCGATAAGTGCGCCGTTGATACCGGCCGGGTTATGTTTTACAAAATAGTCCTGTACCTTTTTCGGCTGAAGAACAGCATTTCCGTAAACGATAAGGAAGTATGCCTTGTTCGCACCTTTCATAAGGTAATCATCCGGAACGCAAATTACCTGGGCACCCATAAAGGTACCGACTGCGCCTTTGACAAGGGCTTCTTTCGCAAGGGCTTCAACACCGATAAATTCGGTAGAAAGGCGAAGCATACCAAAGTAGCTCCAGCCGATGAAGATATATCTTCCTTCAGTGGGAACTTTCTTGTTGCTCATGTGTACCATGCCGTCAGAAAGCATCTGAACAATGGTGGTCTTGGTGGGTTCTGCTGCCGCTGCAACAACGTTGCCCGCAAAATCCGCCCATTTGCCAAGAGCGTATTTATCCATTTCGGGAACAGCCTGTTCACTCATTTCGATACTAAGGATTTTGGAAGCTTCCTTTGCGCCCATCTGTTCAAGGTTATTGCCCTTGTCAACAGTGATGGAGAAGGAACGGTCCCTTTCCATAGTCATTTTCTGAACGGTGTCCTGTGCTTCCTGGGGGTCGCCATAGCGGTTGGTTCCGTTTCTCTTGTAGTTGTTGAGTTTCTGAGAAACTACGGTATAAACGTTAAGTTCTTTAACGCCTTCAAAATCGTAGGCTTTGGATGCAACGCCGTCAACAACGGATTTCTGTTTGAATGCCTGTGCAAGTTCTTTTGCGTATTTTTCGGCAAGGTTTACTGCCATGTTTTAATTCCTCCTTAATAAATTTTGAAAAGGCCTTCAACAAATTCATCAATCTTCTGCGTTCCTGCGGAAGTTTTTGCGCTTCCGGTGGAATGTTCTTTCGCATAAGCTTTCTGCTCTGCTTCTGCCTTTTCTTTTTTCAAAGCCGCAATCTCCTTTTCAAGTGCATTGATTTTTTCCGCGTTTTTAAAGCTCTGATATGCTTCCTCAAGCGAAATTCCGGTTTTTTCCCATTTATCAATGACTTCATTCGGAAGCATTTCAATGCCCTCTGCCGCGTGTTTCGCTTTAAACATTTCAGCTTCCCGAAGTCTTGCTGCTTTCTCTTCTGTGTTTGTTTCCTTTGCCGGTTCTGCCGGCTTTTCTTCTTTTTCTGCGGTTCTCGCTTTTGCAAGCTCTTTTGCCGCATTTTCGTCAATGCCGGGGAACTGGTTTTTGATTTCTTCAAGCGCTTTTTTGAATGGGATCTCTTTTATCTGTCCCATAAGCTCCGCGCGGAAGTCCTTTGCTTCAAGTCCGCGAAGCTTTGCAATGTTTTCAATAAGCTCCGTGTCGCTTCTTGCCGCATTAAGCGCAGTTTCCTGCGCGTCAAAAGAAGTTCCCTTCTGGTAAATTTCTATCAGTTTGTCAGCGGTAATGCCAAGAGCGCTTGCAAGCCCTTCAACGGCTTCTTTCGGAATATCGAATGTCTTTCCATGTTCTGTAACAGAAAGAGTTTCAGCCCCGCTCCCATCGTTCTGCGGTTCGTTTTCGGGTTCTTTTGCACCGGGTTCACCGGATTCGCCAACAGGATCATTTTTCGCCCCTTGCGGTTCTTCCGGCTCTTCTCCGGATTCAGAAAAAAGTTCAGGTTCTTCGGTTTCAAAGTCTTCGCCTTCAAAAAGTCCGTCAAAAACATCATTTGAAGCGGTTTCCCCTGTGCTCTGAAAATCAAGCTCCATGTCGTCCATAAAATTCCTCCTTTTCTTTTTGTATTAATAAGCAACTCCATAATCAAGGAAGCTGTTCATTCCATCGTCATAGGTCGGCTCGTCCGGGTCAAAATCTTCCGGGGGCTGTGCGTGAATCGGTCTTGCGGCCGCCCAATAGCGAAGGGCGTCCGCCGCGTGGGTGTATTCGTGGATTTTGTCGCCCACGTCGTTGGGGTTATGTTCGTCAAAAACAAGCGAAGGCAGCGTCCTTATAACTTCCGTGCAGTTCGCAAAAATCCGAAGCTTCGGTTTAACCTCCCCGAATTCATCAAGCCGCGGGTGCAGCCATTCCTTAAGGTTATACCAACCCTGAACCCTGTCGTTGCTTGCTTTATATAGCATGATTCCCTTCTCAAAGAAAATCTCCGCAACGCTTTTGCCTGTATCCTGCCTTCTGTTCCACATATCCGGCGGAGCAATATAAATTTCCGGAAAATCAAGAAGCTGTGCGTCAAGAATCGTCCTCGCCGCTTCGCTGATGATAAGCCCGCTTTGGTAAACCTCCCTGTAAACGTAAGCGTTATCGAATGGATCCACCGCAATCCAATAGCCGGCAAGCATATCAAGGCCGTAGTCCATGGTGAAAAATCTTCGCCAGGATGCAGGAATCGGGAACGGTTCGCAAACATGAAGCTCCCTTCTCCATTCGGAAAAATACTGTCCGTCGTTGGTGTCCCAATCGCCGTCCAAAAGCTGTCTGCGGTCTTTTTCCGAAAGGTTCTTCAGCCTTTTGATATAATCCGGGTCGTTTTTCATTAAAGCTTTGTTTTCAAAAACCGTCGCCGGGATAAAAAGCCTTCTTCCGTTTTCCGTTGTGTAAATCTTCCTCGGCGCACCGATATCAATGAATCGCCTTTTCACCCAGGCATGGCCGATGCCGCCCGGGTTGGTTGAACTTTTCATAGCTCTCGGAAAATCCGAAGTTCCTCGAAGCCTTGACATCAGGTATAAATACATCTGCTCCGTAAAGTGCGTCAGCTCATCGAATCGGATAACGTCATATTCCGCCGACTGGTAGCGGTAAACGTCCGTTTCGCTGTCTCAGTAACCGAAATCGATTACGCTTCCGTTTGCAAAAACCCCCGTAAATTTGACCTGGTTAAGACGAAATATTTCTCTCGGGTAAATTTCAAGTGCCACTCGAACCAAACTTTTTTCAAGTTCTGGAAGAGTACGGCGCAAAATAAGCTGTTTGCTCTTCGGGTATCTCATTGCATAAATAAGAGCATCAACAAGCTGACCGAAGCTTTTTCCGCCGCCGGCAGCTCCTCCATAAAGGACTTCGTCCGCCTTTCCGGTGGATTTTACAAATTCGAGCTGCTTCGGGTAAAGGCTGAAATCCAGCTTCATTCTTCATCACCCGCCACATTAACGTTGATTTCGATTCCTCCATCTCCGAATTTGTGGTTCAGCGTTTCGTTACCCATTCCGCCAAGCTTCATAACGATTTCAAGGGCTTTCGCCGCCGTTCTTCCGTCGATTTGATATTCGCCTGTTTCAACATATTTTCTTTCGCTGTAATCCCACTCCATAACCGGCTTTGCCGCCGTCGCTATGTCATAAATGTTCCAGGCTTCCGCAAGAACCCTGTCCTTTTCATCAAAGCATCTTGTTTCATTGTATATTCTCTGATTTTCGCGCACCCGCGCGGCGATGTTAGCTTTTTTTAGCAATTTGCTTGCTGTAACCGCTGCGGATTTCTCCGAATATCCGGCACGGATGGCCGCCTTCGTGCCGTGGTAATCAATGATGTATTCAAGGCAGAATCTCTCTTCTTTTGCCGTAAGTTCCTTTTCTTCGGCCACCCGCTCACCTTCTTTCTATTTCGGGCGGCGCTGGAGAACTACCGCCCGAATCCAAAAAAATAGAGTGAAAAATTTTTGAAATCCAAAAACTTTCCAATATCAAATTACCATAAATTTGGGGTCGTTTACTTGCAACTTTAAAAAGCGGCGGAAGCTATAAAACCTCCGCCGCTTTTTTATAAAACTTATTTACTTTTCTTTGAAGCGTCGCTTCATCCATATAATGCTTTGTCGCAACCGAATAAAGAGTTCTTCCCGTGCAAAGCGCTTCCCGAAGCGCTTCTTCCTGCCCTTCAGCTGTTTCAAAAATAAGCTTTTTGATAATCTTCTGCTGCCGAACCGGAAGTCTTTCAATATTCCTGCAAAGCCAGTAAATATAGCTTTGCCTTTCTTCCGAAAGCCCGAACCGGCTTCCGCTGTGGTATTTCAAAAAGCTCATCTCCTTTTTTCGGCAAGTTATAGGCAAGTTACCGGCAAGTTAAAACCCGCTCACCCGATTTTACTAATCCAAAGCGCCGCTTCCGCCGCCGTCATGGGTTCAACGTCTTCCCTTCCGCGCTTCATCAGAACGGCCGTGCCGACTATGTAATCTTTTTTCTGGATAAATTTCGGCAAAATCCTCGTTGCCTTTTTATTTCTCGGAAGATCTTCGTTCTTCCCTTCCTCGTTTACAATAAGAACAAAATCTTCGGAATCCGTCGGCGCCGTTTCAATATATCCGCCCACAAGTTCCTGCAGCTCAAGAAGCCCCATTTCCGGAAGCCAAAGCTTCTTCAAAACTTCCCCGTCACTTCGGATAATTATAACGTAACGTTTGTTTTCGTTCATTTCAGTCACTCCTGTAAAAAGTAATTATCGTGAGAAAAGTAAACCATGCTCCAACCAATACCCCGCAAAAGAACTCATGCCAGTCGGTCATTTTTTCTTCCGCCTTTCGTCCTCTTCCCAAAGCTTCTTTGCCCTCTCCGGGTCAAAAACAAGGTTGCTTCCTCTTTCACAGGTTCCGCAGGGGCAGGTTCCTTCTCTTTCACATCCGCGGCAGGATTTATCAATATCACCGCAGGCACCGAACTGTTCTGCGTTTGCGCAGCCGTCACAGTCGCAGAACCATGTTCCGTTGCAGACCTTACGAAGAAACCAGATAAGAAGCTCCCGCTCCTCCTGCAGCTTAAAAGCCATGCGCTCAAAGACCTCCGCACGGTGCCAGGCTTTTTCAAGTTCCTCAAGCGTGGCGCTTCCATGTTTTTCTTCCGGCATTTCTTCAACAACCGCCGCCAGTTTAAAATAATCTCCATGCTTTCCGAATTTATTCGCGTACCGGATAAGGAGTTCCGGCGCGCTTACCGTTTTGAGTATATCCATCGTTATTGCTCTTCCTCCTTTGCCCGAAAATATCCCGCCGCATATCCGAGGGCAAAAAAGTCATCCTCCGTTTGCGGCTTTTCTCCGTTCAAAAGATTAACCCCCAGGGTTTCAAGGTTATCCGCAATTATTTCAAAATCCATTCAATTTCCCTCCCCAAGAACAATGCTTCGCAGGATCCTCGCAAGGTCCATAATTTCCGCGCTGTCTTCCGGCGGAATTGCGACCACCCCTTCCAGAAGCCAGCCTGTTTTTATCGCAAGGTATTTTCTGTCCTCGATTTCCCGAAGATAGAAAAGAACGTTCTGTTCCTTCCGGAAAGGTTCAATATATTCCTCCGGAACAAAAAAGTTCTTTCCGTTGCAAACCCGGAACGCGCTCCAATCTCCCGCTCCGGTTCCAATAACCACCGGCCTTTCATAGCAAGGCAGCTCTCCCGGGAATTCAAAAGCATAAATTCTGCTTGCGGAAGTAACGGAACGTGCGCTCCATTTCTTTCTGTCTTTTTCCGCAACCCCGAATACCTCAAGAAAATTTTCTGCGCTAAGGTCCGGAAAATCCTCATCCAGGGCGAGGACACCATCACCGGTTCCGACGAATGTGCCTCTCCAGTTGCCTTCGTCGCTGACCGCTTCAAGCCGAATAATGTCTTTCTTCGCCTTGCAAAGCTTTTCAATCTTTGTGATTTTCAAAAATTCTCACTCCTTTTTCTTTTTTTGCGCCCCTTGCCTAAAGGGGAGAAGGCCACATGCCGTAAGGCGTGGCGAGGGGATTCTTCCCAAAAAGCAAGAGGATAAAAGTCATTTCATCCTGTTAAGTGCTTCCCGCTCCCTGCGTTCAAAAGCCGGTGTGCGGAAAGTTTCTTTATCAAGCCTTTCTTTTCTCTCCTCCTCAAGTCTGTTTTTATTATCTTCCCTTTCCGCCGCATAGTCCTGGCAACTGCCATGGCACCATTGCGTCCGTTTCGGGCATTTATAGCAGCATCTTTTCTTTCCGGGCATCAGCAAGATTTTCCCCTCCTTATAGGGTTCGGGTGGATTTTGACTTCAAAATATTCCTGCCAGGCATACCCGGTTATTTCAGAAACTCCATTGTGAACGGTCACTCCGTTCTTATCTTTATAAAGGGCATATCCTTCCCTTGCTTTCGGTTCTTTCTTCCAGCTGTTTGACTGTATGATTTCATATTTAGGCTCCGGATGTTCAAGATTCTTCGAGCACCAGAATCTTTTCTTGTGCTTCTGGCCTTTTTTCCATCGCTCAACAGTTTTCTTGCTCTCTTTTATAAAATAGCTTGCAAGCTCTGCGTGATTTCCTCTGTCATCAAGCGGTTTGAAGTTCGCGCTTCCGAGTTTCGTAACCTTCGCCCAGCTTTCTGTGATGATTTCCATGTTCATTTTGTTGAGCACGATATGAATATGCGGGTTGCTCATTCTCTTGGTTTCAAAAGCAAGCACATATTTGAGCACGATGCCGCATTTTTTGCATTCTTTTCTGAGCACCGAAAGAAATTTCCGTGCGTCTTCTTCCATTTCTTCAATGCTCGTCGGTTTTTCCCAATATTGCAGAACAACGTGCATATCATTTTTTGAAAAATTGGCATTCATAAGCCAGCGGAGGTTTGCTTCCGCTCTTTTTTCGTTTGCGTCCATCTGTGCCTTTTCGGTATCTTTAAAATTTTTCGCTCTTTTTGCCCCGTTAGGGTGGATTCTTTTCGTATGGCCTTTCCATGTTTCGATTACGTCCCCGGCTTTTACGGTTCTTTTTACGTAAGGCACAAAAATAACCTCCCTTCCCTGTTTCCTTCCTTATAGCCTCCCTTGTGCAAAGGGAGGTGGCACGTCGCAGACGTGACGGAGGGATTGTAACCCCGTCCGGCCTGGAATATAAAAAAAATCCTTCTTCCTTCTTTTGGTGGAAGCTTCGCTGTGTCAAGGGGAGGGAACGTCTGCCGGAACCTTCGGGAACCGGAGTTCCCTCCCCTTGAAAACCCCACCTTTTCCGGTTGGCGGAACCATCTTCAAAAAAATCAGAACATTAATACCTCTGACCGGCGCTTAAACCGCTTTTCCATGCGGTGAAACTGTCCTTTCCGTTTTGTCGGTTTTTCGGTTAAAATTCACCCTCAAAACCTCCGTTTTGAACGTCAATTTTCCCCGAAAATTCCTTTCTTTAGCCTCCCTTGCCCAAAGGGAGATGGCACGTCGCAGACGTGAAGGAGGGATTCCATAAAAAAGGGTAAAATCAAGGGCGGAAGCTCCTGCTGCCGCCTTGTTTTTCATTATTTTTCTTCCCCTGCAAGCCCTTTTGCAAAGCTTTCAATTTTCCCAAAATCCATTTTAACCTCCTATATTTCCCTATGTTCCCGAAGAGCTTTTCCGTATTCTTCAAAGCCCTTTTTCGCCGCCTGCGCCGCACCTTCCCGAATCCACCAAACGCAATGCGTCATACTTGTGCGGTTTTCAAGGAATTCACAGCCGACGCAGTGTTTTTCGCAAATATATCCTCCATGCTTCTCACAAAGTACCTTCGCTCCGGAAGTTTCCCCGCAAATGCGGCATTTTGCCTTTTCCTTCTCTTTTTTAAAGATAAAAGCGCAGTCCTCTTCCTTAAGTTCAATGGATATACTTTTTCCGAAATCCCCGCAGTCTTTGTTGTCACAGCGGAATTTATGCAAAAGCCTACCGTCTTCGGTAAAAACAGATTCAACATATCTCCGCTTATATCCGCATTTTCCGCATCGGATTTCCGCCGCCATTGCGCCGCTCCTTCGGATTTCTACAAAGGAAAGCTCCTCTTCCGAAAGGATTCCTTTCTCTTTTATAAACCGAACCGCCGACGGCAAAAGCCTGCGGTAACTGCGTATTCCGTGCCGATGGCCGAGGCATTCCCGGTTTTCACAGCAATATTCGCCGATGATCTCATCGCCAAAGCCCATTTTTACCGCCAGAAGTCCCAGCTTCTTTCCGCATTTCGGGCAGCTCTGGGCGTTGTTTCGAAGGTACTCAAAAAGCTTTTCTCCCCTGCCCTTTTCCCTCATTTGCGGTTCACCTCTTCAAAAAGGCTCGAAAGCCCTTCCGATATAAGCCAAACCCAAAGCGGAAGCCCAAAAAGAAGAATTTCTCCGCCTATGTAAAATCCGCCGCGCTGAATCAAAAGCTCCTTCGCCGCGTCACAATAAAGGATTATTCCCAAAAGGAAAATCCAAAAATAAAAGATCTTCTTCATTTTCATGTGCTCCTTTCTTTTTTGCGCCCCTTGTCTAAAGGGGCGAGGGCCACATGCCGTAAGGCGTGGCGAGGGGATTCTTTCTTGTCAAAATGAATAAACAAGGTGTCCGGATCTTGCCGGGCAGCCCGAAAAACGGGCTTGTCCGGGTACAATTATTAAAAAAGTATAGCCCCGGACGGTTGACCGGACCGTCCGGCAAAATCCGGATTTCTGCCTTTGCCGGACAGCTTGCGAACACCGCGACCAACGCAAGCCGTTCCGGAATCTCAAATAAGAAGGATGTGCTTCGGACAGCAATACTTCAAACTGTCCGGCAAAAACAGAAAATTTTTCCCTCAAGGGGAACGGATAATGTTTTATTGGATTCTTTTCGGGCAGAACACCGGACGGCGGCGGTAAAAAAAAGACAATGCAGAAATATCATGAAAGGGATATCAAAAGATAAAAATCGCTTTTAAGGAGGTTAAAAACCGCCGCCCGGTTCAAAAGAAAGGTGTGACACATGCGAGCCTTGGGAATAAAACCCTAAAAAATCCCCGCCGCCCGGTGCTCTGCCCGAATTATTTTTGTTTTCAGCTAAAAAAGCCTTCCCGCAAAATCTTTCTTGCGGCGGCAATGGCCCTTTCGGTATCAAGCACTCCGCTTATGGCGGAAATGCTTCCATCCGGAAGAATACGGATTCTGTCCGCTTCCTGCCATCCGGCAAATTTACCCATATAAAGATAAAATTTTCCGTCCTGCTCAAAAACGTCTTCCCTTCCGGGGATTATGTAATTTCTCCTCCCTTTCGGGATCTCGCTTTCTTTCATTCTGCCGCCTCCTTTCAAAAGATGATATGCTCAAAGGCTTGTTCAGTTTTCCGGCTTTCCGGGCGAGCCAAAACCATGAATAAAAAGCCCGCTCCGGTGGGAGATGTGTTTTTTGATTATGAAAACAAACTTATTCCGGCGTTCGATTCGCCGGGAAAGCCGGGAAACTCTTTGCCTCCCTTGCCTAAAGGGAGGGGGACCGTTGCCGTCGGCACGGTGGAGGGATCCTTCTTCCCTTTTATGCTTCAACCGCTGTTTTCGGTACCCAGCAGCGGAAGGCTCCCCTTTCCGGAACATTCCATTCCAAAAGAAGCGCCTTTTCGCTTTTCCGAATAACAATGGGTTCAATAAGCTGTGCAAATTCCTTCTGCAGTCCCTCAAATTGTTTCCGGATAAACCAATATTTGACTTTCATGTGTGTTTCCTTTCATTCCAGATTTTTGCGACAACTTCCATTGCCTGTTCCTCCGTGTAACGTGTGCTTTCATCAAGCCCATTACATTTTGCGCTGAACGCCGGATGGTCTATAAGAACGATTTTTGTTTTTGTATGGCACTTTTCGCATCGAATAGAGATTCCGTCCTCCAACCAAATACGTTCTTTTTTAAAAGAAGCCTTTCCGCCGCAAAAAGGACATTTTTTTAATCTGATTTGTTTCATTTGGATTTCTCTTCGCTTTTGTGTCTTTTACGACACTTTTTCTTTAAAAAAAACGGGGACTGGCGATTTTAGTCCCAGTATATCAACCAGCTTTTCAATTTCACTCCAAGTGAATTCGGATTCGCCGGTGCGTTTTCTAAAAAAGGCGCTTCGTGACATTCCAAGCTTTTTGCAAATTTGGGTAATGCTCAGCCCGGATTCATCTACAGCTTTGTCAAAAAGCTCTTTATCCACCTTACTCCCTCCTATGTAATTTATTTGTGTCATTTACGACACTTTTATATTACCACTGACCTTTTACGCTGTCAATACCTTTTCGTGTCTTTTTTGAAACTTTTTTGTTTCAAAGTGTTGCAAATACGACACATAAGTGATATGCTATAGATAACAAAATATAGAAATAAGGGATATTGTGAATAAATTAAAAGAAATTTTTGAAACAATATATAGTTTTTTATTTTGGTTAATACCTTTAGGGCTTATCATTTATTTTATCATTCTCCCTGAACTCGGAATTGATTTAAAAGATTTTTCATGGGATAGCCTTGACCCTTTTGCAACCATAAAAGAAGAAGCATATCAAGAAGGTTTTACTGCCGGAAGAAAAGAAGGAGTAAAAGCAGGCGAGGAAAGTGGATATGAGTTAGGTTATAAAGACGGTTATGATTCAGGTGTTTCCGATGGTTCTCAAAAAAAGCTTAGCGAATTACGAGAACAGGGAAAAACTTATGAAGCCGGGTATCGAAAAGGTTATGAAGAAGGAAAAACGGTTGGAGAAAAAAACACTGAATACGTTGCTTCAACTACTGGAACTTCTCACGTAATCGGAAATTCAAATAATTTTGAGCACCCGATAAATTCCGGAACAGCCGAAAGCTCCGGGACATCGGGGAATAACAATAACGGTGGAAACAATTATTATGAAGAAATCGCAGAGGAATGTGATTACGTTTTAAATAAGAACACCAAAAAATTTCACAAACCGAGCTGTTCCAGCGCAAAACAAATCAAAGATAAAAATCGCGAATACTTTACCGGAACGAGGGAAGAAGTGCTTGCAAGAGGTTTTGACCCTTGCGGAAGATGCAATCCTTAAAATTACAAGGTGGTATATATGAATAACAATTTAGGTTCTAAAATTTACGATTTACGAAAGAAAAATAACATGACCCTTGAAGATGTCGGCGATATAGTCGGCGTTGGAAAAAGCACCGTTCGCAAATGGGAAACCGGTGAAATTGCAAATATGCGCCGTGATAAAATAGCAAAGCTCGCCGAAGCTCTCCATACTACTCCCGCATATCTCATGGGCTGGGAAGAAGAAACAGAAACTCCTTCAGCCGAAAACATCATTCCGATTCCAAAAATGGCAAAAATCCCGCTCATCGGAAAAATCGCCTGCGGTGAACCCATCACTGCAACCGAAAATCTCGAAGGCTTTGTTTCTGCTCCGGAAAATATCCCCGCGGATTTTGCCCTCACCTGCAAGGGCGATTCCATGATCGGCGCAAGGATCCTCGACGGCGATATCGTTCTCATCCGCCAGCAGCCGGATGTGGATGACGGAGAGATCGCCGCAGTTCTCATCGATGGCGAAGCCACCCTCAAACGTGTTCATAAAAAAGCCGGCTGCCTTATTCTGAATCCCGCAAACCCTTCCTATGAACCCATCGTTATCACCGGTGAAGAGCTTGCGGATGTCCGAATCATCGGTAAGGCCGTTTATTTCATCAGCCAGGTAAGATAAAAAAATAACGTGCATCGTTTTATAATCGATGCACGTTAAAAAAGTCATTACTTTTATCATTCTATATTGAGCTGTTGTTTAAGAGCATTTTGAAGTGTTGCGCTGAAGTTGATATCTCTTTTTTCCGCCATATCATTAAGCCATGCAGGAATCGAAAGAGTCTTTTTAACTGCTTTATTATTAAAAAACTTCCTGTATTCGATAGTATCACATTGAATTAAAGAAACAAACTCATTTTCATCAGTAAAAACATTGCGGATATCGGAAGCCTTCGGAATTTCTTCTTCCTCTTCTTCAAGAGTATAAAGCATAAGGCAAAGCGCATCTTTTGCCATATCCATTGCTTCTTCCAAACTTGCGCCGGAAGTAAAGCAACCTTCGATATCATCAAATCTTACAGAATAATATCCGTTTTCTTCTTCTGTAAAAATTGCCGGATAAACATATTTCATCATCATAAACCTTCCTTCTGCCAATATTATATTTTTTACGGAGGGGCTTTATTCAAGCCCCGCCGCCTTCTTTATGCTTTTAAGTGTTCCTGTCGGAACTTCCTCTTTATTGTGTCTGCCAACGGTGAACCTTTTTTCAGTCATTGGGCTAAACCATATTTCATGGTTTGCGCCTTCTTTTTCAAGATAACAGCCATTCTTTTTAAGGAACTTTTTCAGTTCACTGTATGTCATTTTATCACTTCCCTTCCTTAATTTTCTGAATATATTATAACACGTATTCATACGTACGTCAACACCTTTTACGTATTTTTACGTAAAAAAACACCCGTTCCGGGTGTCCAGACCGGAACGGGTCAGCAGAAATTCTCTCGTTGTCCTCACAACACCAAGGGGCAAGTCTGCCCTTTTATAATAATATATTTATATATAATTGTCAAACTATAAAAGGAGAAAAATATGGATGTTTTGATGTATCTGCGAAAGTCCCGTGCCGAAGAACTGCATGATCCAACGGAAGAAACCCTCCGCCGCCACCGGGAACAGCTCCTCGCCGTTGCAAAAAGAATGGACCTCCATGTTATAACAACATTCGAGGAGGTCAAATCCGGCGAAAGCCTCTATTCCCGTCCGCAAATGCTCGCCCTTCTTGAAGCCGTAAGTACCGGGAATTATGACGCCGTTCTTGCAATGGATGTTGACCGCCTCGGACGTTCCTCCATGATGGAACAGGGGATAATCTTCGATACCCTGCGCCGTTATGGCGTCAAAATAATTACTCCGGATAAAACCATCGACCCCACGAAGGATTCCGATGCGGAAGATTTCGAAATCGAATCTCTTTTCGCGCGTCGGGAACTCCGAACTTACAAAAAACGCGTTCGCCGCGGAATAAATAAATCCGTTGATGAAGGTTCCTATCTTGCAAACGCTCCCTATGGTTACAAAAAAACCGTTGTGAATCGTCAGCCTACTCTCGAAGTTTACGAGCCGGAAGCCGCTTTCGTCCGTATGATTTTTGATATGTATGTAAACCAAGGCCAGGGAACAACAAACATTGCAAATTACATCAACGCCCTGGGTGCTCATCCCGCCCGCTCCGATAAATTCGGAAGAACGTCCGTTGCTTATATTATAAAAAATCCGGTCTATATCGGAAAAACCGTATGGAATAAACAGCACTACGTCATCGAAAACGGCGTCCGCCATTCCTACCCCACTCCGGAGAAAAAGAAAATCACCGAAGGAATCCACCCTCCGATTATCGACGAAGAAACCTTCGAACGTGCTCAGGAAATTATGAAAAAGCAATGGCATAAAAAATATTATGATGGCACCGTTCAAAATCCTCTTGCGGGAATTGTTCGCTGCGGAAACTGTGGCGGGCTTATGATGCGCCACCCTTCCGGAAGAAAAACGAAAGTCCCCTTCCTTATGTGTCAAAAATCCGGCTGTATTCCAACAACTCCGGTTGAAAACGTCGAAGCCGCCATTCTTGCCAACCTTCGGGAACAGCTCGCCGTTCTCGATACAGATATCGAAAACGCCGTTCCACCGGACGTTTCCGTTTTCGATAAAGCAATTTCTTCTGCACAGCATGAACTTAAAAGCCTTGCTTCCCAGCTTTCAAAAACCCACGACCTTCTCGAACAAGGGCTTTATGATGTCGATACCTTCCTCGAAAGGCGCAATTCCATAAACGAACGTACCGAAAGTATCAAAGCCTTTATAATCGACCAGCAGGAACGCCGCAGCGCTGTTCTTGCCTCAGATCGCCGTGTTATTTCCGCAAAAATCCACTCCGTCCTTGATATATACGAAGTTTCCGACGCCGCCAAACGCAACGAAATGCTCCGTTCCATAATTGACACCGTGTGGTATAATAAAACCGAGCGAAAAAGCTCTTCGCCCTTTAATATTAGGGTAATTTTGAGGTGATTCAAAGACGCACAGTCCATTGATAAAGATTGCCTCGAGGATCTTCAGGTATATTTTACCGAAACGGAACAGGCAAAAATCGACCGCGCCCTCAGCGTCAAAGCCAAAAGCGTCGAAGTACTTAATGTGTTCCTTGAAGTGGAACCCATACCTTTTAACCGGGGATTTTATTCCGTCGATATGACTTTTTATTTCCTGGTGAATCTTTCAGCATATTACACCCCTGTTTCCACCGCGGATAACGTAACGGGAATCGCTTTTTTCTCGAAAAAAGTGATTCTTTACGGAAGCGAAGGAAACGTCAAGGTCTTCAGTTCCGATTTGCCTCTTGAAGGAACGGGAATGGCTTCCGATAACCCGAGAGCTGTTGTTCAGGTGGTTTCGCCCATTGTGCTTCACAGCCGTTTTGCGGATAAGTGCGACTGCGATATGTACGTTCCGGAAATCACCTTCCCGGAACCCATCGCGAATCTTTTTGAGGGAAATTTCAGCGTTTCCGGCACAAGAAGAGTTCTTGTCACCCTCGGACTTTTCACCATTGTTCAGCTGGAACGCAGAGTTCAGATGCTTATTCCCGCATACGATTTCTGCGTTCCCGGAAAAGAATGCGTCACAACAACCGACGACCCCTGCGAAGTTTTCAAACACATCAAATTCCCCACAAACGAATTTTTCCCGCCACGTCTTGATGAAACGGAAGGAATCGGAGTTTGTTCCTGTTCCTGCGGATAAGCGGTGCTCAAAAAAAGAAATCCCGTGCTCAAACCCGAGCACGGGATTTTTCTTCACCATAAAAACGGAATAAGGCGATATTTCACCTTTTTGGAATATTCATCATAGCCCAAAAGGCCTTTTTTCAGCATTTCATCTTCGAGCTTTGTGCGGATTATTATTACCGTGGCTATGGCAGCAGACAGAATCAACACTTCCCTTGAAGGAAAAATGCAGGAAACCGCCACGCACCAAAGAAGAACTGCGGAATATGTCGGGTGACGCACAACGGAATATGGCCCGGTCATGATCACCTTCTGATTTCTTTCCGGCTGGAGCCTTGCGGTGGATTCAAGAAAGGTGTTTTCGAGCATGGCTTTGACTGTTATCACCGCGGAAACAAGATAAACCACCATTCCTGCGATAAAATCAAACTTGATTCCTTTTCCGAGGGGAACGGTCTTCCCCGCGGCAAAATAAACGAGGAAAAACGCCGAAAGCCAGAAAACCAAAAGAAGGATTTTATCCCATTTCGGGGAATTTGTGTTTACCTTTCCCCTTTCTTTAAGGGTTTCCGGATTTCTTCGGTAAATAACCCATGCGGAAACAACCGCAACAAGGATATAAACGGAAAAGAAAATTCCCGAACGAAGGTCAAAGGCACCTGCGCCTGCCCAAAAAAGCCCCGCTCCGATGAGCCTTTCCGCAAGAAGTCTTGCGATATAAATAAGTGCTCCTTTTTTCATAAAGCACCCTCTTCCGGCTTATTTATGAAGGTCAACGTCCCTGAAAGTATGGGGAAGGATATCAATTAGAGTATTGACTTCGATTTCATCTTCGCTTTTTCCCACGAGCACAATAAAATCGTCCGTGCAGAATTCTGCCATTACCTGGCGGCAAACACCGCAGGGATAGCAATAATCCACCGGAGGATTTCCGGCAGGTCCGCCCACAACGGCGATTGCGGCAAATTCCCTTTCGCCTTCACTTACTGCTTTGAAAAAAGCAGTGCGCTCTGCACAGTTTGTGGGGGTATATGCGGCATTTTCGATGTTGCAGCCGCGATAAACTTTTCCTTCTTTGGTAAGAAGCGCTGCGCCCACTGCGAAATGGGAATAGGGCACATAAGCCATTTCTCTTGCGGCAAGGGCTTCCTTCACAAGTTCTCTGTTATCCATAACAGTACCTCCTTTTTATCTTTATAACCGAATTTTATCATATAAAAACCGGGTTAGTCAATATTTTGTTCTGCCGGAAAAGAATCGATGAGTTTTGCCGAATAGCGGCGGATAAGGCTTGCATCGAGGATATTGATTTTTCCGTTTCCGTCAACATCTGCCGCTTTTTGTTGTTTTTCGTCAAGTTCAGCCGTTTTTGCGGAATATCTTCGGATAAGATTTGCATCGAGAATATTGATTTTTCCGTTTCCGTCAACATCGCCGAGCCTTATTTTCGATATAAATATTCTTCCCGGAAGCATTTTTACGTTTTCTGAAAGATCAAAGCCTGAAACAAGATATTTTTCGAGCTTTATTTCAAAAGGATATTCGCCTTCCGGAAGAGATTCCGGAACCGAAAAATAATATATTCCTATGATTCCCTCTTCGGGAATTTCTTCAGTAATTTCTTTTTTTAGAAAAACAAGTTCATCACATTCAAGACTGAAATCAATTTCGGTGTTTTCCGGTTCCAGCGCTTTTGTAACAAAAACCGAAACCGCAATTTCTTCCCCGGGGACGGCATAAATATTTTTTGTTTCTATCTGCGGGTGCCAATCCGGAACCCATACGGCGAAAAGGGTTTTATCTTCAGAAATTTCATAGCTTTTTCCCGGTTCGAAAGTGTTTTCGCCGTCGGACCAATGAAGAAATTTACGGTTTTCGATGGATGGGATATCTTCCGGAACGGTGAATTCATTTCCGTTTGAAATTATCGGTTCGGGAATATCCGCCGCTTCCTCTTTTGATTTGAAATCCACATTATAATTTTTCCGGATAACGTTCACAATTACCGAATCGGAAAAACTGCCTTCTTTGGTAACGGCTTTTATTTCGGCGTTTCCTTCGGAAATTCCGAAAACTTCGCCATTTTCCAAAACTTCGGCAATTAAAGGATTTCCGCTCGACCAGAAAACAGTTTTTTCCGATGCGTCTTCCGGATTCACCGCCGCATTGAATTTTATTTTTTCTCCAATATAAAGTTCGATGTTTTCCGGAAGCGGATTACTTTCCGAATCCGTTATTTCGATTCCTTCCACGGGAATTTTATCTTCGGAATAATTCGAAGCCCGGGAAACGGCGACGGTATATTTTTCGGAATAGCTTACGTTTCTTTCGAGCACGACGCAGTTCCCGTAAGTCTGGGTGTTCCAGTTGCAGTCGATAACGCTTATTCCCGTCGAGGTATGGCCGAGAAAAATCATGGAATGAAAATGTCTTTCGGTGCTTGCATAGGAAAGGGCAATTATATCCCCCGGCTTTGCGGAAGAGAGGGTTTCTTTGCTGAAAGTGCCGGAAGAAATCTTCTTCACGTTTATTGCGTCCGTGCTTTTCCCCGCATAGATATACCAATGGGTTATTGAAGCGAAAGCCGCGCATGACCAGCAGAGCTTCGAGATTCCGCCGGTGTTGCGGTGATATTCCGGAAGGCAGCTTCTGTTTTCGGGCATAAGGTCATAAAGATTTGTTTTTATCAGATTCGTGGATTCGCAGTTATCGCATCCGTGGACTGTTTCTCCCGGGATTTTATTGCAGTATGTTTTGTTTACGGTAAAATACTTTCCGTTAAGTTCCCTTATTTTCGCAATTTTCCTTTCAACCGTCTTTGAATCCACCGGTTCCGGAACGGAATTTGTTCCGAAGAAATTCACAGTCGGAAATTCGATTTCCTGCATGGAAATATCCACCGAAGCAAAGGCTTTGATCGCAGGATTCCCCAAAAAAATCAAAACCGCAAGCAGAAAACAGGAGAATTTATATATGCTTTTTTTCAAAATCCATCCCCCTTTTTCCTTTTATAAATTAATCATAATAAATTTCATCGGCCGTGTCAATTCCGATATACTTTGCAGATTAAAAATCCGGCAGCCGGAAAACGGCCGCCGGATTTTTTTCGGTTTTATTAAAGCTCCGAAATTTCGAGGTCTTCCTTGCTTATAACGCGCATGGTCTTTCTCGAAAGGAGTTCATACATAACGGGAATTATAATAAGGGTCATTACCGTTGCATAGGCAAGACCGCCGATGCAGCATACCGCAACGGGCTGGATAAGGCTTGAACCGAATCCTATACCGAGCGCAATGGGCACAAGGGCAAGAATCGTTGTGAGGGCGGTCATGAAAATCGGACGAAGTCTTGTTTTCGATGCGGTAATAATGGCCTCACGGCGTTCCATTCCCTCTTCGCGAAGCTGATTGATGCTGTCAACAAGGACTATGCCGTTATTTACGATGATACCGACGAGCATTACAAGACCTATCATTGCAACAACGCTTATTTCAAGTCCCCATATCATAAGCGCAAGGAACGCACCAGTGAACGCAAGAGGAATTGTGAACATTACGATGAAGGGAGAACGCAAAGACTGGAACTGGGCGACCATGATGAGATAAACAAGGATTATGCCGATTCCGAGCATCTTCACAAGTTCCCAGATGGCTTCCATAATCGTTTCGTTCTCGCCGGTAAATTCGTAATAAACTCCTTCCGGTGCTTCATAATCCGCAAGGGCTTCTTCAACTTTTGTGGTTACTTTTGTTACGTTTTCGCCTTCATTTATGGAGGCGGAAACGGTGAGATATCTTCTCTGGGAAACTCTTTCGATGCTTGAAAGAGTAGTGCCATCGGTTATTTCCGCAATATCCGAAAGCTTGATTTCCGCTTTGGAACCGTCCTGTTTTGTTACTTCGAAGACATAATTTTCGAGGTCCCTGCGTGTAAAGTTCTCTGCCTTTTCAGAGATTATTATAACCTCGTAATCGCCGTCATCGGTTTCGATGGTTGCCGCGCTTACGCTTTCGGTAAGCTGTGTGGCGATTTCCTGAAGAATCTGGGCAACGGTAAGGCCGTTTTTCATGGCTTCGGCCTTATTCACGCTGATATTGACCGTCGGCGCGGTTTCTTCTTCCGCCGCAGAAACGGAAGCGATGCCTTCGACGGATTCTATTCTTTCTTTTATTTCATTGGCGGCAAGAGTTATATCTTCAAGGTCGTTTCCGTAAACATTGACAGAAACCCCGCTTCCGGTGAGCATGCTCATGGAATCCATCATTCCGCCGGAAACGGCGATGGAAGCTCTTTCGTCATATTCCTTTGCCATATCGGAAATTTTTTCTGTAATATCCGCGGCGTGCTTTTCTCCTTCGCTGTCAAGAAGAATATACATGGTTGCGGAAGTTACATCGGCGCTTCCGCCGGACATTCCAACCATGCTTGCCATTCCGGCGGAAAGCATGGTTCCGACGGTATCTACCCCTTCGATGGATTTGATATCCTTCGCAAATTCATCGCAGACGGCGGAGGTATCTTCGAGGACGGAGCCTTCGGGCATACTGATGTTCGCGGTGAGCTGGTTGGATTCAAAATTCGGCATGAAGATGAAACCGCGGCTTATGCAGGCAAATGCGCTTGTTCCAAGGAGGGCCACCGCAAGAATTATGGCAACAGCCTTATATTTAAGTGCAAGTTCCACGGTTTTTCCGTATTTCTGCATGAATTTTCCTTCGCCGGATGTTTTTTGCTTTACGTTTTTAAGAACGGAAGGCGCCATTGCAGGAATAAGGGTGAGAGCTATGATAAGGCTTGCAAGAAGCGAATAGCCTATGGTAAGAGCCATATCCTGGAAAAGCTGTCTGGTAAGGCCCTCGACAAAAACTATCGGAAGGAAAACACAGACGGTTGTGAGAGTCGAGGAAGTGATTGCTCCGGCAACCTGGGAAGCACCGGAAACAGCGGCTTTTACCGGGGAAAGTCCGAGGCTTCTGAGGCGATAGATATTTTCGATTACGACTATGGAGTTATCCACCAGCATACCGATGCCCGCCGCAAGACCCGCAAGAGAAATGATATTCAGGGTAACTCCGGAAAAATACATAAGAACAATTGCGAAAACTACGCTTATCGGTATGCTCAGGGCAACCATAAAGGTTGGCTTGATATCCCGCAGGAAGATGACAAGAATGATTATTGCGAGCACCGCGCCGACAATCATGTTTTCCATAACGGAATCTATGATTATATCGATATAATCCCCCTGGTCCATAAGAGGAGAAAATTTGAGTCCGTCATATTTTTCCTCAAGCTCGGTGAATTTTTCCTTGATGGATTCGGAAACGGAAGCGGTGGCATAGTTGGACTGTTTTGTGAAAGAAAGGATAACGCCCCTTTGGCCGTTTACGCTGGCATAGGTTTCGCCGGAGTTATCGGTATATTCGATATCGGCGATATCTTCGAGCACAACGGGTTCAACTCCGTCGATTCCCATATCGAAGAGCACCATTTCGCCGAGGGTATCCACTCTGTCATATTTATCACCCACGCGGACGAGAACTTTTTCTTCTCCATCAAGGACATATCCCGCAGGCATTTCGAAATGCTGTGCGAAGAAGATGGTCGCGACGGTTTCGAGGTTCATCATTTTGGCAACGTCAGCTGCTTCAAGAGCCTGTTCCATCGCCGCATCAATCTGTTCTTTTCCGGCTTCGAGTTCGGCTTCGGCCGCTTCGAGCTGTTTTGAAGATGCGGCAAGGGTCGCAGCGCCTTCTTTTATGCCTTTTTCCGCTTCGGCAAATTTTTCTGCCGCTTCTGCTTTTCCCGCTGCAAGAGCACCGTAACCGGCACTGAGCTGTTTTTCTGCCTCATCAAGCATTGCATAGCCTTTATCCATTTCGGCAAGATAGCCTTCCGCCGTGGCAATTCCCGCTTCGAGGTCCGTTATTGCCTGGCCGATGGTATCAATGCTGTATCCCTGCTGGGCAAGTGTTTCGTCAATGGTATTAAGGTTATTTTCAACCTCTGCAAGGCCGGATTCTACCTTTGCGATTCCGCTTTGAAGAAGGCTGAGGGAGGTATATTCCCCGCCGGTCATTTCGGAAATGATTTTATCTATATTATCGGTTTCTATTTCTCCGGAAAGAACGTAGCTTTCGAGAGAACGAAGAGCGGCAACGGTGCTTTGAAGGGTGGTTTTGCTGTACTGAAGAAGGGCAACCGTTGACTGAAGTTCCACAAGCTGATCATAAGTGGCATAAAGAACTTCTATCTGGCTGATGAGTTCTGCTTTTCCCGCGTCGAGCTCTTTTCTTGCGGCATTAATCTGTGCCTGACCGGCGGAAAGCTGGCTGCTGCCCTGGGCAAGCATATTTTCTGTTTCGATTTTTGCTTTTTCAAGCTCTTTTTTGCCTTTTTCGAGTTCGAGATTGCCGACCCTTATGGCTTCTTTGCCGTCCGAAAGCTGTTTTTCTGCTTCTTCGATGCCTTCATAGGCTTCATCGAACTGTTTTCTTATTTCATTTTCAACTTTTTTGTTGAGTGCGGCAAGTTTTCTTTCGGAAATTTTTATCTCGACGCTTTTTTCGATCATACCGTCGGCGGTTACGGAAGCAACGCCTTCGATACCTTCGAGCTGGGTCATAATATTATCATTTATGAACGAAGTAAGCTCGTGTTCTTCAAGCCCTTCAACGCTTACCGCAACAACAGCGGTTGCAAGCATATTCGGGTTTATTTTGAGCATGATGGGTGTTCCGACCATATCGTCCCAGCCGGATTCAAGCTGTCCGATGGCATTGGTGATATCGATGGAGGCAATATCGATATCGGTTCCGTCCGCAAATTCGAGCATTACAAGGGAATAGTTTTCTGCGGAGGTAGATGAAATGCTGTTGATGTTATCGAGCCTTGCCATGCTCTGCTCGATGGGCTTTGTTACAGTTTCCTCAACTTCTTCCGGGGAAGCACCAACATAAGTGGTGGTGATAATAACATAAGGGAAATCTATATTGGGGAGAAGGTCCGGTGTGAGATTGAGGAAAGAAACAACACCGAGAACTATTACGGCAATAACGCCTACAAGAACCGTATATGGTTTTTTTACGCTGAATTTCGATAACATATCAGAATGCCTCCTTCACTGTTGCTTTTCGGATTATGGCAAGCTTCCTTTTAAAAGCCGCTGTCACTTTTTCGGTATTTTCGCTTCCGGAAATTATGCGCGGAATCGCGTTCTGGAAAAGTGCTTCTATAATTCCGATGATATCGATAAGTTCCTCTTCGCTTTTTATATTGAGATTGCCTATTCCGAGGGAGCTGTAAACATCTATTTTCTGTTTTTCATCCATATATTCCGCAAGATTGGTAAAAGGATCCACCTTTTTTACATCAACATACGGCATGACATGATCAACTATTTCAAAGCGGAACTGTTCCGCACCGGTTTTCGCCAGTTCGTCAAAAATCGTTTCCGCAAGTTCAAAGATATCGCCCCGGAAAGAAGATATCTTGTTGAAAATGCATTCCTTCATTTTTTTCGAGCTTTCTTCAACAAAATAATCGAAGGCATCGTCTTTATTTTCAAAATACTGATAAAAACTTCCCCGCGGGATTCCAGCATTTTTTATTATCTGGTTAATGGACATTTCCGGAAAAGGCACGCGCAGAAGTTCGGAATAAATCGCCCCGAAAATGCGCTGCTTCTTCTCTTCCGAAAGATTCTGGAAAGTCTGGCTCGGCATGGCAGCCTCCTTATTAATGACATATTGTCATGATAATAACATGACAATATGTCATAAGTCAATAAGATATCACTATGTTCAATAAAAATTTACAAAGTTTGTTGCGGCCGAAAAAGCAATTTTTCGGCAAAGAAAAAGCGGAGCATTCCCGCTCCGCTTTTCATTGGCATAAAACCGATTATTTTGCGCCGTTTTCGTAAGATTCGATCATTTTTTTGACCATCTGGCCGCCGATGGAACCTGCCTGGCGGGAAGTGAGATCGCCGTTATAACCCTGTTTGAGGTTTACGCCGACTTCGTTTGCGGCTTCCTGTTTTACTCTTTCGAGTGCGGCTTTGGTCTGTTTGTTAGAGCTGGACATTTTTATTTACACTCCTTTGTTTCTTTTGCGTTTGCAACATTATTTTGGCATTGCAGCGGCATAATATTAATGGAAATAAATTATATTTTAAAAGGCAGATTCTTCCCCCGAAAAAATGATTAAAATCCAAAAATATTTTCAAAAATAGTATTGACATTGCGAGATTTTATGCTATAATCCTAAATGAAAACAGTTCTCAGTTAGGAAGTGATGCGTTTGAAAAACACCATTCAGAAAACTGCAATCATGAATGCGCTTATGTCCCTCGATCATCCGACGGCGGACGAAGTTTATGAATGTGTTCACAGCGAATTTCCTTCCGTAAGCAAGGCAACCGTTTACCGCATACTGAACCGTATTTCCGAAGAGGGTGAGATCCTTCATCTCCAGATTCCCGGAGGAGCTGACAGATTCGACACCACCCTTTGTGCCCATCACCATCTTAAATGCAACAAATGCGGAAAGGTTTGTGACGTTTCGGTTCCCGAACTTGACGGAATTGAAAAGCGCATAAAAGAGGAAAACGGTTTTTCGATCGGAGGTTACCGCCTCGTTTTCAGCGGACTTTGTTCCGACTGCATTTATAAAAAATAATTATTGAATTATTTTTAAAGGGAGATTATAATATGGATATCAAAGCACTTTTCAAAATCTCTTACGGGCTTTATGTTGTGGCTTCCCGCGAAAACGGAAAGGATAACGGATGTATCATCAATACCTTTTCCCAGGTAACCGATACTCCCCTTCGCGTAAGCGTTACGGTAAACAAGCTTAACCTTACCCACGATATGATAAAGAACACCGGCGATTTCACCGTTTCCGTTCTTTCAACTTCCGCACCTTTTGATGTATTCAAAGGCTTCGGATTCAGAAGCGGAAAGGACGCAGATAAATTTGAGGGAGTTAAAACTTCCCGCTGCGAAAACGGCGTTCTTCGCCTTGGCGAAAATATCAACGCCTATGTTTCCGGCAAGGTTTGCGAAGAAGTTGACCTTGGAACCCACACCATGTTTATCGCGGATGTTACCGAAGCCGAAATCCTTTCTTCCGAGGATTCCATGACTTACACTTATTATCAGAACCGCGTTAAACCGAAACCCCAGCCCCCGAAAGTTAAAAAAGGCTGGCGCTGCCCCATCTGCGGCTATGTTTACGAAGGCGAAGAACTTCCGGAAGACTTTGTCTGCCCCCTTTGCAAACACGGCGCATCCGAATTTGTACCCCTTCAAAATGAAGATAATAAATCTACTGAAAAAGGAGAAAAAACTATGGAACTCAAAGGCTCTAAAACCGAACAGAATCTCATGACCGCATTCGCAGGCGAATCTCAGGCAAGAAACAAATACACCTATTTCGCAAGCAAAGCAAAAAAAGAAGGTTATGAGCAGATTGCAAGACTCTTCCTCGAAACCGCTGAAAACGAGAAAGAACACGCAAAACTCTGGTTCAAATATCTCGGCGGCATCGGCACCACCGCAGAAAACCTTCTTGCAGCAGCAGAAGGCGAAAATTATGAATGGACCGATATGTATGCAACCTTCGCAAAAGAAGCTCGTGAAGAAGGCTTTGAAGAAATCGCTCTCCGCTTTGAAGGCGTAGGCAAAGTTGAAGCTGAACACGAAGAAAGATACCGCGCACTTCTCAAAAACGTTGAAGAAGGCCAGGTATTCCAGAAAGGTTCCATCGTTATCTGGAAATGCGCAAACTGCGGCCACATCCATGTCGGCGAATCCGCTCCCGTTGTTTGCCCCGTATGCGCACATCCTCAGGCATATTTCGAACTCCAGGCAAAGAACTATTGATAAACAGAAAAAATCAAGGCACCGCGAAAGCGGTGCCTTTTTTTATCTGTGTATTTTGATTTATGCCATATTATTTTCAACGAACGGTCTTATGACAATGTCATGGACACAGCCTTCTTCGTTTTCAATGCAAAACTTTATCATTTTGGCAACGGTTTCGGGTTTTAGGTAAGCTGGGTTCGATGCTGCCCTGAAGCTTGTATCCACACCGCCCGGATAGACGTTGCATACGCCGACATTATCCTCTTTCACCTCTTTGGTAAGAATCTTGCTTATGCCCTCCATTGCGTCTTTTGAAGCGCTGTAACTTCCCGTCATGGGATTATTGAAAAGGCAGCAGCTGCTAAGCACATTGACAAACAAACCGCTTTTTTGTTCTGCCATAACAGGATAAATTTCCTTAATCATTCCAACGGCGCTTACGCAGTTTAATTCGAACATATAGCGTAAATCGTCAAGATCAATATCGGCTATTTTATCTTTTTTGGTGTTCGCTCCGGCATTGTTTACAAGTACATCGATTCTGCCGAATTCTTTTTTCACACTTTCGCAAAATGAATGTCTTTTTTCGCCGTCCGTAATATCAAAACATTCCGCATAAATATTGCACCCGCCAAGTTCCCCGGTGAGCTTATTCATTTTATCTTCATTTCTTCCGCAAAGGGCAAGGTTATATTCTTTTGATAACAAAACTGCCAAGGCTTTTCCGATTCCATCGGTTGCCCCTGTAATTATTACTGTTTTTTTCATATAAACAACACTTCCAAAACAAAAATATTAAATAACTTTTCAGCTATAGAATAACAAAAATAAACGCATTATTCAATCATAAAAAGAAAATTTATAAAACACTGAACAAAGCATTTTTTTACTCACTTGAAGATTGCAAAGCTTTATGCTATTATATAAAATAGATTAATATTGACCGGAGGATTTTAAATGATTGGTGCAATAATCGGCGATATCGCCGGAAGCATATATGAATTCAACAACATAAAAACAACTGATTTTCCCCTTCTTTCCGAAGATTGCTTTTTCACCGACGACACCGTTATGACCGTTGCCGTTGCAGAAGCACTTCTTAAAGGCGGCAGAAACGAAGCAAAAACCGAAAAAGAAATGGTCAAATCCATGAGGAAGTTCGGAAAAGTCTTCCCGGACGCAGGTTACGGCTACCGTTTCAGCCAGTGGCTCACCTCTTCCGACCCGAAACCTTATGGCAGCTTCGGCAACGGAAGCGCAATGCGTGTTTCTCCCGTTGCGTGGTATTTCCACAGCCTTGAAAAGGTCGAAAAATATGCCGAAATCAGCGCAAGAGTTACCCACGACCATGAAGAAGGCATAAAAGGCGCAAAGGCAACAGCAGTTGCCATTTTTATGGCAAGAAGGGGCTATGATAAAGATTATATCAAGCGCTATCTTGAGCTTAAATACAAATATGATCTTAGCAAAACTCTTGATGAGATCCGTCCGGATTACCAGTTTGACGAAACCTGTCAGGGAACCGTCCCTGCGGCGTTCCGCGCTTTTTATGAAGCAGAAAGCTTTGAGGATACCCTTCGCAAGGCAATTTCCCTCGGCGGCGACAGCGATACCATCGCTGCAATCGCCTGCAGCATTGCGGAAGCTTATTACCCCATTCCGGAAGAATTCAAAGCAGCCGCCATGGCAAAGCTTGATAAAAAGCTTCTTGCGGTGATTGAAAAATGGAACAGCGACCTCAGCGTAACTCCTTCAAAATTTGAACAGCGCGATATCATGCTCTATGCCGATTATCTTCTTACCAACCCGAGAACCGAGCGCAAAACCATCACCCATCCGGATACTTCTCAAAATTACGTTGTTCCGGAATATAACGAAATCATGTATAACTTCATTCACGATGCGGTTTCCTGCCCTCTTTTCCGTGATGATTATGCCCAGATTCTTGCAAACCACAATATCAGAAGCCACCAGGATATGGTATGTGAAGTCTGCGACGCTTCCGAAGTTCTTCTTGAAGCCATGTTCACCGTAATCATCAGCGGCGAAAAAGTCCGCCCCGGAAATGTTGCCTGGGCTGCGGAAGACGGCATACTCGGCGATATCATGTTCTATCTTCGCAAAAGACAGGAAGAAGATGAAGAAATGTGACGGATTTTGACCTTATCACAAACTATCTTTGCAATGTTTATATCGGAAAAGACACTTCCTATGCAGTAAATAATCTTTCGGAAGATTATTTATGCCACTGTTCTTCCGGAACAAAAAACAAAGCGGAAACCATTGCCCTTATAAAGAAATATATCAAAAAACATCCTGTTTACAGCATTACCTATTCCGTGGAATCCAATGATGAAGATAAAATCGCCCTTTGCGTTTATTTTCAGTGCAGGGAAAAGGAAAAATTCCTCGGATTCACCTTCGGGGAAAATGACAGGATATATAAACATATTCGTTCCTTCAAAGTTAAAAACGGCATGATCACCGAATCCTGGGAAGAACTTGCCGAAGAAGAATATTGAAAAGCAAAAAAACACCCGCCAATTTTGCGGGTGTTTTATTTATGCTTTTATTTTATTGAGTTTTTCCATCAGAGTGAACGTGAAAAAACATTTAATACGTTTGAAGCGATATATGACAAATTTTATTATTACAACCCCATTTCTTTTGTAACCAAAAGAAACCGGGTTGTGCCTGAAAAGAAAAGTTTTAATCCCCTACCCGCTCGCTCCCGCGAGCGACTCCCCCTTGAAATCAAGGGGGAATAAACTCTCCACCAAAAGAACAGTGATTTCTATTCTCAACCGTCGCCGTTCGGGGCCGGCAACGGATTTTCATTTTTATTTTTTGCCCGACCGTTTTTACTGAACTTATACTTTTATTTTATTGAGTTTTTCCATTACGGTGAACATCAGAACAAGGATTATTCCGATATAAACCGGAAGAAGCCCCGCGGAAATTTTGTTTGCGATAATTCCGAAAAGCGGCGGCATAAAGCAGCTTCCGATATAGGCACAGGCCATCTGAACACCCACTATTGCCTGGGATTTATCCGCACCGAAATGAGCGGGAGTTGAATGGATTACACAAGGGTATATCGGCGCACAGCCAAGACCGGTAAGAACGATTCCCGCCATGGCGATTTTTTCGCCGAAAGGAAGAAGCATTGCCAGAACGCCGATGGCGATTATTCCCTGGCCGAGGCGAATCATATTTTTATCGCTGACTTTATAGGTTACAAAACCACTTACCGCTCTGCCGACCGTGATTCCGGTATAAAACAAAGTCGCAAGCCCTGCGGCGGTTTCTTCCGGAACGCCGAATTCCATAACAAGATAGCTGCTTGCCCAAAGGCCTGCGGTGCTTTCAAGCGCGCAGTAGCAGAAAAATCCGGTCATAATTTCTTTAGCGCCGGGAATGGAAAGAATTTCTTTTATTGAAAGGGATTTTGCTTTTTCGCCGTTTTCGCCGGGGGTTTTATCTTCCTTCCAAAGGGGTAGAGTCAGGAAGAGGACTGCCGTCAGCGCAATCTGAACAAAAGCCACCCAACGGTAACCGAGGTTCCAGCCTCCTTTTGTCATTGCCGCCGCAAGGATATAAGGCCCTGCGGAAGCGCCTATTCCCCACATACAGTGCAGCCAGCTGAGATGGCGGCTTGCATAATGCACCGCTGCATAGTTATTGATGGAAGCATCCACGCCGCCGGCACCAAGACCATAGGGCACTGCAATTATGCAAAGCATTATAAAAGAATCGCTTACCGAAAAACCAAAAAGCGCAAATGCAGTCATGGCAACGCTTATGGCGGTGACTTTTCCGGTGCCAAAGCGCTTTGTCATTCTTTCGGAAAGAAGGCTTGAAGCAATGGTTCCGAAGCAGATTATCATGGAAATTATTCCGGCGTATGAAACCGGAACATCAAATTCGATCTGTATCGTGGGCCAGGCTCCGCCGAGAAGCGCATCCGGAAGACCAAGGCTTATGAACGAAATATATATTATAGCAAGAAGAAAGCTGAACATATAAAACTCCTTTTTTATATTCGGCGGGAAGAATTTCCCTGCCCTGCCTTAGATATTTTACCACAGCTGTCAATATCCAAAATTTTACCGCCGGTTAAGAAATTTATTGAGCAGCTTTACTGCCGGTGTATTCAAAAACGGAAAAACGAATGGTATCATATAGTCACGGTACCGAAATCAAAACGGAGATGATTTTATGAAATCGAACATCAGCGAAAATATAAAACTTTACAGAAAACAGAATAATTTTACTCAGGAACAGCTTGCGGAGGCTATGGGAGTTTCTGTCGGCGCCGTTTCGAAATGGGAAAGCGGCGCTTCCGTTCCGGAACTTTCGCTTATTATGGAGCTTGCGGATTTTTTCGGGATATCGGTTGATGCGCTGCTCGGTTATTCCGTAAGGAACAATTCCGCAGAAGAAACCGCCGAAAGGCTTCGCATAATGCGTTCGCAGAAAAATTATACGAACGCTTTTTCTGAAACGGAAAAGGCTGTTCAGAAATTCCCGAACAATTTTGACGTGGTTTATCAAAGCGGCAGCCTTCTTTATTTCCTTGGGCTTGAAAAAGATGACAGAAAAGCCGTGCTCAAATCCAAAGAGCTGCTTGAGCACGCTCTTACCCTGATCGAACAGCCCCATGCTCATAATATTGGAAAAAGCGATATTTATGACGACCTTTCCGGAATCTGCTTTATCCTTGATGAATGTGAAAAAGGCCTTGATATGCTTAAAGAACACAATGAAGGCGGAGTTTTCGATGCGGAAATCGGTTATGAACTTGCTTCCTCCTTCAAACGCTATAAGGAATCCCTTCCCTATCTTTCCGATGCTCTTGTAAGAAATCTTACGGATCTTTTCAAATGCATCATCGGATTTGCAAATGTTTATGTAAGCCGCAAAGAATTTGAAAAGGCCTTTGATGCGGTAAAAACCTGCTTTGAAATCAACAAAATGTTCCGGATTCCCGGAACGGTTTCTTACCTTGATAAAGGAAGCGTAGTCCTTCTTTCCGCCTGCGCGCAGATTTGCGAAAGCATGAACGACGAAGAAGGAACACGTCGCTATCTTTTTGAGGCAAAAAAAGTTGCGGAAAACTTCGATAAAAACCCGGATGATTCCGCAAAAAATGTAAAATTTTATGAAAAGGATATTCCCGCTTCCGCCGCAGATGACTTCGGCGAAACGGCGATTTCCACAATCGATAATATCGTTTTGTGGGAAAAGGAAGAATATCCGAAAGCTTATGAAATCTGGCAGGAGATAAAAGACGACTGAAAAAACGAGCACCGATTTTTGTTCGGTGCTCATTTTTTGTTATATCAGATTTTCTCGCATCTTCCGACTTTCGCCTTCGGGGAGATTTCAACGCTTTCGCTGTACTGCACAAGACCGATATCGCAGTCTTCGCCAATCATAACATATTTTCCGGTAACGGTTTTTGCGCTTGTGCGCTCGATAATTATTTCGTCACCTTCAATGGATTCCGAAACGGCGAATCCGAATTTTTTTCTTCCGAAAAGTTTTTCGATGATTCCTTTTTCGCGGTAATTTTCAATTATAATTTTGCTTCCGCCGATGCTTTCGGCCTTCGAACCGTAGGAATTCGAAAGCTCGATTCTCAGATTTTCCGCATTGATAAGCCCGCCGCAGGAAATTCCGCCGGTTATATAAGCATCTTCCGCTTCAAAATCCCCGGAAACTTTAAGTCCGCCGCTGATTTTGACTTCCGCTCCGCGGAGAGTTCCGCCGCATTTGAAACCGCCGGAAACTGAAATTTTTTCATCAGAAGCGCAGTCACCTTCAACTTTGAAAGCTCCGGAAACTTTTATTATATCGGAAGAAAGTCTTCCTTCGTTTTTCGCGCTTCCGGAAACATTAAATTCTTTTGAGGAAAGAGTTCCGCGGTTGCTGAAAGCTCCGGAAATATGCATATCCCCTTCGCATTCAATATCTGAATTTCCGGAAAAGGCTCCGGAACAGCGGAATTCTTTGCAGCGGATAAGGCCTTCCGATTTTACGCTTCCGCTGATTCCCACTTTATCATATTCTCCGGCGGTAATTACGCCGGAACCTGCAATTTTCATATCCATAATATACCTCCGTCAAAATTTAAGGATTTCGCTTAAATCTGTGCTTTCGCCGTTTTCAAGCACCCTTTTTATGCTTTTTATATCTTTTATTCGGAAAGTTTTTTCACCAAAAACCGTATCTATGACTATTTTTGCGTTGTTTTCCTCATCGCCGGAAATTTTTTTCGCCAGTTCGTCAAGAAGGATATCCTCTTTATTGGAAAGAATCAGTTCCACCCTTCTGAAAATAAGGTCTTTCGGAAAAAAAGTTTCCTGGCCGGTTACGGTGGATCTTTTTATGAACCATTCTTCCGGAATAAGCCCTTTACGCTTCCAGCGATAGAGAGCACCGTATGATATGGAATATTTTTCAAGAAGCAGTTTTTTCGATATAAGATTTTCTTCTTCGGGCTGCATTTTTCTGCCTCCTTTTTTTATTTCTCCGGAGTGCGTAACATTGTTACGCACTTATTATAGCGTAACATTGTTACGCTGTCAATAGCAATCCTGAAATTTTTCTCAAAAAAGCGGAAGCACTCCATTTGGGGTGCTCCCGCTTTTTTGCTTTTATTCGTTTTTATAGGCTTCGCCTATTGGTATCATTATCATCTCGTTGAGATGTTCGATAATAAAACGCTGGGCATTTTCGCTGTAATAATTCTTGCTGTATTCCCGATAGAATTTGTTTATCTCCCAAAAATTTTCTATCCCGAGAGCTGTTCCTTTTTCCGTCGGAACGCGATTTCTGGTTTTTGTTTTGTGGTCAAATTCCATTTTAAGATAGCCGTTTTCAAGAAGATACTTCGTAATCTGAACGGGGGTAATCTTTTCTCTTCCTGCGGCTTCGTTGATTCTTTTTGAAAGGAGCTTTACGCCGACCGGGTCTTTTGTCACTTCGATTTTTTCAAGGACTTCCGCTTTGAAGCCGCGGCTTTTTACTTTTTTGGCGGCCGCTTTTTCGGTATTCACAATATCCGAAAGCTTTTTGGCTGAAAGAAGTTTTTCGAGGCTTGTGAATGCCTTTGCATAAACCCCGCCGCATTCCCTTATTATCGGGGAATCAAGCTTTTTCCATTCCTCGATATCAAAGCGATAATACATCATATTTCCGTTTTTGGAAGGAAGAGAAGTTATCTCCTCCCTTTTTATCACTTCCGCCTTTTTTACTTTTCCGTAATAGCGGATGCAGCCATCTTCATCGCCGAAAGTTCCGGAAGGAAGATAGAGCGCGACATATTCCACCGGAAACATATTCTTCGGAACGACCGCTTCGGGGATATGATAGAATTTTTCTTCGAAATTTACTTCGAACTGTTTTCTGTTTTTCACTGTTCCGATAAGAACCTCGTGTTCCATTTTTCCACTCACCTTCCGAAAAAATTCCCTTATGGTTAAAATACCCCTTTTTGATTTTTTCGTCAAGTTTTTCGCAATATTTCTCATATTGTGTTGAAAAATTTCACATATAAGTGTAAAATAGCTTTATAACCAAATAAACGACGGAGGAATTTTTTTATGAAGCTCCTTGAAGAAAGAATAATCAAAGACGGTATAATCCGCCCGGGCAATATTCTTAAAGTTGACTGCTTCCTTAATCATCAGATGGACGTTGCGCTTTTTAAAGAAATGGCGGAGGAATGGAAAAAACGCTTTGCCGGAAAGAACATCAACAAAATCCTCACCATTGAAGCTTCCGGAATTGCCATTGCCTGCATTGTCGCGACTGTTTTTGATAATGCGCCGGTTGTTTTTGCCAAAAAGACCGAAAGCCTTAATATCGACGGCGAAGTTTATTCTTCAAAGGTTGCTTCCTTCACCAAAAAACGCGTTTACGACGTTTTCGTCAGCAAAAAATATCTTTCTCCCGATGACCATGTTCTTATTATTGACGACTTTCTTGCCGTGGGAAGCGCGCTCAACGGGCTTATAGATATCGTAAACCAATCCGGCGCAACAGTGGAAGGACTTGGCATTGCCATCGAAAAAGGCTTCCAGGGCGGCGGAGATTCCCTCCGCGAAAAAGGCTTCCAGCTTGAATCCCTTGCCGTTATTGATAAACTTGATTCTGAAACCGGAACCATTGAATTCAGAAAAGATTGATTTTTTTAAAAAACTCCCGCGGAAAATTCCGCGGGAGTTTTCTTTCTTTTTTCATCACATTTCTTCCTGAAAAAGCTGTTTTTTCCTTAAAAAATACACCGAAAAGTTATAAAAATGAGAACAAACTGTAAATTCGCTTGAATTTATTTGATTTTTACTGTATAATGTACCATGTATTTTTATGAGAAAGAGAGGTGCATGCTTATTGTCAGTCAAATCCGCTGAAAAAGAACAGGCGGGTTTTGATTCATTTTTCGAGTATCTGTATCTCCGTATTTATGAGTTTTTCTATATTACCGGAATTCGTTTTATCCGACAGATTCGTGGAGCATATCATTTTGTTTCCAGAGAAATCGGATATGCGGCAGAAAGCCTTCGGGAATTTCTGCTCCATACCGGACGCCAGATATATACTTCCGCGAAGAACTTCTTCACGGGAAAATATCACGCTTTCATGTCATACAGCAACCGCGCCGCAAACGCATTCGATGTTCTGCTCCGAAGCAAGCATTCCAGCCGCAAAGAGCAGCTTTCGGCCTTTAAAACCGTTATTGAATGCTGGGGCATACTTGTCTGGCAGATAATCTGCACCATATTCAACTATGCCGCTCCGGTTCTTGCGGCGGTTTTCCTTGCTGTAACGTTCCAGTATTTTTCTTCTCTTCAATACGGACTTGCCCTTAAATCCAACGGAAAAACCCTTGCTTATATCACCGATGAAAAAGTTTATAACGAAGCGGAACAGATCATCCGCTCCAGAACTTTCAGCGAAATGAGCAGCGTAACAAGCGTTACGCCGGAATTTTCCGTTGTTCCGGTAAGCAGCCTTGAGCTTACCGAACCGGAAGAACTTGCGAACATCATTCTCGGAAATTCCGGACAGAGCGTTTATGAAGGCTATGGTCTTTATATTGATGAAGAATTCGTCGGTTCCACCGATGAATCCGATAACCTTCTTGTTCTGCTTGATGAATACCGCGAACAGTTCCGGGAAGAGGGCGATACCGAATCCAAACTCCAGTTCAAACAAAAAGTCGCTCTTGTTGATGGTGTTTATCCCACATCCTCCATCATGGCAATGTCCGAATTCCGCAACCTTCTCAACAGCGAGATAGAGGGTGAAAAATATCATACTGTTTCCGCCGGGGAATCCCCTTCCCTCATTGCGGATATGTATGATCTTTATGTAAGCGAACTTAAAGCCATGAACCCGGTTCTTGAGGAAAACCCGAATATTTATGTTGGGCAGGATCTTGTAGTTTCAAAATCCGTTTCTTACCTCAACGTAACCACCACCCGCAGAGAGGTTTATACCGAGGATATTCCTTATAAAACCGTGGATATCCCCAGCGACAAATATTACACCACTTACAGAAAAGTCACAAAAGCCGGCGTTCCCGGCGAACAGCTTGTCACCGCGCTTGTTACATATGAAGACGGCGTTCCCGTTTCCCGCCAGGTTCTTGCGACTGAAGTTATCAAAGAACCCGTTTCCGCCGAGAGAGTGGTAGGAACCAAGAGCGTTGTTTATTCCGTAGGCAATGCTTCCGGCACAAGCAACGGATTCATCTGGCCCACCAAAAAGGCGGGCGCTTATGTCAGCTGCGGAATTTGGGGATATAAAGGTCATACCGGTACCGATATTGCCGGTGTCGGCAAAGGCGCAAATATTTATGCAGCCGCGGCGGGCACAGTAGTAAGAGTTAAATGGAACACAACCGGTTATGGCTATCATCTTATGATAGACCACGGCGGCGGTATTCAGACCCTTTATGCACACTGCAGCAACATGTACGTCAAGGTCGGACAATATGTCAACCAGGGCGATATCATCGCGGCAGTCGGTTCAACGGGAAGATCCACCGGACCGCATCTCCACTTTGAGATTCGAATAAACGGTCAGTATGTAAACCCCATGAACTATATTTCCAAATAGTTTTATAAAAAGCTCCGTTCTTCCCGAACGGAGCTTTTTTTCGCGTATAAAAAAGGCTTCCGGAAATCCGGAAGCCTTTTTTGTGCTTTACTTAATTATTTTTCTTCAACGGGGAAAATATTGATAAGTCTTGCGGCATATCTTCTTACGAGGTTTGCGTCAAGTACGTTTACTTTTCCGTTGCCGTCAACGTCAGCCGCTACAAGCTGATTATCTTCGAGAGAAGCAAGTCTTGCAGAATATCTTCTGATGATGTTTGCGTCGAGGACATTTACTTTTTCGTTGCCGTCAACATCGCCGTAAATTACGTCGATTACGGTGATAAGTCCGCCGCTGATGTTGTTTCTGATGGATTTCTGGTTTTCATCAGCGAATACGAAATCTTCGTTCACGGTATCGATTTCGACTTTGGTTTCGCAGGCGGCTGCGCCTTCCGCAGTGGTGAATTCAATATTAAGAATGGTTTCTGCGGTATTGATCGCATCAATCGCTTCCCATGCGAAAAATACAAGTCCTTCAATTCCGCTGTTGATGGTTGCGTCCGCAACTGCGGTTCCGGGAGTTACGGAAACCACTTTGAGCACGGAAGGATCATATTTTACCGCAAACTGAACAGCGGTTACTTCGGAACCTTCGGTGATATTGACAGAAACGGTCTTTTTGCCGCCAACCACAATGGTTTTATCGGAAATGGTGATATCGGTGGGGAGCTTCGGAATAACTTCGTCCTGGGTTTCTCCGCAAACAGAGCAATCTCTGTGCTGTGCGCCTTCGGTGGTATAGGTGGGTTCAAGGGTTACTTCCCAATCGCTCCATTCATGGCCAAGAGCTTCGATATCGGTTCTGGAAGTGCTCTGTTCAGAAGCCCATTCTTCATGGAATGTTGCGTAATATCCGTTTTCGCCCATTTCGGTGCAGGTAGGTTCTTTGATCACTTCGGAATAAACGGTTGCTTCGGCTTTTTCGCAATGTAAAGAATCATTTCTGCAAACTCTTTCTGCGGTGCAGGAATATCCGTTTTCGCTCCAGGCATAGGTTGTTTCGCCCCAATCATGGCCGAGTGCGGGGATTTCTGCCTCTTCCTCTTCAAAGCAGACTTCGCAGATTCTTACTTTGGAACCCGCATTAAGGCAATCGGGAGCAAAAATTTCTGCCCAAGCGCTCCAGCTGTGGCCAAGTGCGGGGATTTCTTCGGTTGCGACTTCGCCGCAGGTGCCTTTATAAGCGGTGCAGGTGTGATATCTTTCGCCGGGTTCGGTACAGGTGGGGTCTTCGGTTACGGTCCAGCTGTCCCAGGTATGTTCGTGTTCATAATCAATCACGACGGTGCCTTCATCGGCTCTGATGTCCTCTTCCGGAATCGGTTCCCAATCGGCATCTGCAACGATAAAATCTTCGCCTTCAATAAATCCGATGGAAGTTTCGCAAAGAACGTCGGAAACAGCTCTGAAAGTGATGGTTGCAACGGTTCCGTCAGTGTTTACGGGAGAAAGTGCATCCCAGACTATGCGGATTACGCCGGGTTCGGAATAGTTGACCAGAACCTGGTTAAATTTTTCGGCAGTTACGCTTTCGACCTGAAGTTTGGTTTCGTCATATCCGATGGCAAACTGCAGCATGGTTATTTCACCGATATTTTCGGCAACAAGATCGACCGTCTGAGTTCCGTTTTCTTCGGTGAACGGTTCGGATACAAATTTAAGGACTTTTGCGGTTCCGGAAAATGCCGTTACAGAGCACATAAGCACCAGAACAAGCGCAAAAATTACTGCGATGATTTTTTTCATTCCTAATCCTTCTTTCAAATTTTATAATTCTATATTAGACCTTAATATTGAAAAAAACAAGACCTTTTGTTAATAATTTATACATATTTTGTGCTTTCTTTTTCCTGCCGGCGGTTCTTCGCAGGTTATAATTCAATATATTCAAGAATAATGTTGAAAAGAAATTAAATTTATGCTATTATAATTATAACTGTAACTATCTTTGTTTTTCAAAGTTACGATAAATAAATTTTAAGGGGATAGAATTTTGGATAAACTCGTAATTAAAGGCGGTACTCCTCTTCGCGGAGAAGTCCATGTCAGCGGCGCAAAAAATGCCGCGGTTGCAATAATCCCTGCAACCATCCTTGCCGGAGGCCCCTGCCTCCTTGAAAACATCCCTGATATCAGCGATGTTTATACCCTTTATGATATGCTTTCTCTTATGGGCGCAACAGTTCGTGTTGTAAGCCGCACTTCCGTTTTTATTGATACAAGCAACATCACTTCCCACAAAGTTCCCGAGGACCTTGCAAGACAGCTTCGCGCTTCTTATTATTTCCTCGGTGCGCTCCTTGGAAGATGCAACGAAGCGAATGTTCCGCTTCCCGGCGGATGCGACTTCGGCGTCAGACCCATCGACCAGCATATCAAAGGTTTTGAAGCCCTTGGCGCAGACGTCAATATCGGTCACGGAAGCGTTTCCATAAGCACGGAAGGTCTTCTTGGAAGCCACATTTATTTTGACGTTGTTTCCGTCGGCGCAACCATCAACGTAATGCTTGCCGCGGTAAAGGCAAAAGGTCTTACCGTTCTTGAAAACGTCGCAAAGGAACCCCATATCGTTGACCTTGCGAACTTCCTCAACTCCCTCGGCGCGGATATCCGCGGCGCAGGTACCGACGTTATCAAGATTCACGGCGTTGAAAAGCTTCACGGCGCAAACTATTCCATCATTCCGGACCAGATTGAAGCCGGAACTTATATGGTAGCCGCTGCCGCAACCAAAGGCAATGTGCTTATCAGGGGCGTTATTCCGAAGCACCTTGAAGCAATCACCGAAAAGCTCGTCAAAACCGGCGCTTCCGTCGTTGAATACGATGACGCAGTCCGCGTTTCCGGCGAAGTTGACCATTTTGAACACGTCAACGTAAAAACCATGCCCTATCCCGGATTCCCAACCGATATGCAGCCCCAGATGACCACCCTTCTTGCTCTTGCAAGAGGAACCAGCATTGTCACCGAAGGCGTTTGGGATAACCGCTTCAAATATATTTCCGAACTTTGCAGAATGGGCGCTTCCATTTCCGTTGACGGCAAAGTCGCGGTAATCCAGGGCGTCGAAAGCCTTTCCGGTGCATGTGTTCGCGCGGCAGATCTTCGCGCCGGCGCCGCAATGGTAATTGCGGGGCTTGCCGCAAACGGAAAAACCGAAATCGAAGATATCCACCACATCGAACGCGGATATACCAACCTTGTTGATAAGCTCCGTGGACTTGGCGCAGAAATCGACCGTGTTTCCGTTCCGGAAGGTTCTTCCATGTATTCCGTAGTATAAAAAATAATCGGCGGAGCGGTTTCCGCTCCGCTTATTCTGTTTTTCCGGAGGTATAATCTTTGGCAAAATTTTTTACCATCGCCAGCGGCAGTTCCGGCAATTCGAGCTTCGTCGGCGCTTCCGGGGAAGGAATTCTCATCGACTGCGGCATAAGCTGCAAAGGCATAACATCCGGGCTTAAAGAACGGGGAATCGATCCGGATTCCCTTTCCGGAATAATCATCACCCATGAACATATCGACCATGTTAGGGGACTTGCGGTTTTTTTGAGCCACCACAAAGTTCCTCTTTATGCTTCCGCACCGGTGCTCAGATATCTTGGTGCAAACGGGCTTGTTCCGTTCAATGCCGTGCTCAACGAAATTGATGAGCACGGACAGCTCATCGGCAACATGCTTGTAAAGCCCTTCAAAACTTCCCACGACAGCGTCGGAAGCCTTGGCTACAGCATCATCACGCCGGATGAGCACCGCATAAGCATCTGCACCGATACGGGTTATATCACCGAAGAAGCCCGTGAGCATCTTCTTGGAAGTGAAGCCGTGCTCATAGAATCTAATTATGACAGCGGTATGCTCGAATTCGGAAAATATCCGTATCATCTTAAAAGAAGGATAAAAGGCCCCACGGGACATCTTTCCAATACAGATTGCGCCGCGTTCCTTCCGGAACTTGTTAAAAGCGGCACCACCCATATTATCCTCGGCCATCTCAGCAAAGAAAACAATACCCCGGAAGTTGCCCTTCAGACCTGCCTTGCGGAACTTTCCGTTGCAGGAATGGCGCAGAACAGGGATTACGTTATGTTTGCGGCGCCGAGAAGTGAACTTTCTGAAAATATTTTGCTTTAAGGAGGAAAAATGCGCACAATAAACATTATCTGCGTCGGAAATCTCAAAGAAAAATATCTGCGCGAAGCCGCCGCCGAATACGAAAAGCGCCTTTCCGCTTACTGCAAACTCAAAATAACCGAGCTTGGCGAATATAAACTTCCGGAAAAGCCCTCTCCTTCCGAAATTGCAAAATGCATTGAAGCGGAAGGCAGCGCCATCGCCGCAAAAATTCCGCAGAACGCGGTTATTGCCGCCATGTGCATTGAAGGAGATATGCTTTCTTCCGAAGGATTTTCGCAGAAGCTTGAAAATCTTATGTCCGACGAAAGCGCCAGCGAACTTTGCTTCGTAATTGGCGGTTCCTATGGGCTTTCGGAAGAAATTAAAAAGAGAGCGAAGCTCAGGCTTTCGCTTTCGAGAATGACTTTTACACACCAGATTTCCCGTGTGCTTATTCTGGAACAGATTTATCGCGCGTTCCAGATTTCCACCGGAGGAAAATATCATAAATGATTACCGGAAAGGGAAAAAATGGCTAAAAAGAAAATCGAAAAACAACAGACAAAACCGGAACAGAAGGCCAATTTTGAAAACGCCGGCGTAGTGGTTGATCAGCCCATAGTTGACGTTCTTGAAAAAAACTATATGCCCTATGCCATGAGCGTTATAGTAAGCCGTGCCATTCCGGAAATCGACGGCTTTAAACCCAGCCACAGAAAACTGCTTTATACCATGTATAAAATGGGTCTTCTTACCGGATCAAAGACCAAATCCGCCAATATCGTAGGCCAGACCATGAAGCTTAACCCCCACGGTGACCAGGCGATTTATGATACAATGGTCCGCATGGCAAGAGGCAACGGAGCTTTGCTCCACCCATGGATCGACAGCAAAGGAAACTTCGGCAAGGCATATTCCCGCAACATGGTCTGCGCCGCTTCCCGTTATACCGAAGCAAAGCTTGATAAAATAGCCGGGGAGCTTTTCCGCGACATTGATAAAGATACGGTTGACTTTGTGGATAACTATGACAACACCATGAAGGAACCTTCCCTTTTCCCTGTCACCTTCCCTTCCATTCTTGTCAACTATAACGTGGGAATTGCGGTCGGCATGGCTTCCCAGATTTGTCCTTTCAGACTTTCCGAAATCTGCGAAACCACTATAAAACTTATCAAAGACCCAAACCACGATTTGCTTTCCACCCTTCCCGCACCGGATTTTTCCGGCGGCGGACTTATCATCTTCGATAAGGACGAGCTTACAAAAATTTATGAAACCGGCAGAGGAAGCATCAGGGTCCGTTCGAAATATAATTTCGATGAAAAGAACAAATGCATCGAGGTAACGGAAATTCCTTCCACCACCTGCGTCGAAGCGATTATTGATAAAATCCTTGAGCTTGTAAAAGCAAGAAAAATCACCGAAATTTCCGATATCCGTGACGAAACCGACCTTTCCGGTCTTAAAATCGCCATCGACCTTAAAAGAGGCGTTGACCCGGACGCTCTTATGCAGAAACTTTATAAGAGCACCCCGCTTGAGGATTCCTTTTCCGCAAACTTCAACGTTCTCATCGGCGGTTCGCCGATGGTTCTCGGCGTTCGCCAGATAATCAACGAATGGGTAGCATTCCGCCACGAATGCGTTCGCAGAAGAATTTATTTCGACCTCAAAATGAAGAAGGACAGACTTCACCTTCTCAAAGGTCTTCAGAAAATCCTTCTTGATATTGATAAGGCAATAAAAATCATCCGCGAAACCGAAAGTGAAACGGAAGTTGTTCCCAACCTTATGATCGGCTTCGGCATCGACCAGATCCAGGCTGAATACGTTGCGGAAATAAAACTCCGCCACCTTAACCGGGAATATATCCTTAAACGCACAGCGGATATCAACGACCTTAAAAAGGATATCGCCGAAATGGAGATAATCCTTAACGACCCGAAGAAGATAAACAACATTATCATAGATGAACTTAAAGAGGTCATCAAAAAATATGACCAGCCCAGACGCAGCGAGATAATTTATATCAGCGAAAGCGCCGCGGTTGAAGTTGAGGAAGAAGTTCCGGATTACCCGGTAAACCTTTTCTTCACAAGGGAAGGTTACTTTAAAAAGATAACTCCCCAATCCCTTCGAATGTCCGGCGAACATAAACTTAAGGAAGGCGACGAAATTGTTTTTTCCGCCGAAAGTCACAACAATGTCGAGCTTATGTTCTTCAGCAATAAATGCCAGGTTTATAAAACCCGCGCCAGCGAATTTGACGACACAAAAACCAGCGTGATGGGCGATTACATCCCCTCGAAGCTTGGCTTTGACGAAGGCGAAAGCGCAATTTTTATGGCGATAGTTGAAAAATATACCGGATTTATGGTATTCTTCTTCGAGAACGGAAAAGCCGCAAAGGTTCCGCTTTCTTCTTATGAAACAAAAACAAGGCGCAAAAAGCTTATCGGCGCTTATTGCGATAAATCGCCCCTTGTTGCCTGCTATAATATTGAGGAAGATAAGGAATTCCTTCTTTCCTCTTCCGGCGGAAGACTTCTTCTTGTGCATTCCGGCGCAATTCCTTCAAAAGCCGCAAGGGATACCCAGGGGGTTGCGGTTATGACCCTTAAGAAAAACGCCGTGGTTTCCGGCGCAAAACCCTTCGCCGAAGGCAGCCTTGAAAACGCGCACAGATTCAGAACAAGGAATCTTCCCGCAGCAGGCGCAATTCCGAAAGACGGCGACCTTTTTGAACAAATCAGTTTATAATATTTTCATATACCGAAAGGAGATTTGATTATGTACGCATTCTGCAGAAAATGGTTCGACAGAGCAAGAGATATCGCCGAGGACTTTGAATACAAAGATTATTTCTGGTGCTATCTTCTCGTTCTTCTCCTTGGAATTCTCTTCGGAATTTCCGCAAACAAAGCCCTCAAATATCTTGCTCCGTTCATTGCGGTATTTGCAGCTTTCGCCGCTTTCGAGGTTCTTTATCCCCGCCGCGAAAAAGTTTGCGAAATGATCAATGGCACTTATGAGGACAGATTCGTCGAATTCGAAGGTACCGAAGACATCCCCGACTTCATCTGATTTTATAAAAAAACGGAGGATGCCCGCAAGCTGCGGCATCCTCTCATAAAAAGCCGTTTGTTTTCGATTATATATAAGGCAAACGCTTTTTTCTTTCTTTATCGAAAGCAAACGGGCTTGATTATAGTATTTATCCGAAAAGCGTTATAATACCCTGGTAAAAACCGTCATTTTTTTGTAAAAAAGCGAAAAAAAGCCTTGCAAAAGCATGATAGCTGTGGTATTATATTATAGCTATCGTGTTATTTTTGGAGGTTTATCATGACTGTTTATGAAATTATCGGAAGTATTCTTCTTATCATAACCTGCGTTCTCGTTACCGTAACTGTTCTTTTCCAGAGCAGCAGCAAACAGGACGGTCTTTCTGCTCTCGGCGGCAAAAGCGCTTCCGCAGCAGCAGCTGACGCAAAAAGCAACAACGCAAAACTTGTTCGCATCACCAAAGTTCTTGCTGTTGTTTTCTTTGTTGTAACCCTCGCAGTTTATGCACTTACTCTTTTCCTTTAATTTTTCTTAAAATGCACGAAAAAGTCCCGGACGAAAGTCCGGGACTTTTTTTATTTTTATCTTTCAGTAAAATCTATCACTTTGTCAAAGCTATCAAGTTTTTCTTCCGTAAACTGATGAGATACGACCAGAATAGTTTTATTTTTGATCGATAAAATAAGATCTTCAATTCGTTCTGCTGTTGAGGGATCCAGATTTGCCAAAGGTTCATCCAGGATAAGAACGTCTGTATCACGCAACAATGCACGCGCAAGACAAATTCGTTTTCTTTCTCCGCCGGAAAAATTTGAACCGCTTTCAGTAATGACTCTATCCAACGCATTGGTACATGCATATCTTTCAAGGCCAACACTTTTAAGCACTTCAAACAGCCTACATTCAGGAACTTCCTGATACATCGTAAGATTGTTTCTCAATGTATCATTGAACAAAATCGCTTCCTGCCGAACAACTGTCATAATACCGTAGGTGCTGTCTATCGTTTCAAGCGGAATTCCGTCTATTTTGATATCTCCATCGGTAACAGCATAATATTTAAGAAGCAGATTGATCGCCGTAGTTTTTCCGCAACCACTTGGGCCTTTAAGCAGATATCTCTTCCCTTTTTCAGCAATCAAATTAAATTTTTCCAAAATAAATCTCTGATTGTCATATGTGAAAGAAACATCGTCAAAACGGATATCTTTACAGAAATTTTTCTGGCTGGATTCCTTCTTGGTTTCTTCACAATTTTTCAAAAATTCTTCCATTTCTGAACAAGCAGGTTTGATTGCAATAAGTTGCCTTGTAATTCCCGCCAAGGAAATCAGCGGGTAGGAAAGCTGATCTATCATTCCGATAGCAACAAAAAAATCACCAGCGGAAAAATCCCCTTTTAAGACAAGCCAGGTTGCACAAATCAGAACGACAAAATAAGAAAGGTATGAAATCAGCGTTGTGATAAGCCCGGAAAGATTTCCAAGCTGCATATCCTTCAGCATTTTTTCCATTGCGGTGTCATTTACTTTTTTGAATTTTTCAATGATCTTATGTTCTACGGAATAGTTTTTAATAATTTCAAATCCAGAAAGCCAATCATTGACTTTTGCAAGATTATTTTCCACAGCCTGAATATGCGCCTGCTGCTCATTTTGGAGGCTTTTTTCGATAAGTTTTGGAATATAAAGCGGCGTTGTCAAAAGTGCAATGGTAATTATCGCAATACGCCAATCAAGAACAAAAAGCGCTGCGCTTACAAAAATTATTTTGAAAAGAATCTCCCAAAACATCGGAAGCATACGGAAACGGCGTTCCTTTATCATATCCGCTTCATTGGTATATTTCGCAATGTATTCACCTTGGGGATGTTTTTTATATTCGACATAGCTCTTTCTGATAATGCTTGTGAAAATATCTTTTTTCAGTTCTCCCGTGCAAGCGGCCACAAAATCTGAACTGAACCGGTCATAAAGATAATAAAAGAAAATTTCACAAAGGATAAACCCAAAAAGCATTACAGCATAATAAACTGTTTTCTGAATTTCTCCGGAAATGGCATAATCAAGGACATCGCCTTTAAAAAACTGAAGGGTTACGGAAAAAACCGTGCCGATGAATATACAAACCAAAGCCTCTATAAAATAGCGGCTGTTTCTTTTCTGATATTTTTTCATATTAACCTCCTATGCATTCATGCGATAGAAGGATTCAAAATTTATTTTCCTTCTACCGTTCAGAAGGAAGTCCAGATTCTTATAATGGCCATACCCAACACCTCTATTGATTTATTTATAATCAAACTGCCCGTCAAAATTAACTTGCAGCTGTTATATCAAGGTCTTCTTGCGATTTTCATTGCAGGTTTTGCGGGTTTGTTCGCAGCGGTTTTTGCGCCCTGATGTTTTTCAAGGGGCTTTCTTCCGGCGTTTTTCTTCGGGGTCTGTTCACCGGGAATGCCTTTGCGGGAAAGGTTATGAAGTCCGGTAAGTTCCTCTTTCGTAAGTTCGCGCCATTTGCCCTGCTGGAGCATTCCGAGCCTTACGGTGCCGATGGAGGTGCGTTTGAGGCGGATAACGGTAAGTTCCACCGCTTCGCACATTTTTCTGATTTCGCGGTTTTTGCCTTCCGCAATGGTGAACTGAAGAACGGTTCTCTCTTCGTTTTCCTCAAGGACTGTCACGGCCACGGGGCGGACAAATCCGGAATCGATTTTTACCCCTTCGGAAAGTTTGATGAGTTTTTCTTCAATGCCGGTTTCGCGTACGGTTACGCGATAAGTCTTCTGGATATTGCCGCTGGGGTGCATGATCATATTGGCAAAAGCACCGTCGTTGGTAAGGAAGATGAGTCCTTCGCTGTTGCGGTCAAGGCGGCCTATGGGATAAACCCTTGCGGGAATATCAGTCACAAGATCCATAACGGTTTTTCTTCCCATTTCGTCGGAAGTGGTGGTTACGAAACCACGGGGCTTATTGAGCGCAACGTACCAGAGCTTTTCGCCGGTGCCGGTTCGAATCTCTTCGCCGTTTATGGTGATGATATCTTTTCTTACGTCAACTTTCATGCCGATTCCCGCAGGGTGGCCGTTGACTTTTACTTTGCCGGCTGCGATAAGTTCTTCCGCTTTTCTTCGGGAAGTATAGCCCGCATCGGCAATAGCTTTCTGAATTCTTGTATCCTTCATTTATTTCTCCTCAAAACTAAAAAATCTCTTTTATATCATTCCAAAAACCTTGATTTTCGGAAATTCTTTCGACTGTTTCTTCCGCCAAAAGCGGTGCTTCGGCAATGATTTTTCCATCAAACTTATAGATAACTTTGCCGAGGATTCTGTTTTTTTCCACCGGCGCAAAAACGAAAGGTCCGCGGCTTATTAAAACCTCGATTTTTTCCGCTTCCCCTTCAAAAAGAGAAGCCGAAACCGAAAGGGATTTTGCAGAAACCGTATTTTCCTCTCCGCCGGAAACTGGAATTTTTACCGCCACTTCGTCCATTTTTACGGATTCAAGCTTTGCGAAATATTCTTCGTAAAGGGCTGTGTGATAATTCCAGTCATCGGCACAGCCGAGGGTCACGCAGATGAGCGAAACCCCTTCCCTTTCCGCGGAGGAAACAAGGCATCTTCCGGCTTTTTTTGTAAAACCGGTTTTGACCCCGGTTGCGCCTTCAAGGCTTTTTAAAAGGCGGTTGTGGTTCACCAAAGTTCTTGCGTATGGCGGATTTCCATATTCCACACGAAGGCTTTTTGCCCCGCAAATTGCGGCAAAATCCGGATTTTCGAGGGCCTTCTTCGCAAGAAGCGCCATATCATAGGCAGATGAAAAATGTTTTTCGCCGTCAAGGCCCGATGGAGTTTCGAAAGAGGTGCTTTCCAAACCCATCTCTTTCGCTCTTTTGTTCATAAGCAGAACAAAGTTTTCCATCGAGCCGGAAATCCTTACTGCGGCGGCGTTTGCCGCATCGTTCCCCGAAGAAAGAAGCATTCCGGCGGCAAGCACCCGAAGGGTTGCCTTATCGCCCTCCAAAAGCCCCATAGAGGAGCCTTCCGTCTTTATTGCGTTCCTGTCCACGGTGAAATATTCGTCGATGTTATCCTCTTCAAGGGCGATAAGCGCCGTCATAATCTTCGTGGTGCTTGCCATTGGAAGAGGTTCATCTTTATTGATTTCAAAAAGCACCCTGCCGCTTTCTTTTTCAATGAGCACGGCGCTTTTTGGATTTGCGAAGCTTTCCGTGCTCAAAAAGAAAAACATGAGCACGGCGCAGAAAAAGGCTGCTGTTTTCTTCAAAAGGCATCACTCCGCAAAAATTTTATGCGGATTTTTGCCTTTTTATTACGGATTTACTGCTCCGCGGGGGTTTCTTCAACTTTTTCGATGATTGCGGGTTCGGCGGATTCAACGGTTATGTTGTCGCTCTGTTTTTTATGAATAAGGCCGGAAATGGTATCGATAGCATCCGGAACCATGTTTGCAACGCGTTCCGCAATGTTATTTTTATCCGCAATCTGGATCATACGCACGCTTTCGCCTTTGAGCACGAGGAAAGCAACCGGCTGGATGGTAACGCCGCCGCCGGTTCCGCCGCCGAACATTTCCTTGGGGCTTGCGGAAGGAAAATCGCTTCCGCCGCAGCCGAATCCAACACTTACCTTTGAAACGGGAATGATGGTTGTGCCGTCGGGGGTATAAATCGGAGCACCGATGATGGAATTGGAATCCACCATACCTTTTACTTTTTCAAGTGAGATATTTATCATCCCTTCAAGATTTTTTTCGCTCATTTTTTCAAGCACTCTCCTTCGCTTTTATGTTCTGCCGCGGTTTTGCGGTTTGTTTCTTTTGTTTTCTGCCCGCATCCTTTATCATATCTTTAAGGAAAACGAAGCCCATTCTAAGTGCGCCGATAAGGATTATAAGCGGATTAAATTCCATATCCGCGCCGCCGTAAATTTCATCCTTTTCACAGATAAAATCCGGGAAAACCCGGAATTCAGGATGCTCTATCCTTGTAAGGTTACGGAAAAACCCGAGAACACCCGAAAGCCATGCGCAGATTCTTCCGTATTTTATTCCGCAGGCGGCGGCATCTTCCGCGCCGACTTTCCAATAAAGTTCGAGCCTGTGGAATCTTATGTTCCGAAGAATCATTTTCGCACCGGGACCATATTTGTTCACCGCGTCAATTATCAAATCAACGATTTCGTCCGGCATCATTCTGCGTTTTTCCTTCTTCGGTTTTTCCGTTGTTTCAGCGGTTTTTTGTTTTTCTTCCTTTGGCTTTTCTTCCTTTTTCTTTCTTTCCTTCAGCGGAAAAATGCAATACTCGAAGAAAAAAAGGAATTTTATCTTCAAAGAAAAACTTTCTTTATAAAAGGCCTCGGCATGGACGGGTATCATAAGAACGCCGAGGATAAAAAGGATTATCCCGAAAAACAAAATCCATCCCGTCATGCCCTTGCCTCCTTTTCAGATTATTTAAATAATCAGGGTTCCGTATCAAAAAGGGACTGCTGATTTTCAAGCTCCCTTGAAGGAGCTTTTTCTTCCGTTTCCGCTTCGTCCGCTATGGGCGGCATATCATCGAGGGATTCCAGACCGAAGGAACGAAGGAAAAGAGAAGTTGTTTTATATGCAATGGGTCTTCCCGGAAGATCGAGCCTTCCGGCTTCTTCGATAAGCCCTTTTTCAGCAAGATTTGCCATAACACCGGAAGAATCCACCCCGCGGACCTGTTCCGCAAAGGCCCTTGTTACCGGCTGGTTATATGCGATTATTGCAAGAACTTCCAGCGCCGCCTGGGAAAGAGGTGCGTTGCGTTTTATCTCGAAAGCGCCGCGGATATAGCTTTCATATTCCGCTTTGGTGCAAAGCTGCCACTGGTTTTCGAGCCTTCTTACTTCGACGGAGCTTTCGAATTTTTCGTATTTTGTTTTAAGGCTTTCAAGAATCGCCACTGCGGCATCCTCATCAAGTTCCATAGCTTCTGCCACGACCTTCTGGTCAACCGGTTCGCCGCCGGCAAAAAGGATGGCTTCGGCTATTTTTTCATACTGTTCCAGCTGCAGTTTCGTCACCTTCTTTCAGTTTTTTCTTTTTGTTTTCGCGGCTGAGGGCGATTGTTTCGTTATCGTCGCTGACCTTTATTCTTCCGTTTTTTACAAGTTCCAGCACCGCAAGGAACATTGCGACGCTTTCGCTTCTTCCGGAACCTTTGAAGAGTTCGCTCCACCTAAGCCTTGTGCTGCGGTAAAGGCGTTTTAAAAGGATTATTGCCCTCGAGGGTACGGATATCAGCTTTTTATGTACAACGCCGCTGAAAGCCTCTACGGGCGGCGGGAGCTTGCGTTGTTTTCTTCCAAGGGCGGAAAGATATGCTTTTAAGATATCTTCCGGCGGGTGGATGCGGCGGTATGTGTTATCCGCTTCGATTTCCATGGGTTTTCTTGAAAAAATGCTGTTTCCGCAGAATTTTTCCTTCAAATCCTCCGCGGCTTTTTTGCAGGCCTGATATTCGATAAGTTCGCCCTGGAGTTCCATGCGGAGCTTTTCGCCTTCGTCATCATAACGAGGAAGAAGCATTGCGGTTTTGATATAGACGAGCCTTGCTGCCATTTCAAGGAATTCCGCAGCGCCGTCCATATCTTCTATATTTTCGATATCCTTTATGGATTCGGTATATTGATCCAGAAGTTCCGATATATTGATATCGCAGATGTTCAGCTTATGCTTCTGAATAAGAAAAAGCAGAAGGTCCAAAGGCCCTTCAAAAGCCTCCAGCTTATAGTTAAGTTTTTCGCTCAAAATTCTATCCCCAAATACTCAAAATAATAATCACATGATAAGGGCGGTAAGCCAATCGATGGGTCTTGTGGCGTAATCGAGAATTCCGGTTACCAAATTGCTTACAAAGCTTATGGGCAGATCGAAAACGCCGAACCAGAGAGCCACAAGAAGCACAATGAAAATTATATTTTCATACTGCATTATTTTGAAATAAATTCTTTGCGGCAGAAAATAGGTCGCGATTCTTGAACCGTCAAGGGGCGGAATCGGAATCAGGTTGAAAACGCCGAGGGTTATATTAATGCTTATCATAAAAAGCAAAAAGGTCTGGACAGTTGAAAGAAAAGCACCGGTGATTCCCATATAAGCGGGGATATAGCTAAGCTTATAAAGCACCATTGAAAGGAACGCAAGAGCGATGTTAGAAAGAGGACCCGCAAGAGAAGAAATCATCATGCCTTTTTTGGGATTTTCGAAATTGAGAGGATTTATCGGAACGGGCTTTGCCCAGCCGAATCCGAAAAGGATTATGGCAATGGTGCCTATGGGGTCGAAATGTGCAAGAGGATTGAGGGTGAGTCTTCCCTGTCTTTCGGCTGTGTAATCCCCCATTCTGTAAGCGGAATAGCCGTGGGCATATTCATGTATCGGGAGCGCGATAAGCGCAACAATGATTCGAAGAACAAGAGTATAAATATCGAAATTCATATCCGAAAAAGTTTTCTCCTTATATTTTCACATAGTTACTTATAATATATTATATAGGAAAATCCTTCTTATTACAAGGGTGAAAAAGGGTGCTTTTGGACGAATGGAGGTAAATTTTTTGTTAAGAAACCCGTTTTTCGCAATTCTTATAAAATTTTTAAAATTATTTGGAAAAAATGCCGATAAATACTTGCTTTTTTCATGAATGTTTGATATAATACGAACGTTGACTTTCTGAAAGAACAAAGGAGGTGCCACTATGGCCAAATGTGATTTCTGCGGAAAAGGTGTAAGCTTCGGTATCAAAGTTTCCCACTCCCACAGACGTTCCAACAGAACCTGGAAAGCTAACGTTCGTCGCGTAAAAGCTCTTGTTGATGGCAAACCTTGCCACGTATATGCATGCACTCGCTGCCTGCGTTCCGGTAAAGTTACCCGCGCTATCTGATTTTCGAGTCTAAAGTAGCTTCTATTCCCCCGGAATAGCGCTTTTCGGGGGTATTTTCAGTGTTCGAACACCATATTTAACATGTTAACAAAAAAAGAGCAGTCGGAAACGACTGCTCTTTTTTTGCTTTTTGCTGCTGGAACAATCTCTCCTGTCCCGCATTGAAATATAAAAAATCCCGGCGGATTCCCGTCGGGATTTTTGTTTATTCGGTTTCTTCTTCCGGTTCGGTTTCGTCCTCTTCCTGATCTTCTTCTCCGTTAAGAATCGCATAGACCCTTTTTGCACCGAAATAGAAGATCAGCCCCGGAAAGACAAAATACATCGCAAACACGGGCCAAAGTTCCCCCCTGCTTCCTTCCGGAACGGAAACATACATCCCCACCCCGAGCCAGATGAAAAACATGAACACAACAAAAATTATGATTGCCGTGGTTGCTATTTTTTTGGTTTTTTTCGAAAGCCGGAAATTCTTTATTTCCGAAAATTTTTCTTTAATCATTTCTGCTTTCTCCCGAAAGAAGGTTCTGTTCCGTTTCTCAGACGTGCGATATTTTCACGGTGGGCATAGAAGATTATTCCCGCCATGGCAAGTGAAATAAGAGTATAAGGGATTACCTCGAAAAAGAAGTTTTTGCCCTGCAAAGTAAGCACAACGAAGGAAAGCACCGGATAAAGGCTTGTTCCGCAAAGGCAGACCGCTGAAACTATCTTTATGATGAAAACCATAGGAATAATGCCGACGGCAATGGTCATAAACGCGATCCAGTTGAGAACAAACATGGCGCCGAGAGCGGTTGCGATGCCTTTTCCGCCTTTGAATTTGAAATATATCGGATAGATATGTCCGATTATTACGAAAAGCGCGGCAAAATAAGCAAGGTCAAAGATTACACCTGCTTCTTTTCCGATTCCCCTTGCGATAAAAACCACAAGAGCGCCTTTGAGGAAATCGCCGATGAAAGTCCAGGTCGCGGCTCTTCTTCCGAATGTGCGGAGCATATTGGTCATTCCGGCGTTTCCGCTTCCAAAGTCGCGGATATCCTTTGATTTATGAAATTTTGAAATGATTATTGCCATGTTGCAGCTGCCGATGAGATAGGAAATAACGGCAACTATGATACAGGCAAGAATTGCAGTTCCGATTTCGTTCAATATAATATCCTCCGGGGAAAAATCAGCCTTTATCGTTTCCGCGTTCGCGGATTACCATTTTTATGGGGGTTCCGGTCAGGCCAAAGGTTTCTCTTATCTGGTTTTCAAGATAGCGCTGATAGGAAAAATGGAAAAGATCCGCACGGTTGCAGAAAGTTACAAAAGTGGGCGGATTGGTGGAAGCCTGGGTCATATAATAAATTTTAAGGCGTTTGCCTTTATCGGACGGAGGCTGGACCTTTGCAGTTGCGTATGCAAGCATATCGTTGAGCATACCGGTGGAAATTCTTCTGCTGTTCTGCTGATGGGTGGAAACTATCATCTCGAAAAGCTTATTGATTCTCTGGCCGGTTTTTGCGGAAATGAAAACAAAGGGAGCATAGGACATAAAGCTGAAATCGGTCTGGAGTTTTTTGGTGAATTCCGCCATTGTATTGGTTTCTTTTTCTACCGCATCCCACTTATTGATGGCAATTACGCAGGCTTTGCCCTGTTCATGGGCATAACCGGCAACTTTGCTGTCCTGTTCGGTGAAGCCTTCGGTGGCGTCGATCATGATTACGCAGACGTCGCTGCGGTCAACAGCCATATAGGAACGAAGGACGCTGTATTTTTCGATATCGTTATCCACTCTGCTTTTGCGGCGGATACCCGCGGTATCGATAAGAACAAATTTTCCGAATTCGTTTTCAACTTCGGTATCCGTTGCGTCACGGGTGGTGCCAGCCATATCCGCAACGATAACTCTTTCTTCGCCCGCAACCTTATTGACAAGGCTGCTTTTTCCGACGTTCGGTTTTCCGATGATGGCAACTTTTATTGTATCATCATCGTATTCGTCTTCTTTGTCGAAATCGATATATTTGAAACATTCGTCAAGAAGGTCGCCGGTTCCGTTTCCGTGGACGGAAGAAACCGGGAACGGATCGCCGAGGCCGAGGTTATAGAATTCATAAAATTCAGGCGGCGGTTCGCCGATTCGGTCGCATTTGTTCACGCAGAGAACCACGGGTTTTCCGCTTTTGAGAAGCATTGCGGCAATGTCCGCATCGTTCGCGGTAACGCCGGAACGAAGGTCGGTTACGAGAATGATAACATCGGCGCTTTCAATAGCTACGTTTGCCTGGGTTCTCATTTTCGAAAGGATGCCGTCATCGGTTTTCGGCTCGATACCGCCGGTATCCACAAGCATAACGGTTTTATTGAGCCATTCGCATTCGCAGTAAATTCTGTCCCTGGTAACGCCGGGAGTATCTTCGACTATTGCAAGGCGTTTGCCGGTCAGCTTATTGAAAAGAGTGGATTTTCCCACATTGGGGCGACCCACGATTGCAATAACAGGTTTTGACATTTTTATATCCTCCAAACGGATTTTATCCGTAAATTACATCACATTCATCATCAGCATCCTCGCCAAGCATGGCGCAAAGGAGCTTATATCCATCGTTCGGCACCATGAGCACCGGAGTTTCTAGTTCGTGCTCAACCCATTCCGGGGTGGTATCATCAATGAATTTATCGTGCTCATATCTCAAGGTGCTTTCGCAGATGAGCACCGCGTCGCCGTTTTCCCTATCCTTCAGCTGCTTTGCAATATCGCCGCCGGTAAGAAGCCCCGTGACGGTTATTTTTTCGCCGAAGAACCAGTTTTCCATGGGAAGAACGTCGATTTTAAGTCCGCTGTAGCGCTTCTCCGCAGCATTTGCAAGTTCCTTTATGGTGGAATATGCGGCTTTGCCGGTAGGAATGGTCACATGGCGGTTATATTCCGCCGCCGGGAAATATTCAAGCGCTTCGTAAAAATCATGTTTAAGCAGCGCGCAAAGGCCGACGCCGTCTTCAAGCTGGGTGAAATCGCCGTAATATTCATATTCCGGGAACGGAAGTTCCGCTTTGATGAAAAATTCATCCGCCGCATAAAAAACCGGTTCGCCGTATTTTTCCATACATTCGGCGCGGAATTCATCAACGATTTTAATTACTTCAAGCGAGCTTTCTTTATTGAAAGGAGTCAGCTTTGGAAGACCTTCGCGGCATTTTGTAAGCCCGACGGGAACGCAGACCGCGCTTTCGACCGCAGAGCCGAGCTTTTCAACTTCACGGAAGCTGTAGCGCAGTTCCTCTCCGTCGTTTATTCCGGGGCAGAGAACGAACTGGAGATGAAGGGTAATGCCCGCTTCCGCCATTTTTTTGAGGTAGCCGAGGGAATCCGCCGCATGGGGGTTCTTCATCATCTCGACCCTGAGCTTCGGGTTCATGGTATGAACGGAAACGTTTATCGGCGAAAGGCGCATTTTTATTATGCGGTCGATATCCTCTTCCTCAAGGTTCGTAAGGGTAACGTAGTTCCCGAAAAGGAAACCAAGCCGGGAATCGTCATCTTTGAAATAAAGAGTCTTTCTCATTCCCGGGGGCATCTGGTCGATAAAGCAGAAGATGCATTTGTTTTTGCAGCAATGCTCTTTATCCATCAGATAATTTTCGAAATCAAGACCGAGGTCCTCGTATTCTGGTTTTGAAACGGAAACGGTTCTTGTTTTTCCGTCGCTCAAAAGCTCGATTTCAAGCTTCTTATCGGTCATATAAAAGCGATAGTCAAGAACGTCTTTTATCAGATTGCCGTTTATTGAAACAAGGCTTTCTCCGGGGATTATCCCTGCTTTTTCTGCGGGGCTTTTCTTTTCGACGGAAGAAATAACAACTGACAAAGGCCGGACCTCCTTTTTTTCTTCTGATAAATAGTTTACATTATATTATAACAAATTAAATTTGTTTTTTCCATAGTTTTTATGAAAGGTTTTTCGAAAGAATCCTTTTTCTTCCCGGCTTCGCGGCAAAGAAAAATCATTCTTTATAAACAAGGTGCTTTACTCCTTCGCCGAGCCTGAGAAGGAGTTCCTTTGCGTCGGTGGGGTAAATTTCGATATCCCCTGTTTTTTCTATGGGGAGCCAATGGAATTCCAGGTCGAAATTTCTGCCTTCGATATGTTCCTTCGCCATGAATGTTCCTTCCTTCGGCGTTATATCATCGGTTATTTCAACCGAATAATAAAGGCATATCTGGTGACAGGGGCTTTTTCCCCATGGGAAGAAAACTTCCGCAACCCATTGAAGTTCCCCGACAGCGATATCGGCGCCGGTTTCTTCCTTAAATTCGCGGATAAGGGTTTCTTCATTCGTTTCGCCGAAGGCAACGTGACCTCCGGGAAAGGCATAAAAATCTTCGTTGGTAGGTTTTTGCAGAAGGACCTTTCCGTTTTTGACGGCGATCCCCGCAACTCTGTAAGAAAAAACCCAGTCATCTTTTCTCAAAAGGATATCGGACATTTTTACACCTCTTTTTTTCATTTTGCGGCTGGAGCAAGCTCCGGTTCGGCTTTTTAATTTGTGTAAAGATTTATGAATCCTTCCACCGTGCCATAGGGCAACGGTCCTCCCTTTGACAAGGAAGGTAATATCGGAACAACAAAAAAGAGAGGATCTTTCGACCCTCTCCTGTTTTGCAAAGATTATGCTTCTTCGACTTTGACGACTTCTCTGCCTTTGTAGTATCCGCAATTCTGGCATACTACGTGGGGAGTTTTGAGTTCGCCGCACTGGGGGCATTTGCAGAATGCCGGGGCAGAGAGCTTCCAAACGTTGGAACGTCTTGTATTTTTTCTTGCTTTAGAAACCTTTCTCTTCGGTACCGCCATGATGAGCACCTCCTTAACAGAATTAGTTCTTAGCTGTCGAGCAGCATTTTTAATTTTTCAAGGCGGGGGTCGATCTGCTTTTGATTGCAATCGCAGGTCTTTACGTTTAAATCCGATCCGCACACGGGACAGAGCCCTTTGCAGTCTTCGCGGCAAAGAAGCTGGAACGGAATTTCGAGAGTTACGTCGGTCATGACAAGTTCGTCCATATCGATCATGCCCGTCGGCACAAGGATATAATCGTCATTTTCATCACCGGATTCAAGCTCGCGGGCGAGCCAATGTTCGAATTCGTATTCAGTTTCTTTGGATGTTTCCGCACCGCATCTGTCACAGTTATATTCAAGCACAGCGGTAGCCCTGTACTTCAATGTAACCAAGCCGGAGCGGTTTTTGAAAACGCCGCTTATCCGCACAGGGGAACGGAAAATTTTCTGTCCCCAAATATCCGTTTCCGAAAGATCAACTTCCATGGAAAGCGGAATCTCTGTGCCTGGCGCATCGAACAATTCTTTAATATCAATAATCATAGTAATCCCTCGCAACGCCACGGAATTTATTATATCTTGATAATATGCTTTTGTCAAGCGGTTTTGGCCGTTTTTTGGCAATTTTTCGCATAAAATCATAACATTAGAATTCTATCACAGCCGGAGCAAAAATGCAAATGTTTTCGCAAAGTTTTTTTATATTTTTTAAAACTTTTTTCGGAATTCGATTCCGCTTGCCGCAAGAGAAACAAAATCATCGTGCGCAAAAATTATGTGGTCAAGAAGTTCTATTCCGACGGTTTTAAGAAGGGCATAAACTTTTTCGGTCATTTCGATATCCTCATCGGAAGGAACCGCAAAACCCAGCGGGTGATTATGGGCAAGAACGACCTTTTCCGCACCGACCCTTATGGCCTCTTCCATGATTTTTCTTTTCGAAACGCTTGCCCGGGTGCTTTCGCCTTCTGAAATAATGCTGCAGCTTATGACTTTTCCTTTGTTATCAATGGCCGCAAGCATCATGGTTTCGACCGTTCTTCCGACGAATTTCGGCATAAGATAAATTCCGATATCATCAATTCCGCTTACAAGATCCGAAACATCGGTTTTATCCTCAAGATATTTTCTCGCAATCTGCGGAAGCATTGAAAGAAGGACCGCTGTGTTTTCGGTCACTCCATCAACCTTCATAAGGTCTTCAGGTTTTGCTTCAAGAACGGCAGAAAGGCTTCCGAAGCGGTTTATCAGCCTGTGCGCAAGGGGATTTGTATCCTTCCGCGGAACGCTGTAGAAAAGAATAAGTTCCAGCACGTTATGCGGCTCAAAATCATCAAGCCCGCTCTTCAAAAAGCGGTGTTTAAGGCGCAGTCTGTGTCCGTCGTGCTCCGAAGGCATTTTATTCTCCCCTTTCTCTTGATAAATCGCAAAGAAAATATTATACTTAACAAATAAAGCCTTCCCTTTGAGAGGAAAGTGTCAGCGAAGCTGACGGATGAGGTGTTCCGAAAATGAACCCTTCTTTTTCCGGTTTCTGCCGGAATTATTTTGTCACCGAGGTATCCAAATGAAAGAATTCACCATTTCAAAAAACGATGCGGGACAGCGCATGGATAAATTCATAACGAAGGCGATCCCGAAGCTGCCCTCTTCCCTTCTTTATAAATACATAAGGCTGAAACGCATAAAGCTTAACGGAAAACGCTGCGAAATTTCAAGCCGCCTTTCCGTCGGCGATATTGTTCAGTGCTATGTTTCCGACGAATTTTTCGAAGCGGAGGAAAAGCGCCCCGAATTCATGCTTGCTCCTGCGACGGTTGATGTTGTTTACGAGGACGAAAATATTCTTCTGATAAACAAACCCGCTGGGCTTCTTGTTCACGAAGGTGACCAGTGGTGTGCCGATACCCTTATCGCTCGCATTCAGCATTATCTTTATAAAAAAGGCGATTATGACCCGAAAAGCGAAAATTCCTTTGTTCCCGCACTTTGCAACCGAATCGACCGCAACACCTGCGGAATAGTCATCGCCGCAAAAAACGCGGCGACCCTTCGGGTTCTTAACGATAAAATAAAAGACCGTGAACTCGAGAAAAAATATCTTTGCGTAGTGAAGGGCACACCGAAAAAGCAGAGCGGCCTTCTTGAACATTTTCTCATCAAAAACGAGAAAACCAACACCGTTGAAGCGCACAAGGAACCAAAGCCCGGTGCCAAAACCGCAAAAACAAAATACCGCGTACTCTCTTCCCGCGATGGCATGAGCCTTTGCGAAGCGGAGCTTCTTACCGGGCGCACCCATCAGATCCGTGCCCAGTTCGCCGCCATTGGTCATCCCCTCATCGGCGATACGAAATATGGCAAAGCAAAGGACGGACACGGCTTTAACTGGCAGGCGCTCTGTTCCTATAAACTGACCTTCCGCTTTGAGGAAGATGCGGAGCACCTTGCTTATCTTGACGGAAAGACCTTTTCCGTAAAGGAAGCGTGGTTCATCGATAAGCTCGGATTCAAATTCCCGAAAGAGCTTTTATGAAGCCATTTTACTATATTTTAGTATTTTAAGCAATACACAATATAGCATTTTTATTATGGAGCAAAAATTATGTATGTTTTTTCCGAACGAGAAGAATTTTTCAATAATATAATTTCATTTTTTGAAAATTGTTCCGATTTTGAGGGACTTATTCAAATCGGTTCCGGCGCCATTGGCTTTTCGGATATTTATTCAGATATTGATTTGATGGCAGGCTGTTATGATTCGGAATGCGTAAAAGACGCAGCTACCCAGCTTGAGAACTTTTTTAGGACTATGAGTTCCTGCCATATTGAAAAACGTGCCTGGTCGGATTCTGTTCTCGGAATTTCTGTTTATTTAAAAAACGGTTTGAGCACCGATATATCATTCATGCCAACTGCGGAGATTCCAATTCGTTCCCCTTTACATAAAATTATTTTTGCAAAAACGGAAAATTTTACCGCATTAATAAATGACCGCATCAAAAAATTTAACCAACAGCCCAAAACTTGCGGAGCAGATAATTCTATGCATTATCGTTTTATAAACGAATTACGCTATGCAGAGATTGCCCTGTTGCGAAAAAATTATATTTTTGCCGATATTGCGCTCGGAAATGCAAGGCAGCTTTTGCTTTATGCCGAAGCAACTGTTGAAGGCAAAAAATTACACCAGTTTAAGGCATATAACACTCTTTCAAAAAATTTCATAGAAAAACTGAAAAGCACGTATCCGCAAAATTTAAATTATGAAAGCATAAATTCCGCGAAAGAAAATCTGCTTTCCCTTTATGTTAAAACCGTTAAAAGCAGTGGTACTTTTAATTTTGATAATTCCCTGCTCTATTTAATAAATTGTTTTGAATAAATCCATCAAAAAAAACGCCCCAGATTAGACAGCCGGGGCGTTTTTTTCGTTTTTTAAAAATCTTTCTGTCGAATAATATCAGTCCATACGGTCAATAAACAGCCGGCACAAACGTGATGGGATTATAAATCCCTCCACCGCTTCGCGGTCCCCCTCCCTTTAGGCAAGGGAGGCTTTTTTTATTTGAGCACATCTTCCAGCGCTTTGAGCACGGCTTCGTTTTCGTCCTTTTCGCCGGCGAAAACGCAGAAATATCCCTCTTTGCAATAAACGGAAATTCCCATATCAAGAAGTTTTTTCGCTCTTTCTTCCGCATCTTTCACTTTAAAGAAAACGCAGCTTGCCTTTGTGCGGTAAAGGCGCTCCAGCGCATCATATTTTATCGCGAGCTTTTTAATTCGGATATAAAGGCTGTCGCGGCTGTCAAGAAGCTTGCGCTGCGCGGTTTTGAGTGCGGAATCATGGTCAAAAATAACCTTTCCCGCCGCCTGGTTCGATGCGGAAATTTTGCAGCCGAATTCCGTAAGGTTTTTTCCGCAGGCAAAAACCGGTTCGCCGCCGAAGCGCATTTTTTTGAGCACCATAAGGTTTTCCGTTTCCGGAATGATTCCGAGAACGGAAACGCTTTCGTCAACGCAGAAGCTTTCGTCAACCACGATTTTCGCTTCGGTAATTGAACAGAGCTTTTTTATCTCTTCCGGCGAAATTTCAAGTCCGGTAGGGCAGCATGGATTGCTGATATAAATAACATCCGCGCCGTTTTCATTCGCCGCCGAAGCAAGAACTTCCGCTTTTATCTTCATATCCGGGGATTTTTTCTGCCTTATAACTTCCGCAGAAGGGAACGCCGCCGAAAAATTTTCGGCGGAGATTTCATATTCCGGAACAAGGGCTTTCGGCGCGTTCCCGAAGATCCCTTCGAGCAGGGTTTCATAATTTTTCCCCGCTCTGACATATTCCGGCTTTATTCCGAAGAATTTTCCGAATCCGGCGCATAGTTCCGCTGCGCTTTCATCGGCTTTTTCATTTTCATTTTGGGTTCTTGCCCTTGCAACAAGGTCGGAAAAGCAGTTTTCGATATCAAAGAAAAACTTTGAACCGTCAAGATATATCATCAAATTACCTCACATTTCAAAAAAGCTCATCTGGCGGCTTTCGGGCAGGCCTTTGAGCACGCCGTTGGTGCGAAGGATATCCATAACGCCGGAACCTATGCCTGCACGGGAAGCCACGTCATCGACGGAAAGATATTCGCCTTTTTTGCCTGCTTCCTCTAGGGGTTTTGCGGCGTTGGCGCCAAGCCCTTTCAGCGAAACGAAAGGCAGACGGAGTTTTCCGTCCTCCGGCACATATTTTGTGGCGCTGGATTTATAAAGGTCAACGGGAAGAACCTCCACACCCCTTGCGAGCATTTCGTTCGCAACTTCGAGCATGGTAAGCTGGTCTTCTTCACCCTTATTAAGGTTTTCCATGGAGCGCATTTCCTTGATTTTGCGCTTGACCGCTTCCCTTCCTTTCATAACAATACCGCCGTCAAGGTCATCGCCTCGGACGGTGAAAATAGCCGCATAAAATTCCACCGGGTGGTGAACTTTGAAATATGCAAGCCTTATGGCACCGATCTGATATGCGGCGGCGTGAGCCTTCGGGAACATATATTTTATTTTAAGGCAGCTGTCGATATACCATTCCGGAACGCCGCATTGGCGCATGGCGGCCTTGTGTTCATCGGTAAGAAGCTTTTTCGCTTTACCTTTACGGGTTATCTCCATAATTTTGAACGCCATACTTGGGTCAAGACCATAGCGGATAAGATCAGTCATGATGCTGTCACGGGTACCGATTACGTTTTCGATGGTGCAGGTGCCGTTTTTGATGAGTTCCTGGGCATTGCCGAGCCATACGTCCGTTCCGTGAGAAAGACCCGCAATCTGAATAAGCGCCGAAAAGTTCTTCGGCTGGGTTTCAAGAAGCATTCCGCGGACAAAGCCTGTTCCCAGTTCCGGAAGAGCAAGGCTTCCGGTCTGACAGTCGATATCCTCCGGTTCGACCCCAAGGGCTTTTGGCGAGGTGAAAAGGCTGTAAACCTTTTCATCGCTCATGGGAACATCCGTTACAAGAAGCCCGGTCATATCTTCAAGGTGCTTGCAGAGGGTCGGAACATCGTGTCCCAGTTCGTCAAGTTTGAGTATGGTATCATGCAGCTTATGGAAGTCGAAGTGAGTGGTGAGCATATCGGATTCCGCATCGTCCGCAGGGTGCTGCATCGGGCAGAAATCCGTAATATCGTATCCGGTGGGGATAACAACCATTCCTCCGGGGTGCTGGCCGGTGGTGCGTTTTACTCCGGTGCAGCCCATGGCAAGCCTTGTTTCTTCCGCTTTGTGATAGGTTATGCCTTTTTCTTCGCAGAATTTTTTTACATAGCCGAACGCGGTTTTATCAGCAACGGTGCCGATGGTTCCTGCTTTGAAAACATGGTCCTTGCCGAAAAGTTCTTCGGTATATCTGTGCGCCCAGAACTGATATTCACCGGAAAAGTTGAGGTCGATATCAGGTGCTTTATCGCCATGGAAACCAAGGAAGGTTTCGAATGGGATATCGTGGCCATCCTGCTTATACTGTGTTCCGCATTTCGGACATTTTTTCGGCGGAAGGTCAAAACCGGAACCGACTTCGCCTTTTTCAAAAAATTCGCTGTGATGACAATTCGGGCAGACATAGTGCGGAACAAGGGGGTTTACTTCTGAAATTCCGCTCATGGTGGCAACAAAGGAAGAACCTACTGAACCACGGGAACCTACCTGATATCCGTCTTCGTTTGATTTTGTAACGAGCTTCTGGGCTATGACATAAAGAACCGCATAGCCGTGTTTTATAATGGAATCCAGTTCCCTTGAAAGGCGTTTTTCAACAAGTTCGGGAATCTTTCTTCCCTCCGGGGTTTCTTCACCATAAACGTCATATGCCTTTTTCCAGCAGCGGTTTTTAAGGTCCTCTTCCGCGCCTTCAATATAGGGTGTATAAGTTCCGTCAAGTATGGGTTTTATCACATCGCACATATCCGCAATGCGGTTCGGAACGGTGATAACGACTTCCCTTGCCTTTTCTTCGCCGAGATAGGCAAATTCATCGAGCATTTCACGGGTGGTTTTGAAATAGAGCGGCGCCTGGTTCGAAGCATCCGGATATCCCTGCGCCGCCTGGATTATTTTGCGGTAATCAGAATCTTCCGGATCGAGGAAGTGAACGTCGCCGGTGGCGGCAACGGGAATTCCGAGTTCCTCGCCGAGGGCTACTATCTGTTTGTTCCATTCGCGAATCCGGTCTTCGTTTTCGACTTTTCCGTCACGGACCATAAATTCGTTATTGCCCACGGGCTGGATTTCGAGGAAATCATAGAATTTCGCAATTTCGACCAGTTCATCGTGGGATTTTCCGCCGGTCAAAGCTCTGTAAAGTTCTCCGGCTTCACAGGCAGAACCAACTATCAATCCTTCCCTGTATTTTATAAGAAGGCTTTTCGGAACGCGGGGACGCTTTTTATAATAAGTAACGTGAGCCTGGGAAACCAGTTCATAAAGGTTTTTAAGTCCCCGCTGATTCTTCGCAATTATTATCTGGTGATAGGTCGGAAGTTTGCGGGGATCTGCCCCTCGGAGAATTCCGTTCACTTCCGCAAAGTTATCTATATGCTCGGTTTCGCGGAGCTGCGCCATCATTTTTATAAGGATCAGCGCAAGCTCCCTTGCATCGTCGCAGGCTCTGTGGTGATTGAACGGAGCAAGCTTCAGGTGGTTTGCAACGGTATCGAGCTTATGGTTTTTTATATTCGGATACATGGAACGGGCCATGGCGACGGTATCCGCATACTGGCAATCAAAAGGAATTTTGCATCTTTCCCCCGCCGCACGAAGAAATCCGGTATCGAACCCGGCATTATGTGCCACAAGAAATCTGCAGTTTCCGCAGAATTCATAGAACATCCGAAGGGCTTCATCTTCCTTCGGAGCACCGGCAACCATGCTGTCGTCGATTCCGGTAAGTTCCGTTATGCGTTCCGGAATATGCTTTTCCGGGTCAACAAAGGTATTGAATTCTTCGGTGATTTCTCCGTTCACAACTCTTATGGCGCCGATTTCGGTCATACGTTCGATGGAAGCGGAAAGACCGGTGGTTTCGAGGTCGAAAACGATTATTTCCCCATCAAAGGAAGCATTCGGTTCGCCGAAAACAGCCTTTACTGTATCGTCAACAAAATACGCTTCGACACCATAGACCACTTTGAAGTTCGGGTCTTTGAGCGCGCGCACAGTTTCCGCCGCTTCCGGGAAGCCCTGGACGTTTCCGTGGTCGGTAATGGCAATTCCCCGGTGACCCCAATCATGGGCGCGCTTAACAAGCTTTTCCGGGGCGGTGATGGCATCCATCTGGGACATATTGGTGTGGCAATGGAGTTCAAAACGCTTTTCTTCCTCGTCGTCAGTTCTGTGAAGCCGTTTCACTTTACAGATATCCGTCGGGCGAATGGTCACATCATGCTCGTATTTATCGAGGGAGGCTTCACCTTTTACCACGACCGTATCGCCGCTTTTAAGAGCGAGCACCGCTTCTGCCTCTTTTTTCTTTGCGATTATCTTGAGGATGTTGGAGCTTGTGAGATCCGTGAGCATGATTGTGATAATAACGCTTTCGCCGTCTCGGGTCTCCCGGCTTTCCGTGGAGAAAATATCCCCCCAGATAACGACCCTTCCGCTTTGCTGGTCAACGTCGCAAAGCTTCATGGGGCGCTGTTTTATGGGTCTTCCCATAACCACTTCCATATTGTTCGGGTCGATGGGCAGGCCTGAAGCATCGAAGCCCCCGTTTCCGAAAGGAACCGCCTTCGGCGTTCTCGGCTTCGGCGCATTGGAAGAACTTCCCTTTGCCTTTGCGTCGGAATAGGAAACGGAGGAGGTTTTTCTTTCGCTTATTTCGTCAACTTCGGTGATTCCGCAAAAATCGACTTCGATATCAAGATCGAATTCTTCTTTAACAATTCTTTTGATAACCATATCCGCATGGTTTGCCAAAAGGATTTCGGCCCCGCCATGGGCAAGTTCGATTCGGAGCATAAAGTTTTCGAAGGTCACTTTCGCATCGGTAAAAAATCCGTTCACCGGAACAGAACGCATATTTACTTCATAAGCAAGGTCTTCAAAATATTCCATTCCGAACATGGTCGGCGCATAAACAGGAATAAGCCGGACGCTTTTTACGCCCAGCTTTTGGCAAAGATCCTTTTGCACCGCATAAAGGTCTTTTTTATGTATAAGCTCTTCCGGAGCGATTTTAGCAAGGATTTTTCTTCCCTCCATATCGATGTTCATACCGATGATTTTGGCAGAAAGAAATTCCTTCCCGAAATCAGTTCCGAAAATCTCGGAAAAAATTTTCCCCATTTTTACATCCTTCCGATTTCTTCAAGAAGCGCCGGAAGAATTTCGTTTTCCGGAACTTTTCTTAAAATTTCGCCTTTTTTGAAGATAAGGCCGCATTTATCTCCGCCGGCAACTCCGATATCCGCTTCTCTTGCTTCGCCGGGGCCGTTTACGGCGCAGCCCATAACGGCAACGGTCAAAGGCTTCTCACAGCCTCTGAGAGCCTCTTCAACCTCGTTTGCAAGTTTAATAAGGTCAATTCTTGTTCTTCCGCAAGTGGGGCAGGAAACGATGTTTACGCCGAAATCGCGCACTCCCGCCGCTTTAAGAATATCTTTTGCTGCGTATATTTCGCGAACAGGGTCCGCGGTCAGGGTGACGCGGATTGTGGAACCGATTCCGTCCACAAGAAGTCCGCCGATTCCTATGGCGTTTTTGATAATGCCCATGTGTTCGGTTCCCGCTTCGGTAACTCCGAGATGGAGAGGATAATCGCATCTTTCCGAAACAAGGCGGCAGGCATTTATCATGGTTTTTACGTTGCTGGATTTTATTGAAATGACCGTATCGGTAAATCCGTATTTTTCGAGTATCGCAACGTGGTCCAAAGCGCTTTCGGCAAGAGCTTCCGCAGTCGGAGAACCGTATTTTTCGAGCAGGCGTTTATCAAGGCTTCCGCCGTTTACTCCGACGCGTATTGCGACACCCGCATTTCCGCAGGCTTCAACCACCTGGCGGGTGCGTTCTTCGGAACCGATGTTACCCGGATTTATTCGGATTTTGTCGATTCCGTTTTCCACCGCCGCAAGTGCAAGCCGATAATCAAAATGAATATCCGCAACCAGCGGAATGGAAATTTTTTCCTTTATCGCAGGAATAAGTTCCACAGCTGCCATATCCGGAATGGCGGCACGGATTATTTCGCAGCCTGCTTTTTCAAGCTCCACGGCCTGTTTTACGCTTCCCTCGATATCTGTGGAGGGCACGCTTATCATGGACTGGATCGCGATGGGGTTTTCGCCGCCGATGGCGATTTTTCCTATTTTAACTTCCTTTGCCAAAGCATTAACCTCCCGTAACAAGTCTTAAAATGTCGTTATATGCGACGATTATCATAAGAAGGAACAAAAGCCCCATGCCTACCGCGTGGATCATTCCTTCGACTTTCTGGTTGATGGGTTTTCCCCTTACCGCTTCGATAAGCATGAAGAAAATTCTTCCGCCATCAAGAGCAGGCAAAGGCAGAAGATTGAAAACGCCGAGGTTCACGGTTATCACCGCAAGAATAAGAAGAAGGCCTTTATAATTCGTGCTTGCAACCGCGTCGGAAATGGTATCCGTAACCCCTATCGGACCGGAAAGCTGGCTTATGCCGAATTCCCCGCTGATGATATCCCCGAGGGAATACCAGACAAGCTTTACAAGGGACCAGGTCCAGTTGAAGGAATAAGTTATTATTCCGCCGAAAGTCGGTTCTTCGCCATAGATGCTGAAATCGAGGATTATGGACTGCATTCCGCCCAAATCCTGGGTTTCGAAAACCACTTTATCAAGATGTATCTCTTCCCCGCCGCGAAGAATATCCATGGAAACAACGCCGTCCGTATCTCTTACAAGGGAATAGACTATATCGTAATCGCAGTTTGATTTTTCTCCGTTTACCGCAAGAATCTTGTCATCTATCTGAAGATAATTTGCGGAAGAGGAACCTTCCGTAAAAGAGGCAACGGTTGTGGTCCCGAGAAGGGGTTGGGAACAGGCAAGAATGATTATTACCGCAAGACCGAGAATAAGGTTCATGATTGCTCCGGCGGAGGTTATGATAATCCTTTTCCAAACCGGTGCCGCCATAAAACGGCGTTCGTCTTCGCTTTCCTCATCTTCCCCTTCCATGGCAACAAATCCGCCGATTGGAAGAAGGCGAAGGGAATATGCGGTTTCGCCGACGGTTTTTGAAATGATCTTCGGACCCATGCCGATGGAAAATTCGTTGACCTTTACCCCAGCCCACTTTGCAGTTGCAAAATGTCCGAGCTCATGGAAAAAAATCATAAATCCGAAAAGTAAAATTGCTATAACAATGCTCAAGGGTAAATCTCCTTACTTAATAAGTGAAGAAGCAAATTTTCGTGCTTCTTTATCGGTTTCGAAAACCTCTTCAAATGTTGTTCCGCCGGGAAGGGGCATTTCAACGGTTTTTTCGATGATTTTCGGAATATCGGTGAAGCCGATTTTTCCTTCGAGGAACGCCGCAACGGCAATTTCGTCCGCGGCGTTGAATGCGGCGGTTGCGGTTTTTCCAAGGGAAAGGGCGTACCTTGCGATATTGGTGGAAGGAAAAGCTTCGTTATCCTGGGGATAAAAATGAAGAGTACAGATTTTTGCAAGGTCAAGGCTTTGAACCGCGCTTTCGCATCTTTCCGGAACGGTGAGCGCATATTGAATCGGGGTCCTCATATCCGGAACGCCCAGCTGGGCAAGAACGGAATTATCCGTGAATTCAACAAGGGAATGGACTATGCTTTCCCTGTGTATAACGACTTCAATATTATCCGCCGAAACGCCGAAAAGATGCGCCGCTTCGATTACTTCGAGGCCTTTGTTTGCCATTGTGGCGGAATCTATGGTCACTTTTCTGCCCATATTCCACGTTGGGTGATTAAGGGCATCCTCCGGAGTTACATTTATAAGTTCCTCCGCTTTTTTTCCGAAGAAGGGACCTCCGGAAGCGGTGAGAATCAGTTTTTTTATACGGGAATAATCCCCTTTTGCCTGAAGGCACTGGAAAATCGCCGAATGTTCGCTGTCAACCGGAAGGATCTTCACGCCCTTTTCAGCGGCATAATCCATAACCCTTTTTCCGCCGGCAACAAGGGTTTCCTTATTGGCAAGGGCAACGTCATGCCCTGCTTCGATGGCGGCAATGGTCGGACGCAGACCGGCAATGCCGGTTACGGCATTGAGCACCGTATCGCAATCCGCAGAAGCCGTTTCGAGCACGCCTTCTTCCCCGCTGAGCACGGTTATGTCAGTATCGGAAAGTGCGATGCTCAAGCGCTTTGCGGCTTCTTCATCATATACCGCAACAAGCTTTGGTCTGAATTCCCTCGCCTGTTTTTCAAGAAGTTCGATGTTGCTTCCTGCGGCAAGAGCGGTAACTTCAAAACCAAGCCTTCTGCAGACATCAAGGGTCTGGGTTCCGATGGAACCGGTTGAACCCAGAACGGAAAGGCGCTTCATAAAAAAGCCTCCTTTAATAATTTTATGATAAAATTATTGCCGCAATCAAGCGGCAATAAGTCATTTTTCGTATTCTTTCTTTTAAATAACCGGGAAATAGATATTCCAGATATAAAGTACCGGCGCAACAAAAACCCAGCTGTCGAAGCGATCCATAACTCCGCCGTGACCGGGCATGATATTTCCGTAATCCTTAATTCCGAACTGGCGCTTGATTACAGAAGCGCAAAGATCGCCGAAAATTGCGATTACAGCACCGAAAGGAACAAAAATCACGAAGCTTACCCAATTGATTTCGCTGCCGGTTGCGGCGCTGAAAATATATGCAAGAACGCTGCAAAGTATAACATCGCCAAAAACGCCGCCAATGGCACCTTCAAGGGTTTTCTTCGGGCTGATTTCCGGGCAGAGCTTGCGTTTTCCGAGGAAATATCCGCTGAAATAGGCGCAGGTATCATTGAGCCACGCCACCGCAAGGCTTGTGAGCACAAGGAAATAGGATTCCGGCGCACCGAAATTTCTGAAAAGCAGAAGGGTTGAAAACGCTCTTGGAATAAAAACGGTGAAGAAAAACGCAAAAGCCGCATCAGTCACCTTAAGTTCCTTGTGGTCGTTCATCACGAAGAGCAGAACGACTATTCCGAAGGCGAATTCAACGAAAGTTTCGAGGGAAGCAAATCCCTGGTAATATGAAGTTGAGAAAAGTCCGGCAAAAACAATGCAGACCGCCGCAAATCTTTTTTTCTTAAAAAGTCCTGCGGCTTTTATCATTTCGCCGACGGCTATCATCGAAAGAAGCGCAACCGCCACATCGAGAACTGCCGTTTCAAAAAGAAATAAAACTCCGCCCAGAAGCAAAAGTCCCACCAGGGCGGAAATAATCCTTGTTTTCAAGATTCTTTTCCCTTCTAACCTAAAAATAATTGCTAAACTCCGCCAAAGCGACGGTTCCTTTTTGAATATTCCTCTATGGCCGCATCAAGGTCCTTTTCGGTAAAATCCGGCCAGAGAACATCCATAAAAACAAATTCGGAATAGGCGCTTTCCCAAAGCAGAAAGTTGGAAAGGCGTTCTTCCCCGCTGGGGCGGATTATCAGATCCGCTTCCGGAGATGCTGAATAAAGATTTGCGGAAATCATATCCTCGGTTATATCTTCCGGGGAAAGGCTGCCTTCTGCAGCCTTTTTTGCAATTTCCTTTACGGCATGGGTAATTTCATCCCTTCCGCCGTAATTGAGCGCGATCTGGACGGTGGTGATAACTTCCCCGATATCCGCATTTTCAGCTTCTTCGATAAGCGCTTTTATATCCTCATCAAAAGGGGTTCTGTCGCCGATGAAGCGCACCGCAATATGGTCGCCGGCGGCTTTCTGCATATTTTTGAGGTAGGAACGCATAAGGTTCATAATTCCGTCAATTTCCTCTTTCGGTCTTTTCCAATTTTCCGTGGAAAAGGCATATACCGTAAGATATTTTATTCCTAAATCGCGGCAATGACGGGATATTTTTTCGAAAACCTCCGCACCTTTTTTATGGCCCATATTGCGCGGAAGACCGCGTTTTTTTGCCCAGCGGCCGTTTCCGTCCATAATGATGCCGATATGTTCCGGCAAAATAATTTTATCGGTCATATCGGCACCTCCGTTTCATAATAAATTAAAATTCTGTTTTCCCAAAACAATGCTATGCGCAAAACGGAAAAACAAATCCGATAAAATCAGATTTCCATGATTTCCTTTTCTTTTTCGTTTGCCATTTTGTCGATTTTTGCGATAAAATCATCGGTGAGTTTCTGGATATCTTTTTCAAGATCTTTAAGGTCGTCTTCGGTGATGAGTTTATCTTTCTGCTGTTTTTTGCAGAAATCGTTTGCGTCTCTTCTGTGGTTGCGGACGTTTACTTTTGCTTCTTCTGCGTGTTTTGCAATGGTTTTGCAAAGGTCTTTACGACGTTCTTCGGTAAGAGGCGGGAAAACAAGACGAATGCAAACGCCGTCGTTCTGGGGCGGAATGCCAATATCGGAAGCATTGATTGCTTTTTCGATAAGTTTAAGGCAGCTTCTGTCCCAAGGCTGGATTACAAGGATTCTTGCTTCGGAAACGGATACCGCGGCAACCTGGTTGATGGGGGTCATGGTTCCGTAATATTCAACGCTTACTCTGTCGAGGACACCGGGGTTTGCTCTGCCTGCACGGATGGAACCGAAGTCGCTTGCGAGCACGCTGAGGGTTTTCTCCATTTTTTCGCTGTAAGGAATAAGCTGTTCTTTCATAATATCCTCCTGTTCTTCGGTGTGGGTGGAATTTATAAAAGCCGTTTTCGGGAAAAGTTCACCGTTTTCTTTCCCCCGGCAAATTTAACTTTTTTATAATATCAGCCGGTAACGACGGTTCCGATATTTTCGCCGGTTATTGCCCTTACGATATTATCCGGGTCATCAAGGCTGAAAACAAGCACCGGCATATTGTTATCGCGGCAAAGTGCTGCGGAAGTTGCGTCCATAACGCCGAGTTCTTTATCAAGCACCTCTTTAAAGGTGAGGGTATCATAGCGTTTTGCGTCATCGAACTTACGGGGGTCCTTATCATAAACGCCGTCAACCATGGTTGCCTTAAAGAAGATATCCGCATTGATTTCCACGGCTCTAAGGGCGCTTGCGGTATCGGTGGAAAAACAGGGTCTTCCGATTCCGCCGCCGAAAATGACGACTCTGCCTTTTTCAAGATGTCTTTCGGCTCTGCCTTTTATGAAAAGTTCTGCGATTTCCGGCATGGAAATTGCGGTCTGAACTCTTGCGTTTACTCCCATCTGTTCAAGGGTATCGCCCACGGCGATTGCATTGATTATAGTTGCAAGCATTCCCATATGGTCAGCTCTGGTTCTGTCCATGTTTCCGCTGGAACGTCCGCGCCAGAAGTTTCCGCCGCCGACTACGATTGCGACTTCCGCGCCGAGTTCGACGCATTTTTTGATGCTTTCACAAATAGGGGTAATTACGCTGAAATCAAGGCCGACGCCTCTTTCGCCCGCAAGGGCTTCACCGCTGAGTTTAAGAAGTACGCGCTTATATTTAAGGTCCATATAAAATCGCTCCAATCATTCTTTCGCGGAAGCGAAAAAGCCAATGCTTATACCGCTCCCTATTCTATACTATTTTATCAAAATAAGCACAGGATGTAAAGATGATTTTAAGAAATTCGGCATTTTGAACTTACACATTTTGTATAAAAAAACACCCTGCCAAAAAGGCAGGGTGTGATTTTTATTTGCAGTGCAGCGATTACAGAAGAGAATCGAAAAGTTCGGGTGCATATTTCGGAATAACGGTGGAACCGATATAGAGATCCATGCGTGCTGCTTCTTCGATACCTGCAGCAACAGCAGCTCTTACAGCGCCAACGTCACCGGTAAGGGTTACAATACCTTTACCACCGACAGCATAACCCATGGTGATTCCAACAAGGCTGATCTGTGCAGCTTTTGCAGCAACATCAGCTGCTTTGATAGCAGAGGTGATGCTGTAGAATTCCATTGCGCCGATAGCGTCGCCTTTGACGACCTGTGCGGTGCCGCTGAGTGCGGGAATAAGCTGGGGATGTACGTTCTGGATGATCATTTTATCAACGACACATTCGCCGCCGTTCATTTCGCCTGCAAGAATGGAGGCTTTTACGGAACCGGTGTCGCCGGTGATGATGATGATATATTTGCCGGGGCAAACAGTAGAAGTTCTGATAAGGGAAACTTCTGCTGCTTTGAGCATTACATCACAGGTTTCGATACCTTTTGCAATGCTGTTGAATTCAAGCATTCCGATAGTCTGGATCATTTGCTCTCCCTCCTTAATACTACTCTGTCAGTAACAGCGATAACTTCGCCGTCAAAGCTTGCATAAACATTTGCACCAAGTTTGCCTTCGTCCATCTGGCCGATTATGTCGCCCTTCTGAACTTTGTCGCCTACTGCAACAACAGCGGTGGAAGGAGCGCCGATGTGCTGTTTGAGAGGAATCTCAACAGTTTCGGGTTCAAGAACGATGGGTTCATCGGTAAGAAGATGTTTGCCATAGTATTTGGAAAGGCCAAGACGAGCTGCAAGGCGGTTGGTAGGAATCTTTCTGATTTCACGGTCAGGTCTTTCCTGAGGTTCCATGTTCTTCGGAACGTCGATTCCTCTTTCACGGAGCTTGCTCTTGATATAGACGTTTGCTTTTCTGGGAGCAAGGTGCATCGGGCAGGAGAAGAGTTCGCAAGCACCGCATTCGCAGCAGTTCATTGCATGTCCGAATACGCGAAGGAATTCATCGTTATCGGTGATCATGGTTTCTCTGTAAAGATTTCTCATGATCTTATGGGGTTCAATATCATGACCGATCTGATATCTGGGGCAGTTATCAGTGCACATACGGCACTGGATGCAGCTGGATTTAGCTCTGTTCTTCATGGACTCGGATTTAAGATGTGCCCATCTTACGAGGTGATGATCTTTGGGAAGAACGATGATGTTACCGTCGGTTTTGGTGATAACAAGTTTATCGATATCTTCTTCCTGATCATGTACGCCGCCCATCATAGGTCCACCCATGATTACTGCATAGTTGGAAATGGTGGGGCATGCTGCTTCAACGCAGGCACGAACGGAAGTTCCGAGCGGTACGGAAAGCATAACGGGGTGTTTTACTTCACCGACAACGCTGAGGAATTTATCGGTAACGGGTTTGCCTTCAAAAGCATCAACGATGTTAAGAACGGTACCTACGTTATCGACAACTGCGCCGACCATAAGCGGAATTCCTCTTTCGGGAACGGATTTACCGGTGATTTCGCAAACGATTACCTGCTCGTCACCAGCCGGGTAGAAATAGCCCATTTTGTGGAGTTTGATGTCGCTTCCGGCTTCAGCAATAGCAGCTTCGAGAGCAGCAATTTCGGTTTTGTATGCTGCTTTGAGAGCTATGTACTTTTTGTCAGCGCCGAGTTCCTTTGCGATCATGTCAACACCTTTTACAAGGTCTGCTGCTCTGGTACGCATGAGGAACTTATCGGTTTCGATAAGGGGCTCACACTCTGCTGCGTTGACAATGAAGTACTCGGATTTAGCGTTCAGTTTTACATGGGTAGGAAAACCTGCGCCGCCCGCACCGACTATACCGGCATTCTTTACGGTTTCGACTAAACTCATATGAATGCACCTCCCTGTAATTTTCTGCAATTTACGCTTTAATATAATCCAGAAGGATATAATTTATAATACAAATCTATATCCTTCTGTCATAACGCACTTAATTCATTAAGGCTGAATTATTTGCCTGCCATCTGTTTGGCAACTTCGTCTGCGAAGTTTTCCTGTTTTTTCTCGATGCCTTCGCCTTTTTCAAGACGTACGAATTCAGCGATTTTGATGGAGCCGCCGAGTTCTTTTGCAACTTTTTCGGTGTAGCCTTTGATATCGAGATCAGGATCTTTTACGAATTCCTGGTTCATGAGGCAGTTTTCTTTGTAATATTTGCCGATTCTGCCGTCAACCATTTTTGCTTTTACTGCATCGGGTTTGGAAGCCATTTTGGGATCGTTGTCGATCTGTGCCATGAGGATTTCTTTTTCATGGTCGATAACTTCTGCAGGTACGCAGTGTTCGCAGATATAAGTGGGGTTTGCTGCAGCGATCTGCATTGCGATATCTTTGCCGTATTCTGCAAAGCCTTCTTTATCTGCAACATCGGTTGCGAATTTTACCATAACGCCGATGGTGCCGCCGCCGTGAACATAAGTTGCGACGTCGCCTTCATAACGAACGAAACGGCGGACTTTAAGGTTTTCACGGATTTTGAGCTGTCTGTCCTGAAGATGTTCATTAACGGTTCTGCCGTCAACAACACATGCGAGGAGAGCTTCAACGTCTGCAGGGTTGTTATCGATAACAGCCTGTCCTGCAAGTTTTACAAATTCACGGAAATCTTCATTTTTGGAAACGAAGTCGGTTTCGGAGTTGACTTCGATTGCAACGGAAGCTTTCTTTGCTTCGTCGGTGAATGCAAGAACGATACCTTCTGCTGCAATTCTGCCTGCTTTTTTAGCAACAGATGCAAGGCCTTTTTCACGAAGGAATTCTACTGCTTTTTCCATGTCGCCATCGGTTTCGATGAGAGCTTTTTTGCAGTCGAGCATTCCGCATTCGGTCATTTCACGGAGAGTTTTAACGTCTTGAGCGGTAAAGGGCATATTATTCTGCCTCCTCTTCAGATTCTTCAGGAAGATTCTGTTCACCCTGTCTGCCTTCGATGATAGCGTCAGCGATGGTGCCTGCGATGAGTTTTACAGCGCGGATAGCGTCATCGTTGCCGGGGATAACATAGTCGACATCGTCGGGGTCACAGTTAGTGTCAACAATAGCTACGATCGGAATACCGAGTTTTTTTGCTTCTGCAACGGCGATTTTCTCTTTTCTGGAGTCAACGATGAAAAGAGCACCGGGGAGCTCGGTCATATCTTCGATACCGCCAAGGAATTTTTCAAGTTTCTCGATTTCGAGAGTGAGCTTGGTTGCTTCTTTCTTGGTAAGGCGATCGAAAGTGCCGTCTTCCTCCATTTTGCGGAGCTGCTGAAGACGAGCGATTCTTCTTCTGATGGTCTTGAAGTTGGTGAGCATACCGCCGAGCCAGCGAGCGTTTACGAAATAAGCGCCTGCTCTTTCTGCTTCTTCACGAACGGAATCTGCGGCCTGTTTTTTGGTGCCGACGAAAAGAACGGATTTGCCTTCAGCAGAAATTTCGTTTACGAAGGAATATGCTTCCTCGATTTTTTTAACGGTTTTCTGAAGGTCGATGATGTAGATTCCGTTTCTTTCGGTGAAGATATACGGAGCCATTTTGGGGTTCCAGCGGCGGGTCTGGTGACCAAAGTGTACACCAGCTTCAAGCAGCTGTTTCATAGATACTACGGACATTGTTTTTTTCCTCCTTGTTATTACCTCCACCCCAGTCATTTCCCGGCAGCAACCGGGTTTTCCCGGTCAACGACCGACGGGATTGTGGGGTGTGTGTGCTTTCAGAAGACGCAATTATAGACTTACAGTCTTCCAGCTATTAGATTATAACACTAAAAGCCTTCGTTTGCAACCGTTTTTGCTATATATTATAAGAAAAAATTCAGAATTTTTTGGAAAATATTTTGTTTTTCGGAAATTATTTTTCTTTTTTTCAAAGTTTTTACCAATATAACATCTTTTCCGATGGTTTCGATCTCTTCCCAGGGGATAAAAAAATCCTCTTCCCTTCCCAGAATACCGAAAAATCTCGGTTTTCCTTTGATGACAAGGGAGCATATTTTTCTTGATTCCGCATCAAAAATAATATCTCCCGCAGAGCCGAAGCTGGTTCCGTCGATTATATTCACAACATCCTTTTCGCATATTTCTTCAAACCCAAGCCGCATAAAAAATCCCCTCCCGAAATCATATAATATGCCTTTGGAAGGGAAATTCTGTCTGTCCGTGCTCAAAAAAATCCCAGTTTTTTCTTCGTGCTCAAATGAATACAGCCGTGCTCAAACGTCAAGAATCCATTTTGTAAATCACATTGCTTACAGGGGATTTTTTATGTATTACGGAAAAGTTGAAATCTGCGGAATCAATACGGCAAAGCTGCCGGTGCTCAAAGAAAGTGAAAAAATCGAGCTGCTCAAGCTCGCAAAAAACGGTGATAAATCCGCCCGGGAAAAGATGATAAACGGCAATCTTCGGCTTGTTTTAAGCGTTGTTCAAAAGTTTACCGGAAGGGGCGAACCCCCGGACGACCTTTTTCAGGTTGGCTGCATCGGGCTTATCAAAGCCATTGATAACTTTGACCCAAGCCTTGATGTTCGGTTTTCAACTTACGGGGTACCGATGATAATCGGTGAAATAAGGCGTTTTCTGCGGGATTCCGGCGCTGTTCGGGTGAGCCGTTCCATGAGGGATACGGCTTATCGCGCAATGCAGATAAAAGAAGATTTCATCAATGAACATGGGCGCGAACCAAAGGTTGACGAAATTGCAAAAATCATGGCCGTGCCCAGAGATCAGGTGGTCGTGGCGCTGGAATCGATTGTGGAACCGGTTTCCCTTTATGAACCGGTCTATTCCGATTCCGGCGATACAATTTTCATTATGGACCAGATAAGTGACAAAAACACCGATGCTGGCTGGCTTGAGGAAATCGCCCTTAAAGAAGCGGTAAAAACCCTTTCGCAAAGGGAAAAACGCATTCTTGCCATGCGCTTTTTTGACGGCAAGACCCAGATGGACGTTGCTTCTCAAATCGGCATAAGCCAGGCACAGGTTTCGAGATTGGAAAAAGGTGCTTTGCGCAAAATAAAAAAACAGCTTTAATATTTTTCCGCAATGTGATAAAATGTTTTTATCATATTACGGCGGTGATTTTATGAAAAAACTTCTTATAACCGGCTTCGAACCTTTCGGCGGAGAGAAAATCAATCCTTCCTGGGAGGCGGTGAAGCTTCTTCCTGATATTATCGGCGATTTTGAACTCACAAAGCTTGAAATTCCCGTTGTTTTCGGGAAAGCGGCGGAAATCGTTATCACAAAAGCGGAAGAAATGGAACCCGACGCGGTAATCTGCGTTGGTCAGGCCGGCGGAAGAACCGGCATTACTCCGGAAATGGTCGCTGTGAATCTTCGTTTTGCTTCCATTCCGGATAACGAAGGCATCCGACCAAAGGATGAACCCTGCGTTCCGGATGGCGAAAACGCATATTTTTCAACCCTTCCGGTCAGAAAAATGACCGCCGCCATTGCTGAAAGCGGAATTCCCTCCTCGGTTTCGTATTCCGCGGGAACTTACGTCTGCAACGACCTTATTTATCACATTCTTCACCATTTCAAAAATACGGAAACCAAGGCATGTTTTATTCACGTTCCGTTTATTCCCCAGCAGACGGAAGATAAACCTAATCTTCCGCTTGAAACCATCGCAAAAGCGCTTGAAATTGCGATAAAAGCTATATAAAAATGGCGGGAGCAAAACTCCCGCCATTATGTTTTTACATATTTTATTTCCCCGTTGCAATAAAGGGTGCGATGGCTCCGGCAACCTTATAAATAGGCATGGTCTGGAGCATAACTTTTCCGGGACCGGTGATTACAGTATCCACAAGTCCTTCGCCGCCGAAAAGGGCATTTTTTACGCTTGATACCATGCGGACGTCCATTTTGCAGGTGGGATCCATCAGGGCAACAACGCCGGTATCGCAAACAAGTTCTTCGCCGGGTGCAAGGGTATATTCCTTGCAGTATCCGTCGATTTCAAAGAAAGCAAGGCCGGGGCCTGTTACCTTTTGCATGATAAAGCCTTCGCCGCCCAAAAGACCTGCGGAAACTTTTCTTCTGAAGAAAATTTCAAGCTTTGTGCCTTCGGTGGCGCAAAGGAAAGCTTTTTTCTGGCAGATGACGCTTTCGCCCGGTGCAAGCTGGCGGGAAACTATTCTTCCCGGGAAGGAAGAAGTAAAGGCGATTTCACCCGCTCCCCTTGCTTTATAGTGGTTGAGGAAAAGGCTTTCGCCGGAAAACATTCTTCCGATGCTTCCGCCAAGGCCGCCGTCAGCTTTTGTATCGGTGGTGATGGGACCTTTTATCCATGTTCTGCCGCCGGATTCACTCATAAGACCTTCGCCCGCTTCAAGCTGGATAACCAGTGCCGGAAGAGAGCCTCCTTCGATTTCGTAACGCATAAAAACGCCTCCTTTTTACAATTTCTATTGAAATTTTACCATTTTTATGCAGATAACACAAGAAAACTTTTTGTGAACAATCCAAACGCAAAAAGCGGCAGGAAATTTTTCCTGCCGCTTTTTTATTCACATTCAAGGGTCATAAGGATATGGGGTATTCCGTCTTCGAGAAATTCTTCCGAAACCTTTTTGAACCCAACGTTTTCGTAAAATTTTCTTGCATAGACCTGGGCTTCTATGGTGATTTTATCCGCACCGAATTTTTCCTTCGCAACGCGGATTCCTTCTTTAAGCACAATGGTTCCGTAACCTTTTCTGCGTTTTGCGGAAATCACCCTGCCCAATGCGGCATCTTCGAAGGAAACGCCCTTATCCAGCACCCGAAGATAGGAAACAATTCCGTCCTCATCTTTAAGCCAGATATGATAGGCGTTTTGATCTTTATCGTCGATTTCGGGATAGGGGCAGTTTTGTTCCACAACAAAAACGTCAACCCTAAGTTTCAGAATATCATAAAGCTCATCAGCGGTGAGTTCATCGAATTTTTTGATAACGAGTTCCATTATTCCTCATCCTCTGAAATAGGTTCGATTTTTTCGATAACGGCGGTATCGACCCTCATTCCGTCAACGGATTCAACGGTGAATTTATATCCGTTGGAATTGAAGGTATCCCCTTCTTCCGGAACTTTATTGAGTTCATCCATAATCCAGCCGCTGAGGGTCGCATAGGGAACTTCATCAATATCCATTTCAAGCTCTTCGAAAAGTTCTTCCGGATCCATGCTTCCGGAAACGGTATAAACGCCTTTGTTTTCGCTCATATCCTCTTCGATTTCGTCGTGTTCATCCCAGATTTCGCCGACAAGTTCCTCGAGGATATCTTCCATGGTAACTATTCCGTAAGTGCCGCCGTATTCATCGGTAACAACAGCCATGTGGCATTTGTTCTTCTGCAAAAGTTTGAGCAGTGCGCCAAGCTTCATTGTGGTGGGAACGAAAATCGGCTTTGTAAGCATGGTATCGGCGATATTTTCCATATCGTAATTGTTATAAAAATCCGTGCGATGGATTATTCCGATGATGTTATCAATGCTGTCAACATAAACCGGCAGACGAGAATATCCGGTTTCGACAAAGACTTCCGCCACTTCCTCCTTGGTCCAATCCTTGCCAACCGCTTCGATATCGACCCTTGGGGTTGCGATATCAGCTGCATCGTTTTCGTTGAGTTCCATGGCGTTGCGGATAAGTTCACTTTCCTGTTCGTCAATAACGCCGCTGCTTTCGACTTCGTCAACCATGGAAAGAAGTTCTTCTTCGGTGACAGCCTGTTCTCCGCTGCTTTTGAAAACGAGGGAAACGAGCTTTTTCCACATGGAGAAAATGAAGTTGATGGGGGTAAGAATCACAGCAAGGAAGTTGATTATCGGTGCGGAAAATCTTGCAAAAGCTTCCGGAGATTCCTTCGCTACGCTTTTCGGGGTGATTTCGCCGAAGATGAGGACCACAACGGTGATTACCGCGGTGGAAACGGTTGCGCCGATATCCCCGCCGATAAGTTCAATAAAGAAAACCGTTGCTATTGAAGAAAGGGCAATATTCACTATGTTGTTGCCCACAAGAATCGTTGTAAGAAGGCGATTATAATCATCAATCAGCTTAAGCATAAGAACAGCGCCTTTATCGCCGTGTTCTGCAGCAATTTTGAGTTTTGTTATGTTAAGACTGTTGAAAGCTGTTTCCGTTGCGGAAAAATATGCCGACATCATAACAAGAATTCCCATTACTATTATCGTGCCGATATTGTTCATTTTGTTTTTTGATACAACCTTTCAGATTTTATATTAACGCAAAAAAGCACAGCCCGATGCTTTTTTAAGCTCAGGCTATGCTCCGAAAATCAATTTATTTTAATACTTCGTGTGTCTGCGTCGTCCATTTTTTGACCTTTCAAAAATATAATGTATCTATTATACACAAGAGCACATCACTTGTCAATCACCGAAATATCACGGATAGTAAAAATGTGAACAGTTATAAAAAGCTTCGTCTGCTTTTTCGGCAAGTTTTTTTGCGCCGTTTTTCCGGAGCCAGCCAAGCAGTTCCGGATTTGTTCCCGTCAAAATATTTTCCGTATGGATGCCTTCGGGCTTTTCCACGGTAACGGTTATTGCTCTTTTTTCTTCGGAAATCCCCTTTGAAAGCTCAAAAGATATCTTATATTTTGCGGGGATCGCCGCGCCGCTTTTCACCGGGCTGAAACTTCCTTTTTCCGGAATATCGTTTTCCAGCGCACTGATGAATTTTTGTTTTGCCGCGGCGGCAATAAGTTTTATGAACATTCTGATTCCTCTTTTTATCCCATAATAACGCCGCCGCCGAGAAGTTTTTCCCCGTCATAAATAACGGCGGACTGTCCGGCGGTAACAGCTCTTTGGGGTTCATCAAAAAGGATAAGCGCCTTATCGTCATAAATACAGGTGCTTGCAAGCGCCGGCGCAGCATTATGTCCGTAACGGATTTTGCAGGTTACGGGAATCGGCATATCCGGTGCGCCGTTTATCCAATGGAAATCCCTTACCATCACGCGCTTTTTGAAAAGTGATTCGTTTTTTACAAGCAGAACTTCGTTCGCTTCCGGGTCGATTTTTCCCACATAAAGAGATTCCTTGAGGGAAAGACCAAGCCCTTTTCTCTGGCCGATGGTATAGTTGCAGATGCCTTTGTGTTCGCCGAGGATTTTTCCATTTTCGTCAACGAATTTTCCGTGGGGCATTTCGCCGATTTCACGTTCGATGTAACCCCTTGTATCCCCGTCGGGTATAAAGCAGATATCCTGGGAATCGGGCTTATTGGCAACGGGAATTCCGGCTTTTGCAGCAATTTCGCGGATTTCTTCCTTCGAAAGATCCGCAAGCGGAAAACGCAGATGGGGAATAAGTTCCTTTTCGATGTTATACATCATATAGCTCTGGTCTTTTGCAAGGTTTTTTGCCCGGAAGATGTTTTCCCCATCGGTTCTTGCATAATGACCTGTTGAAATAAGGTCATAGCCAAGTTCCTTTGCCTTTTCATAAAAAGCAGGGAATTTTATGAACTTGTTGCATCTTACGCAAGGGTTCGGGGTTCTTCCGTTTTTATATTCCTCCGCAAAATTGTCAATGACTTCCCTTTTGAAAATATCGCGGAAATCAAAAACATAGTGCGGAATCCCGAGATGTTCCGCAACAGCTTTTGCGTCCTTTGCTTCGTCCCATTCATCAAGAAGGCGGAAGGTCGCACCGGCGACTTCATAGCCCTGTTCTTTAAGAAGATATGCCGCGGCTGCGCTGTCAACTCCGCCGCTGAGCCCTACCATTACTTTCATCCAAGCATCGCCCCGATTGCAAATGCGAAGGTGGGAACTATCATTGCAATTATAAGAATGATTACCATGATTCTTACAAAAAGTTTGTTGTTCATATTTTCCTCCGAAAAATCAGTTCAATATTCTGAAATCATCAACGGGCAGAATAATTGCCCTTGCTTTTCCTTTTATCTCGTCTTTATGGATATACGGCTGTTCCCAGAATCTTGCATCGAGGGAACCTCCGCGGTTATCGCCCACGAAAAAATAATGTTCTTCCGGAATTTCAAAGAATCCGTAAAAATCCGAAAAGCTGCTGACATAGGGTTCTTCAAGCTTTTCGCCGTCGATATAAACGTCGCCGGTTCCGTCAAAATAAACCGTTTCACCCGGAAGACCTATACAGCGCTTTATGAGGACGATATTCAGTTCATCGCTGTCGAAAACGATTATATCCCCGCGTTCGATGTTTTCTTTATCGAAAAGCCTTGTTGTAAGGACCTGGGAACCAACGGGAATGGTAGGCGACATTGAACCGGTGGGAACATTCGCCATAAAGCAAAAAATGAGAAAAACGCCGAGGGGAAGGAAGCACCAGAACAAAAGGGTTTTTCCCCAGTCGATGAGTTCTTCCTTAAGGGTTTTCTTCTTTTTTTCTTCCTTCTGCGGCTGAGCTTCCGCAGGGGTTTCTTCCGTTTTTTCCGAAGTTTTCTCCGCTTCGGAAGTTATATCTTCAAATTTAAGTTCTTCCATTTTATCCTCCGATATATAAAATAAAAAAATACTGGTCAGTCTAATTATTATATCAAGAATAAGTTTTTTTAGCAACAGAAAGCGTCTAATTTTAACAGTTTGGTAAATAATAAAGTTTATCCGGAGGTGATTTTTCTTTGTTCGTTGTGTTTTTTCGCACCCTTATCGTTTATTTTGTAATAATAATCTGCCTTCGGGTAATGGGCAAACGCCAGCTTGGGGAACTTCAGCCTTCGGAATTCGTCATAGCGATTCTTATTTCGAATATCGCGACCCTTTCCATCGAGGATACGGATATTCCCCTCATCGGTGCAATCGTTCCGATAATAACGCTTATGAGCGCGGAAGTGATTCTTTCGTACATCACTCTTAAAAGCGGAAAAGCCCAGGTCCTCGTTTCCGGGAACCCTGTTGTTATTATCCGGAACGGAAAAATTGAACAAAAAAGCATGGCGGAACTTCGGCTTTCTATAGAGGACCTTATGAGCCAGCTGCGCATAAAAGGTTTTTTTGATATCGAGGAAGTTTCCTTCGCGATTGTTGAAACGAACGGAGAACTTTCGGTTTTTCCGAAAGCGAAGGCACAGCCCCTTACCGGCGAAACTTCCAAAAATCCAAAAAGCGCAAAGGATTTTCCGCCATTGGTGCTCATAAGCGACGGTGTGCTGTGCTCAAAATCTCTTTCCGCCTGTAACCTAAGCGAAAGGTGGCTTTCGGGCGTGCTCAAAAAAAATGAACTTTCGGAAAAAGATATTTTCCTGATGACCTGTGACCCTTACGGGAATTATTATATCGTTGAAAAGGAGCAAAAATAAATTTGAAGAGGGTTGTTTTTGCGGGTGTTCTGCTCGTCTTTCTTATCGGTTTCAATCTTTTCTGCCTTAAAACAGTTACGGAAATAAAAGAAGGCGTTTTTGAAAGGATAGATTTTCTCAAATATACAATAAAAACAGAAGACAGCGAAAAAATCGCTTCGGAATGCGAAAAATTCACCGAATACTGGCTTTCGCGCCAGCATATTCTTTGCCGCATAGTGCGGCACGAACTTCTTGATGAAACGGCCATTGCTGTTTCGCGTTTTTCTTCCCTTGCTCAATATGGCGAATATGGCGAGCTTTCCGCCGAAGCGGACAGATGCAGAATACTTATGGAGGAAATCTGGGATTCGGAACTTCCCCTTCTGCGGAATATTCTTTAGAAAACGAAAAAAGCCGTGCTCAAAAACGAGCACGGCGGTTTTTGGTTACGGAATAACCGTTATGGTAATATTTTCTTTTGCGGCACCGATGGAGCTTTCGGTATTTGGATCGAAGCCTTCAAAAATTGCTTCGGCGCTGTAAGTTCCCACCGCGGGAACAGAATCGAGCACATCTTCGGAAATATGCTCGTTAGGTTTTATATATCCGGTCTGATACATAGTTTCTCCGTTTATTGCGATGCTCACCTTGATAAGGCAGGTGTTCTTTCCGGAGTTTTCAATTTTGAAATCGCCTTTGCCGTCCGGTCCGACTGTGATTTCCCCTGCGATTTTATATGAAAGCACGCCGGAAGGATTTTTTTCACCGGAATAATATGTTCCGTCAAGCAATCCGCCCACCGCTGCGTGGTCGGAAGTTATCCAGGGATAAACATCTTCCTCTGCGGGAGCTTCCCCGCCGAAAACAAGAAAGCCAGCAACGGCGAAAGCCGCAATTACTATTACAAAAATAAGCGACGCCAAAAAAGTTTTTATATTGGTTTCTCTGTTATAAGACAAAAAATTCACTCCCGAAAGAATTATACTATAACAGTATATCATAAGTTCCAATTTTTTCAATAATTTTTCGTATTTCTTTTATATTGAAGATTAACAAATTCTGTGATAAAATAATGTTATTAATATACACAGCTGCGCCGTTTTTGCGGAACGGACATTGTGGAAATTAACAAAATATTCAAGCTTTACAGGGGGCAATTATTTATGAGCGAACTTATCGGCGCATGTCTTATCGGTCAATCCGGCGGTCCTACCGCTGTTATCAACTCCAGCGCATACGGTGTTATTAAAACCGCGCTGGGCAAAAAATGCATTACAAAGGTCCTTGCCGCACAGCACGGAATCCGCGGCGTTCTTGACGACAATATTATCGATATGGGAAAAGAAGATGCCGAAACCCTCGAACTTATGCTCACGACCCCCGCTTCCCTTATCAGAAGCTGCCGCTATAAACTCAAAGATTTCCGCGAGGACGATACGGATTATAAACGTATTCTTGAAATTTTCAAAAAATACGATATCCGCTATTTCTTCTATAACGGCGGCAACGACAGCATGGACACCTGCAACAAAATTTCGGAATATATGGCAACCCAGGATTATGAATGCCGCATAATCGGTGTTCCGAAAACCATAGACAACGACCTTGTCGGCACCGACCATTGCCCCGGATTCGGTTCTTCCGCAAAATACATAGCCCTTTCCGTCGCCGAAGTTATCAAGGACGTTCATGTTTATGACCGTGACGCCATTGTCGTCATCGAAGTTATGGGACGCCACGCAGGCTGGCTTGCGGGTGCTGCCGCACTTTCAAAAATCTGCTGCGAAGGTCCCGCATTCGTTTATCTTCCCGAAGTTCCTTTCGATATGGACCAGTTCTTCAAGGATCTTGATGAATTCCACAAACACCACAAACGCATTGTTCTTGTTTTCTCCGAAGGAATCAAGGATAAACACGGCAAATTCATCAGCGAATACGGCATCAACGACCTCAGCATAATCGATGAATTCGGTCATTCCCAGCTTGGCGGACTTGCGGCAACCATGTCCAATATAATCCGCGCAAAAACCGGTTCCAAAGTCCGCGGAATCGAACTTTCCCTTCTCCAGAGATGCGCAAGCCATGCGGCTTCCAAAACCGACCGTGACGAAGCGGAAATGGCAGGTGCTTTTGCTGTTGAAGCCGCTGTTTCCGGCGAAACCGGAAAAATGGTTGGCTTCCGCCGCGATACCAAATACGGCATTTATAAATGCACCCCCGTCCTTATCGACCTTAAAGACGTTGCAAACGCAGAAAAATGTGTTCCGCGTGAATGGATCAACGAAGGAGGAAACAACGTTACCGATGAATTCATCGAATACGTCGTTCCGCTTATTCAGGGCGAAATCGATACCCCTTATGAACACGGAATGCCCAAATATGCAAGACTCAAACGTATTCCCGCGGAACCTGTTAATGAATAATAATTTTATAAAAAGGCAAAAGCCGGACTGCAAATACAGTCCGGCTTTTATTTTTTAATTGAAAATTCATTTAATTTTCTTTCCGCAATAAGGGCAGAATTCCCCAAAAGTCGGGTTTATCCTTCCGCAATGCGTACAGCGGGTCGTTTTGAGATAAATCAGACAGCCAAAAAAGATTACCATTGAAATCAGTCCGACATAGAGCCACGCGTTGCTTTCATAATCGTTTTCGTAAATCATGATTCCGCCCGTTCCCCAGGCAATTATAAAAACGATAATTGAAACTATCGCAATACATATTGCAGCCTTTCTCATGCAAACCCGCCTTTCATTTACTATTTATCCTTATATCCAACAAAATAAGCCGTTTTACTTCTGCAACTCATCCGTCTTTTTCGGCAAAGCAAAAAAAGACGTCTTACCCTCAATGGAAAGGCTTTTATTCAAGGGCGGCTTTGATTTTTTCTTCCGTAAGGCCGTTTACGTCGTTTTTAACGATAACATAAATTGCCGCCGCGATTGGAACGCCGACAAGCATTCCGAGAACGCCCATAACGCCGCCGCCGATGGTTACAGCCGCAAGAACCCATATTGCCGGAAGTCCCATGGAAGAACCCACAACCTTTGGATAAATGATGTTGCCTTCAAGCTGTTGGAGCACAACAAGATATACAACGAAAATAAGCGCCTGAAGCGGGTTCACCATCAGAATCATAAATGCGCCAACCGCTCCGCCGATAAATGCGCCCGCAACGGGAATAAGCGCGGTGAAAGCAACAAGGGCGCCTATCATTGTTGCATAGGGAAGCCCGAGGATCCACATTCCGACGGTGCAAAGACAGCCGAGGATAACCGCTTCGGTGCACTGGCCGATTATATATTTGCTGAAACAGTTATTGAGCACAGAAAGAACGTAGCGGAATTTTCCGTAAAGTTTTTCATTGAGATATTTTTTTGCAATGCGGTCGGCCTGGCTTCCGAGTTTTTCTTTATCAAGAAGAATATAAATCGTAAAAATTATGCTGAGGAACGCGGTCACAATTCCGCCCACAACAGTCGAAACAGTCGAAATCACAACTCCCATAACGTCGCTCACTCCGGAAGTCACAACAGAAACAATCTTCTCTATCTGGGATTTCCAGTCGATGGAAGTTATCATATCAATGATATCCTGCGGAACATATTCAAACTTTTCAAGCTGTTCAACAACCCAGTTTGCCGCATCCGGAATATAATCCACAACAATCATAATTGCGGAAATGAATTCCGGAAGAACAAGCCCGATTACCAAGGCGATTACCGCAAGAAGGGTTATAAAGGCAAGAATCATGCAGACCGGTCTTTTTGCTTTTATGACTTTTTGGTTTTTAACTTTTCCGAAAAAGTGTTTTTCATAAAAAGTCATAAGAAGATTGAGGACATAAGCCGCGGCGCAGCCGATTACAAGCGGCGAAGCGGCGCCGATTACCGTTCCGATGAATCCGGCGGCGGCCTTCCAATATGTTATGGCAAGATAGAGCGCGAAAATGCTTACCGCAATTTTTGCGCAGGTTTTCCATTCGAGTTTCATTTTTTTATTCTCCTTTGCTGTCAAAGGCTTCGTGACCAAGGAGCCGTTCTTTTGTTTCTGTTCCAAAGGCAAAGCCGGTTGGCTTTCCGCCCTTTCCGATTACCCTGTGGCATGGAACGATTATTGCCAGCGGGTTTTTGTTGCAGGCGGAGCCTACGGCTCTTGATGCCCTCGGTTTCAATATGGCTGCCGCAATTTCGCCATAGGTTTTTGTTTTTCCGAAAGGGATTTTTTCGAGTTCCCTCCACACGGAATTCTGGAAATCCGTTCCGTTAAAACGATATTTCAAATCAAATTCCGTTCTTTTTCCGGAAAAATATTCCGAAAGCTGTTTTTTTGCTTCAAAAAGGATTTTTTCGGAAATTTTGCCGTCGCTTTCCTCTTTGGATTTAAGCTTTACCCGAACCAGAAAGCCGTTTTCGGCAAAAACCGCAATTTTTCCTATGGGTGAATCAAAAACCAGTTTGTTCATTTAAGTTCCACTATGGTAACGCCGGTTTCGCCTTCACCATAAACCCCAAGGCGGAAGCTGCGGACGGCTTTGTTCTTTTTAAGCGCCTGATGAACCGCCGCACGAAGAACGCCTGTGCCTTTTCCGTGGATTATGGAAACGGTGTTGAGGTTCAGGAGCACACATTCATCAATGAATCTGTCCATTTCAAGCAGGCCCTGCTCCACATCCATGCCGCGAAGGTCAACTTCCGAAGCGGCTTTTCTTTTTGCGGCGCTTGTGATATTTTTCGTCACGGAACCGCCGCCGAGGGTATTCTTTTTGGATTTGTTATTTTCGATAAGACGAAGTTCGGAAATATGGACTTTGGATTTCACTATGCCGGTTTGAACAAGGCAATAACCCGCTCCGTCAGGAAGTCCGACGAGAGTTCCGTCCTTGCTCATGCCGTTTATGCGCACGGTATCGCCGCGAACAAGGTTCCTTGGAAGCCGGTAGCCGCTTTCTTTCGAAGCAATGGGGTCCGCAATATCCTGAATCCTTCCGATGCCGGTTTTCATCTGTGCCCTTGCCCTTGCGACCATATCAGCGGAAGATTCCGCATCTGCAGCCTTCTGGGTTTCGGTTATCTCGTCAATAAGCTTCTGTGCTTCCGCACGAACCTGTTCCACAAGCCGTTTTGCGGAAAGGCGCGCCGCTTCGAGTTCCTTTTCCTTGCTGCGCTCCATCTCCTCTTTTTCCTTCGCAATTTCAAGGCGGATACGCTCGGTTTCTTTTCTGTAATTTTCTGCTTTTTCGTGCTCTTTTTCAAGCTGCTGGCGGCTTTGTTCGAGTTTTTCAACAACGTCCTCGAAGTTCGCGTTTTCTGCGGAAACAAGCTCTCTTGCTCTGTCAACAACGCTGACATCCATTCCAAGACGTTCGGTTATGGCGAAAGCGTTGGATTTTCCCGGAACGCCAACCAAAAGACGATAGGTAGGCGAAAGGGTTTCGACATTGAATTCGCAGCAGGCGTTTTCAACTCTCGGGGTCTGAAGGGCATACATCTTGATTTCGGCATAGTGAGTGGTTGCGGCAACCTTTGCGCCGTAAAGTTTAAGGCGCTCGATAATTGCAACGGCAAGAGCGGCACCTTCGATTGGGTCGGTTCCCGCTCCAAGCTCATCAAGAAGAACAAGGCTTCTGTCATCGGTTTTTTCAAGGATTTTTATGGTGTTGTTGATGTGGGAAGAGAAAGTCGAAAGGCTTTGTTCAATGCTCTGTTCGTCGCCGATATCCGCAAAGACGTTTTCGAAAACGGAAACGGAAGAGCTTTCCCCGGCGGGGATCATAAGCCCGCACATGGCCATAAGGGTCAAAAGTCCGATGGTTTTAAGCGCAACGGTTTTGCCGCCGGTATTGGGACCGGTGATTACAAGCACGTCGTAATCATAACCGAGAGCGATATCTATCGGAACTATTTTCTTTTTATCGATAAGGGGGTGTCTTGCTTTTGAAAGGCGGACTTTTCCGTCATCGGAAAGATTCGGAACGGAAGCGTTCATCTTCGAAGCAAGTCTTGCCTTCGCAAAATAAAGGTCAAGTTCCACAATTGCGGAATAATCTTCGATGAAGGCTTCGGCGTGGTTTCCGATATCGCAGGAAAGTTCATAGAGTATGCGCTGGATTTCCTGCTGTTCCTTGGCTTTAAGAACACTGGTTTCGTTATTTTCGTCAACCACTCCGGCGGGTTCGATGAATATTGTTGCGCCGGAACCGGAAGTATCATGGACCATGCCCTTTATCTCGTTGCGGTATTCCGCTTTTACCGGAACACAGTAACGCCCGTCACGCATGGTGACAATAGGTTCCTGAAGATATTTTGCATAAGTGTTTGAATGGATAAGCCTGTCCAGCTGTTCCTTTACCTTGCTTTGGGAATTGCGTATCTTTCTGCGGATATCCGCAAGGGTGGGGCTTGCGGTGTCGCTTACTTCATCTTCGGAAACGACCGTGAAGCCGATTTTTTCCTCAAGGCGCTGGTTCGGCATAAGGCTTTCGAAGTATTCATCAAGAGAAGTTGCGCTTTCACCCTCGTAATTGCTGCGGAAATCCTTCATTTCACGCAGAGCTTTGAGGAATCTTTCAATATCAATAAGTTCCGGAAGAGAAAGAGTCGCACCCATCTGGGCACGTTTGAGCGAACCGGTGACGTTTTTTACCCCATGAAGGGAAGGCGCACCGAACCTTGCGGAAAGCATGAATGCATCCGCGGTTCTGTCCATAAGGCGCTTCGCTTCACGAAGGGTCGTTTTCGGTTCGGTTTCAAGGGCAAGGCGGCGGCTGTCATCACAGCCGGTGCATTCGCTGAGCATGTTAAGGATTTTATCAAGCTCCAATGCCCTGTAATGTCTGTTTTCGGTCATATTTTTACCTCTGAAGTATTCTTCAAGTTATAAATAATCTGAAATTCTGAATATCTGCGGTTTTGCCGCCGAAATCCGGCGGCAGAACATAAAAAGTAAAATTAAAAAGAGCGTATGGAATTAAGAAATTCCAAAGTCGGCAGTCTTTTGTCAATATGGGAAACGGAATATCTTTCTGCCGCGTTAGAAAGTTCAATAAGGGCGTTTTCACCTATGCGGAACGAAAAAAGCTGTTCCATCGGGGCATAAACAATATGTCTTGCTGCAAGGAAGGCTGCTTTTGAAAGAAGGATTTCTCCGTTTGCTCCGTTCGGTCGGCAATCCGTGCAGATAACACTTCCGCTTTCGATATTGAACCAATATGCGGGCTTTTCAAATTCGCCGCATTCGCCGCAGGCAATAAGATCCGGGGCATATCCGATAAGGCTCATAAGCCGCAGTTCAAAAATCGCCTTGAGCAAAGCCGGGTGCGCCTTTTTGTTTTCAAGCATATGTAATGTATTGAGGAGCAGGCGAAGAATATCCTTCGCTTCCTCCTCCGGGTTCGCAGCCTGAAGGCAAAGTTCGCAGAAATAGCTTGCGTACGAAAGGCTGTCAAGGTCGTTTCTTATCCCATAAAAAAGCCTTTCGCTTTCGGCGGAATCCACGGTATATTTATCACGGTTTTTGAAAAGCACAAATTCCCCGTAGCAAAGCATTGAAGAAACGGTTGAAAGGGTGCTTTTCATTCTTCTTGCGCCGGAAGCATAGGCATAGATAACCCCTTTATCTTCTGTAAGAATCATAAGGAGCTTATCGTTTTCGTTATAATCCTGTGCTTTAAGGACGATGCCTTTGGTCTTGATTTGCATAACCTATACCGCCGTTTACGGAAAAATGAAGCTTTTTGAAATCCGAAGATTCTTCCGGCTTTCCGACATCATTGGGAAGAGCGGGCTTTATTTCGCCGCTGTTTATCTTTTCGTTTATCACATTGGCGTTTGAAAGTTTATAATTCAGATAATCGCTTATTTTTCCTGTTTTTTCAAAATCGTTCCAAGATTTTTCGTTCATAGCCTTTTACCCCGCATCAAGTTTTTTCAGTAACATTTTATGATTTTTGAAAAAAGATATGAGAGGTAAAAAATGTTTTATTTACGGCGGGAACAAGCCCCCGCCATATAATAAATATCAAAAAATTACTGTTCGGTGAAGCCGAAGTTGCGCAAAAGTCCGTCGCGGTTGCGCCAGTCTTCCTTGACTTTTACCCAAAGCTGAAGGTTTGCTTTGCAGCCGAGGAAGCGTTCGATGCTCATTCTGGATTCGCTGCCGATTTTTTTGAGCATTGCGCCTTTTTTGCCGATGATGATTCCTTTGTGGCTGTCGCGTTCGCAATAGATGATGGCGTCGATATCGACCATATCTTTTCCTTCGCGCTCTTTCATTGCTTCGATTGAAACGGCGATTCCGTGGGGAACTTCGTCCTCAAGGTCCACAAGCATTCTTTCGCGGATAAGTTCGGCAACAATGGCTCTTTCGGGCTGGTCGGTGATGGAATCATCGGCAAAATAATGAGGGCCTTCTTCCGCATATTTTTCAAGTTCATCGGTGAGGATGTTGATTCCGTCCTTTTTAAGAGCGGAAATCGGGATTACCTCGTCAAAATTATATTCTTTGGAAAGCATTGCGATTTTCGCAAGCATTTCCTCTTTGTTTTCAAGGGTATCTATCTTATTTATGCAAAGGATTGCCGGAAGGCGAAGAGCTTTGAAACGCTCGATAAGATCTCTTTCCGGCTGGGTGATTTCGCCCTTCGGTTCAACAACAAGGATGGCGATATCCACATCCGCGACGGAATCTCCCACCTGCTTTACCATAAAATCGGCAAGCTTGGTTTTCGGCTTATGAAGACCGGGGGTATCGATGAAAACGAACTGGGTAAGTCCTTTGGTAAGGATACCGGTGATTCTGGTTCTGGTGGTCTGGGGCTTTGCGGAAACCGCCGCGACCTTTTCGCCGATGAGGGCATTGAGGAGCGAGCTTTTTCCGACGTTGGGTCTTCCCACTATTGCTACAAAAGCGGATTTGGTTTCAAAATTTTTATTATTCATTGACATAACTTGCGTCACGCTGAAGTCCGAGCTTCGCGAGGACGGTTTCCTCCCTTTCTCTCATATGTACCTGTTCCATGCCGCCGTTGACATGGTCATAACCGAGAAGATGCAGCACCGAATGAACGGTGAGATATGCTACTTCCCTTTGAAGTGTGTGTCCGTAAAGTTCAGCCTGCTGCTCTGCCTTCTGGAGAGAAATTACGATATCGCCGAGAAGAAGAGCGCCGCTTTCCGGGTTGCGGTCATAAATTCCGTCTTCGCCCAAGGGGAAGGAAATTACGTCTGTGACAGCATCCACATTGCGGAATTCGGCATTGATTTTTCTGATTTCCTCATTCGAAACAAAGCTGATGCTGATTTCGCCCTGTTCGGTGAATCCTTCTGTGCGAAGGGTCGCTTCGCAGCAGCGGCGCATAAGCATTCTTATTCCGGTGGGGATTTTAATTTCTTTCTGTCTGTTTGATATGATAACTTTTGCGATTGCCATTTTCTTTTGCTGTCCTTTCGTAATATTTCTCGTACGCCTTGATAATATTCTGGACAAGGCGATGGCGCACGACGTCTTTTTCGGTGAATTTTATAAGTGAAATGTCTTCAACATCTTTAAGCACTTTGACTGCTTCCACAAGTCCGCTTTTCTTTATGGAAGGAAGGTCGATCTGGGTGGCGTCGCCGTTGATTACCGCCTTCGAATTGAAACCGAGCCTTGTGAGGAACATTTTCATCTGTTCCGGGGTGGTGTTCTGGGCTTCGTCAAGGATTATGAAGGAATCATCAAGGGTTCTTCCGCGCATATATGCAAGAGGGGCAACTTCGATATTGCCTCTTTCGACAAAGCGCTGATAGTTTTCTGCCCCGAGCATTTCGAAAAGCGCATCATAAAGCGGACGGAGATATGGGTCAACTTTGTTCTGCAAATCACCGGGAAGGAAACCAAGTTTTTCGCCTGCTTCAACTGCCGGACGGGTGAGGATTATTCGGTTTACTTCCTGGTTGCGGAAGGCTTTTACTGCCATTGCGACCGCAAGATAGGTTTTACCGGTACCGGCAGGGCCGACGCCGATGGTTATTGTGGTATTTTTTATTGCTTCAACGTATGCCTTCTGGCCGAGGGTTTTTGCTTTGACAGGTCTGCCTTTTGAAGTGATGCAGATGCAGTCGGAGCTGATTTTGTTTATCTGGTCTTCATTGCCCTCGTTGACAAGATCCATGACGTAATGGATATTCTGGTCGTTGAGTTCTTCCCCTCTGCTGATTAGGGAAAGAAGGCTTTGGACCGCCTTCCCCGCAAGAGAAACTTTTTCCGGATCGCCGGAAATTTTTATCTGGGTTCCGCGGCAGAGAATTCCAACCCCATAGGCTTTTTCGATTTCCTTGATATTTTCGTCAAAACTGCCGAAGAGCGCAACGGCATTTTCCATTCTTTCGATATCTACTAACTGTTCCGTAACAATACTCCTTTACCGAATAGCGATTAATAAAAATAAACATAATTTCACAAATATATAGTATATCAGAAATATTATATAAAATAAAGGGAATTTTTTGCACTTTTCATTATTTTTTCAAGTTGTTACGGCGGGAGCAAGCCCCCGACCTACAATAATTTTTGAATATGGCAAAACATTTTTTTCGGTTGATGCATAAAATGAAATATATTCTGACTTTTCCGGAGGTAATTTTATGCCGAACATATATCTAAGCCCATCTACCCAGGAAGCGAATCTTTATGTCACCGGCGGCAGCGAAGAATATTGGATGAACCTTCTTGCGGATGAGCTTGAACCCTGGCTTTCCGCCAGCGGAATACGTTACAGCCGCAACACCCCGCAGATGACAGCAGGTTCTTCGATTCGTGCTTCCAACGCCGGAAATTATGATTTTCACCTTGCGCTCCATTCAAATGCCGCGCCGGAAGGAAAATATGGCGAAGCGCAGGGCATCATCGCTTTTTATGCTCCGAACAGCACAAAAGGCGAACAGGCAGCGGTGCTCATTTCAGAAAATCTGAGCACCATCTATCCTTTCCCTGCCGGTGCAAGAGCACAGAGCACCACTTCCCTCGGCGAAGTTACAAGAACGCGAGCACCGGCGGTGCTCGTTGAAATTGCTTATCACGATAACACCGACGACGCAAACTGGATAACGTCAAATCTTGAGCACATCGCTGAAAAGCTTGCCCTTTCCATGACGGAATACTTCGGTCTTCCTCTGGTTCCGCCAATGGTTCCGCAAACGGGAAAAGTGGCTTTGGAAAGCGGAAATCTCAATCTTCGAAGATATCCCGGAACCGGCGGTTCCGTTATCGCTTCAATCCCGAACGGTGCCGTGCTCACGGTGCTCGGAAGCAGAAACGGCTGGTACACAGTCAATTATAACGGTACCATCGGCTTTGTGAACGCGGATTATATCCGGCTTATTTAGCACTTGATAAATCCTTCGATTTAATGTATGATATTTCTATACTTTTTTCGGAGGTGTATTATGGCTCTTGACGAACTTCGGGCAGAATGTCTTGGCTGCAGAAACTGCAAACTTTGTGAAACCCGCACAAATGTCGTTTTCGGAACAGGAAATCCGAAGACCAGGGTGCTTTTCATCGGTGAAGGTCCCGGCGAAAACGAAGACCTTAAAGGCGAACCTTTCGTCGGCAGAGGGGGCATTCTCCTTGATAAAATGCTTTCCGTCGTGGATCTTTCCAGAGATAAAAACATCTATATCGCCAATATGGTGAAATGCCGCCCGCCGAAAAACCGCGACCCGGAAGAAGAGGAAGTTGCCGCCTGCCGCCCGTGGCTTGAAAAGCAGATCGAACTCATCGACCCGAAAATAATCGTCTGCCTCGGAAGAGTTTCGGCAATCCGCTTCATCGACCCTAACTTCAAGGTTACGAAGGAACACGGTGAATTCCGTGAAATGAACGGAAGGCTTGTTATGGGAACTTTCCACCCGGCGGCGATACTCCGCAACCCGAACCAGAAACCCGCCGCCATGGAGGATTTCTTCGCTCTTCAGGAGAAGATAAAGGAAATCTGCCCGGAGGTTTATGCCGAATAAAGTTTCCGCATAAAAAAAGCCTCCCCTGTGTAAGGGGAGGTAGATTTGCCGCTTTGCGGCAAAGACAGAGGGATTCTTTTGTTATGAATCCCCTCGCCACTTCGTGGCCCTCTCCCCTTTGACAAGGGGCGCAAAAAAAGCTCCCTTTTTGAAGGGAGCTTTTCTTTTATAAAAAAACGGCGGGAGGAAGCTCCCGCCATTCCATTAAAAGCAGATTTTATTTTTTCTTACCGGTGAGGAAGAACGCAACCATGCCTACAACGGCAAGTCCGCCGGCAACGCAGGCTGCGATGACGAAACCTCTGCCCTCTCCGCCGGTATTGATTACAGAAGAAGCGCCTTCAAAAAGGCTGGGTGCGCCGGCAAAGGAAGTTACGGAAAAGGCAAAAGCCATAACAGCGGCAAAAATTGCGGAAACAAATTTTTTCATTTTCAAAACCTCTTTTCGGTTGGATTGATACAGGTTAATTTTATCCTTTTTCCGGTGCCAAGTCAATGAATATTCTGTAAAGAGTGTTTTAAGATTCCGGTTCGGCATAAAAAACTCTTTTATATTTTATTGTTTTATGATAGAATATAATAGATTTAGTATGTTTGGAGGTAAAATCCATGCCCTTTTTGCCCATAAATAAAGATGACATGAAAAAGCGCGGCTGGGACGAAGTCGATTTTGTTTTTGTAACCGGCGACGCTTATGTTGATCACCCTTCCTTCGGTCCGGCAATACTCACCCGACTTCTTGAAAGCAGAGGTTACCGTGTCGCTGTTCTTGCACAGCCGGATTGGAAAAGCAATTATGATTTCACCCGCTTCGGGAAACCGAGGCTCGGATTCCTTGTTTCCGCGGGAAATATCGACTCCATGGTTGCGCATTACACCGTTGCAAAGCGCAAACGCCGCGATGACGCTTATTCCCCGGGCAAAAAAGCAGGACTTCGCCCGGACAGAGCCGTTACCGTTTACAGCAAAAAGATAAAATCCATCTATCCGGATGTTCCTGTCATCATTGGCGGAATCGAAGCTTCTCTCCGCCGTTTTGCACATTATGATTATTGGGACAACAAAGTTATGCCTTCGGTCCTTGTGGATTCCGGCGCAGATCTTCTTTCTTACGGCATGGGCGAACACCAGACCCTTGAAATTGCGGAAAGACTTAATAACGGCGAATTCCCCTGCACCATGACCGATATCCGCGGAACCTGCTACCTTGTTCCGGTGAATGAATATGAACCGGGCCCGGCGGTGGAATGTCCTTCCTTCGAAAAAGTTTGCGCAGATAAAAAAGAATATGCCATAGCCACCAAAAAACAGCAGGACGAGCAGGACCATATCCGCGGCAAAAAGATAATCCAGCGCCACGGAAACATGATGCTTGTGCAAAATCCTCCTTCTGCCCCTCTTAACCAGGAAGAACTTGATGAAGTTTTTGCCCTTCCCTATATGCGCGATTTTCACCCTGTTTATCAGAAGATGGGCGGCGTTCCCGCTATTGAGGAAGTGCTTTTTTCCATAAACCACAACCGCGGCTGCTTCGGCGGATGCAACTTCTGCGCCCTTGCCTTCCATCAGGGAAGATTCGTCACCAGCAGAAGCCGCGAATCCATCATTGAAGAAGCAAAAATTCTTACCGCAGACCCGAGATTCAAAGGATATATCCACGATGTGGGCGGCCCTTCCGCAAACTTCCGCAACCCGGCCTGCGAAAAGCAGAAAAAGCTTGGACTTTGCGCCGGCAAAAAATGCCTTGCGCCGAACCCCTGCCCCAACCTTATTGCGGACCACAGCGAATATCTCGAAATCCTTCGGGAGCTTCGTTCTCTGCCGAAAGTCAAGGCGGTGTTCATCCGTTCCGGCATAAGATACGACTATGTTATGGCGGACGAGGACGACAGGTTCTTCAAGGACCTTGTAAGATATCACGTCAGCGGACATCTTAAAGTTGCGCCGGAACATTGCAGCGCCGGGGTTCTTGATATGATGGGCAAGCCCCATATCGACGTTTTTGAAAAATTCCAGAAAAGATTCATGGAACTCACCCGCTCCGCAGGAAAAGAACAGTATCTTGTTCCGTATCTCATGTCCTCCCATCCGGGAAGCACCATAAAAGATGCTGTTGCGGTGGCACAGTTCCTTAAAAAATATAACATCCGCCCTGAGCAGGTGCAGGATTTTTATCCTACACCGGGAACGGTTTCCACCTGCATGTTCTATACCGGACTTGACCCTTATACCATGAAGGAAGTTTATGTTCCCACCAATCCGGAAGATAAAGCCCTTCAGCGCGCGCTTTTGCAGTATTATATCCCCGAAAACGCCGATGCTGTGCGCAAAGCCCTTCGCAAGGCTCACAGAGAAGACCTTATCGGAAACGGCCCGGACTGCATAGTGCGTGAAGACTTCCGCGCAAAGAACATTGCGGAAAAGAACGGAAACAGACAGGTTTCCTTCAATAAGGAAAACAAGCCCCTTGGCAAGCGCAAAAATCCGAAGCTTTCCGGAAAATCCAAAAAGCCGAAAAGAGTCAAATAAAATCTGAAAAACGGCTTTTTTCAAAAACAGTTTTGCGGCGGAAGCAGTTCCTTCCGCCCTTTTATAAAAGAGGTAACGCATGGAACGTTTTGCCTGGAAAGGTAATATTTATCACACAAACGAAGAAAGAAAAATCGAAATTTTTGAAAACAGCTGGGTCCTTTGCGAAGACGGAATCTGCAAGGGCGTTGTGAAAGAACTTCCGGAAGAATGGAAGAACGCGAAAGCCACCGATTTCGGCGATAAAATAATCATTCCCGGACTTTGCGACCTTCACGTTCACGCGCCGCAATATACTTACCGCGGAACCGGAATGGACCTTGAGCTTCTGGATTGGCTTGAAAAATACGCCTTTCCGGAGGAAGCTTCCTATTCCGACCTTGAATATGCCGAAAAAGCATATTCCGTTTTTGTGCGCGATCTTCGCAGAAGCGCAACCACAAGGGCAAGCATTTTCGCTTCGCTCCATGTTCTCGCAACGGAGATTCTTATGGAAAAGCTTGAGGAAAGCGGGCTTAAAACCTTCGTCGGCAAGGTGAATATGGACCGCAATTCCCCGGATATCCTTCGGGAATCCACAAAAGATTCCGCAGAAAACACCGAAAACTGGATTTCGGAAAGCCTTGATAAATTCAAAAACACAAAGCCCATCATCACCCCGAGATTCACGCCCACATGTACCGATGAACTGATGGAAAAACTCGGCGAAATACAGAAAAAATACGGCACTCCGGTGCAGTCCCATCTTTCCGAAAACCCAAGTGAAATAAAATGGGTTTCGGAACTTTGCCCGGATACGGATTTTTACGGCGAGGCTTATGATAAATTCGGACTTTTCGGCGGAGAAAACCGCAGATGCATTATGGCGCACTGCGTTTATTCCGGCGAAGAAGAGCAGGCGCTAATCAAAAAGCGCGGAGTTTGGATTGCCCATTGCCCGCAGTCCAATATGAACGTTGCTTCCGGAATCGCGCCGGTGCGGCAGTTCCTTGATAACGGGCTGAAAGTCGGGCTTGGAAGCGACGTTGCCGGCGGAAGCAGCCTTTCAATCTTCCGTGCCATGACGGATGCAGTCATGTGTTCGAAGCTCCGCTGGAGGCTTGTTGACTCTTCTCTTCATCAGCTTTCCATCGAAGATGCATTTTATATGGCAACCCGCGGCGGCGGAAGCTTCTTCGGAAAAGTCGGCGCCTTCGAGGAAGAATTCGAAATGGACGCTGTGGTTATTGACGATTCTGCCCTTTATACCCCAAAAAAGCTTTCTCCTCACGACCGTTTTGAAAAGCTTTGCTATCTTTATACCGACGCAAAAATCGTTGCAAAATGCGTTTCGGGAAAAATGATAAATCTTAATTAACTGCCCGGTGCAAAAACATGCAACAAAAAAACGGCAGTCGCTGCGACTGCCGAAGATTTATTTTTTTCTGTAAAGAAGAAGTTTCTTCATAAAGAAATTCCAGAAAAGGACTATGCCTGCGGCGATTATTTTCGCCAAAGCAAGGTGGATTCTCATTTTATCCACAAAAATCCACATAAGCCCTTCCGTTATGGCAAGGCCGAAAACGGCGATTACCCCGAAAACGGAAAATTCCTTTGCCTCCTGTTTTTTATCGCCTTTTTGGCTGAAAACAAGAAGTTTTGAAAGAGCAAAGTTTACACAAAGCCCGGCGATGAATGAAAAAATCCCCGCGATGAGATGATAGACCCCCATGCCTTCGATTATCTGGAGAAGCGCCCAATCCACAACAAAGGAAGCGCCGCCGACGAAGATATAGCGGAAGAACTGGAGGAAGGAATCTTCCGTCGGTTCAAGCATTATTCCTTTTATATCGCCTTTTCTGAGAAGTTCGAAAAATTTTTCAAGCATTTTGTTATCCTTTTTTGTTTTGAATTTGTTTATCTATTCTATATTTTTTTGCTGATAAAATCAAGCGCATAATTTTGAATTTATATTTCCGTATCAGAATTCTTATACTAAATTTTATTTTGTAATACAACCCCATTTCTTTTGTAACCAAAAGAAACCGGGTTGTGCCTGAAAAGAAAAGTTTTAATCCCCTACCCGCTCGCTCCCGCGAGCGACTCCCCCTTGAAATCAAGGGGGAATAAACTCTCCACCAAAAGAACGGTGCTTCCTATTCTCAACCGTCGCCGTTCGGGGCCGGCAACGGATTTTCAT
>JAFXGY010000032.1 GCA_017536625.1 Oscillospiraceae bacterium | reverse complement strand
GGCACAGCTGGGCAGCTATGTGCGGATCGGATAAACGCTGAAGGCATCTAAGCGTGAAGCCGTTCCCAAGATAAGATATCCCATTGCTTTAAGCAAGTAAGACCCCTTGTAGACTACAAGGTTGATAGGCTCAATGTGTAAGCATGGTGACATGTTTAGCTTGCGAGTACTAATTGGTCGAGGACTTGACCTTTTGCCAAATCTTTCTCTCTTTTTGAGATTGTTCTTTCACGCGCGTCTTCTTCAGTTTTGAGGGTTCTCCTCAGAAAATAGTCGGTGTTTATTACGGCGGGGATCCACCTGTTCCCATTCCGAACACAGTAGTTAAGCCCGTTCGTGCCGAAGATACTTGGAGGGCAGCCTCCCGGAAAAATAGGTCAATGCCGACACAGCGCAGTCAAACGACTGCGCTGTCTTCTTATTCCTCCTTAGCTCAGTTGGCAGAGCATGCGGCTGTTAACCGCAGGGTCGTTGGTTCGAGCCCGACAGGGGGAGCCAATATCCGGGTGTTCTTTTGAGCACCCGGATACTTTCTAAGAAAAATGGGCCTTTAGCTCAATTGGTCAGAGCAACCGGCTCATAACCGGTCGGCTTGGGGTTCGAGTCCCTAAAGGCCCACCATTTTTAAATAGTTTAATAGGGGCATAGTGTAATGGTAACATCCCGGTCTCCAAAACCGTTGTTGAGGGTTCGAGTCCTTCTGCCCCTGCCATAAAAATATACCGCTCGAATGGGCGGTATATTTTTATATATTCAATCGGTGATGCTATGAAAGATATTTTTTTGCCTAATAAAATTAAAGAAATAATCGGTGACAGGAAGTTCTCATTGGATGGAATCGGTATGTCCGATTCTTTCGTGCTCATTTTTGATGATATGGTGCTCAAAATTCAGCCCTGCTCAAAATGGACGGAAAATGAGCACAAGATGATAAATTGGCTGAAAAATAAGGTTTTGGCGCCGGAATGTATCTTCCATTACGTAGAAAACGGCATGGATTATCTTCTTATGTCGAAAATTCCGGGTAAAATGTCCTGCGAAGAGGAATTTATGATGAATCCTGATTTCCTTGTTTCAGTAATTGCGGATTCCATGCAGCTTCTCTGGAACATTGATATTTCGGACTGTCCGGTGAAAAATAATTTGAGCACGGTGCTTTCTGCCGCGGAATACAGAGTTGAGCACGGCTTGGTTGATGTTAATGACGCTGAGCCGGAAACCTTCGGCAAAAACGGTTTTAAGGACCCTGAAGAGCTTTTTCTCTGGCTTTGCGATAATCGTCCGGAGGAGGATTTTGCTCTTACCCATGGAGATTTTTGCCTTCCTAATATTTTTATCAATGGCAGCAAATTTTCCGGTTTTGTCGATATCGGAAGAATGGGAATTGCCGATAGATATCAGGATATTGCAATTTGCCTTCGGAGCCTTAGGCATAATTTTGACGGAACTTACGGCGGAAAAGCATATTTTGGTTATGAAGAAAAAATGCTTTTTTCCGCCCTTGGAATTGAACCGGATTATGAAAAAATAAGATATTACATACTTCTCGATGAACTTTTCTGATTAAAAAAGCCTGCGAAATCGCAGGCTTTTATTTTTTTATCAGACGTTTCTGTTATAAATCGGCGCAATATGCTTTTTGTTTCCGCCGATGATAACGAGTGCGGAAACGGCAGAAAACAGCATGAAAACCGTAAGAGTCGCTCGCATTGGAATAAATTCCGCAAGAAGGCCGGAAAGAAGTTCGCCGGTAAGGGTTCCGACGGTGTTAAGCATGAAAAATGCACCGTTGAACCGCCCTTTTATATTGTTCGGAACGTAGGATTGGGTTGCGGAAACACGAATGTTATAGGAAGTCACGCCGAGAATTCCGATAAGGAAGCTTCCGATAACCATTGGAACAATGGGTACGTAAAGATAGAATGCTTCAATAAGAGCGATGGTCACATAAACGAAAAGCGCTATGCTGAACTTTTTTGCGGCAGGAAGTTTTATCAGATAGTGAATAAATCCGCCGATGCTTCTGCCCGCAACGCTGAAAAGGGAAACGAACATATAAAGATATTCGCCGTTTTCAAAGCTTCCTTTGAACCATGGAAGAGTAATAACCTGGGAACATCCGCCCACAAGGCTTATTACCATAAAATAAAGGGTGACGAAGAGAAGTCCTTTTTCGGAAACAAGATAGTTCACGCCGTCCTTCATATCGGTGAAATATGCCTTTGTGCTGTAGGAAGCTGCAGGGCTTTTGCTTATGGCTTCGACGTCGGAAATCCTCGTTTCAAAAGCCGCAGCAAGAAGGAAAAATGCGGAGTTCACAACAAGCAGAGGAGCAAGCCCGAAAGCTTTATACGCCACAGTTGCAAGGGGAAGAATGAAGGCAGTCATAGTCTGGAGAGTGCCGGAGATGGAATATGCCTTTGAATAATTTCCTTCGGTTATAAGCATGGGATAAAAACTTTCGAAGGCAACCATATAAATGCTGTTGATGCAGCCGATAAGGAAGGTTGCTGTTGCAAAAATTCCAAAATTGAAGGCATCGAGCAAAATCATGATTCCGAGGGAGGAATAAAGAACTGCAGAGCAGAAATCAAGAGTATAAATCGTGCGCCTGCGTGAAAAACGGTCCATCAAGGGCCCGGAAATGACCGGTGCCGCAATTTGCGGAAGGGTATAAAGAAAGATGTATATTGCGTAAAGAAGCGTGGAATCCTGATAATCGAGCACAAAAAGGCTCATGGCAAAGCCGGAAATGGAGTTACCCAGCATGGAAACAACGCTTCCGAGGGTTATGGTGGTGAAATCTTTTGTCCAAAGTTTTTGCTGCATAAGTTACCTCTTAAAGTTTGATACCGGAACAGTATAGCATAGTTTTTCCGCGGTTACAACAGATTGCGTCAAAAGGAAACGGAATATGAAAAAGGCACCGCTTTGCGGTGCCTTTCCTTTTTGGTTTTTATTAAACGCCGAGATAAGCTTTTTTAACTTCTTCGCTGGAGGAAAGTTCTTCGCCGGTTCCAGAAAGAACAATGCTTCCGGTTTCAAGAACATAAGCTCTGTCGGAAATCGCAAGGGATTTTCCCGCGTTCTGTTCAACAAGAAGAATGGTGGTTCCGTCCTTGTTGATGTCCTTGATGATGTCGAAAACTTCGTCAACAAGAAGGGGAGAAAGACCCATGGAAGGTTCGTCAAGCATCAGAAGCTTCGGGCGGGACATAAGAGCGCGGCCCATTGCAAGCATCTGCTGTTCGCCGCCGGAAAGAGTACCGGCGATCTGGTTCTTTCTTTCCGCAAGGCGGGGGAAACGTTTGTAAACCTTTTCAAGGTCTTCGTTAAAATGATCGTCCTTTTTCTTGGAATATGCGCCCATAAGAAGGTTTTCGTAAACGGTAAGTTCCTGGAAAATGCGTCTGCCTTCCGGAACCTGGGACATTCCAAGATGAACGATTTTGTGGCAGGGGGTTTTGGTAATATCCTCGCCGTCATAAATAACGGTTCCGCTTTTTTTGGGGATAAGACCGATAACGCTCTGCATGGTGGTGGTTTTTCCTGCGCCGTTCGCACCGATAAGGGTTACGATTTCGCCCTCGTTAACTTCAAAGCTGATTCCTTTAAGAGCTTTGATAACGCCGTAGGAAACCTCAAGATCTTTAACTTCCAAAAGTGCCATTTTGCGTTATCCTCCTATATATGCTTTGATTACTTCCGGGTCATTAAGGGCAACTTCGGGCGGTCCCTGAACAAGGGAAGTTCCGAAGTTAAGAACGGTAATTTCGTCGCAAAGACCGGAAACAAATTTCATATCGTGTTCGATGAGGAGAATTGTTATGTTATATTCGTCGCGGATTCTGCGGACGATTTTCATAAGGTCCTCGGTTTCGTGGGGGTTCATGCCGGCGGCAGGTTCGTCAAGGCAAAGGAGCTTCGGGTTGGTTGCAAGAGCGCGGGCAATTTCGAGCTTTCTCTGTTTTCCGTAAGGAAGGTTGCAGGAAAGGTTGTTGCGCTCGTCCAAAAGTCCGACGATATCAAGAATTTCCTTTGCCCTGTCGCGCATTGCACGCTCGGTTTTAAAATGTTTCGGAAGGCGGAGAACGCTTGCGATAACTCCGCAGCTGAATTCCGGCTGGTTATGGAGACCGACCATTACGTTTCTGATAACGGTCATGTTATTGAAAAGGCGGATGTTCTGGAAAGTTCTCGCAATGCCTTTGTGGTTGATGGTTTCTTGACCTTTTCCGGTAAGATCCTCGCCGTCAAGCCAGAATTTTCCGGTGGTGGGTTTATAAACGCCGGTAATCATGTTAAAAACGGTGGTTTTTCCTGCGCCGTTTGGTCCAACAAGTCCGTAAAGCTGTCCTTCTTTAATTTCGACGTTAAGGTTCTGAACAGCTTTAAGTCCGCCGAAGGAAATTCCGAGGTTTTCGGTTTTAAGAACAATCTTGCTCATTTATTTCTCCTCCTTTCCGGGTTTATCGGGGGTATAGGGAGAAGTTGTCTGGAAATCGACGGAAAGAACTTCGTCCATTTTGATTTTGGTGGGAACGCGGTCCCATTTTGCTTCGTCGTCCTTGTGTTTGGAAGGAACGTGAGGTCTGAATTTATTAATAAAGGCTTTAAGATTATATTTCTCACGGAAGTTTTTAAGCGCCGGAGCGTTGTTATAAATAACAAGAACGATAAGGATAAGAGCATAGATAAGATCCTGGAGAACCGCAAGGTTACCGGTAAGAATGGTCTGGAGCTCAACATCCAGGAAGGTGATAAGGGTTGCGGCAATGATAGCGCCGTTTATGCTTCCCATTCCGCCAAGAACTACCATAACAAGAATTTCGATGGAATAGTTATAGCTGAACTTGGTGCTCTGAACGGTGAAGTTGGAATAGCTGTAAAGAACGCCGGCAATTCCTGCGAAGAAGGAAGAAACGGTAAAAACAAGAAGTTTATATTTCGTTACGTCAATGCCGGTTGCTCTTGCGGCAATTTCGTTGTCGCGGATGGCGGTAATGGCTCTGCCGTGTTTGGAACGGATAAGGTTCTGGGTAACGGCAAGGGTTGCAAGAACCATAACAAAAGCAATAACAAAGAGAATATCTTTATCAAAGCGGGGGGTATCAAGGCCAAGGGAACCGCCGAAGGATTCCTTGCTGGAGTTCATGAAAACCGAACGGACAATTTCGCCGAAGGCAAGGGTTACTATCGCAAGATAGTCGCCGCGAAGGCGAAGCGCCGGAAGGCCGATTATCATTCCGAAAACCGCGGCAACAATACCGCCGACCAGAAGGGAAACAATAAGAGCGGGCCATTCGCCGATTACCGGTTCAAGAATAACCGCGGTTTTGCCGCCGAGATATGCGCCGATGCACATAAATCCGGCGTGACCGAGAGAAAGTTCGCCAAGGAAGCCGACAACCATGCTGAGGGAAACAGCAAGGGTGATAGCGATAGCAACTTTTTCAAGAAGATATTTGTCGGAACTTTCGATAACTCCGGTGAGAGAAAGAATTGCAAAAACAAGGGTTACTGCCGCAACAACGATGTAGTTGAGGTAATGGTTCCATTTAACGTTTTTAAGTTTTTCCATTATACTTTCTCCCTTCTCTTCTTGCCGAGAATACCGGTGGGTTTTACAAGAAGTATAATTATAAGAATAATAAACTCAATGGCATCGGTATAGGGTGCGATGGGCGGGATTTTAAGGGAAATTGCTTCAACAACGCCCATAAGAATACCACCGAGCATTGCGCCGGGAATGGAACCGACGCCGCCGATTACAGCAGAGGTAAAGGCTTTGATACCGGGCATTGCGCCAAGGGTGTTGGAAAGGCTGGGGGATTTCATAAGCATGAAAAGACCCGCAAAAGCCGCAAGACCGGAACCGATTGCAAAGGTTATCATAATAATGCGGTTTACGTTGATTCCCATAAGCTGGGCCGCTCCCTTATCTTCAGAAACGGCGATCATGGCTCGTCCGGTTCTGGTATATTTAACAAAAAGGGTAAGTGCGGTCATTATAACAACGGAGCAGGCAAGGGTTACAAGAACATAAACCGGAATGGTAAGTCCGGAAAAACTTATGCTTCCAAGGTCCGCAACGGTTACCATCTTCGGTGCGGAACCAAAGATCATCTGTGCGGAAGACTGGAGAAGATAGCTTACGCCGATGGCGGTTATAAGAACCGCAAGAGGAGAAGCACCGCGAAGAGGACGGTAAGCAATTTTTTCAATGGTGATGCCAAGGATTATGCAGGAAAGAACCGCCGCAATAAAGCTGATTACCGGGTTTCCCGAAATAGTAAGCCCGACATAAATCATATATCCGCCGACCATGATTATGTCGCCGTGGGCAAAGTTAAGCATTTTTGCAATTCCGTAAACCATTGTGTAACCCAAAGCGATCATGGCGTAGGTACTGCCTATGCTCAGACCGTTTATCAAAGTTTCAATAAATTCCATAATAATTCCTACGCTTTAATTAGCACAATTTGCCGGGGCAGAATTCTGCACCGGCAAACCGTGGTAAAATAGTTATTTTTGTTCTGATGATTAAAAATCAGTTAGCTTCTTTGAGGGTGTATTTTACAGCGATTTTTGCAACATATCCGTTTTCATCCCAGGTGATGTTTTCACCGGTTACGCCGCTGTAAGAGAATCCGCCCTGGAACTGTGCTTTAAGAATTTCGCAAAGGTCGGAAGCGGAAATGGTAACATCGATAGCTTCGCCTTCTGCAATAGCTTCTTCCATTGCATAATAAATTGCATAAACGCAGTCGTATGCGGAAGCGCCGAACTGATTAAGGGTATCGGTTCCGAATTTTTCGGTATATTTTGCGATATATTCAGCAGCCATGCCTTCGGTTGCGTTGGAATCAAAGTGAGAGAGCATGGAAATTTCCTGAGGAATTACGGAGAAATCTTCGAACTGACCCGCAAGGCCGTCGAAACCGTCGCATCCGTAATAAACAGCGTTATCTGCGATAATGCCCTTTGCCTGGGTCATGAAGATGGAAGCAGGCTGATAATAGATGGGCATGAAGATAAAGGTGCAATTTTTAAGGGTGGAAATCTGGGAGGAGAAGTCGGAAGCATCGCCGGTGAAAACGGTTTCAACAGTTGCGATGGAAGGATCAAGGTTTTCCTTGAACTGTTCAAAAATACCGTTGGAATATGCGTCGTCGGATTTGTAGAAGATACCGATTTCGGAAAGACCGAGGGAGTTTACATATTCCGCCGCAACTTTACCCTGGTTGCCGTCTGCAAAGCACATCTGATAACCATTGTCAAATTCGGGAATTTTATCTCCGGAAGCGGAAGGGGTAAGGAAGAAAACGTTGTCTTCAACGGAAAGCTGTTTGAATTCAAGACCGGGAGCGGTAGTTACGCATCCGAGGGAAACCTGCATTCCGCCTTCAAGCATGGAAGCATAGTTTGCGGTAACTTTGGTTGCATCATTAGTATCATCGGTTGCGATGAATTTGAACATTACGCCGTTAAGGCCGCCGTTTGCGTTGATTTCATCAACGGCCATCTGTGCGGAGTTCTGAACAGCAACGCCGTAAACAGCAGCACCGCCGGTAAGGGGTCCGGAAACGCCGATAACAAATTCGGTATTGTTTTCGGTGTAGTTGGCACCGGAGCAAGCGGTAAGACCAAGCATCATAACAAGAGCCATAACCGCTGCGATAACTTTTTTAACATTGGATTTCATCTTAAAAGCCTCTTTTCAACGATTTAAAGTGATTGAATTTATAATAGCACAATTTATGCGATATGTTAATAGTTAATAATGACAAAATACTGCATAATAATACAAAGGGATTTTGTGCAAATTTGTTGCTAATATGTATTATAAATCTTTAACATAAAAGGCATTTATATATCCGGATGTATTTTTATAAAAAATTAATGAATATTAATGAATAAAAATACCAAAACCCCGCCGGATGCAATTTTTGGTTGATTAAGATTCGTTTCTATGGTAAACTTGTAACTGAAAAATCAACGGAAGTTGATAATTGAACAGGATGTGACCCCCAATGAAAATAAACGCCAAAAAAATGTCTTACGAAGAAGTTTTAAAACTTCCGAAACTTAAACATAAAAAACCCCTTAAGCCAAACGGAGCGCTCTGTGCCCTTGTAAGGGTTCTTGTTGAACCGACCCTCCGCAAGATAAAATTTTCCTATACCACCGAAAGAATGGAACTTATCGGAAAAGACGAACCCTGCCTTATCCTTATGAACCATTCGAGCTTTACGGATATGAAACTCGCCTACGGAATTTTTTACCCTCAAAAAATCGGTTTTATAACTTCCGTGGATGCCATGTCCGGAATACTCGGGAAATTTATGCGGATTCTCGGCTGCAGCCCGACCCATAAATACGTCACGGATATCAGCCTTCTTAAAGATATCGAATATATGCTTAAGGTAAACAAAACCCATGTAATCATGTATCCGGAAGCGGGATATTCCTTTGACGGAAGAACAACAACCCTTCCGAGAAAGCTCGGCGTTCTTTTAAAAAGACTTGGGGTTCCGGTGGTGACGGTTATTACAAAAGGCGCCTTCGCAAGAGATCCGATGTATAATATGCTCCAGATCCGCGACGTAAAAATCAGCGCCCAAGTAAAATGCCTTGCAACCGCAGAAGAACTTCGGGAAAAATCCGTGGCGGAGCTTGACGCCCTTATTGACGAAGCTTTTTCCTTTGATAACTTTGCATGGCAGAGGGATAACAAAATCGTAATCGACGAACCTTTCCGTGCAGACGGGCTCCAGAGGATTCTTTATAAATGCCCCCATTGCAAAACTGAAAATAAAATGGAAGGCAAGGGAACGAAGCTTATCTGCAATGCCTGCAAAAAGGAATGGGAAATGGACGTTTACGGCCAGCTTTCCGCTCTTTCCGGAGAAACGGAATATTCCCACATTCCGGATTGGTACGATTGGCAAAGGGAATGTGTAAAAAAAGAAATCGAAGACGGCACCTATCTTATTGATACCGATGTTGATATAGCGGTGCAGGTGAATCTTGACGGAATCTGCATGATAGGTCCGGGACACCTTATCCACAATTCCGAAGGATTTCATCTTACCAATGCGGACGGAACGCTTGATTATAAACAGCCGCCGGATTTCACCCATACCCTTTATGCGGATTATTATTGGTATGAAATTGCCGATACCATCGGAATCGGCAATAATGAATATTCCTATTTCTGCTTCCCGAAGCAGGAAGTTTCTGTAACGAAGGCACGCCTTGCAGCGGAGGAAATTTATAAAATTGCGAAGGCGAACCGCAGAAGATCTAAAAGAGAAAAAACAGAAGAATAAAAAAACGAGCACCGTTTTTCAAAACGGTGCTCGTTTTTTGCTTTATCCGCATGCTCATGCGAAAATTTTGAAATTATGCAAGATATTCGCCGATTTCGTTTGCTGCAAGGATTGCGGCATAAACGTCTTCGGGGGTAACTTCGAAGGGCATATTGCCGACGGTATCTCCGGGTGCGCAGACGGTTTCTGCAACAGCCATGATTTCTTCGGGTTTGATTTCGGTTACGTCAAGATCCGCAAGAGTGGTGGGAAGACCGACTTCCTGGCAAAGGGTTACGACTTCTTCAATTTCTTCTTTGGGTGCGTTTTCAAGAACAAGCTGAACAAGAACGCCGAAGGCAACTTTTTCGCCGTGATAGAATTTGTGGGTTGCTTCAATGGCGGTAAGGCCATTGTGAACGGCGTGTGCAGCTGCAAGACCGCCGGATTCGAAGCCGATGCCGGAAAGATAGGTGTTTGCTTCGATGATGTTTTCAACAGCTTTGGTGCAGACTTTGTTCTTTACTGCAAGATAAGCGGCAACGCCATCTTCAAGAAGGGTTTCATAGCAGAGTTTTGCAAGTGCAAGAGCGGTTTTGGTGGGTTTGCCGCCGACGCAGTTGCTTGCCTGGCTCTGTGCGCAGGCTCTTGCCTCGAAATAAGTTGCAAGAGCATCGCCGATGCCTGCTGCAAGAAGTCTTGCGGGAGCTTTGGAAACGATATCGGTATCAACAAGAACGATGTTGGGGTTGCTGGGAAGGAAGAGATATTTTTCGAAAACGCCTTCGTCGGTATAAATTACGGAAAGTGCGGAGCAGGGAGCATCGGTGGAAGCGATGGTGGGGACGATTACGACGGGTTTGCCGGTATAATAGCCCACTGCTTTTGCGGTATCGTGGGTTTTCCCGCCGCCGATGCCAACAACTACGTCGCCGCCTTTTTCTTTAAGGACTTCGATGACGCGGTTGATTTCGGTCATGGAGCATTCGCCGCCGAATTCTTCAACTTCGAATTTTTTATCGCCCATGCCTGCTTCAACAGAAGGCATAACAAGGGGTTTTACGAATTTGTCAACAAGGATGAACATATTTTCGCCGATGGTGCCTGCGTGTTTTGCAAGGTTAACAAGTTCTCCTCTGCCCTGAATATATCTGGTGGGGCTGCCAATGATTTTTGCCATAATGATTACTCCTTTTGTATAAAAATTAACAACTATAGTTATATCACAGCGTTAAATTTTTGTCAATAAAAAATCGGCGACGAAATAAAAAAAACCCCGCCGGAAAATCCGGCAGGGTTTTGTTCATAATTCTTTTGCTTTTCCGACACCGAAAAAATAGTTTGCGCCTTTGGATATGATGAAAACGGTCGAACTTTCGCCGCTTTGGATTTCGTTTCCGAAAGGATTATCCGGCATAGGCATTTTGCCTTCGCCATCAGGTATCTGTGGAATTTCGCCTTCAGGCATCTCAGGGCGTTCACCATCCGTTTTTTCAGGTCTTTCTTCACCGGGCATTTCATCAAAAGGTCTTTGTTCGCCTTCAGTCATTTTGGGTGGTTCTTGTTCACCACTGGGCATCTTAGACATTTCGCCTTCGGGAATCTCGCCCCCCGGCATCTGAGGTCTTTCGCCGCCTTGCATTCCGCCCCGGAAACCACCCATCATTCCTGCGGAAAGCTGAATATCATTCAGCCAGAAGGTGTATTCTCCGGGAAGAAGTTCATCGCTGGCTATGATAAGATAGGTGAAATCGTTTTCCGGAGCAAACTCCGCGGCAATTTCGCCATCTGCGTTTTTAAGGGCATAGGTGCCAGCGTTCTGGCGTTCCGCAAAGCTGAAAACCGCATAGGTCTGCTCTCCGCCGGCGATATAATCAAGCATATTTCCCGTTGCAAGAACCTTGCCGCCGTTGATATAAATGCCTTTGTCGGAATCTATGCCGGCGTCGCCGCTGGTTGCGCAGGCCTGAGCGGTAACAACGCCGCCGTTGATAACAAGCCAGCCGTTGGAATCGATTCCGTCGCCTTCACCGGTGGCACCGCTGCAGATAATACTAAGATTGCCGCCGTTTATGGTGGTTACGGAAACATTATCTTCGTTGGTGTTGATTCCGTCGTTGCCGGAAGTGATATTGATGATTCCACCGTTTATGGTAAGATGAAGTTCGCTGTCAAGGCCTTCGTTTTCAGCATTGATGTTAAGGATTCCGTTGCCTTTTTCGCCGCCGGTGACGTTCATAGTCCGTTTGGAATAGAAGGCGGCATCGTATTTATGGAGCTTTTCACTGTCGATAACTTCCGTGCCATCTTCGCTGAGTTCATAGGATTCATAAATCCTTGCAACATAGGAGCCGTTTATGTTGTTTTCGGTGCCATCGGCAATAACAACGTTTGCGCCGGCCTTGGATGTATCGACCTCCATCGTGGCGGTTTCTTCATCGTCGCTGCCGCATTCATATACATTATAAAAAATAACCGCCGGGGCAACTTCGCAGGTGATGCTGGCGCCGTTAAAAACAAGCGTTACGACCGCTTCGGGGTCCTTCTTGGCGTTTTCGCCAAGGTCAACCGCAACTTGGCCGAGGGAAAGTTCGCCGCTTAAAACATATCTTCCGGGCTTTGTGATATGCACAACGGTATGGGCATCCGCTTCGCTTTGGGAATGTTCGTCCTTTTCGGTGCCTTCGCCATAGGTGAAGCCCTGATCTTCAAGATAAAAAACAATATCGTTTGCGGAATAAACAGCTTCTGTGCTGTCGCTTGTAATTTCGCTTCCATCAACGGTTATTCCGGTATCGGAAAGGTTGATAACAACGTCGCTGTTTTCATTTTTGTTTTCAGGCACTTCCGGAGCGGTACTGCATCCGGAAAGAAGAAGCATTACCGCGGCAAAACAGGCAAATAATTTTTTCATGATTATACCTCATATTTAATTTGTTATTAAAAATATAACACACCAAATTGCGGATTGAGTGAAATAAAAATGAATTTTTTGTAAAAAAAACCCCACCGGAAATTCGGCGGGGTTCTATCATTTCATAAACTGAAATTATTTGTTTCTGATAGCTGCCTGTGCTGCTGCAAGTCTTGCAATCGGAACACGGAAAGGAGAGCAGGAAACATAGGAAAGGCCTACTCTGTGGCAGAAGTCGATGGTTGCGGGGTCGCCGCCGTGTTCGCCGCAGATTCCGAGATGGATGTCGGGGCGGGTGGAACGGCCGAGTTTTGCAGCCATATCTACAAGTTTGCCGACGCCTTCCTGGTCAGGTTTTGCGAAAGGATCGGATTCATAGATCTTCTTGTCATAGTAAGAACCGAGGAATGCGCCTGCGTCGTCACGGCTGAAGCCGAAGGTCATCTGGGTAAGGTCGTTGGTGCCGAAGGAGAAGAATTCTGCTTCTTTTGCGATTTCGTCTGCAAGAAGAGCAGCTCTGGGGATCTCGATCATGGTACCTACTTTATAAGTAAGTTCAACGCCGTTTTCTGCGATAACTTTTTCAGCGGTTTCAACAACAACGTTTTTGACGTATTTAAGTTCTTTGAGTTCGCCTACGAGGGGGATCATGATTTCGGGAACGATGTTCCAGTCAGCATGAGCTTTCTTTACGTTGATAGCTGCTTCGATAACTGCTCTGGTCTGCATCTCTGCGATTTCGGGATAGGAAACTGCAAGACGGCAGCCGCGGTGGCCCATCATGGGGTTGAATTCGTGAAGGCCTGCGATGGTTGCTTTAAGTTCTTCAACAGAAAGGTTCATTTCGCCTGCAAGAGCAACGATATCTTCTTCAGCGGAAGGAAGGAATTCGTGGAGAGGCGGGTCAAGGAAGCGGATGGTTACGGGTTTGCCTTCAAGAGCTTCGTAAAGACCTTCGAAGTCTTCTCTCTGCATGGGAAGAAGTTTTGCAAGAGCTGCACGGCGGTGTTCTTCATCTTTGGAAACGATCATTTCGCGCATGGAAGGAATTCTGTCGGGGTTGAAGAACATGTGCTCGGTACGGCAAAGGCCGATGCCTTCTGCACCGAATTTAACAGCCTGCTGTGCGTCTTTCGGGGAATCTGCGTTGGTGCGGACGCCGAGAGTTCTGATTCCATCAGCCCAGCCCATAAGGGTGCCGAAATAGCCGGAGATGGAAGCTGCAACGGTGGGGATTGCTTCGCCATAGATTTTACCGGTGGAACCATCGAGGGAGATGTAATCGCCTTCGTGGAAGGTTTTGCCGCCGAGTTCGAAGTATTTTTCTTCTTCATGCATGGTGATATCGCCGCAGCCTGCTACGCAGCAGGTGCCCATACCACGTGCAACAACTGCTGCGTGGGAAGTCATACCGCCGCGGACGGTGAGGATACCCTGGGAATGATGCATACCTTCGATATCTTCAGGGGAAGTTTCGAGACGGCAGAGAACAACTTTTTCGCCGCGGTTTGCCCATTCAACAGCATCGTCTGCGTTGAAAACAACGCGGCCGCATGCTGCGCCGGGAGATGCGGGAAGTGCGGAGCCGACGACTTCTGCTGCTTTAAGAGCTTTTGCGTCGAACTGGGGATGAAGAAGTGCGTCGAGGGATTTGGGATCGACGGACATAACAGCTTCTTCTTTGGTGATAAGGCCTTCTTCAACAAGATCGCAGGCTACTTTAAGAGCAGCGGTTGCGGTACGTTTGCCGTTTCTGGTCTGGAGCATATAGAGTTTGCCGTTTTCAACGGTGAATTCCATATCCTGCATATCGTGATAATGGTTTTCAAGTTTCTTTGCGATGGAAGCAAATTCTTCATAAATGCCTTCGCGGATATCGTTGAGCTGTTCGATGCTCTGGGGAGTACGGATACCTGCAACAACGTCTTCGCCCTGTGCGTTGATAAGGAATTCGCCGAAGAGTTTGTTTTCGCCGGTTGCGGGGTTACGGGTGAATGCAACGCCGGTACCGGAAAGGTTGCCGCTGTTGCCGAATACCATGGACTGTACGTTTACTGCGGTACCCCAAGTATAAGGAATGTCGTTCATGCGGCGGTAATAGTTTGCGCGGGGGTTATCCCAGGAACGGAATACAGCTTTTACGGCACGGATAAGCTGTTCGCGGGGTTCGGTGGGGAAGCTTTCGCCCTTTTTCTCAAGGTAATATGCTTTGAAGCGTTTTACCATCTCTTTAAGGTCTTCAGCGTCAAGGTCGGTATCGTTTTTAACGCCTTTTGCTTCTTTCATTTCGTCGATGATTACTTCGAAGGTGGATTTCGGAACTTCTTCTACAACGTCTGCATACATCTGGATGAAACGGCGGTAGGAGTCGTAAGCGAAACGTTCGTTATTGGTGATTTTTGCGAAACCTTCAACAACTTCGTCGTTAAGACCGAGGTTGAGGATGGTATCCATCATACCGGGCATGGAAGCTCTTGCGCCGGAACGAACGGAAACGAGAAGAGGGTTGTTTTTATCGCCGAAGGTTTTTCCGGTGATCTCTTCAAGTTTTGCAAGGTATTCATAAATTTCTGCCTGGATCTCTTCGTTGATCTGGCGGCCGTCCTCATAATACTGGGTGCAGGCTTCGGTGGTAACGGTGAAGCCCTGCGGAACCGGCATGCCGAGGTTGGTCATTTCAGCAAGGTTTGCACCTTTTCCGCCAAGGAGCTCGCGCATGGAGCCATTGCCTTCGGAGAAAAGGTAAACATATTTTTTGCTCATAAAATTGCATCCTCCCAATTAGCAATAGTAATAACTTTATTAAGTAAACAATGTCCCTTAAAAAACAAGGCCACTGTCCTTCATGATACAGTATAACAAAACATCAAGATATTTTCTATATAATTTGGTAAAATTCTGCGATTTTGACGAAAAAAAATAAAAATTTCGTTTTTTTGTGCTTTTACTTGCAAATTATAATAAAAACTGGCATAATGTATATGTGAAAATTGATGAAAAACGGAGGTAGCTCTATGCAAAATGCTGCGGCGATAGTATATACTTCCTGCTGCGAGATTATGCATAATAACGGCCCCGCCGCAATGCGCGAGGTTCTTTTCCGTCCGATTATTTCCTGGGTGAACGAAGCGCTTGACCTTGCGGGAATAACCGAAAGATGTTATGTTATAAACGAAGGCGAAGAAGCCATCGGGGAATATGCCGGCGAAAGCAGAATTATTACCCGAAAACCCGAAAGCGGACACCCGGTATGTGCCGCAAAAGAATGGCTTGAAAAACAGAAAGATAAAAATATCCTTGTAATAAGCGCCGAAGCGGTTTTTACCGATGCAAAGGTGCTTGAAGCGGCGCTTTTGCGCCACGAAAGCCAAAGCGAAAAACTGACTATAATCGCTTCCGGCGGAAGAGAAGTTTTTATGAAGGAACTTGGAACAAGCGCCTTCTGGGCAAAGGAGGATTTCCTTTCCGAAGTTTGTGAAAGTTCCGATGAAAACGATAAAAACGGCGAAAATTTCCTTATGGGCGCAATGAAGATGCTTTCCGACGAAAAACTCGTTGCGGGAACTTTTGTTGCGGGCAAAAAGGAAATCAATATGCGCGGAAACGACGGCGCGGGACTTCTTACAGTAAACGCCGCCGCAAGAACCCTTGTTTTCAGAAAACTCTGTGATGAGGGGGTCGAATTCACCTGCCTTGACGGAATAATCATTGCTCCTTCCGTAAAAATCGGAGCGGGCACGAAGATTCTTCCGGGAACCATCATAAAAGGAAAAACCGAAATCGGCGAAAATTGCGTTATCGGCCCGAACAGCTATATTGAGGACAGCGAAATTGCCGACGGCTGCGAAGCGAATAACACCCAGATCCGCTCTTCCGTTCTTGAAAAGAACGTGAAGATTGGACCCTGGAGCCAGGTTCGCCCCGGATGCGTTATCCGTGAAGGCTGCAAAATCGGGGATTTCGTCGAAATCAAAAATTCCGACGTCGGCGCAAGAACGGCCGTTGCACATCTTACCTATATCGGGGATGCGGATGTGGGCGAAGCGGTGAACTTCGGCTGCGGATGCTGCATCGCAAACTATGACGGTCAGCATAAGCACCGCACCAAAATCGGAAATCACGCGTTCCTTGGCTGCAACACAAATCTTGTTGCTCCGGTGGAACTTGAAGATTTTGCATATACCGCCGCCGGAACCACCGTCACAAAAGACGTTCCGGAATATGCTCTTGCGGTTGGAAGAGCAAAACAGGTAAACGTTGAAGATTGGGTCAAAAAGCACGACGCAATCAAAATTAAATAAAGTTAATCAGCAAATTTAAAATAAAAAATTTAGGAGAGATTAAAAAATGAACGTTCACGGCAAAGACATTAAAATTTTCTGCGGCAACGCTTATCCGAAAGCTGCGGAAGAAATCGCAAAAAGCCTCGGTCTTCCCGTAGGCAAATGCACCGTCGGCCATTTTGCAGACGGCGAAGTCAGCGTATCCCTTGAGGAATCCGTCCGTGGTTCCGACGTATTCATTGTTCAGTCCACCTGCAACCCCGTCAATGATAACCTTATGGAGCTTATCATCATGATCGATGCGTTCAAACGTGCTTCCGCAGGAAGAATCACCGCAGTTATGCCTTATTTCGGCTATGCACGTCAGGACAGAAAAGCAAAAGCCCGTGACCCGATCTCTGCAAAAGTTGTTGCAAATATGCTTGAAGCAGCCGGCGCAGACAGAGTTCTTACCATGGATCTCCACGCTTCCCAGATCCAGGGATTCTTTGATATCCCCGTTGATCACCTTATGGGTGCACCGATACTTACTCCCTATTTCCAGCCCATCGTTCATCATCATGAAGATGAATATGTTGCCGTTTCTCCCGACCACGGCAGCGTAAACCGCGTCCGTAAATTTGCTGAAAAACTCGATATTCCGCTTGCGATCATCGATAAGCGCCGCCCGAAAGCAAACGTTTCCGAAGTTATGAACATCATCGGTGACGTAAAAGGCAAAAAATGCATCATTCTTGACGATATGGTAGATACCGCAGGAACCCTTTGCAACGCCGCAAAAGCACTTATCGAAGTTGGTGGAGCAAAATCTGTAACCGCATGCGCAACCCACGGACCTCTTTCCGGTCCCGCAATCCAGAGAATCAAGGACAGCGTTCTTGAAGAACTCGTTCTCCTCGATACCATTCCCGTAAGCGATGAGAAAAAAGCAGAATGCGGAAAAATCACCATTCTTCCCGTTGCTCCCGTATTTGCAGAAGCAATCGAAAGAATTTACGGCGACCGCCCTGTTTCTCCGCTTTTCCTTTAATCGAAAGTTTAAATTCAAAAATCCCTTCCGGAAATCCGGAAGGGATTTTTTTCTGCTTAAAAACAAACAAAATTTATTTTCCTAAAACGTCCCAGGGGGAGATGATCCCGATGAGCTTTCCGTCCTTTTTTCCGTTGGTTGTGACGAAGACCATTGAAAGACGCTTGCCGCCGGAATAGGTTTTTTCAAAAACCTCTTTCAGTTCATCAACATAGGAATCTTCTTCCACAAAGCGATAAGTTTCTGTTTTGTGGAAATCGAAAGCGATGAATTCCTTCACATCCGCAAAGGTAGTGCTTTCGGAAAGGTCGCAATTTTCTCTGTCGGCAATCATATTGAAAAGAGAAAAAGTGGTGAATACGCCTGCGACGGAACCGTTATCGTTCAGAATCGGAATATTGCTGAATGAACATTCCTTCATTTTCGGAATACTTTTTCGGATTTTATCGTTTATATTCCGGCAGAAAACTTTGGAAAGAGGAGTCATTATTTCGCTGCAGTTTTTTCTGTTTTTAAGGGAATCTATGATTTTTTCGAGGAAAGAAATCATTTCGTCCGAAGGCTGAACTGGATATTCATCATCTATTTTGGGCTTGTGCTGAAGAAGGTTGCGCACTTCCTGGCAATATTTGATTTCTTCCCGATAGGGGCGGTATTCATCTTTTTTTGAAAGATAGTTTGTGACGGAATCCCAATCCTTAAGTCCGAAAGCGTTTTTTACTACGGATTCCAGTTCCTTGAATTTTTGTATATATTTATCTGCGTTGGTCATATTTTTCACCTCGCCTGCGTTTCCCTTCCTATATTATATAACGCTTCACAAAAGAAAACAAGATGAACGCCTTTTGAAAAAAGCGCGGCAAAAGACATTTTTTGCCGCAAAGAAAAATTTTTTGTGAATTTTATAAATCCATGCAACAAAATCGGGCGGAATTGACACTTATTTAATAGCTTTTTAATAAATAGCGACTTGTAATTGAACGGATTTAATGGTATTATGTATCTGTAGAAGATTTGCCCAAGAAAGGAATGAAATATAAATATGTCCGAAGAATTCAAAAATTCTGAAAACATTGGTGAAAAAACCGAACGCAAACCTTTTTCTGTAAATATCAGCGATGAGGATTTTGCGGCGGATAGTATCCCTGCACCGGAAGGCGATGTTCCCGCATCCCAGAAGCCCCATAAAGTAGTCCGTTATGTGGAAGCTCCTGCTCAGAAGGCAGAAAAGGGAAAGAGCCGCGCAAAAAAACCGAACGATGACGAAATCCAGTTCCCGAAGGATGAAAAGAAAAAATCTTCCGGCGGTTTTATGAACAAGCTCAATTCTCTGCCCGTCGGTGCAGTTATCGGCGGTGCGGCGGTTCTTCTTGTTATTCTTGTGGCGGTTATCCTTATCTGCGCAACAAGCTGTGCGCCCAATGACGAGAACCCTTCCGAATCCGGAAACAGCGGAATCATAATTGAACCCAGCCAGGGCACTGAAAGCGAACCTGCCGAAGAAGGCGACAAAGTACTCGAAGTTCCCACCAGAAAAGAACAGTATGCCGAAGCCTTTAACCTCAATAACGACGTTATGGGCTGGCTTTATATCCCCGGTCTTGAAGATGTTGATGCAGGCGTATGCTTCAGCTATGATAAAAGCTATCCTTACGATAAGCGCGATATCACCGGCAAAAAAGTTTCCCAAACTTACTGGATCGACGGCGCTTATTATACCCACTTCCGCAACGTCTGCGGAAACACCGCCGAAGAGCTTTCTACCAACACCGTAATCTTCGGTCACAGCGACCTTGGTATCACCAATCTTTCCTATACCAACGACGACCCCACCGGTCCTCTTTTCTCCCAGCTTTTCAGCTTCAAGGATCCTTCCTTCGCCGAAAAAACTCCTTATATCTATCTCAGCCTTCCGGAGGAAGATACCGTTTGGGAGATTTTTGCTGTTTTCTATAATGACGCAAAAGCCGAAAACGGCACTTTTGCTCCTTATTATCCCAAAAACAAGAAGAACGCAGGTTCCCTTTGGTATATCGAACCCAGCCCCGCTCAGGATGAATATCAGGCAATGCTTGAAGCCATGCAAAGACGTTCCATCTATGATTACGACGTAGAAGTCACCGCCGAGGATAAAATCCTCACCCTTTCCACCTGCACCGTAGCATACGGACTTAACGCCAGATCCAATTACCGTTTCGCAATCGTTGCAAAACTTGTGGAAAATCCGGAAGCCGAGCATATCGCAAAGAACGCAAGCTTCGTTATCAACGAAGATGCTCCCATTCCGAAAACTTATAAAAACGAGTTTGAGGATTATATCAAAAGCTGGAAACCCGCAGAAAAATAATATTTGAATATTGAAAAAAGGCGCTTCGGAATGAAGCGTCTTTTTTTCATGGCAAAAGAATTATTGTTTATTTCATTAAGCCCCCTTGTTAAAGGGGGCTGGATTTTTTAACCGCTTGCGGTTAAAAAAGACTGGGGGATTCTTTCTTTAATCACAAATATTTTTATTATGAATCCCTCCACCATCGCCAAAATGGCGATGGTCCCCCTCCCTTTGACAAGGGAGGTTCTTTTGCTAAACAATAATTTATCTTTGCAATATGGAATGATATGTGATATTATTATTCATATACATATCCGAAAGGCGGCGGATTTTTTCTTGAAAACGCTTATAATTTATTCCACAAAAACGGGCACAACAAAAAAATGCGCAGCGCTTCTTGCGGCGAATATCGGCGCAGACAGCTGCGACCTTTTCGAGATTACGGAAAATATTCCCGCGGTTTCGGATTATGAATGTGTGGTAATCGGTTCCTATGTCCGCATGGGAATGATGGATAAAAAAATTTCGGCTTTTCTCAATAAGCATAAAGAGGAGCTTTTCGGAATGAAGTTCGGGCTTTTCCTTTGCTGCTGCCTTGCGGATAAAGTTTCCGAAGCCATCGAAAAAAACTTCAGCGAAGAATTTATGGATCACGCCGCCATAATCGATTGCTTCGGCGGAGAACTTCCGAAGGACAAAATCAAGGGAATGGATAAGCTTATCGTAAATTCCATAATAAAAATCGCAAAAACCGATCCTACATTCAGGGTTTTTGAAAAAATAATTCCCGAAAGCATAACAAATTTTGCTTCGGTGCTCAAAGAAGAATAAAAAGAAAAATCCGTGCTCAGATTTTGAGCACGGATTTTTTATTTTGCGAGTAATATTTTTCCTCCGCATAACAAGCATTTGAAAAGCCCGCTTTGAAAGAGGGCTTTTTTTCATCTCAATAACTTGCAAGCGGGGCGGAACCGTCATCTTCCATTTTTTCGATGGATTTTATTATTACGTCATAGCTGTAATCGTCGTTTACCTTAACGGTGCAGGTATCCCCGAGCTTTTTGCCGAATACCGCTTTTCCGAAAGGGGATTCCTTGCTGATAAAACCGGCTGAAACGTCATATCGAACGTCCGTGACGATTTGGTAAACTTCCTCTTCATCGTCTTCGGGGATATAAACCGTAACCCGGTCATAAAGTCCCACAACGCCTTCTTCGGCGCTTCCGTCGATTATTACGGCGGTTTTTATCATGGCTTCAAGATAGCGGATTCTGCTGTCGTTGCGGCCTTTGGCGCGTTTTGCTTCTTTATATTCAAAGTTTTCGGAAAGATCGCCGAAAGATCTTGCGGTTTTTACGTCATCAAGAATCTGCGGGCGAAGAACGAGCTTTCGATATTCAAGCTCCTCTTCCATTTTTTTGATATCGTTGGCGGTAAGTTCGTCGTGCATATTATTTCTGCCTTTCGTTTTGATAATGCTATTATATCCCCAAACAATATGGTTTTTCAAGAATAATTGAGGGAAAATATAAAAAAGGGACTGTTCAGCTTGATAAAAAAAGTGTATAATATAAAACTGTAGTAATAGGCTTTTAAGAAAAGGAGGCAAAATATGAGACCTATTAAAATTATAAGCGACAGCACCGCCGATCTTCCGAAAGAGCTTCTTGAAAAATATGATATAGAGGTTATTCCCCTTTCCGTAACTCTCGGCGAAAATACCTATAAAGATGGCGTTGACATCTGCGCACAGGATATTTTTGATTTTTATAACAACAATAAAATTCTTCCGAAAACTTCTGCGGTTTCCGTTTTGGAATATACCGAAATTTTCGCCCACTGGGTCGAAAAAGGCTATGACGTAATCCACTTCACCATAAGCTCCACCATGTCCTCCTGCTATCAGAACGCCTGCATTGCAGCGGTCGAACTCGGTCATGTATGGAGCATAGATTCCGCGAACCTTTCTTCCGGAATCGGTCTTCAGGTGGTTCTTGCGGCGGAACTTGCCGCAAAAGGCGAAAGCGCTGAAGTTATTGCAAGAGAAATCTCTGAAGCAAAAACAAGGGTCGATGCAAGCTTCATCCTCAACCAGCTGGAATTCCTTCACAAAGGCGGAAGATGCAGCGGCGTAGCCGCCCTTGGCGCAAACCTTCTCAAGCTTAAACCCTGCATCGAAGTTGTGAACGGTGCCATGAAGGTCGGCAAAAAATACAGAGGCGCTTATGAAAAATGCGCTCTCGAATATGTAAAAGACAGACTTGAAGGCAACGATAATATCGAAAGCGATATCATCTTCCTCACCTATACCGGCGTTGATGAAAAGCTCCTTAAAGAAATCGAAAAGGAAATCAAAAAGCATCACAAATTCCATACCATCATTGTGAACAATGCCGGAAGTACCATTACCGGACACTGCGGTCCCGGAACCTTTGGTATTCTTTATTTCCGCAAGGAGAACAAATAATTAAAAAAAGAAGGGTTACGATGAAAAGTTTAACCAATCTTTACAGAATAGGCAGAGGTCCTTCCAGTTCCCACACCATCGGACCGGAAAGAGCGGCATTGTTCTTCAAAAGCAAAAATCCGGAAGCGGACGGTTTCACCGTTACGCTCTATGGTTCCCTTGCCAAAACCGGCAAAGGGCATATGACCGATGCGGTTTTGCGCCAGACCTTTGCGCCGGTTCCTTCGGAAATCGATTTTGATTTCGAAACGGAGGAAAGCACCCTTTATCACCCGAACGCAATGGACCTTCATGCGTTCAAAAACGGTGAGGAAATCGACAGCGCAAGGGTATATTCCATCGGCGGCGGAGAAATCCTTGTTGAAGGAACGGAATATGTGGCACCGCCGGAAGTTTATTATGAAGACAGCTTCGACGAAATCGCCGAATATTGCCGGGAACACGATATCCGCATCTGGGAATATGTCGAACGAATGGAAGGCCCCCATATCTGGGATTACCTCGAGGAAGTCTGGAACCAGATGAAAAGCACCATAAAACACGGTCTTAAAGCCGAAGGCGTTCTTGCGGGCGGGCTTGGAGTTCACCGCAAAGCGGCATATCTTTATAACCAATACCACATGGATGAAAGCGCCGAAACGAAGGAAAACAGAATCGTCTGTTCCTATGCCTTTGCAGTCGGCGAACAGAACGCCAGCAACGGAACGGTTGTAACTGCGCCTACCTGCGGCGCAGCTGGGGTTATGCCGGCGGTGCTTTATTATTGGCAAAGGAAACGCGGAATTTCCGACAGGGATATCCTCCATGGGCTTGCAACCGGGGGAATCATCGGTAATCTTATAAAGACCAATGCTTCGATTTCCGGTGCGGAATGCGGCTGTCAGGCAGAAATCGGAACAGCCTGCTGCATGGCTTCGGCGGCTCTTGCGGAAATCTGCGGAATGAGCCTCGACCAGATCGAATATGCGGCGGAAGTTTCTATGGAACATATGCTTGGACTTACCTGCGACCCCATCGACGGGCTTGTCCAGATTCCCTGTATCGAACGCAATGCCGTCGCGGCAATGCGCTCCATAAACGCCATTTCTCTTGCAAACTTCCTTACTCACACAAGGAAGATTTCCTTTGATACCGTGGTAAAAACCATGTATGAAACGGGAAAGGATATCAAAAGCCGTTACCGCGAAACATCCGAAGGCGGACTTGCAAAGCATTATATCTGCGAATGCGATTGAACTTAAAAAAAGAGCCTGTGCTCCTTTTCGGAAGCACAGGCTTTTTTGATGTGTGATTATTCTGATACGATTATATCGGCGGTTTTTCCGTTCACGAGTTTTATCAGATCGGCTGGTTTGATTTCTATCTGCCTTCCGATTTTTCCGGCGCTTACCGTTACTGTTTCCAGCTCAAGAACAGCTTCATGGAACACGGTGGGGAAAAGTTTTTTCATGCCGATGGGTGAGCATCCGCCGTGGATATATCCCGTAAGCCCGAGCAAATCTGCCGAAAGAACCATGGCAACGCTTTTTTCGCCCACTGCTTTTGCGGCCTTTTTGTAATCAAGCCTTGCGGCACCGGGAACCACGAAAACGTAAAAATTTCCTTTGCCGGCTTTGAGCACAAGGGTTTTATAAACTTCGGAAACCTCTTTTCCGATAAGCCCCGCAACGGTGACAGCGTCGCAGGGCGCGCCTTCTTCGATTTCGTAACCATGGGGAATATATTCGACCTTTTTCTGGTCAAGAATTCGCATAACGTTGGTTTTATCTTCTTTTTTCAAAAGCTCACACCTCGGTTATATCAAAATTTTCGCCCACGAAGGTGGAATAACCGTCATAAGCGGCTCTTTCAACTTCCTCCATGGAATGAACAGTCCAGACGCAAAGCCGCGTTCCGTAATGGCGGTTGAGAAGGAACCCAAGGCTTTTATCTCCGTATTTATAGGAAATAAAATCCGGTTTTGCCTTGAAATTGAGAAGAAGGTTCGAAAGCCCCCAGCCAAGAATACCTTTAACTCCGAGGTGGCCGTTTCCGGCAGAAAGCTGACCGCGGATGACTTCCGGGTGGTTGTTTTTGAACCATTCGAGCACATAAGGATTGAAGCTTATGACGTTATAATCACCCGGATAATCTTTGAGCATCTGATAAACTTTTTCAAGGAAGTTTTCATCAAAAGCGGCACCGGCGGTTTTGATTTCGCAGGAAAGAGGAACTTCCCCGAGAAGTGAAAGAACTTCGCTGAAAAGGGGAATGCCGTGTTCGGAACCGTTAAGACGAAGCTCTGAAATCTCGGCAAAAGTCATTTCGGAAAGGGTTTTATCTACCCCGCACATTCTTTTTACGTTGATATCATGGAAAACGACGATTTCGCCGTCTTTGGTGGGCTGAACGTCAAGCTCGACCCCAAGTCCGTGCTCAACGCTTCTTCTGAAGGCGGCAAGGCTGTTTTCCGGGGCTTCTTCGTTATAAAAACCACGGTGGCAATATGCAACCGGAAGTTCAAAAAAACGGAATTTGTTCGGGGTGGTAAGATATACGAATGCGCAGGCGATTATAAGAAAGATAATTATGAGCACCATCACAACGGCGGTGAGCACGGGGTTTTCTATCATCAGTCATCGCCTCCGACATCAAGGGCTTCAAGCTTATCTTTCGGCTGAACGGGTTTGCTGTCGCCGTGTTTTACCTGCATAAGAAGAAGGAAAGCGATGATTTCCATAATTACCGCATAGGGGAAAAGCACTCCGTAGTTATCAAGTTTTTCCATAAGGAAGCCGGCGGCCATTGGGGTGACTATCTGTGCTGCCATGGAAGCGGTGTAATAATATCCGGTATATTTGCCGATATCGCTGCCCTGGCTCATTTCCCAGATGATGGGGAAGGTATTTACGATTACGCAGGCATAACCGAAGCCGATTATCACAAAGAAGGGGATGAGATGGAAACCGGCGCTTCTGAAGAAGGACATTACAAGGAAGCAGAAAGCCATTACGGAAAGGCCGAGCATAACCGCTTTTTTGCGGCCGAACTTCGTTGCAATCATACCGGAAGGGATATAGGAGATGATGGAGCAGACCGTTGCAACCATAAGATAATTTGCAAAGCTGCCTCCTTTGACTTCAAGGAAGTTGGTCATATAAAGGCTGAAAAAGGTGGTTACTGCATTATAGCCGAAGAAGAAAAACGCAACGGTGCCAAGCATGAAGATAAGGCTTTTAAGGACGTCCTTCGGCATTTTTTTGCCTTTGGAAAGTTCCTGGTTAAGTTCGGCTTCGGTGCTTTCATAACCGCCGGTTTCTTCCATTTCCTTAACAAGCTTGTTTTCGCGGACAGTAAGAACAAGAATGATAACCGCGCCGATCATAATTCCGGCGATGATCGCGAAAATGGGGAAAAAATTGGGTTTGCCTTCCTTCGGAACAAGAAGGCTGATGAGAGCAAGGGAGATAACGCCGCCGACTGCACCCATAAGGTTAATTACCGCATTGCCTTTGCTGCGGAGCTTTTTCGGGGTGACATCGGGCATAAGGGAAACTGCGGGGGAACGATAGGTTGCCATGGCGATAAGGGTCATTCCAAGGCAGAGAGCAAATCCGAGAAGGTTTTCGGTGTTGTCAAAATAGGGAAGGAACAGCATGCTGATGACGGCAACGATGGTTCCGAAGATGATATAAGGTGTGCGCTTGCCCAAAGGAGTGTGGGTTTTATCGGAAAGGGAACCGAAAAGCGGAAGCATGATAAGGGCGAGCATATTATCAATTGCCATAATCTGGCCGGTGGCGGTTTCGCCGATTCCGAAAGTGTTTTTCAGAATAAGCGGAATAATGCCGTCATAAGCCTGCCAGAAAGTGCAGATGGAAAGAAAAGCAAGTCCGACCAGCAGAGTGCGTTTGTAATCAAGTTTCATTTTTTCTCCTCCTTATCAAAAATCAGTCAACATCCTGGATTATCTGTTCGGGTTTTTCGTCAAGGCAATCCGGATGGCGAAGAATCCAATCCAGCTGTTTGAATGCGGTGGCGTAATAATGGCCGTCGGTTATGCGTTCGTCAGAAACGACGGTGAAATCAACATATTTATGCTTTTCAATGCTGCCGTCCTTCTGGATTTCGAGTTCGGTGCGCTTTGCGCCGAAGGTGAGGAAGATGGGGCAGTTTCCGAAATTATAAAGATGGTGATAAATGGGCGCAATGCCAAGGGAACCGAGGTTTGAAACAAAAAGGCTGCAGTGGAAGGGAGAAGCCTTGTTGATGATTTTGGGCATGAATCCGAAGTAATCCATAAAACTGAGGATTGCGACAAAAGCGCGAAGAATAAGAGCGGGCATATAATTGACTATTCTTGCGACGTTATCAAAAAGGTTCGAATCGCCTTCCTTCCTTGCGATTTCTATGGCCTTTTCCATCTTGCGATAAACGTCCTCCGCGGTATCGTCAGGCTTGAAGATAACTTTGATGGCGGATTCCTGGGCGTTGAGTTCCATGCTCTTTTTAACCATCATGCTGACGGTGATATCTTCGCCGTGCTGATAAATTCTTTGCCCTGCGACAAAGCGGTTCATGGCGGGCTTTTGAGAAATAAGCCTTACATAAGCCGCAAGCACAACATGAAGAAAACCGAAGCCGGCAAGTCCGTCATCGCGGCGTTTCTTTTTTATGTAATTTTCGATACGTCCGAGTTCAACAGAACCGGAAAAAAGGTTTGAAGCATCGTTCCTCGTTTTCATGATGAAGGGAACGATATAGGACATCGGCGATAAAGAACGAACACGATATCCGTCATAGCGGTCGCCGAAGCGTTTTTTTCTTTTTCCCATAATAAAAATCCTTTCTGCGCCTAAAAACGCATATTATTACACAATATTATAACAGAAAATTTTACATAAATCCACATAATACGGCAAATATATAAAATTTAAGAAAAAACTTATAAATATTTGGAATCGGAATAAAACAGATATTGAATATGTTCCCAGCATTTGTTATAATATATTATTATTCAAGGAGGCGATGCTATGAAATGAAAAAAAGCCTTTTGATTTTTCTTGCGGCAATAATTGCGGTTTTCGCTCTTTGCGGCGCTGCTTTTAATAGCGAAGATGATTCCGAAGCACCACTTTCCTGCCCGATAGAGGACGCACCGGAAGAAACTTCCGAACCGAAGCATGATTATTCTTACCTCAGAGGAACAAGATATAAAAATCTTCTCGCGACAAAATATCCGAACCTTGTTGAAACCATGAAAGAACCCGAACCGGTTCTTCCGGAAGTTTCCGGCGGAGCCGGAACCGGCAGCGGTTCCGGAGCGGGCTTTGGCGGCGGAAACGGCCAGCAAAGCGTTGGTTCCGCGGCGAACCCGGGCTTCAGCGGAGGTTCCGGAAAATATTCCATGTCGGATAAAACCGTTGCGGCACACCTTACCGTTCAGGGAACAAATATCCAGAACAGAGCTATTTGGCAGGCAAAGAACAACACAAATTACTTCACAAAAGGAAGCTATACCTGGGCAGCGGGAACTGCGCATCTCAGAAGCGGAGAGCTTTCTCAGAACACCGTTATTTACGGCCACAACTGGAACAACTGCTTTGTTCCTTTCAAACGCGGCGGCGGTGAATTCGAATCCCTTATGTCCTTTGTTTACGAAGATTTCGTTGCAAATAACCAGTATATCTATCTTACCACAAACGGCGGTACTCATACCTTCCAGGTATTTGCCGTATGCTTCACAAAAGACCTTAACTTCTATATCAACTGCAACAACATAAACGTTGCTTCCGTTGCGGCAAGAGCAAAGGGAATGAGCCTTTTTGATTTCGGAGTGAACGTCGGAAGCGGAGATAAGATCATCACCCTTTCAACCTGCACCCGTTATTACAAAGGACTCGGCGCAAACCAGCGCTTTATTGTAATGGGCAAACTCATCAGCACAAGCTGAAAAATTCCCGGAGGGAATTTTTCAAAAAACTATGGACAGAACAAAAATTCTGTGATATAATAATTTCCGCTGATAAATCAGCGGAAATATCCGGGGGCGTAGCTCACTTGGGAGAGCGCTTGAATGGCATTCAAGAGGTAGAGAGTTCGATCCTCTTCGTCTCCACCAAATACCGAAAAAACCTTGAAACTATGCGGTTTCAAGGTTTTTTTTATTGCCAAAAAACGGATACTTTACAGCGCTTGAATTTTGTACCAAATTCAGAGCATTCAAGAGGTACAGTTATCTTTGCGGAAAACAGGGCAAAGAGAGAGCTTTTATTCGGTGGAATTTGAAGAGGGATATCCTTCCGGATGGAATGAATATTAAAGCTAAGTTAATATTTTGTGATTATTATGCAGTATATTTTGCCGCCGTGCTCATTTTGAGCACGGCGTTTTATTTTGAGCACCAAACCCAAAAAGGCAGAATCCATCTTTTTTGAAAAATGCCGAAAAGCTCCGAAATTATGCGGTTTTCGAGGCTTTTGTTATTGTATAAAACAACAACTTTTGTCCTTGGCACTCGGACAGAAAAAAGGAATTGTTTTTTTGCGAATTTTATTCATAAAAAAAGAATTAAAAACCATCACAAAAGTTACACAAAACTAAAAAGTCGAATTAACCGCAGAAAGAATATTTATCCCCGATTTTTGAATTTTAATGAGGGTTTTGCATTATATATAAATAAATATACAAACTTATAAAATTTGTTTTGACTTTATTGTGGTAATATGGTAACATGTTACGCGTACGTTCATATTTTGGTAACAATTCCAAAAATTCAGGAGGTAAATTTATGAAAGGAAAAAGTTTGATGGCAAGACTTTTGTCTGTCATCCTTGCACTGATGATGGTGATCGGTGCAAGCCCAATGGCGTACGCAGCAGAAGCAGCAGGAAGTGATTCCGATGCTCTTACTGCGGAAAATCTCTCTCTTGAAAAAGTAGAGGGTGTAAAAGCTGATCTTCGTCTTGATATTGACGATGAAGATCTTCTGGAAGACCTTATGGAACCCGAACACGCCGATACCGACGTAGTCCGTGTTTCTATCTTCCTCAAGGATAAAGCAACTCTGGACAAATTCTCCACCAAAAACATTGCGGATAATGCTGCCGCAATGGCATACCGTGAAGAACTCCAGAGCAAACAGCTCAACGTAACCAAGAGCATTGAAAGATATGTTCTCGGCGGACGTACCCTTGACGTTGTATGGAACCTTACCCTTGCGGCCAACGTGATTTCCGCAAATGTCCAGTATGGATATATTGATGAAATCGAAAAGGTCAAAGGCGTAGAATCCGTAATTATCGAAGAACAGTATGATACCATGATCGCTTCCAATAACGGTGTGGATCCCCTCATGGCAACTTCTTCCGATATGATCGGTTCCGGCAATGCATGGGCTTCCGGCTATACCGGCGCAGGCACCCGTATCGCAGTTATCGATACCGGTCTTGATATCGACCATCAGAGCTTCGATTCCGGCGCATTCCTTTATTCCCTTGGCAAAAACGCCGAAGCAAAGGGAATGAGCGCAGAAGAATATATCGCAAGCCTCGATCTTCTTGATAAAGCCGAAGCAGCCGAAAAGCTTGCAAACCTTAATATTTATCCTTATATTGAATATGTTGCAGGCACCGCAAACGGCAGTTATTATGCAAACGAAAAAGTTCCTTTCGCAATCAACTATGTTGACAGAGACTTTGACTATACCCATGATAACGACGTTCAGGGCGGACATGGTTCCCACGTTGCAGGTATTGCCGCAGCAAACAGCTATATCCCTGACGGCAAAGGCGGATATGCAAACGCACTTGAAACCGCAAAAACCCAGGGCGTTGCTCCGGATGCACAGCTCATCATTATGAAAGTATTCGGAAAAACCGGCGGCGCTTATGATTCCGACTATATTGTCGCAATCGAAGACGCAATCCTTCTCGGATGCGACGTTGTCAACCTTTCTCTCGGCGGCGATAAAGGTTTCTCCAGAAGTGCAAACTATCAGCACATTCTCGATAAACTTTCCGCCAGCGATACCGTAGTAGCAATCGCAGCAGGTAACTCCGGTTACTTCGCAGGAGAAAACTCCGCAACCGGCATTCCTTACCTTTATGCTGAAGACGTTGACTTCTCCATGGTTGCACAGCCCGCCACCGCAACAGATTCTCTTTCCGTTGCATCTGTTGAAAACACCGGCGCAACCAACTATTATATCAAATCCGGCGAAGACATCATCTTCTATGATGCAGGAACCAGCAGCGACGTTCCCACCAAGAGCCTTACCACTCTTGCAGGCAACGTAAACTATATTGTTTCTGCCGGCATCGGCACCAAAGAAGAAATTGCTGCCATTGTTGCAAATGAAGGCACCATTGCCGAAAACACCATCTTCGTTTGCGCAAGGGGCGTTATTGCTTTTGCAGAAAAAGCAGTAAACTCCGTTGAAGGCGGATTTGCAGCAACCATCGTTTATAACAACACCGATGGTATCTTCTATATGAACCTCGCTGGTTATGGATACAATAATCCCTGTGTTTCCATCTCCATGCTCGACGGTATCAAACTTGCAAACAACGCAGAAGCAGTAACCGATGCAGAAGGCAATGTTCTTTATTATAAAGGCACCCTTTACATCTCCGATACTGTTGAAAGCTTTGTGGGTAACGGCAATTATGTCATGAGCGATTTCAGCTCCTGGGGTGTTCCTACTTCCCTCGAAATGAAACCCGAAATCACCGCTCCCGGCGGCAATATCTATTCTGTAAACGGTGAAGATCCCAGCGGAAAAGCTTATATGAATAACTCCGGTACTTCCATGGCATCTCCTCAAATCGCAGGTATGGCTGCACTTGTTATGCAGTATGTACGCGAAAACGGACTTGACGAAAAAACCGGTCTTACCGCAAGACAGCTTGCAACTTCCCTTCTTATGGGAACTGCAGCTCCCATCACCAACAACGAAAGATATGCTCCCGTTCTCCAGCAGGGTTCCGGCCTTGCAAACGTAGGTGCCGCAATCAATGCAGGCGCTTATATCAAAATGGCTGAAGGCGCAACCTCCGGCGCAAGCGACGGCAAAGTCAAAGTCGAACTTGGCGATGACCCCGAAAGAACCGGTTCTTACAGCTTCAGCTTCAGCGTAAACAGCATTTCTGACGAAACCGCTCTTTACAGCCTCAGAAGTGATTTCTTCACCCAGGGCGCATTTATGTATGACGGCTCTATCTTTGCCGATACCGAAACTTCCGCAATCAATGCTGCAGTAAGCTATGACGTTGAAGGCGGCTATGTCAACGCAAGTGAAGATTTCGACTGCGACCTCAACGGAGATAACCTCACCGACGAAAAAGACGCACAGGTCATTCTTGACTATGCTTCCGGCAAAGTTTCCGAAATTGCAGAAAAAGCAGACGTAAGCGCTGACGGAAAAATCACCACTTATGACGCACACCTCCTTCTCGCTTCCATCGGTTCCGGCTATTTCGTAGTAGCTCCCGGCGAAAGCGTTGATGTTACCGTAAACGTAGCTCTTACCGACGATACCAAAGAATTCCTTGATATGGCATTCGAAAACGGTACTTATGTTCAGGGCTTCGTTTATGTTGAACCCCTTGTAACCGAAGACGGCGCACAGGAACCTGCACATTCCATCCCCGTACTCGGCTTCTATGGCAACTGGTCCGATGCAAGCATGTATGACCACCTCAGATATGAAGATTATGTTTATTATCAGTACGGTATAGGCGATATCAAATTCCCCTATTCCGGCGGTCTTCATTATCTCACTTTCTGGGATTCCCACAACAACGAAAGCTATTATGTAGGTAACCCCTATGTAATCGAGGAAACCTTCCCCGCACACAAAGCTGCAATCAGCCCCGATACCGAATTCGGCGATATGGTTGTAACCCTTATCCGTAACGCAGGCAGCTTCATGTTCTATGTTGATGACGGCGAAGGCAACACCGTCGTTGCCGAAAGCGCACCCCAGCTCCAGTCCGCATTCTATTATGTAAACGGCCAGACCTGGGTAAACGTAAATAACGTCGGTCTTTCCATCTGGGCAACTCCCGGCCAGCTCGGCGGATTCGTTGACGGCGACGAGGTAACCCTTGGCTTCATGTCCGTTCCCGAATATTACGAAAAAGATGGCGCTCTTACCACCGAAGATATGCTCGAACTCAAAAATTCCGGCAAAATCGGCGAAGGCGCATATCACGAATATAAATTCACCGTTGACGGAACTGCTCCTGAAGCAACCGGCATTGAAAAAACCGAAGACGGCGACCTTATAATTACTGCAAAAGATAACCAGTATATCGCAGCTGTTGCTGTTCTTTCCGCAACCGGCGGTACCATGCTCAACATCACCGGCGTTGAACAGGATGCTCCCGGCACCGAAGTTACCGCATTCCTTGATATGGACGGCGTAACCGTAAACCGCAACTGCCTTATCGCAGTATGTGACTATGCCGGCAACGAAACTTATTACCAGTTCAAATATAATGACGGTATTGATGATTTCGACGGCAAAATGTATGCATTCACCAACACCGCAACCCGCGGCACCATCAACAGCTGGATGGAAGTCAACCCCGATACTCTTTATTACAGAGCCGGCGAACTTGACACAAGCGGCAGCATGGATGTAACTATGGGCGGTACCAATGATATGGCTGTTATGGACTGCGAAGTCAGAGCAGCTGAATATGTAAACGGCCATGTATTCATGATTACCGCCGACAACAGACTTGTTGTTGCAAACCAGGGCGAATGGGATTATTACAATCTTGCAACCGAAAACAGAAACTATGCTAAGATCAGAGATCTTGCGTATAACACCGCAGATGAAAAACTCTATGCTCTTGGCAGAGATAACGTGGTTTATACCCTTGATGTTTACACCGGTGCCCTTGAAAAAGCATTCACCGTGGATCTTGCTTTCCCGAAAACTGTTGACATCGCAAGCGAAGAACTTCTTGCATTCGCAATTGACGACGAAGGCAACTTCTATGCAGTAAACAACGGCAAAACCAATTATAAGAGCGTATATCTCTTCAAATGGTCCGCAGAAGATATTGTTGACGGAAAAGTTTCCGCACTTTCTCCCGTAAACAATACCGCAGACGGCTATCTCGGCGAATATGTTTATAACAGCGACATCGGCACCAATGGCATCGAAACCACCCAGTCCATGGCATGGGATCACGATAAAGACGTGCTTTATTATGCCGCAGCAATTATAAACGTAAGCCCCTATAACATACTTTATACCATTGACGTTGAAACCGGTAAAGCAACCGCAACCGGTTCCGGCGTAACCGAACCGGGCGTTGCCGATTATCAGAAAGGTATGCTCTGTGCAAACGTAGCAGGTCTTTATATCGTTCCTTCCGAAAAAGGAACCCTTGAAGAAACCGAAATCGCACAGGAAATCTTCATCAGCAACGATGCTGTCACCCTTCTCATCGGCGCTGAATACGGTCTCAGCTGTGAAGTAACCCCTTGGAACCTCACCAACAAGAGCGTAACCTGGAGCACTTCCGATGAAAACATTGCAACCGTAAGCGAAACCGGTGTTGTAACCGCTGTGGGCGAAGGTATTGCATATATCACCGCCACCACCGTTGCAAAACCGCACCTTACCAAAAACTGCAAAGTCACCGTTGAGGAAATCAAAGATATTGAACTTTCCGGTCTTGCATGGAACGAAGATTCCAAACCCGAATGGATCGACTTCAATACCAATGATTCGGAAAACTGGGAAGGCGTTTATGTTGAAGAAGATTATAACTTCCTCGCAGGCGGCTTCCTTGAAGATACCATCTATACCCACGACGGCGAACGCATGTATGGCGTAAATGCCGATACCTTTGAAGTAACCGATTACGGTTATGTTGATCCTACCTGGCAGTGGTCCGATGCAGCCCCTGCACCCAGAAATGCAGACGGTCACTTCGGAAGAATCGTCGGTATCATCAACAACGGACGTGCTATCGGCGTTATGAACATCCCCACCGGTATGGGTTATGAGATTACTCACTATGCACTCACCAACAAAGTTCCGATGGCATTCATCGCACTTGCAGGCGAAGTAAGCCATACCGATGAATATGGTTCTTATCATGCATACGAATATTACATCCTTATGGAAGACGGTAAACTTTATAAGGATATAATCTGGGGAGTTACCGATACTGATGCGGAAGCACTTCTCTATGACTATGAAACAACCTATGTAGGCGATACCGGTCTTCGTCTTACCGGTGCAGGAAGCCCGACCGGCGAACGCGCAGGTTCCATGTACTATGATGCAGAAAACAATTACCTTGTTGTTGCAGCATATCAGGGCGGTGAAGAAGCAAACCTTTACGTATTCCAGCCCGAAACCTGTGCTCCCGTAAAGATCGGCACCTTCGGCAATGACGTATGGCCCGTATCTGCTCTTTATTCCTATAGCAGAATCAGCGAACTCACCGTAAAACTCAATACTTATGAAGAAACTGTATATGCAGGCGATGAAGTTGAGCTTAAAGCTTCCGTTTATCCCGAATCTTACAGCAAACTCGTAAATTGGAGCAGCAGCGATGATTCCGTTGCAACTGTTGATGAAAACGGCATTGTAACCGCTGTTGCGGAAGGCACCGCTACCATTACCGCAACTTCCGTTGCAACCAATGATAACGGCGAACACGCAACCGCAGAAGCTGTTATCACCGTTAAACCTCTTTATGCTATCGACGAAATGTTCCACGCTTATATCGAAACCGAAGAAGGCGGCAAATGGGTTGCAATCGACGGCAATGACATGACCGTCACCGTAACCGGCGAATCCGATGCTTCCTATACCGGCGCAGGCGTAAGCGAAGGCAAGATTTACGCAACCGATAACAAATATTATTACGAAATTGACCCGAAAAACGATTACGCAACCGTCCAGGGCGATAACTTCACCGATGCAGAAGGCGCAAAATGCCTCTATATGCTCGATGCAACCTCCGCACCTGCAATCACTTATGACTTTACCGACCTTTCCACCGGCGAAATCGTGGAAGATGTTGAACTCGGCGGATATCCCGTTTATATGAGCGGATATGACGGCAACGGCTATCATTATCTCACTCTCCTCGAAAACTTCGAAACCGGCAGCTTCGATCTTGCTCCGATTGAATATACTTATAACCCGGCAGCAATCGCATATCACTATTCCGAAGAAATCGCAGGATATTGGTTCGACTTCTATTATGTTCTTGGCTATGACGGCCTTCTTGAACATTATTCCATCTATTCCGGCGTTGCCAATGGCAGAATCATGCTCGCAGGCGGCTGGGAAAACGATAACATCAACACCGGCCTTACTTTTGATGACGGCGAAGATGTTTCTATGGTCTATATTTCCAACGATAACTTCACCGGAATCGTAGTTTCCAACGTAACCGAAAACGGCGCTGAATTCTACAGCTATGACCTTGAAAACAGACAGCTTGAAAAGATGGGCACCATCGAAGAAGCAACCGACCTTGTAGGCCTCAGCCTTCTTTCCGATGTTGGCGTTGAACTTCCCGAAGAACCCGAAGCTTCTTATGAAACCAAACTCTATGGTTATATCAATACCGCAGAGGGCTATCTCTGGGCGGAAATCGATTCCGAAACTCTCGAATACACCGCACTTACCGAAGCAGGCACCACTAAATATACCGGCGGTACCGAATTCAACGGCAAGATTTATGTATCCGATGAAACCAACTATTACGAAATCGATCCCGAAGACGGATATTCCGCAACTAAGGGTGCGGCAGTATACTATAGCTATCCGATCAACGATGCAACTACCACCCCTGTTGCAGATGTTACTATCTCCGGTCTTGATTTCACCGTCGGCGGATATATTCCTTATATTTGCGGCGAAGATCTCGGCGGATTCAAGATCTCCTATATGATGAAGCTGTTTGATTACACCACCACCAACAACATGAAAGCAAAAGACATGTATTATGATGGTGTTGCGGTAGCTATCGAATTCCTCAATGCAGAAACTAACCCCGATGACGGAAACTATTATGAATACTTCCTTGTAATCGATGATCTCGGCAAACTTTATAAAGCAAGCACCAAATGGCGTGTATATAAAGAAGAACTTACCACCAGCGATAACATGGAACCCGTTGCAGATCTCGGAATCGACACCTCCAAAGGTGCTTCCATGACCAGAGTTTCCGAAGACGAAATGATGATCACCGTCAACGGCGACAGCGGTGTTAAAGTTTACAGCTATGTAATCAGCACCGGCGTTCTCACCGAAGTCGGCGTCATCGAAGGCGCAACCAGCCTTGCGGCTCTCCACCTTGTTAAAGCAGGTTCCGGCGAAGAACCCGAACAGCCTGTTGTTCCCGATGACCCCGATCCCGATGTTCCTTCCGATCCTTCCGCAGAAAAACTCTTCGGATATGTCGAAACCGCAGACGGATATCTCTGGGTAGAAATCGACAGCGAAAACCTCGATTATAAAGAACTTACCGATGCAAGCACCACCCAGTATTACGGCGCAGCCGAATACGAAGGCAAAGTTTATGCAATCACCGGCGTAAATAAATACGGCAACGTAACTTATACTTATGCTCAGATCGATCCTGCAAACGGCTTTGCTGCAACCACCGGCGCTCCTGCATCCGGCAGCGGCACTTATAACCCCGCAGGTATCGCAGCAACTTCCGACGGCAGATACTTCCTCCAGGTTTCCGACGGTAAGTATTCTTCCACCAGCCCGAAACTCTATGCTGTAACCGACTGGAAGAACAACAATAATGCTGTTGATATTTATGTAAGCTCCAAGACCTTCGAAAACAAACTTGCAGGTGTTGCATTCCTCAAGACCGAAGCAGGTTCCGACGGTACCTATAATGACTACTTCCTTCTTGTAACCCAGGATGGTAAACTTTATAATGCTAATATTACCACCAACGGCAGCACTTACAGCGCAAGCGTAAGCGCAGCAGGCGAACTTGGCTTTAACGTTGTAAAAGGCGTTTCCATCACCGCCGCTTCCGAAGATGAAGTTTATGTAACCGCAAACAGCGCGGATGGCGTAACATTCTATAAATACACCATCAGCACCGGTGCTGTTGAAGAACTCGGCTATATCGAAGACTTCGGTTCTCTCATCGGCCTTTATATGGCACCTGCAGCAGCTGAAGCAAGCCTTGCTTATGCAGGAACCGAAATCGCTCTTGAAGTTCCTTCCGAAGCACCCGTTTCCGAAACCGAAGAAGTAAACGGTTCCACCATGTCCGTTGTTATTTCCGGCGAAGGTAACGGTACCGATGGTTACGAACCCGGCCAGGTTGCTTATAAAGACGGAAAAGTTGTTATGTATCTTTCCGATACCGAAACCGCAACCAACGGCAAGTTCGTTCTCACCTTCGATCCTTCCGTTCTCACCTTCGAATCCATCGCAAGCGGTGCGGCATATTATTCCGCAAACACTTCCGATGCTGAAAACGGAAAAATCGTATTTGCCTTTGCTTCCGCTTCCGCAATTCCTGCGGGCAACATCCTTGCTTCCGTAACCTTCACCAGCAGCGTTGAAAAAATCGATTCCGACGTCACTGTTGAAACCGTTGAACGCGGCTCCGAAGTCATCACCGACGAAAAAGACGTAATCAACGTAAACAACAAGTCCAGAGATAACAAACTCAAGAGCCTTACCGTAGAAAATGCGGTTCTCACTCCTGAATTTGATCCCAACGTCACCGAATATAACGTACTTGCTGCAGAAGCAGTCAAGAAGCTCAGCATCATCGCAGAAGCAAACGATTCCAACGCAACCGTTGAAATTGATAACCCCGAACTTGTTCCCGGTGCAACCACCGTTGTTACCATCACCGTAACTGCTGAAAACGGCGACGTTCGTGTTTACAAGATCAACGCATACCGTCCCGGCGTTGTCTTCGGCGACGTAAACGATGACGGAAAAGTAAATATCGTTGATGCATACCTCGTAAGAAGATACACCGCTAAACTGGATACCTTCACCGGAAGACAGCTTTATGCGGGCGATGTCAACGGCGACGGCGAAGTCAACGTAATGGATGCAAACCTTATCAGAAGATATGCTGCAAAATTCATCAGCGTTTTCCCTGTTGAAGAAGCATAATAAATTCAGATAACTTACATCAAAAAGAGCTTCCGGATTTCCGGAAGCTCTTTTTTTGCGGTAAATTTTCTTTTCGGTTGACCTTTTTAATAGTTTGTGGTAAAATACAATTAATTAAAATTATGTATAAGCAAAGGTCTGCTTTGCTTTGGCATAGATTGGTTTTGGTTCTGAAAAGACGATAAATCAGGAGGAAAAAGACTTTATGAACGACACCCATGAACAGATCAGAATAGTTCAGGAAACCGTTGCGGGTAAAGAAATCACCTTTGCCCACGTAATCGGCGGTCCTGCACCTATCATATATCAGAAATTGGGTCTTAACCCGTCCATAGATTACGGTTCCACCGCCATCGGCATTATGAATATGACCCCTCCGGAATCCGCGGTAATCGCTTCCGATATTGCCGTAAAAAGCGGCAACGTATATCTCGGCTTTGCGGACCGCTTCACCGGCACAATGATCGTAACAGGGGATATTGCCGATGTTACCGCCGCCCTTAACGAGGTTTGCCAGTATTTCCGCGATGTGATGAAATACGTAGTCTGCGAAGTTACCAAGAGATAAGGAAGTGCGGCTATGAGTGTACGCATGACCAGAGAGGAATTCCTCGAAAAGGTTTTCCGGAAAAAATACGATGAACTGAAAATGGACGAACTCCGCGTCGTCCGTGTGAAAGTAAAAGGCAAGGAAATTTCTCTTGCCCAGCTTATCGGTTCTTCTGAAACAAGGATTTATCAGAACCTTGCTCTCCATATCGGAACCCACTTCGGCGAAGACCATACCGGCGAATCCATCGGTCTTGTTCATGTAACGCCGGAAGAAGCGGCAATCATCGTTGCGGATGTGGCGATGAAAAGCGGCAATGTCGAAATCGGAACTCTGGACAGGTTCAGCGGTTCCGTTGTAATCCTCGGGGATCATTCCAACGTGCGTAGCGCCCTTGAAGGTGTTGTTGAATTTTTTGAATATAAGCTTAAATTTACCGTCTGCGAAGTGACGGAGGTTTAAAGAGGAAAAATGAAAAGATTATTTCTTATGGGCAGAACCGAAGCAGGAAAAACCACACTGACCCAGGTTCTGAAAGGTGAGGAAATCCATTATCATAAAACCCAATATACCTACAGCGGGGATTTGATAATTGATTCCCCCGGTGAATATGCAGAAACAAAAAGATGCGGACTCGGTCTTGCCTGTTTTTCATTCGAAGCGGATGTTCTTGCGCTTCTTATGGCGGCGGATGAACCTTTTCCGGTTTTCGAAGCGGACTGCCAGTGCTTCACCAACCGCCCGCTTATCGGAATTATCACAAAGATAGATTCACCCTATGCAAACGTCCCCATGGTGCGCAACTGGATGGTCAATTCCGGATGCGAAAGGATTTTTGAAATCAGCAACATAACCAGGGAAGGCGTTCAGGAACTTATGGATTATCTTGCGGAAGACCCGCGGAAACTTACCTGGCAGGAAGCCAGAGATATGCAGTGGCGCGGTCTTAATGAATGGGATGACCCGAATCTTCCCGGAGTTAAAGTGTGATTAGTAATTGCTCCGTGCTCGTTTTGAGCACGGAGTTTTCTTATTCGAAAAAACGGTGCTCAGGAGCATTCGCATGAAAAAATTGCAAAAAATATTAAAAAATTCTTGACTGAGCCTTTATTTTTAAATTATAATATAAAATCGTAAAACTTTTAGTAATAAAAACCTTGAAGAGGTATTATAATGCACGAATTTCTACACATTTTTTTGCACACCCTCGAGCACGCGGCGACTTCTTTACCCTTCCTTTTCGGCGCATATCTGCTCATAGAATTCATTGAGCACCGCCATGCGGAAAAATTTGCCGCGTGGCTTGCAAAATTCGGGAAGGCGGGTTCCGCAGTCGGCGCAATTCTCGGAATTGTTCCCCAATGCGGCTTTTCTGTTGTGGCGGCAAATCTTTATTCCAACAGAATAATCACCTCCGGAACACTTATTGCCGTTTTCATTTCCACCAGCGATGAAGCCATTCCGGTTCTTATATCAAACCCTGAAAGTGCAGGGAAGATTCTTCCCCTTATCGGCGCAAAGCTTGTTCTTGCCATAGCCGCAGGGCTTATGGTGGACCGTTTCGGCCTTTTCAACACCACCAAAGAAGAAATAGAGGCTGTGGAAGAGGAACATTCCCATTGCCACACAGAGGGTCACAACGGCCTTCTTAAAAGTACTCTTGCCCATACCGCAAAAACTTTCGCTTTTATTCTCGTCGTGATGCTCGCTTTCGAAGTATGCATCCATGCCATCGGCGAAGATTCCTTTGCGAAATTCATGATGTCCGAAAGCATTTTGCAGCCCTTTGTTGCGGGAATGGTCGGACTTATCCCGAACTGCGCTTCTTCCATCATCATAGCCCAGCTTTATGCGGAAGGCGCTCTTTCCTTCGGTTCTGCGGTTGCGGGACTTTCCGTCGGAGCGGGAACTGGTATTCTTGTTCTTTTCCGCGCCGATGTTGATAAAATCGAATGTCTGCGCCTTGTGGGCTTTGTTTTTGCCGTTTCCGTCCTTACGGGAATTGTTTTACAGTTTATCATTTAAAAAAAGCTCCCTTGCGCAAAGGGAGCCTTTTTTATTGAAAAACGGCTTGCAAAAGCCAAATATATATGTTAAAATAATCTGTAAACTAATTTTCCCACCAAGGAGAGATATATAATGTCCGGACATTCCAAATGGAGTACCATCAAACGTAAAAAAGAAGGCATCGACGCAGCCCGCGGCAAAGTTTTTACCAAAATCGGTAAAGAAATCACCGTAGCAGTTCGTGAAGGCGGCCCCGATCCCGCAAACAACAGCAAACTCCAGGCACTTATCCTTAAAGCAAAAGCAAACAACGTTCCTAACGATAACATCGAAAGATCCATCAAAAAGGCAGCAGGCCTCGGCGATAAAACCACTTTCGAAGAAATCACTTACGAAGGCTATGGTCCCTGCGGCGTAGCAGTTATTGTTGAAACCCTCACCGATAACCGCAACAGAACCGCCGGCGACGTCCGCAGCTATTTTTCCAAATACGGCGGCAACCTTGGCCAGACCGGTTCCGTTTCCTTCATGTTCGACCGCAAAGGCCTTATCGTAATTGCAGACGAGGACCTTGACGAGGACAAACTTATGGAAGACGTTATGGAAGCAGGCGGCGAGGACTTCAAATATGAAGACGGCGTTGCCGAAATTTATACTGCCCCCAACGATTTCCCCGGCGTTCGTGATGCTCTTTATGAAATGGGCTACCGTTTCGAAAGCGCAGACGTCGCTTACATCCCCCAGACCACCACTGCAATCACCGACCCGGATACCATCGTAAAAATGCAGAAACTTCTTGCTGCACTTGAAGATAATGACGATGTCAACAACGTTTGGCATTCCTGGGAAATGCCCGAAGAGGACGACGAAGATTAATTTTAATCGAGATAAAAAGACCCGCTCGAATGAGCGGGTATTTTTATACAATAGAACAAATCCAAAAGAAAAAAGCACTGCAAAGAATAAGCACAATTCCAAAAAACCAGTATCTGTCAGCATAAAACTTTCTTTCACAGGCAATCCAGGGAAAGCCGCGCAAATAAACAATCGGAGCACTGTTTCTTACATTTCTGGAATGCGTATATGCCACATAATTAAGTTTATAGGTTTTGTTATTGACTTCATAAGCGTAGGTATATTCCGTTGCATTTGGAACATGACTGTTTCGACCTTTGGGATAATCTTTGAATCCTTTTTTCTTAACCAGTTTTCCGGGAACAGTGATAAGATTTTTTGGGTTCATACTCATCACCGCAAGCATTATATTAAACAAACCTGCTGAAATACAGGCGATACCTAAAATTAAAAAGAAAACCATAAAAACATCTCCTTAATTTGATTTTATCACAAAGATAAAACAATATCAACAACGTCTGGCATTCCTGGGAAATGCCCGAAGAGGACGAAGAAGATTAATTTTAATCGAGATAAAAAAAGACCCGCAGTGCGGGTCTTTTTTTGTTAGCCTTCCCAGAGGGGAAGGTGGCATTTTTCGAAGAAAAATGACGGATGAGGGATAATGTAGGTGCGGATATTATCCGCCCGTTTTACTGTAGGGCGGGGGCTTGCTCCCGCCGAAAAAGCATTGTTGCAATATACGAAAATCGGTGCTAAAATAAAGCCATAAAACGGCTAAAAGGGTGATTTTATGGAAGAAAAAAAGCTCGGCATGGGCTGGTATGAATTCCAGCGATATTTTACATACGGATTCGGAAGAATTCCGTTTTTGCTTTTGGCGGGGCTCTTTTTCATAATCGCCCTTCCGGAAATGGATATTTATCTTTTCCTCGTTTCCGCAATATTTTTTGCCTATTTTGCATTTTTCTTTATAGTTCACAGACATCTGGAAAATTATTCGGATAAAGCGGGCACTATTATTACTTATCAGCATCTGATATTCGGGGTAATAGCTCTTATAAATGTTTTTCTGGCTTTTTCTGTTGCGCCGGAAGAGGTTGGGGAGAATTTGTGGTCTGCGGCAGTCAATTTTTTCTGGTATTTTGTAAACCGTTTTTATTATAAAAACCGTGCCCATATCTTTGTGAACAAATGCAGCTTTTGGGGCAAAAAAACAGAATCCCCGGTGCCGGTTTGCCCGGATTATACTTCTGAACAGCCGAAATATAAATTCTGCCGCAAATGCGGAGAAAAACTTTTGATTGAAGATAAGTTCTGCCCAAAATGCGGAACAGAAGTTATAGAAATGGAGGAGATATAAAATGATTTGCCCTAATTGCGGAAAAAACCTTCCGGAAGACAGCATCTTCTGCACCGCCTGCGGCTGCAGTCTTGCGCAGTTCGAAAAAACAGAACCAAAGGCGGAAGCTCCGGCACAGCAGTATTATCAGAACCCGCCGGAGCAGGCTCCTGTGCCGCAGTATTATGCCTATCCGAATCCTCCGGTTTCTCCCAAGCAGGAAAAGAAAGCTTCCCAAATCGTCCCGTGGGTGCTCCTTGGGGTGGCGCTTATCGCAAGCGTTGTTGCTTTCATCTATGCCATGACTCTTCAGAACTCGAACAGCGAATATCGCCGGGAAATAGAGAACAATCAGATAAGGCTTGCCCAGCTTGAAAGGGAAGCGGACGCGAAAGACAGCGAGCTTGAGGATTTGGAAGAAGAACTTGCCCTTGTGAACGAAGAACTTGCTCTCGCTATCGAGGACAGGGATTTATACGAGGATGCTTCTGAAATCTTTTTTGAACTGCTCGATTTCATGAAAACGGAGGACAGCTGGGGCTATTGCACAGAAAACTTCCACGCGGATAAAGGCATAATGGTAATCGACCGCATGAGCGGAAAGCAGGAACTCCGTATTTTCTCAACCTATTACGCAACCTTTACTTTCGAAGTTTCCAATGACAGCGTTATCGACGTCAAATGGTCCGATAAGGAATGGACCGAAAAGGAAACCCAGATTTATATCACCCCGAAGGATTACGGCATCGCAACCATCACCCTTACCAACGACCTTTATGACAACTCCTTCAGCGTCTTGGTAATTGTAATTTAATGTTTTGTGCTGTTTTACTGTAGGGCGGGGGCTTGCTCCCGCCGTAAACAGATTATCTTAAAGGTAGATTAAACAAAAAAACACCCGCTCTTTTCGAGCGGGTATAATTTTTTGCATATTATTAATCAGCCCTGAAGACCTCTGGACTGGCGGTCCATATCCTCGACTACGATATCGAAGATTTCGCCCTTGGTTCTGCAATATTCAAGAACCTTCCAGGGGGTGTTGGTGTGGTAATGAAGTTTGATAAGTTCTTCGTCGCCCACAACAATAAGGCAGTCGCCGGGAATTTCGTTCATAAGATAATCGTGGATTTCGTCCTCATCAAGGTCGATGCCTTCGATAAGAAGCTGGGTGTCATATCTGTATTCGGTTTCTTCCATGGATCAGTCCTCCTTATTTTCTTCTGCTGCTTTTGCGGCAGCTTTCTGTGCTTCATATTCATCACGCTCACGGCAAATCTGTGCCATAACTTCCTTGATAGCCTCTTTGTGTTCCTCATCGGTAAGGGTGGGACGGAAATGGGGTTTGGAATCGCTTTCGTTTTCGTCGGAAGAACCTATTCCGATGGTACCCATTCCGGAAGCGAAAGCATTAAGGATAGCTCCGCCTTCAGATCTTGCAGCGTCAAGAAAACCGGATTCAAAACCGACTTCATCTCTTCCAACAAGGGGAGAATAAAGCTTGGGAGAAACGCTGTTATCCTCGCTGACGGCCTTTTTGGTTACCATCTGAAGAAGAACCTGGCGAACGGATTCGATTTTTGCGGGAGTTACCTGGTTGCCAATGGCAGCTCTGGTCAGCGCATGAAGTGTCATGGAACCGTTTTCCCAAAGAATTTCCATCAGCTCACGCTGAGTTCCGGTAAGTTTGATCATATATAATTCCTCCGTAAAGTAATTTGTTGTTTTAAATGACAGAACCGCCGTTCACGTTTATGACGGCACCGGTCATATAAGAAGCTTTTTCGCTTGCGGCGAAGAAGACCGCTTCGGCAATTTCTTCCGGTTTTCCGATATATCCAAGGGCGGATTCTTCCGCAACAGCTTCCATATCTTCCTTGCTGAACCGGGAATTCATTTCCGTATCAACTGCGCCGGGGGCAATGCAGTTCACCCTTATGCCGGAAGGCCCGAATTCCTTTGCCATAGCCTTTGTATAGCCGATTACAGCGGCTTTTGTTGCGGAATAATGTGTTTCACAGCTTCCGCCGGTAATGCCCCAGATGGACGAAATATTGACTATGGAGCCGCTTTGGATTTTCAGCATATTGGGAAGAGCGCGCTTTGAACAGTTGAAAACGCCTTTGACGTTCACCCCGAAGATGCGTTCCCACTCCTCGTCACTGCAATCCTGGAAAAGCCCGAAGGTGGAAATGGCCGCGTTGTTGATAAGGACGGAAACTTCGCCAAGTTCCTTTTCGATTTCATCGAACATGGCGCAAACGGCACCGTAATCCGAAACATCCGCGCAAAAAGCCTTTCCGCCGATTTTTTCAGCAAGGGCTTTGGCTTTCTCTTCGCTTTTTTCAAAGTTTACGGCGACGGAATAGCCTTCCGCGGCGAATTTTTCGCAAATCGCTTTCCCAATGCCGCGGCTTCCGCCGGTCACAAGAACAACCTTCCGCAAAAAAACGCCTCCTCGCCATAATACTGATATATATAATAACACAGCAATAAGTTTTTTACAATTGTTATTTTTGCAAAATAATGCTATACTCTTTTTATAAAGAGAAAGGAAGGTTTTTTATATGCTTCCAACAAAACGCCTTTTTGACGAAAATGCTTATCTCACAGAATTCGAAGCAAAGGTTCTTTCCTGCAAAGAAACGGAAAAAGGCTTCGATACCGTTCTCGATTCCACCGCCTTTTTTCCGGAAGGCGGCGGGCAGTTCCCGGATAAAGGAACCCTTGGAACCGCAGAGGTTTTTGATGTTCAGGAAGATAAAGAGGGAATGATCCATCACTTCCTTTCAAAAGCTCTGCCCGAGGGCGAAACGGTGAAGGGAAAAATAGATTGGCTCCGCAGGTTCGATTTTATGCAGCAGCACAGCGGAGAACATATTTTTTCCGGAATCGCCCATTCAAAATTCGGCGCAACTAACGTCGGCTTCCATCTCGGAACAGAAGAAACAAGCATCGACCTTGATGTTCAGCTGAACGAAGAACAGGTCGCCGAAATTGAAAACGAAGCGAACGAAGCGGTTTATAAAAATCTTCCGATAGAAATAACCTACCCTTCAAAAGAGGAACTTGAAGTTCTTCCTTACCGAAGCAAAAAAAAGCTTGAAGGAAAAGTCCGCATAGTAACCGTCCCGGGATACGATATCTGCGCCTGCTGCGGAACACATGTTGAAAAAACCGGAGAAATCGGTATAATAAAGATAACCTCGTTCCAAAATTATAAAGGCGGAACGCGCCTTTTTATGCTTTGCGGAAAACGGGCTTTTGCGGATTATCAGCGGAAGAACAGAAATGTTCTTTCGGTAACAAACAGCCTTTCCGTAAAGCCGGATGAAATCTGTGCCGCGGTAAAGCGTCTTGAAAACGAGATAACCGAACATAAAATCTATGAATCCTCGCTTAAAAAGGAACTTTTCGCCCTGAAGGCGGAAAAGCTCGGCAAAGGCGAAAAAATCTGCGTTTTCGAAAAAGAACTTTCCCCGGATGAGCTTAGAAGATACTGCCTTGTTCTTGCGGAAAATTTCAAAATTGCCGCGGTTTTTAACGGCGAAGGCGAAAATTTCAAATATGCCGTCGCTTCAAAAACCGAAAATTGTTCCGCAATAGCAAAGGAAATAAACGCAGAATTCAGCGGAAGGGGAGGCGGCAAACCCGAACTGGTTCAGGGAAGCTGCACCGGAAGCGAAGAAAAAATAGCGGAATTTATTGATAATATGTAATATTATGCCGAAAATATACATTATGTAAACCAGGGAGGCCTTTTTTATGGATGCATACGACGTTACAAAAATTGTAAGAAAACAGCTTGCAAAGGATTATAACTGCAAAGAAAGCGACTTCGATTACGGAAATCTTCTTGTTACCGAAGGAAAAGCAAACGATAAAAGAGCTATGAGGGCGGTTTTCTTCGGCGGAGCGGGAATTTTTTGCGCAGAGCCCGGTTTGGTTTCCGACCTTCGCAGAATTTTTGAGGGGAAAGACCCGGAATGGATTTTCGAAACCAATTCTCTCATCATGCTCAGCGAGATTCTCTATCTTCACGGTCACAACGTCGATAACATCCATGAATATTTTGTACCGGATGTTTCGAGGGCAAAAACCGAACCGAAATTCGAAACCGAAACCATCGAATCTGGGTTCGACCGCTTCAAAAATGAAGCTGTTGCAAAAGATGTTTTCGACCTTGAAAGCCACGGCCCCATAAAAATCGTAATTGCCGCAAAAAAGAACGGAAAAACCGTCGCAATGGCAGCGGCATTTGAAGAAAGCGAAGACCTTTGGAAGGTAAGTATCGGCGTCGCACCGGAAGAAAGATTCGGATGCGCCGCGGAAAATATCCTTGGGCTTATCAAAGATGCGGTTCTTGAAAAAGGAAAAATTCCTTATTACGGCGGAGTTTTTTCGAGGAATATTTCTCCGAATACCGGTTCCAATGCAGGATTTTTCCCCTGCTGGAGCCAGATCCAATCAAGACCCAGGGACGACGAATTCCTCGGAATGCACGAAACAAGATAAATCATCATCGGGGCGGAAAAAAACTTCCGCCCTGTTTTTTTATTTCATTACTGTTAATATATTGACAAATGCGCCAAAATGTTGTATCATTTGATACAGAAACGAGGGATATTATGACAGCGAACGACAGAGAAGCTCTTTTAAGAAATGAACTTATTTCAAAAATCGATATGGATTTTATCAAAGAAGGTACGGATTTTCTCAATTTTAAAAAGGGGGAAAAGCTCCTTACCAAAAAAAGCTTTCGCCGAAGCCTTTTTCTTATAATAAAAGGTTCCGCAACGGTTTCGAAAATTTGCCTTGATGGTCATAAAACGGTGATAAACCGCCTTGATGAAGGCGATGTTTTCGGAATGGCCACTCTTTTTTATGAAGAAACGGAATATCCTTCCGAAATAACCGCGGAATCCCCCATGCGCATTGCAATTTTTTCAAAGGAGATAATCGAGGAAGCGTTTGAAAAATATCCCGAATTTGCAAAAGCCTATGCGGTGCTCCTTTCGAAGAAAATCCACTTCCTTAACGAAAAACTTTCGGCCTTTTCCGAAGGCGAAAGCCACGAAAAACTTCTGCGCTGGATTTTGAGCATGGCCGACGGAAGAGAAGAATTCGAACTTCCGTGTTCAATTTCAAAGCTCGCCTCCATGGTGGGAATCGGAAGAGCTTCGGTCTATCGCGCCTTCGATCAGCTTTCGGAAGAGGGCAAAATAAAGAAGGAAGGCAAAAAAATTGTTATATTAAAGCCTTGAAAAAGGCGGTTTTATATGGAGGAAATCTTATGAAAAAACTGTTTTCCCTTATCCTTGCAATTATTATGGTAATGAGCATGGCTGCGTGCTCAAACGAAGAACCTGTTTCTGAACCGGAAGATGTAAACCCCACTGTTTCCGAATCCGAACCGGAAGAATTACCGGAAGAACCCGCAGAACCTGCATTCGAAGGTGCGGAAATAAGCGTAGGAGTGCTCAAAGGTCCGACCGGAATGGGCGCTGCATGGCTTATGGAACAGAACGAGCAGGGCGCAACCCTCAATACATATGAATTCACCGTTGCTGGCGCCGCGGATGAACTTACCGGAAGACTTATCCAGGGCGATCTTGATATCGCCGCGCTCCCCACCAACGCAATTTCAGCACTTTATAACAAAACCGAAGGAAAAATCGTTACCCTTGGCGTAAATACTCTCGGCGTTCTTTATATTCTTGAAAACGGAGAGAGTATTGCGAGCATCGCCGACCTTGAAGGAAAGACCATTCTCGCTTCCGGAAAGGGAAGCACAGCGGAAGCTGTGCTCAATCATCTTCTTGCAGAAAACGGTGTAACCGCAGAAATCTATTGGGCGAGCGAACATACCGAAGCCGCAACCCTTGCGATAACCGGAGAATATGATATAGTCATGCTTCCGGAGCCTTTTGTTACCAACGTAATGGGCAAAAATGCCGATTTGCGCGTTGCCCTTAACCTTGCAAATGAGTGGGAAAACCTTACCGGCGGAGTTCTTACCATGGGCGGAATCGCTGTTCGCAAAGAATTCCTTGACGAAAACCCCGAAGCTGTTGCCGAATTTGTCAAAGATTACGGCATGAGCATCGAATTCACCAATTCCGAACCTGCATCTGCGGGTGCTCTTATCGAAAAATACGGCATTGCCGCCGCAGCGGTTGCAGAAAATGCTATTCCCCGCTGTAATATAGTCTGGCTTACCGGCGATGAATATAAATCCGTGCTCGAAAACTTCCTCGCCGTGCTCAGTGAAGCAAACCCCGCTTCCATCGGCGGAAAAATGCCCGCGGAAGATTTTTATAACTGATTTGTTTTTAGGATTTTGATGAAAGGAGGCGGCGGAAAAATTGAAAAAAGCAGGTCTGACTTTGGTAATCACCCTTTTCTGGCTTCTCGTCTGGCAAATTGTTTATTTATCCGTCGGGCAAAGCATTCTTGTTCCGTCGCCATTAGCAGTTTTTGAAAGGCTTTTTGAATTCTGCACCGAAAAAAGCTTCTGGCTTTCGATTGCAACTTCGCTTTTAAGGGTGCTTTCGGGTCTTTTGATCGGAACTCTGCTCGGAGCGGTGCTCGCGGTGCTCACATCCGGTTCGCGGTTTCTCAAAATGCTCTTCGCACCCGCATTACATATCATAAAAGCAACCCCGATTGCTTCATTTATCATACTTGCAATACTCTGGCTCAGCGTGGAAAACGTGCCGATATTCACAGCCGTGCTCATAGTTTTGCCGACTGTCTGGGCAAATACCGAAAAAGGCATACTTTCCGTCGATAAGGACCTTATCCAAATGGGGAAGGCCTTTGGGCTGAGCAGAGCGGAAGTTTTCATGAGAATAAAACTTCCTTCCGTAAAGCCCTATTTCGTCGCAGCCCTCAACAGTGCGGTCGGAATGGCATGGAAGGCAGGCATTGCGGCGGAAGTTATCTGTCCTTATAGGGATTCCATAGGTTCCGCGCTTCATGAATCGAAGATAACTTTTGAAACGGTGGATACCTTTGCCTGGACTGCGGCTGTTGTTGTGCTCAGCATCGTGCTCGAAAAGCTTATAATCGGAATTACTTCGGGGGGAGGCAGAAAAAATGCTTGATTTTGAAAATGTCTGCTTCTCGTACGATAAGAAAACGGTGCTCGAAAATTTTACTTTCAGCATCGAGGAAGGCAAAACAACCGCAATTCTCGGACCTTCCGGCTTTGGAAAAACAACCGTTCTTGAACTTGCGGCAAGGTTCCTTAAACCACAGAGCGGAAAAATAAGCCTTCCGTGCTCAAAAAAAGCCTCTTTTGTTTTCCAGGAAGACAGGCTGCTACCATGGGCAACGGCCATCGAAAATATGATGGCCGTAAACATAAAAAAGGACGCTGCGATGGAGTATCTTGAAAAAGTTGGCCTGGCAGCGGATGCGGAAAAATATCCTGATGAACTTTCCGGCGGAATGCAAAGAAGACTTGCCATAGCAAGATCTCTTGCCTTTGGCGGAGAGATATTCTTCCTTGATGAACCGCTTCGGGGGCTTGATATAAAAACCTCTGCGGAGATTATTGAGCTTATAAGAACCGAGCTTTCCGGAAAAACGGTGCTGATGGTTACCCACAGCCCCGCAGAAGCCTTTTTCCTTTCGGATAGAATCATTGTTGCGGGAAAAAATCCGCTGGAAATTCTTGCGGACAGAAAAAAATCCGATTTTTCCTGCGAAGCGGAGCTTTCCGATTTTTTAAAGAAAATTATATAAGAAAAAGATGCCTGCCGTTTCGGCAGGCATCTTTTTTTGAATCAGAATTCACCGGGTTTTCTTCCGCAATGCGGGCAATGGGGATAGTTTTTATCGTATTTCTTAATGCAGAAACCGCATTTGCGAAGTTCGGCTTCCGGATTTTTCGTATCGTCATCGGCTTTGAAAAAATGTATTTCGCCGCATTCGGGACAAACATAGATATCACAGAATAAAGCACCGGAAGCCCAATGTTCAAGCTTTCCGAAATATGAATCCTTGCCAAGCTGAAGATGTTCCTGTTTTACAAATTCAAGGGATACGCCGCAGCTTTGGCATTTCACATTTTTATACATGATATCACTCCTTGCTTAAAAAATTGCGGAAGTTTTCGCAATCGAGCCGAAAAGTCAGCCCGTCATAATCTTTTCCGCGAACGTGCCGAAGATTTTCTTTTCTGCGGCAAACCGAAAAACCAAGTTTTTCGGCGCATCGCACCATACGCAAATTTCCGCTCCAGGTCTGGCAATAAATTTCGCTTTCCCCGCAATCGAGCAAATATTTTATGAATGCGGCAAGAGCTTCTGTTCCAAGACCCTTTTCGCAGAAAGAGGATTCACAGATGCCGATTCCGACAGTGCGGAAAAGTTTTTCGCCGGGTTTTGCTTTCGAAAGTGGAGTCCATTCGAAATCCCCATTTATCATATAGGAACTTACGGAACCTATGTGTACCCCGTCGGAAGTATCGATTTCGAATCCCCATCTTACTTTTTCAAGGGGTTCGGAAAGTTTTTTCAGCTCTTTTTCACGGTGTTTTTCCGGGTCGAAATTCAGAACCTCCTGCTCCATTTCCCAGGGAGCATCCCAATGGGTCCAGTCCGTTTCGACCGTATACCAGCGAATTTCGTCGTCGATGTCGCTTTCTTTCATATCGCGCAGAACAATATTTTTATATTTTATTTCCATGATTTTCTCCATTAAAAAACAGTAAACTTAATAAAGCCATGTTTTTATGGCCTTTTCAGATTCAGTATTAACTTTTTTGGTCGCGGGATAAAATCCTGTTCTGCTCTTGTTTTGATATTATCATAAAATTTTGGGTGTGTAAAGATAAATTATTGTTTAGCAAAATAACCTCCCTTGTCAAAGGGAGGGGGACCATCGCCTTTTTTGGCGATGGTGGAGGGATTCATAATAAAGATATCTGTAGTTAAAGAAAGAATCCCCCAGTCTTTTTTAACCGCAAGCGGTTAAAAAAACCAGCCCCCTTTAACAAGGGGGCTTAATGGGATAAACAATAATTTAAAGCACGATTTTAACATGGTCGCCTTCTTTTGAATGTACTTCAACAAGTTCGATTTTGCCGCCGAAGTGCCTTCTGGATTTATAAAGCGCCTTAACAAATTTGCGACAGGTTTTTCCATTAAGTTTTATCCGGTATTTTTTAAGTTCCTTTGCGGCAAGAAAGGGAACGAGAGAAGCGAAAAAGCTGTTGAAAATAAGGTGGGTCGGAATCCAAAGCGAAAAACGCTTGTTTTCTTCCGTATCAAGAACTTTGATTTTCATAAGCTCACTCCACAAAAATGCTGATTATATCGCCATCGGCGCTTTCTACCTCAATAAGGTTGCCCATGGCTCCTTTTTCGACCAATTCAAAAATTTTATGGAAATCAATGTTTTTTACTGCGCTGTTAAGGGAATCATTCCCTGAAATCTGCGGAAGCTCTGTTCCGCATTCAAGAACAATTTTTACAAGCGCGCAGGGAAGGTTCACGCGCACTTTATCGCCGTCGGCGGAATCCACAACAATGCGAAACATCATATCATCTATATTTTTTCTTTCACTTTCGGGAACAAAAGTAACTGTGTTTTCCGGCTTTCCCGAAAGCAGTTCATCAACTGTTATGCCAAGGATTTTGGCAAGTTCCGGCAAAAGAGAAATATCCGGGCAGGAAATATCATTTTCCCATTTACTTACGGCCTGGGGCGAAACGCAAAGTTTTTCCGCAAGTTCGTCCTGTTTTATATTTTTTGATTTTCTTTTTTCTGCAATTCTTTTTCCGATGGTTTCCATATTGAAACTCCTTTCGTTTTGTCTTTTGTTTTCTCCGGATCATGACTGAATTTTATCACAGAAAAAGCTGAAAAAGAAGTGATTGAAGGTTGATTATTATAAAAATAAAACAACCTGCCGTTGTTTTTCGATAAACCGCAGGTTGTTTTTGCTTATTCGATGATATATTCGCAGCCGTAATCGTTGTTCACAACCTTTTCGGAACCGGTTCCGACATAAAAATACAGCTGATAGACATAAACAAGCTTATCAATGTTGTAATAATAATTATAATGTACTTCCTCGCTTAGGAATTCTTCACCATCCTCAAAAATCTTTTTGGTCTGGGTGGTGGTGTTTTCAAAATTTTCCACTTTCCGAAGAAGTTCCGCTTCATAGGATTTATCAATTTCCATATCCATATTGGTATAATTGATGCGAATAATTTTTCCGTTTTCAATGGTACAGACTATGGCTTTGTTTGTGCTTATTTTTCCTTCGATGACGTAAACCGCCTTTATTATTCCGGCGGAAAAAACCGAGGTATGATAAGAAAGAATCGTTTCCCAGTTTTCTTTATCAAAAGAAGGGTAATCCTCTTTTATCGCTTCTTCAAGTTCCGGCGGGATTTCGATTTTTATGGCGGAATGGTTGTTTTCGTCAATTCCTTCCGGAACTGCAAAGGGAATATCGCTTCTTTTTCCGGTAATTTCGATTCCTTCGGCGGAATCAATGAATTCTTTTTCCGTTTCAAAAAAATTTATAAGCGGAAGAAAAATCTTTGATGGTTCTTCCGTTTCTGCCGCTTCTTCTTCGGAGGAAAAAACGGAACTTTCATTTTCTTCCGGAAGGATTTCTTCGGGTGGTTCATTAGAACAGGAACAGAAAAGCAAAAGCGCAAAAGAGAGCAAGGCTATAAGCGTAAGTTTTTTCATATTTTCACCTCTTTATCCGAACATTGCTTCTGCAAGTTTTTCGGCAGAAACAAGTTCCCCTGCGGAAAAATCATCCATGGCATCTATGCCGGTGCCTATGACATAAAAATATTCGTTTGCGCCGTCGCCGAAAAAGATTCCGTCCGCATAACCGATTATGCGAAGGTATCTGCATTCGGTTTTGGAAAGATCCAGCTTTCTTGCGATGGAAACCAGATCCTCATTTTTCGGCATTGCGAAATGATCATATTTATCATCGGTGAATTTCATACCGAATTTATAAATTCCGTCCTCGAGGTAAAGTTCCATGGTGCTTTTTTCGTTTTCTTCATAATAAGCAATATAAAATCTTTCGGTGGGTTCGCTAAGTTCCAAAAAGGTTCTGCCGTTTTTTATATCCGCCTTGAACATCTGAAAGCCCGCTCCGTCCGAATAATCATAAACCGTCTGATAGATGGGCGTGAACATTCCGATATCAACATTACCGGTATAGCTTCCGAAATCGAAGGAGATTTTTTTGGGATCTGAATAATAGATATCACGGAGCTTATTGAAATCGGAATCGGTGTTTTCCGCAATGGGTTCCGGTTCAAGGAATTCGAAGGAGGGCCACGGAACATTCTGATTATCGACGTCATAAATTATTCTTTCCGCATCGCCCGCAAGATGGATTATCAGCCAGCCGCCGTTAAAAGTTGCGGTCCAAAGTTCTTTTCCGTCTTTATCGTATGCTCCAAAATAAAGGGCACCGCCGGTATGGGGATTAAGTTCGCTTTTTTCGTCGAAAAATCCCGCTTCAAAGCCATCGAGGAACGCAAAGATGCCTTTGATATCCTTTGCGGAAAGTTCGCCGAACCTTGCGATATCGTGCCCGTCAGCGGCTTTTATTTCGGCAATTTCCGGCGAAAAAAGGTCTTTTTCCCAGCGGGAAAAATGACCGGTTTCATCAAATGCGTATTCCAAAGGGATGTTATCCGTTTCAAAGCAGATTTCGCCGCTCTTTACGGATTTTCCGGATATGCGGGAAAAATCAAAATTTTCGATGGATGCTAATTCATGCTCTTCTTCGGGTTTTTCCTGTTCTTCAGGCTTGGGTTCTTCGCTTTCGGAAGGAAAATCTTCCGGGGTTTCTTCCGGTTCATCGGCAACTTCCAGAGAAGAAAGGTTGTTTTCGTTTTCGATGAGCACCGGTTCTTCGTTTGAGCACCCGCCGAAAACCAGCATAAGCGCCGCGAGCACGCTTATGAGCACGAGTTTTTTCATAATTTCACCCCTTCAAAATATAATCGTTTGTGTTTATCGTTTTCTGTGTGCCGTCTGCAAGGGTCACTTCGATTTCAGTATCTTTGCCAAGCTTTTCGGAGGTGAAATCAAATTCGGTGAAATGTTCGCTGATGATTTTTCCGTCTTTATCCACGAACCAGAAGCCCTGCGGCATGGGATTTTTGTTTTCATCAAAAGTTTTGATATACGAATTTCCTGCAATGGCCCAGCCGATATAGGAACCATCATCAAAAACGGTATAGCTTACTGTATTGAACTTATCGCAGATGATGTTGCCTTCGATATCGGTTATTTCGCACTGGCTCTCTTCCCAGCCCTGCCTTGCGGAAGAACCGTTGAAGCGGCAGATCCTGTCAGCAAATGGCATTTCGAGCTTTGAATAGATTGGTTCAAGAATTGTGTTTCCGTTTTTGTCGGAAATTCCGAAATAAAGAATTCCGGAAGGGCCCCAGGGCTTTGCGGTGATGTAATATCCAAATCCCGTTTCAGCCTTATCAGGCTTTTCTTCATGGATGCAGATGAATTTTTCACCGTCATATTCATAATAATAAGCGGTTTCATCGGCATAGCCGTTCATGCCGTCGGAAACTTCGTAATCTTCGAAAAGGATATCGTTCATCTGCTTTCCGTTAGGGTCAAAAAGGGTATAAATTTTTCGCTCTTCCGTGACGATGGTCGGAATCTGCTTTTCGCCTATGAACTCAAGGCTTTCCTTTGTTCCGTCAATGATATAGCCTTCATAAAAATGGGTGAAGGGCGGTTCGCCGTAATATCGGTTCGGCTGGCGAAGCTCCATGGAATCATAAATCGCTTCAACAATTATTTTTTCACCGTCTTTGAGCCCGAATTTTCCGCCTTCGCCTTCAAAAATCACAAGGTGCGGACCTTCTTTATGGGTCGGCGGGTCGTTTGCACCGAAAACGCCTTCAAGGTCGATGATTTTTCCGGTATCCACTTCAAGGTCATAGGGATGGAAATCATCAAAGGGGTTAAGAAAGCGCAGCACGCCGAAATCCGCATAACTTTCGCTTATAATTCCAAGCTCCGCAATATCGCCCTTAAGGTAAACCGCTTTTATGCCCGTATCTTCCGTATAAATTTCCTTTGCGTTTTCATCAAGAAGGGTTACAAAAAGATTTTCGCCCTCTCCCTTTGCCCAGAAAACCGCCAGAGATTTTTTTGTTCCAATATGAAAAACCTGGCTGATATCCGCTTTTTCCGGTTTCCATTCGGTTTTTGCCATTTCAAAATCTTTTACTTTATATAAAGCAACCCCGTCGGAATGCTGGAAATAGAGAGTATCGTCAGAAAGCACCCCAAAGCCGAGATACCAATGCAGAAGTTCCGGAATGATTTTTATATCTCCGGCATTATTTTCAATATAGGAAAAATGAACAGGGTCGCCGCCTTTATCGTGATAAAACTGGGCTTCGGTAAAAATATATTTTCCGCCGCCGAAGGTTCTGTGATAAGAGGCGCTTTGGTTTTCTGTCGGTTTTTCAATTATTTCTTCAGCTCTTTCTTTTGGGAAGCAATAATAGATCCATTCGGTAAGTTCTTCCGAAAATTCACCGGAAACAATTTCCCATTCTTCCGGTTCTTCCGAAGGATTTTCGGAGATAAATTCTTCCTTTTGCGGCTCGGATTTTGGATTCAAATCAACTTCCGGCGAACATCCGCAGAAGATGATTGCAAGCAGAACAAAAAAGATTATTGCAATGGATTTTTTCATAAAAATGGCACCTCCGTTTCCTTCTGTTATATAAGTGTAGAAAAAAGAGGAAAATGTTGCATTAAAATATGCCTTTTTATGCTAAAAACAAGAAAAGCCGGGCGAAAAATCCGCCCGGCTTTGTTATTTCTTCATTCTGTTTCTTCCTTTTCGGAATTTTCCTTCGGGGCTTCTTCACCAAGGCTGTTATAATATTGGCTTGCGCCCGGATGCATGGTTCCGATTCTGGTTTCGCTTGCGGTGACGGAATTTATATCCGCACCTTTTGCATGGGCGGAAGCGACTTCATCAGTATTATCAAAAAGCGCTTTTGTAACACCAAGGACGTTTGCTGCGGGAAGGTTCGTTCTGCAAACGAGCAGAACGTCAATGCAGACGGTGGAACAGGAATTTTCCGTTCCGTAAGCCTCGCTCGGAATCATTCCGTCGCTGAAAAAAGGACAGCTCCTTTTGAAGGCGTTGGATTGGGTGAGAGAAATGGGAAGAAACCTTATCTCGTGGGTCTGGGAATATTCGAGTATATTCGCGCTTGGAAGGGAAGAAACCGCAAAGGCGGCGTCAATGCTTCCGGAATTGAGTCCGTTCATAGCTTCGGAAAAGGTCTGATATTTTACGGTTATCATATCATAGGTGATGCCGTAAGCTTCGAGGATTTTTCTTGCGGCAGCTTCCGTTGCCGTTCCGTATTTTCCGACCGCGACGGTTTTTCCGTTAAGGTCGGGAATGGTCTTTATCTCTGTGGAAGCGTTCACAACAAATTGGGCATATTCGGAATAAAGAGTTCCCACAACGGAAACACCTTTTTGCTTATCCTCAAAATACATCTCTTCCCCGGCAATGGCATAATGGAGAATATCGCTTTGAACAAAGGCAAAATCCGCGTTTTCCTTCTGGAGCATTTCGATATTATTGACGGAACCTTCCGTTGTTGTGATATTGGTGGTGCTTTGGGAATATTTATCCCAGACGGAAGCAAGGCAGGTTCCAAGGGAATAATAAGTTCCGCCGGCTTTTCCGGTAGCAAGCATATAACTTCCGCCGGTGGTGCCTTCATCTTTTCCGGAACAGGAACACATCAGCAAAAGAGCCATAAGCACCGAAAGGATTTTTATCTTTTTCATTTTTATTCTCCTTTGTTTTTAAGGAAGCTGATATAAAGCGAGGTGAAAAATTCAGTGGGAAGATAGCGGCAAAGGGTGCGAAGGTCGCGGTTCGGGTTTTCGGTATGGGCAAGATTCTGCCAAAGGATAACAAGATATGCGATTATATCTTTTTTATCAAGATTTCCAAGCTGACCGAGCTTATAATTAAGCGGCTTCGCGGAAGAAAAAATCACAGCCATGGGGTTTTCGTCTTTTTCTTCAAAAGGAAGGAACGCATCAAGAATCGCTTTCCGCATGCTTTCGGAAGTATAAACTTCGGTGGGATCCACGAAGAAAGTTTCTGCCGCGGTTTCCGCGCAGATCACCGCAAGGTCTTTCTTCATAAGTCCGATGCGGTGTTTTCGCTTTTCTGCAAGTCCTTTTACAGCAAGGGAACGGAAATATTCGCTTTTTTCGCTCAGCGGAACGGCACCGCATTTGACCAGCATATCAACGCAGTATTTTTCAAATTCCGCCTGCATCTTTTCACCTTCACCTTTTTCGAAGGTATAGCAGCTTCCGTCAAATTTTCCAAAGCTCCTCATGGTATCGTTATATCCAAGGGAGATGTTGCGCTCCGCGATTTCCGGAACAAAATCCATCACCGGGCCAAGATCGAACCAAGGGCGAATTACCCTTACGGGATAATCCGTTTCATATTTGGCTTCAATTCCGCTGGCGCGAAGGTTCACCCCGATGATATCTTCCGCACCCATATCAAGGGCAAGATTTATCGGGAAGTTATCGCTGTAACCGCCGTCAACATATCTTTTTCCCGCAATGTTCTTGGGTTCCATGGAAGGATAAACGGTCGAGGAAGCCAGAAGATAATCCTCAAGCATTCCGTAAGGAATTTCCGGAAGAGTTACCGGATGGGATTTCATATTGGGATATTCGGAAACCATGATTCCGAATTCGATTTCACTTTCCCGAAGAAGTTTTTCATCAAGATATTTTGCGATGAGTTCCCCAAGTGGGAATGGGTTCATTTTTACGTTCACGGCGTTTTCGGAAAGATCGCCGAGGAAGCTTTTAAGCGAAGAAACGATTCCTTCTGTATCGATCATCTGCGAAAGGGTGCTCGGGGAAGTTTCGATTATATCTGGGGTCGTGATGGTATGCCACATGGAAAGTCCGCTTTCATAAAGCCCGCTTGCCATAAGCGCGCCGTTCAGCGCACCGACGGAAGAACCGGTTACTATCTGAAAGTCGATGCCAAGTTCCCTTATGGCTTTCCAGAAGCCGAATTGATAGGAGCCTTTTGCTCCGCCGCCGGCAAGAACTATTGCTCTTTTCATAAAAAGCCTCCGTTCATTTGTGTTTTTCTGATTTTATTCTATTATAAATTTATGAATTTTTCAATTATTATGTGAAAATTTAAGGTTTCCAACGCCAAAAACAATTAAATAAAATCAAAATTATGATACTTTAAAATATATAATATGCCAAAAATCGCCCATTTTCCCGCAAAAATGCCCAAAAAACAAGCGTTATTTCACTATTGGTATAAATTATTTAATATATTACCGTTTGTTGAATTATTGTTTATCCTACTTGCCTCCCCTGAAAGGGGAGGTGGATTTTCGGTCGCAGACCGAAAAGACGGAAGGGTTTTAAACACTTAATAAATCATGATAAGCGCTCCGCGTTACCTGTTAATCCCTCTTCCGTCATTTGCTTCGCAAATGCCACCTTCCCCTTTGGGAAGGTTTTTAAACAATAATTTATTCCGTTTCGGAATTTTTTGTTGACTTTAATTTCGACTTTTGTATAATATACTTACATAGATATTTGTCGAAAGGTTGTGATTGTTTTGATCGCCAGAAAACTCTCCTTAATTCTTGCCGTTTTGCTGCTTCTTTCGGTGCTTTGCGGATGTACTCCGGAACCGGAAAAAAACGAAAACTTCAGTGAAGATTTATCGGAATCCGAATCTTCAGAGTCCGATTTGCCCAAAGAGGACGATGCGGAAAAAACTGCCGAGGAAATTGCGGAAAAGGCAGGTTACATGACCCTTGAAGAAATAACCGCCGCCGGATATTACCCCAGCTGGATGCAGCCGGGAAGTTATATCGTTTATGATAACGGCGGTGTTCCCGCAATTACGGAAGGCGGCGAACTTCTTCCCGAAGATCTTTTGGGAAGACCGGAATTCGAAGTAATGCCTTTCACTTCCATAGGAAGCGATGACCCATTTATGGAAATATTCCCGAACACAAAAGCCGAATATGACCTCCACGGCTTTATACAGAATATTTATTATCTTTGGCCGGACGGAAGCTATAATCTTTCTCCTCCTTTTCATAATCTGGAATATGCCGAAATCACTTATTATGATAAGCCTGCGGAGCTTGAAAATAACGGCGGTCAAACGGTCGTTCTGAACGAAGTTCAGTATTTTGATATTTATATGCTTGCGGAAAAAATGAAAATCACGAAAGAGGAAAGCGAAGTTTCCCTCGATTTCCCTTGTTATGAAATCAAATTCATCAATGAAGGAACCGAACACAGGATTTTCATCGACATAAACAACACTTTTTCTTCCACCCTTTTGGACGAGAAAAATTATGTGAATCTTCTTAATAGAGATTATTTCCTCGAGGCAAAGGAAATTTTCAATACTGCTCAGTAAAAACAAAGCACCTTCCTTTTTTCGGAAGGTGCTTTTTGTGTAGCAAATTGTTGTTTGGTTTGTTAGCCCCCTTGTTAAAGGGGGCTGGATTTTTTAACCGTTCGCGGTTAAAAAAGACTGGGGGATTCCTTCTTTAATCACAGATATTTTTATTATGAATCCCTCCACCATCGCCAAAAAGGCGATGGTCCCCCTCCCTTTGACAAGGGAGGTTATTTTGCTAAACAATAATTTATTCCGTTTCGGGATTTTTTATTGACTTTTATTTCGGCAGATGTATAATATATTTGTGTAGATATTTGTCGAAAGGCTGTGAATTAAATGAAACTGAAAAATCTGATGATTATTTTTGCGGCTGCCGTTCTTGTTTTTTCGCTTGTCGGCTGCACGGTTGAAATAAAAAATCCCAATGACCTTCCGGAAGAACCTTTTGAAACAAAAGAACCGGAAGAAATTCTAAAGCAGGAAGGTTCCAATGTTCAGGAAGAGCAGGATATTCCGGAAGAAGCACCGAAAGAGCAGAATCCGCTGGAAGGCGTTGATATTTATGAATATGCTTCCTTCGAGGAAATCACGGCGCTCGGCTATTACCCCCTTTGGATGCAGCCCTATTCCGTCATAATTTATGATGAAAACGGCATTCCGGAAATTACCGAAGGTGGCACAATTACCGAAGAGGACGCCGCAAAGGAAGAATATTCCCATATCTGGTATTTCGACCCGACCATCGAAGAAACCTGCAGGATAAAACCGAACACAAAGGTTGAATATTTCAGGGATGGCTTCATCCAGAATATCTATTTCCTTTGGCCGGACGGAAGCTATAATCTTTCTCCTTTTGAAGGCTGGGATGACGTGGGCTGAAAATGCCCCTGTTGACATAATTCAAAAGTATTTTATAATGTAATAAATAATATCTGAAAGGCCGTGATAAAATGATGAAGAGGATTTTTGTTTTTGTTCTTGCTTTTGTTTTGATTTTTTCGCTTTGCTCCTGCGGAAAAAACACCCCGCCGGAAGATATTTCAAAAATAGAGATTACTTATTATGAAAACTTTGAAGAATATGAGCAGCGTGAAGGAAAAACCGTTTCTCTCGGTGATGAAAAAGGAGAAATCCTTTCTTCCATAGCAAAACATATGATTGAAACCGGGAAGAGCACTTCGAAGCCCATGAACGTTCCGAGATTTGATATCAAATTTGAAAGCGAAGGGAAATCATATTTTATTTATATTGATTATGAGAACACCTTTGCGGTTTCGTTCCTTGATGGGGGAAATTATTTCTGCCTTACCGGAAATGATTATTATTACGATATCAAAAAACTTTTTGCAGAAGCCGAATAAAAAGCCGAAAGCCTCCCGAATGGGAGGCTTTTTGGTTTAAATTATTGTTTAGCAAAAGAACCTCCCTTGTCAAAGGGAGGGGGACCATCGCCTTTTTTGGCGATGGTGGAGGGATTCATAATAAAGATATTTGTGATTAAAGAAAGAATCCCCCAGTCTTTTTTAACCGCAAGCGGTTAAAAAATCCAGCCCCCTTTAACAAGGGGGCCTTATGACATAAACAATAATTTCCCTTTCCGAAAAGAAGGAAAATTGCCTTGTAATCCATGCCGAAAAATGTTAAAATTAATATGTATTTTTATGACTTCTTATTTTTACTGGAGGCAATGCTCTATGGCGGATAATTTAAGACCCCTTTCCTTTGAAAAGCTGATGGGACTTCTTATTGAAGAACATAATTCCACCGGCAGTATTTTTGGCGTAAAGGATTTTTATAAGGCCGGAAGAGCAAGACTTCCGATTTTCGGAATGAGGATCGAAAATCCGGTCGGACCCGGTGCAGGCCCCCAAACCCAGATGGCACAGGGAATCATCGCCGCATATCTTTCCGGTGCAAGGTTTTTTGAACTGAAAACCGTTCGCCCGGAAACCGCAAAAGCGGCAAAACCCAGCACCGATATCGGCGACAGAACTTATTATTCCGAAAACGCATCCGAACTTTCCATAGGCGAAGCCTTTGGTGAATATGTAAAAGCATGGTATGCAATAAAGCTTATCAGCACGGCTTTCGAACTCGGCGTTCCGGAAGGCTTTGTTTTCAATATGTCCGTGGGCGGAAGTCTTGATGACCTCAAATCCGATAAAATGAATTCCTTTATCGAAGGCCTGAAATCCGCAGAATATACCCCCGTGTGGCGCGAATGCGAAAACTGGGCAAGGGCGCATATGGATGAACTTGACGGCATTGATAATACTTATCTTTCCGATATCAGCCCGAGAGTTTGCTCTTCTGCGGTGTTTGTTCCGGATGAAGGGCTTTCCGCCGCTGAAATCGAAGAAGCCGCCGCGTATCTTATCGAAGAAAAAGGCCTTCACACCTTCGTAAGGCTCAGCCCGGATCTTCTTGGATATTACAGCATCCGCGGAATCCTTGATATAAACGGTTATGATGATATTGAAATAAGCAAGGAACGCATGGAAAAAGGCGCGCTTTATGATGATCTCAAGCCTGCTTTCCTTCGCCTTCAGAACAAAGCGGATATGAACCGCCTTGAATTCGGAGTAAAAGTCTGCGACGGGCTCCGGATCGAAAGCGCAAAATCAATGCCGATCAAAAACGGAAGACTTACCGGAAGGGCGCTTTTCCCAATCGCGTTTTCTCTTGCCGAAAAAATCGCGAATGATTTCGGCGGCGGACTTCGCATCTGTTTTGCGGGCGGTGCGGATTATTACACCGCATCAAAGCTTTTCAATGCGGGAATCTGGCCGGTGACCGTTGTTTCCGATATGCTTCGTCCCGGCGGACTTGCAAGATTCCGCCAGCTTGCGGATGATGTTTCGAAATGTGACTATGCCCAGTTTTCCGGAATCCTCACTTCCGACCTTCCGGATATCGAAAAGGACGTTTATTCCAGCGGAAGATATAAAAACAAAGATTGCGCCGAGCCGAAAAAGGCAGAAGGCCCGATTCCCCATATAAACTGCACAAAGGCCCAGTGCCGCGCAGTTTGCCCCCTTGGTGCAGATATTCCTCTTATCATGCGCCTTATCAAAAAAGGCAGAAGCTTCGAAGCGCTCCGTGTTATTTTTGAACGCAATCCGATGCCTTTCACCGTCGAAAGCCTTTGCAGCCACCCCTGCATGGATAGCTGTTCCAGAAGATTTTATGAATGCCCTCTCAGCATCCCGAAGGAAAATTATCAGGCTGCAAAAAACGCCTGCTTTGATCTTCTTGACGAAACAGAACTTAAATCCAGAGCGGGAGTGAAAGCTGCGGTAATCGGCTGCGGACCTGCAGGACTTTCCACAGCCTGCTTCCTTGCACGCCAGGGCGCAAAAGTGACCATCTTCGATAAAGAATATCGCCCGGGCGGTTCTGTTACCAAATATATCCCGAAATTCCGCATTGACGATGCGGATATCGAATGGGACGCAACCCTTATCCAGGCTCTCGGAATCGAAATGGAGCTTGGGGTCGAGGTAACTTCCCTTCGTGAACTGCGTGAACAGGGATTCGAAAAAATAATCCTTGCCATCGGAGCGGGAAAACAGAAACACCTTAAATTCGCCTTCGGAAAAAGCATCTCCGCTCTTGATTTCCTTGCGGATTACAAAAGCAAACCCGAAGAAACGGAAGAAGCCATCATGGGCAATGTCGTTGTAATCGGCGGCGGACATTCCGCCGTTGCGGCGGCAAGATGCGCCAAAAAGCTCAGCTCCGTCGATAGGGTAACGCTTGTTTTCGATAGACCGGAAAGCGAAATGACCGCTTCCGCGGACGAAATTGCCGCCATGAAGAAGGAAGGCATCTTCATTATGCCGAATCTTATTCCAAGCGGAGTCCGCGGCGGACAGCTTCTCTGCCATGTTTCCGCTCTTGGTGAACCGGATGAAAAAACCGGAATAAGACCTGTTATTGATACCGGCGCCAAGGATAAAGTTCCGGCGGATATCGCCATAAATGCTGTCGGCGAAGAAGTCGACGATGCCCTCTTTGACGAAATGGACAGCGCAACCTATCTTGTGGGCAATGCAAACTTCGGAAAGACCGAGGATATTGCGAAAGTTATCGCAGATTCCCAGAAACTCTGCAAAAAAATTGCCCACAGCCATTTTGATAAATATGTTCCGGATAACGAAACCGAAGATTTTTCCTTTATGGAAAAACGCGGAAAACTCTGCGCGGACTGCAAAAAATGCGCCGAAGGAGAACGCTGCCTTGAATGTGATACTTTCTGCGGATTCTGCGCGGAAGTTTGCCCCAACAGAGCAAACTGGGTAATAAAACTTTCCGACGGTAGCCGCCAGATTATCCACATCAACGATTTCTGCGATGAATGCGGAGCCTGCGCTTCCAGCTGTCCCTATAACGGAGCGCCTTATAAAGAAAAGTTCACTCTTTTCCTTGATGAGGAGGACTTCAAAAAAAGCGAAAACGACGGATTTTATGTTACCGGCGAAGCAAACAACTGCCGCTTCAGATATGAAGGAAAAATGTTCAAATATGACCCGATAAACGGTCCGATGGGCACGATTCCGGATGAAATAAGGGAACTTTGCGGCATTATTATGAAGCGTTTTCCGCGTCTGCTGAAAGTCTGGTAAACCGCATAAATAAGCCAAAAAACGGAGTTTTATCCGTGCAAGAATCCTTGAAAAACAAATAATTTTCCGCCAAAAAACGGGCAGGGTAGGGGAAACCCCTATTCTGCCCGTTTTTGCGTATATTCGTGTGGCACACAGTATTTTTAATTAAAAATAATTAAAATAAAAATCAAAGTAAAATATAAACAATTTTAATTTACGATAAAATGAAATAAAATTAATTTTGAAAAATTTTAATATATACTTGACAACAATGTATATAATACTGTATAATCCGAATTAGGTAGAAAATTCTGAAAATGCAGGAATTTTTATCCGGAAAAATTGCCGAAAAAACAATATTTTACGGAATAAAAAACAGAAAAAAACGGCATTTTTCAAAATTTTCTATATCGAAAAATGGCTTAATTAAGCCAAAAAACAGCATTTTATCGGGAGGTGGGGAAAATTGAGCGATGACGAAATCATTTCCGGTTTTGTTTCGGAACTTCGCCGCGGAACTGTGGTTCTGGGCGTATTAAATCAGCTTTCCTCGCCGAAATACGGCTATTCTCTCGGTCAGGAACTTACCGAAAAAGGCGTTCCTGTGGATGGGAACACGCTCTATCCCCTTTTGCGGAGGCTTGAAAGCCAGGGACTTCTCAAAAGCGAGTGGGATATGAGCGAAGGAAAACCGCGAAAATACTATATCCGCACCGCCAAAGGCACAAAAATCAACGAACAACTGCGCGATTACTGGATCGAAACAGTTGTGAATATCTCCACTTTGATGAAGGAAGAATAATATGGATAAATATAAAGAGAGAGAAAAAGAAGAAATCCGCGAAAACGAAGCGGATAAAGATAAAATCTGCGGAAGAAACGCCGTTATTGAAGCAATAAAATCCGGAAGGGAAATCGACCGGATTATGGTTGCAAAAGGCGCAACAAATCTCGGGAAGCTTTATGCCATGGCAAAGGATGCGGGAATTCCGGTCAAGGAAGTTGCCCCGGTAAAAATTGAAGAACTTGCAGCCGGCGCCAATGCCCAGGGTGTTCTTGCAATGGCAGCGGCGCATAAATATGCCACCGTTGATGAAATCTTCGCCCTTGCGGAAGAAAGAGGAGAACCCCCTTTCATAATCATTGCGGATGGGCTTGAGGACGGACACAACCTCGGCGCGGTAATCCGTACCGCAGAATGCTGCGGTGCCCACGGCGTTATTATTCCGAAGCGCAGAAGCGTCGGACTCAATTACGTTGTCGCAAAAACCTCTGTCGGCGCGGTGGAATATGTTCCCGTCGCAAGGGTCACAAATATTGCAAGAACCATCGATGAACTCAAGGAACGCGGAGTTTGGATCTTCGGCGCGGATATGGATGGCGAAGCCCTTTGGTCCGCGGATCTTTCCGGTGCAATAGGCCTTGTGGTCGGCGCTGAAGGCGAAGGAGTAAGCCGCCTTGTGAAAGAAAAATGCGATTTTGTCGTTTCGCTTCCGATGAGAGGAAAAATCGAATCTCTCAATGCCTCCGTTGCGGCTTCTGTAATGATGTATGAAGTCGCAAGACAAAGGCTTGGCATAAAAGCAAGATGACCGTTAGGATAATATAAATTGAAGGGAAGGGGAAAAATGGCAGGAAACGGATATTCGGTTGACGATATCCTTGAGGAAATCAGGCGCAAAAAAGAAGGCGGCGCCCCAAAAACAACCGAATCTGAAAGCATGAAGAATTCTTCCGAACCAAAGGGCGATTTTTTTGAGATGCGGCAAAAAAACACCCAGCCGGAAGAACCGAAGGAGCCCGAAGCTCCCACATATACCAAAAAATTCAGGGATGAACCCATTACAACCCGTGTTATTCAGGTGGATGATACCCTTTCGCAGTATTTTGGCGCTTCCACCTGGAAGAACGACAAAAAATCAAAAAAGCAGAAGGATGAAAGTCCTTATTCAAAAGTAACAACCGTTCCGGCGCACGAAAACAAAGCCGAAACGAAAAAAGAAAAAATCGCTGAATATGTTCCGAAGGATTTTACGATTCATGATAACGAACCGATCAGCGGATTCATAAAAAAAGCCGCCGATGAGGAAAAGAAACCCCTTGCGGCGGAAGAAAAAAAGGTTCAGGAAATTAAACCGGAAGAAAAACCTTCCGAACCGAAAAAACCTACGGAAGAAAAAACCAGGGAAACTAAATTTTCCGATGGCGCCGTGGTGAACGGATTCGGAAGCGCAAAAACCGTAAAAGAAAAAAGCGATCTCACAAGTTCCGGAAATCACGACCTTTATAAGGAATTTATAGATAAACGCAACGATAAAGTTGCGGAATTTATGAAGAACGTGGCGGAGCCCACCGACCAGGAAATACATATTCCTGAAATACCGGCTCCCCAGCCCACGAAAAACAGATTTTCCAACCAGAGCAACGAGGATATCGCTGTAAAGCTTATGCAGGATATGCACGAACCGGAAGATGACGACCCGGACGATTACGAGAACATTTCCCAGAAGGAAGCGGTGGAAAAAAACCTTTCTTCCCAGTTTGCGGGTCTTGTGATCAGAAGTGTGATTATTTTTATCCTCTTCCTCGGAAGCCTCTTCCTCTGCCTTTCTCCGATGCTGGGATATCCTCTTCCGGATGCGTTTTCTTTTGAAAAATCCGGCATAGTTTATCCGATAATCAACCTTGCGATAGTCTGCATCGCGGCGCTTACCTGCCATGTGGCGGTGGGCGGCGGACTTATTTCCCTGATGCGCTTCCGCGCAGGGAACGACAGCTTCGCAACCTGCTCGGTAATCGGTGCCGCAGCCCTTGGCGTTGCGTTCATTGCGGATCCTTCCGCGATTTCCCCCGGCGGCGAAAATCTTTTCTTCCCCATTGTCATTCTCGGACTTTTCTTCAATACAGTCGGAAAAATCCTTTCCGCCGCAAGAATCAAAAACAACTTCGAAGTCCTTACCGACGGAAGAGATAAAGCCGCTCTTCTTCCCGTACGCAACAAAGAACTTGCAAGGGAACTTACAGGCCAGCGTGATGAAACTCCGCGCTTTTGCACAAGCGCAAAAGCGAAGTTCTTCACAAGATTCCTCGAACTTTCCTATCGCGACGACGCCACCGAAAGTATTGCAAGAATCGTAGCCCCCATTGTTTTCCTCTGCTCCATTCTCGTCGGCGGAATAGCATTCCTTCTTACAGGAAGAATTTCCGACGCCATAACCGGCTTTGCGGCAATTCTTTGCGTTGCTTCTCCTTTTTCCGCAACCATCGCCGGTGCGCTTCCTGTTTTCCGCTCCTGCTCCGCTCTTAATGAAGAAGGCGGAATGATGGCAGGCGGTTATACCGCCGAAACCTTTGCGGAAACGGATTCCGTGCTCCTTGATATCGAACAGCTTTTCCCCGAAGGAAGCATTATCCTTCACGGAATCAAAACTTTCGCAAGGGGAAGAATCGACGAAGCGATTCTTGATGCCGCATCCGTTATCTGCAGCACAAGAAGCACCCTCGGAAGCATTTTTGTCAATGTTGTTCAGGGCGATAAAAAACTCCTCAAACCGGTGGATACCATTATTTATGAGGACGGAATGGGACTTTCCGCATGGGTCGGAGGAAAAAGAGTCCTCATCGGTAACCGCGAGCTTATGATAAATCACGGAATCGATATTCCTTCCCATGATTATGAAAATAAATATGTCGGCAGCGGAAAGGATATCCTTTATCTTGCCAACAGCGGCGAACTTACCGCCATGTTTGTTCTCAGCTATCATGCGGATAAAGAAGTTTACCGCTCCCTCGGAATTATGGCAGAAAGAGGAGTCCGCCTTGTAATCAACTGCAGCGACCCCAACATCACCACGAAGAAGCTCAGCGAACTTTTCGGATATCCGGAAAATCAGCTCAACCTTCTTTCTTCCAAATATCAGCAGAAATGCGCCGAACTTACGGAAGAAAGAGAAACCGCGCCTGCAGCTGCCGTTTATGACGGAAGCCTTTTCGCACTTTCCGATCTTCTCAACTGCTGCGGAATTATAAGACAGTCCTCTTTTGCGGCGGCACTTATTGAAATGATAGGAATAGTCCTCGGATTCATTCTTGTGACCATCTTCCTTTTCACCGGCAATATCAGAAGCCTTGATATGTATATTCTTCTCGGCTTCCAGATGTTCTGGCTTGCGGCAGTAAGCGTAATCATTCTTCTGCGCAAAAAAATCTGATACTATCTTTAATCTTTCATATCTTTTTCCTTTCCAAAACGATAAAGCTCCGATGCCTTTGAAGTATCGGAGCTTTATCGCTTTTTATTCATAAGCCTTCCCAGAGAGGAAGGTGGCATTTGCGAAGCAAATGACGGATGAGGGATTAACAGGTAACGCGGAGCGCTTATCATGATTTATCAAGTGTTTAAAACCCTTCCGTCTTTTCGGTCTGCGACCGAAAATCCACCTCCCCTTTCAGGGGAGGCAAGTAAGCTAAACAATAATTTATATCTCCTTCCCGGTCGGTTGCAAAAATACATTATTTATGTTATATTAATATATTAGGAAATTATTATCCGGAAAGGAGCGTTTTTTTATGGATGTTAAAATCGGCGATATACTTCTTATGAAGAAGAACCACCCCTGCGGTTCCGCAAGGTTCCTTGTTCTGCGCTCCGGAATGGATTTCAAGCTCCGGTGCGAAAAATGCGGCCACGAAGTGGAAGTTCCCCGCAGCAAGGCAGAAAAAAACATCAAACAGATAATCCGGGAGGTACCTTCCGATGTTTGATAAACTCGATGATATCGAAAGACGCTGGCGCCAGGCAGGACTTCGGCTTTATGAACCGGAAGTCATAAATGATAACGAACTTTATACCCGTTTGCTGAAAGACCATCGGGAACTTACCCCAATAGCGGAAAAATACGGTGAATATAAATCCGCAAAAGCCCATTTTGAAGAAGCGGAAGCTATTCTTGCGGAAGAAACGGATAGGGAACTTCGCGATATGGCGAAGGAACAGCTTGAAGAGAGTAAAAACCTGATGGAATCCTGCTTTGATGAGCTTAAAATCCTTCTTCTTCCGAAGGACCCGAACGAGGACCGCTCCGTAATTATGGAAATCCGAAGCGGAACCGGCGGCGAAGAAGCTGCGCTTTTTGCGGCGGATCTTTACCGTATGTATTCCATGTATGCGGATTCCAAAGGCTGGAAAACCGAAATTATCTATGCAAATGCCACCGAACTCGGCGGGTATAAGGAAATTTCCTATTCCGTTGAAGGTGAAGGCGTCTTTGGAAGATTCCGCTTCGAAAGCGGAACCCACAGGGTCCAGCGTGTCCCGGTGACGGATTCCCAGGGAAAGATCCAGACTTCCGCGGTAACCGTTGCGGTCCTTCCGGAAGCGGAAAACGTCGAAGTGGAAATCGACCCCAATGACCTTAAAATCGATACTTTCCGTTCCAGCGGCGCCGGCGGACAGCATATCAACAAAACAAGCTCCGCTATCCGCATAACCCATCTTCCCACCGGAATGGTGGTTGAATGCCAGGACGAACGAAGCCAGTATAAAAACAAAGATAAAGCCATGAAGGTGCTCCGCAGCCGCCTTTATGAACAAAAACAGCGTGCGGCGGATGAAAGCCGCGCCGCGGACAGAAAAGCCCAGGTCGGAAGCGGCGACAGAAGCGAGCGAATAAGAACTTATAACTTCCCCCAGGGAAGAGTTACCGACCACCGAATAGGGCTGACTTTATATAAAATCGATTCCGTCATGAACGGCGGACTCGATGAACTTATCGACCCGCTGAGAGCCCATGACCAGGCAGAAAAACTTCGCGGGGAAGAGGAATAAAAGAGGTAAGAATGGAAACTTTGCTTTTTGACGCAAAAAACGAAGGCTCGGTTGAAGCCGTCGCAAATATTCTGAAGAACGGCGGCCTTGCGGCAATTCCGACAGAAACGGTTTATGGCCTTGCGGCAAATGCCTTTGATGCAGAAGCCTGCGCGAATATTTTCAGGGCAAAAGGCCGCCCCGGGGATAACCCGCTTATCGTTCATATATGCGATACCGCAATGCTTTCGGAAATCGTTTCCGAATTTCCGGAAGGAGCAAAGCGCCTTGCAGAAAAATATTGGCCCGGACCTCTCACAATGATAATGAAAAAAAGCGAAAAGATTCCGGATGTTACAAGCGCGGGACTTCCTTCCGTAGCGGTACGCTTTCCTGCGCACCCGGTGGCAAGGGAAATAATTGAAAAAGCGGGGATTCCTCTTGCGGCACCTTCCGCAAACCTTTCCGGAAGCCCCAGCCCCACAACATTTGAACATTGCACCCATGACCTTATGGGAAGGGTGGATGCAATCATCGACGGCGGAAGCTGCTCCGTCGGGGTGGAATCCACCATTATTTCCTTTGCGGGAGAAAAACCGGTGCTCCTTCGCCCCGGATATATCACCCTTGAACAGCTTTGCGAGGTGCTTGGGGAAGTGGAAGTTTCCCACGCGGTGCTCGAAAAACTTGAAGAGGGCGAAAAAGTCCTTTCTCCGGGTATGAAATATAAGCACTATGCGCCGAAAGCGCAGGTAACGCTGATAAAAGCCTCTTCGGAGGATTATATAAAATTTGTGAACGAGCACGCCGGAAAAGGCGTTTTTGCCCTTTGTTTTGATGAAGAGGCAAAGATGCTCGTCGTGAGCACCGTAACTTACGGTTCGAAATTTTCCGATGCTCAGCAGGCAGAGCATATCTTTGAAGCACTCCGGAAAATTGACGAAAGCGGTGCGGAAAAGGTTTTTGCCCATTCGCCGAAGGCAAGCGGAATCGGGCTTGCGGTTTATAACCGCCTTATAAGAGCGGCGGGATTCGACGTTATTGAAATTTGAGCACGACAGAATAAAGGAGAGAACTTTATGGCGAACATAATCGGGCTTACCGGTCAGACCGGCGCCGGAAAAAGCACCGTAAGGCATATATTCAGAGAAAGAGGAGCGGCCGTTATTGATGCGGATTCCGTTGCCCATGATATTACGGAAAAGAATACCGAATGCATTTATGATATCGTAAGCCACTTTTCCTGCATGGTGCTCAATGAAAACGGAACCATAAACCGCAAAGCCCTCGGAAAAATCGTGTTTTCCGATAAAAAGGAACTGGCGATGCTCAACAAGATAATTTTCCCCTATATCCTTGAGGAAATCGAGCACCGCATTGCCGAAGAATCTGCGGAAGGCGCTGAAAACATCGTGATCGACGGCGCTACAATAATCGAAAGCGGCTGCGGAAAGCTTTGCGATGTGCTCATTTCCATAACGGCGGATGAAGCCATAAGAACAAGAAGGATCATCCGAAGGGATAACATAACCCGTGAAGACGCAGAAAGAAGAGTCGCTGCCCAAAAGCCGGAAGAATTTTATACCGAAAATTCCGACGTCGTGATTGAAAACAGCGAATCCATCGAAAGCCTTGAAAGCAGAGTAAGCACTGTGCTCAAAAACTTTGAGGCACTCAAAGAGAAAATTGCCGCGGAGGGCTGATTATTGTCTAAAGTTATAAAAAATGCGGTCATAGGTGTTCTTGTGGCGGCGTTTCTGATATTTGCCGGGGTTATGATGAATAAATCATCAAAGCTTCTGGAGCATTGGGCGTATCCAACCGAATATAACGAAATTGTTGAACAGAAATCCGGGGAATATTCCGTGCCCCTTTCGGTAATATATGCCGTAATACGCACCGAAAGCGGTTTTGACCCGAATGCGGAAAGCTGGGTCGGTGCAAGGGGACTTATGCAGATAACAAAGGATGCTCACGACTGGATAGATTATTACCGCGGCGAAAGCACCGGAACATGGGAAGAAATCTATGACCCGGAAATCAACATTGATTATGGGGTCTGGCTTCTCAGCTATCATTACGAAAAATTCGGAAATTGGGAAACCGCTTTTGCCGCATATAATGCCGGTCCGAATGCCGTTGCAAAATGGCTCGAAAATCCGGAATATTCTTCCGATGGCGAAACCCTTTATAGTATTCCTTATGAGGAAACCTCAAAATATGTCCAAAAAGTCAGCGCATACCGTGAAGGCTATCAGAAAGCCTATGGCTTCGACTGATTTTTGAATAGAAAATAATATTTTAAAATAGAAAAGGAGAAATAACATGAGCGAAAAAGAAAAATCCGCAGGTCAGCTTCTTAAAGAAAAACTTCTTCGCAGCCCAAAAAACGCAGGCAGCACCCTTTCCGAAGAAGAACTTAAAGCCGCGTTTGATTACTGCGAACCTTACAAAGAATTCATCAGCACCTGCAAAACCGAGCGTGAATTCATCGACTGGGTAATTCCGGTTCTCGAAAAAGAAGGATTCGTTCCCTTTGAACCGGGCAAAAAATATGTTGCGGGCGATAAGGTTTATATCAACAACCGCAATAAAGCTTTCATGTTCGCAAAAATCGGCAGAAAGCCCATCGAAGAGGGAATGCATATCGCCGCCGCTCACATCGATTCTCCCCGCCTCGATCTCAAACCCAATCCTCTTTATGAAGATCAGGAATTGGCACTCTTCAAAACCCATTATTACGGCGGAATCAAAAGATATCAGTGGACTGCAATGCCTCTTGCTCTCCATGGCGTAATCATCAGAAAAGACGGCACTTCCGTTACCGTAACCGTCGGCGAAGCCGATGATGAACCCATCTTCTGCGTTTCTGACCTTCTTCCTCATCTTGCAAAAGAGCAGAGCGCAAGAACCCTCGGCGACGGAATCAAAGGTGAAGAACTCAATATCCTTGTGGGTTCCATGCCCTTCCGCGATGACGAAGTCAGCGAAAAAGTAAAACTCAATATCGCTTCCATCCTCTTTGAAAAATACGGTATTGTTGAAGAAGATTTCCAGTCCGCTGAACTTACCATGGTTCCCGCAGGCAAAGCCCGCGATATCGGTTTTGACCGCGGTCTTATCGGTGCTTATGGTCACGATGACAGAGTCTGTGCTTACGGCGAACTTACCGGAATCCTTGCTTCCGACCCGGAATATACCGCGGTTGCCTGCTTTGCGGATAAAGAAGAAACCGGCTCCGATGGCCCCACCGGCATGAACAGCAAAATGCTTTCCTATTTTGCCGAAGACCTTGGCCGTCCCTATGGTGTTCCCGGTCACGTAATCCTTGAAAAGAGCAAATGCATTTCTGCAGACGTAAACGCTGCTGTGGATCCCACCTTCCCCCAGGTTCATGAGAAAAACAACGCCGCATACCTCAATTACGGCATTGTAGTCACCAAATATACCGGTTCCGGCGGTAAATATTCCACCAATGACTGCCCCGCAGAATTCTGCGCAGAAGTCCGCGATATCCTTGACGGCGCAAAAGTTGTATGGCAGACCGGCGAACTTGGCAAAGTAAACGAAGGCGGCGGCGGTACCGTTGCAAAATATATCTCCCGCCTCGAAGTTGATACCATCGATGTGGGCGTTCCGCTTCTTTCCATGCACGCACCCATGGAAGTTGCCGCAAAAATCGATATTTATATGATGCACAAAGCTTCCGAAGCTTTCTATAACGCAAAATAATTTGATAATAACGAAAAAGCCCGCCCGAAAGAGCGGGATTTTTTTATGTATTTTTTTAAAATAGATATCTGAATTTTACATTTGACTATTGACAAACTGATTTTACGAGTGTACAATGAAATCAAAGATTAGACGAGCGTAAAACAGGAAAAGGAGGAAAGCGCAATGAAGAAAATATTTTTGATGATTCTGGCGGCTTTTTTGGTTTTGGGTTTGGCTTCCTGCCAAAAAGAGCTTTTGCCCGAAGCGGAAAACAATGAATCTTCTGCCGAAAAGGAAGATTCCGCCGAAAAAGAGGATCTGCCCGCCATAAACGGCTGGACCGCGGATTTTGAACCTTCCGATTTTGATTCGCCGGAAGAATATGACGAAGCTTTCCTCGATGCCTGGGCAGAAAGCCTCGAACCTATCGAAATTTTTGATACTAAAACGGAATATCCCTTTGTGATAAAGGAAATTTTCGAAATCCTTATTGAAAAAGACGAATATTACACCGACGCTTTTATAAAAAATATCTCCGTTTGCGGCGATGAAAAGGAATTTTTCGTAAATTATTCATTTATCGGTGAAACCGGGGAAAACCGCGGAATTGATACGGAAGCCTCCATCGCCGTAAGAATCCGCAGAACCGAGGACGGAAAATATGCTCTTGTTGCCCGGGGCGGCGGACCTTTGGCACAGGGGCTTGAAGAAAGCAGCCTGACCTTTGGGGAAGTCTGGCAGGAAAAAGAAAAGGATTATGAAACCGCCATGAACGAATGGCTCGAAGGCCTTGCGCCGCTGGAAATTTTCGATACGAAGAACGTTTATCCGAAGGTCATAGGCGAAATCTTCGGAATTATGATGGAAAAAGAACCGGATGAACAAAAAGCGGCGAAAATCAAAATGATAGAAGTCTTTGGCGGCGAAAACGAATTTTTCGTCCATTACCGCTATTCTTCCGAAAAATCCGAATTCGGGAATCTGCGCATCCGGGTGCGGATAAATAACGACGGAATTTATACCCTTGTTGCCGAAGGTGACGGACCTTTATATTACGGACTTGAAAAAGATAATATCACCCTTTCGGAAGCGGGGTTTGAATAATAAAGGAGATGGATTTTTTATGAAAAAGCTTGGAGAAGTTATTTTCGCCTTTATTCTTTTCTGTTCCTGCGGAATCGAAGAAATGCCTGAAGAAATCTGAAATATCCGCAGTAAAAAAACGTTTTTTTTAACACTTATATTATAGGAGGTGCTTTCCTGTGAAAAAACTTTTTGCATTGATTTTGGCATTGCTTTTGTTCTGTTCCTGCGGAGTGCAGGAAGAACCCATCACCGAAGAGTCGCAGAGCGAACCGAAGGAAAGCAAAACGGTTGTTTTTGAATCCGAAGAAGGAAAGTTCGGTCTTATCAAAGGCGAAGAAATCCTTGCGGAGCCGATTTATGATTCCATAGAACCTGCAAAGGGCGATGACATATATTTTTACAGCTACAAAGCCTTTGTTTCCGGCGGAACGGTTCTTTTCCTTGAAGAAGGCGGAAGGCATTTTTATAACATTTCCGAAAAGCCGGCAGAACGTTTTTACCTTCTTGATGCAGATGGAAAACCGATAGTAGATATCGCTTTTGAGGAAATTGAGTTTTCATTCCTGCTTGACGAAAACGAAAAGCTCGTTCCTTATTATTTCTGCGGAACTTCCGAAGGAATCTATTACCGTTATGAGATTGATGGGGGTAAACCCGTTCTGGCGGAAAAATCCGGAAAAAACGAACGCGAAGCGGATTTTGGCTATGTAATCACAAATTACTCTTATAACCTGAACCATTCGAAAAGCGGATTAAAACTCGGTGAAGAAACGATTATCGAAAACGTAGCGGACAAAATTGAAATTCCATTCGAAGACAGAATCGTTATCTATTATGGTCCAACCTGGCAATCCGTAATTTGCGGAAGATGCCTTCTGCTTGATGGGGAAGGAAACATCATCACCGATAAATTCAACAGAATTGAGTTCAAAACATTTGAAGACGGTTCCTATGTGGGAATTGCCTATACAGCCGGAAGCTGGGCGGAAGAACCTACCTTTGATGAAAACGGAGAGCAAATGTCCGGAGGAATCTGGTTCATCGATAAGAACGGAAAAATGCTTGGCGAAAGCGTTTTTGATACGGAAGTCCTTATGGGATATTACACTTTCGGCGAGGATATGCTTACAGTTTACAGCTATGACGACGACGGAAATGAAATTGTGACTGAAATCTCCTATGATGGATATATTTTAAAATAATTATAGATTGCTTTTTGAAAGGAAGGTGCTTTCCTATGAAAAAACTTTTTGCGCTGATTTTAGCATTGCTTTTGCTTTGTTCCTGCGGAGCGCGGGAAGAACCGGTTTTCGATGAACCGCAGGCTGAACAGAATATTCCGGAAAGCACCGAAGCCGAAAAGCAAAGCGAAGAACCGGAAATAATCGCGGAACATATCGCCGCCCTCAATCATTTCAGCCTTGGAGATTACGGCGCCGAATTCGAAGAGGATAAACACGGAACTTTCCTTTTTACAGAATTTCCGGAAAACACCGGCGAAATTCCGGATTCCGTTACTTTTGAAAAAGTTACTTATGGCCCGGAAGAAAAAACGACTTTCGGCGGATACTACCTCGATCCGTTCGAGCGCACGGTTCAGCTTGTGACGAACTATTCTTCAAAACAGGATGTTTATGACTATATCGGAAGATACCTTGCAAAGGATATTTTTGAACATGATTATTACCTCGATAATTTTGTCGAGCTTGACGGAAAGCTTTATTGCGCCGTCGGGAATATCGGAAATATCGGCGTCACTTACGGGAACTGTAAAATAATCTCTCAGACAGAAGATAAAATGGTCGTTTCCGCAGAGGTTTTTGTTGAAAGCATGGCTCAAAAAGAAGAAACAACAGAAATAATCTTTGAAAAACAAAACGGAAACTGGATTATCACTTTTTTTGGAAACATAAGCGATTTTGAGGAGAAACAGGCAAAGGAAATTTACGATTCCGAAAAACACGAAGAATATATCAAAGATATAAACGAAAGGATCGCTTCCTATCGTGACGGAACCTTTGAACCAGTGGAAAATCACCATTCCGCATATCCGGATGATTTTCCTTCCCTTGCAAAAGCTGAATCCGCAGCCGAAGAATGCGTTGCTCTCGCCTGGAGAAAAACTGTTGATTCCGGAAGAATAATCCACGACGGCGATTTGGATTACATCGTTTCTATCGATAAAACCCACGCGATAATTCTTGAACCGGCGGAATTCGTCGGCGATTGGGGAACAGCCTATGGCTTTGGCAATACCGGATATCTGGATTCGGAAGAATGGGGATATGAAAGCGTTTATGACTGGATAAAAGATACTTACGACGGCTCCTATTCCGGAATAAAAGTTATTGCCGGGCTTGGTCTTGCGGAAAAAGGAAAACCTGTTTCAAATGATGAAGTCAAAAAGGTTTCAAAAGCCTTTGAACCTTTCCGTATCGAAGGCGGAATCGGATATCCGAATCTGCCGGCAAATTTCCTTCAGGATCCTTTTGAAAGACCCGAAGAAATCAATGCCGTTTCTTTCCTCTATTATTTCCCAAGCGGGCTTTTGATTACCGATGAAGCGGAATTCGAAGACCTTAAAAAAGTCTGGGATTCTTACGGAAGAGGAGTGAGGGAAGGCACAAAAATCGAAGATCATCCCGTTCCGCTCCATAAGATTCCCAAAGAAATGGTGGATGAAGCCGCAGAAAAATATCTGGGTATTGCGTTTGAGGAACTCAGATATTCCGATATGTATACATTAGCGGAAAACGGAATTTATTATATGGAAAAATATGATTGCTTCTATTCCACCGCAAGCGATGCCCACGGAGCAGGCTTTATCTGTGAATCCGGCGAAGAATATTCCGATGGAACCGTTATTCTTTATGGCGAATACGGAAGAACCCTTGCTTTGAAAAAGCATTCGGACGGAAGCTATAAAATTTATTCCTATCAGCGGTGAAAACCGAAAAAAGAAAGGCGGTGAACTTTATGAAAAAACTTTTTGCGCTGATTTTAGCATTGCTTTTGCTCTGTTCCTGCGGAGCGCGGGAAGAAGCCATCACCGAAAAGCCGCAGAGCGAACCGAATGTTCCGGAAAGCGCAGAAAAAATGGTGATTGTGAACAGCGCCGCTTATAAAGGCAAAAACGGAAAATTCGGTTTTCATAAAGGAAAAAACGCTGTGACCGAAGCGGTTTTTGAAGAAATTCTTCCGGTGACGGAAATTAAAGACGATGAAGTCCAGGCCTGGGGGCTTAAGGAAAACGGAGGCTTTGATATCTATGCCGGAATAGTTACAAAAGGAACGCGGAAGGCTTATAACACAGATATGGAAGGTGTTTTCTTCGATGAGGTGCAGAACAGCTTTTATACCCTTTATGACAGCGAAAAAGGCGTTATCATAAATGAAGTCCCGCTCCAGACTGTTTATTTTGAAGAACCCCACAGCTGGGGAAACGGCCTTGACAGCTGGAAACTTGCCGGAACCAATGAAGGCAGCCTTTATGAATATATCCCCACCGAAAAAGGCTGGGAACTTCACAGTAAAGAATCCGCCGGAACGGTATATGCCGGCGATGAATATGACGATATCCGGTATTACTGGAATCCGTACCTTTTGCGGTACGGCATCGCGGATAAAAAAGGGAATATCATTGCGGAGCCGATAAATTATGAAAGGGCGGAATACCTTAACGGAAACTTTCTCCTTAGGGAAGCGGACGGAAATCTCGATATGGATTCCTGCCTCCGGGCAAAAATTTATGACAGCGAATGGAATCTTATCAATGATGATTTCGTCCTGATAAGCGCATATTATTTTGAAGGAAAATGCCTTATCGTCGGTTACGAAAGAACGGAAGATTGGAAATATAACCAATATTTCATTGATGAAAACGGAAACAAGCTCAGCGAAAGCTGCGACAGCATAGATCTTATTTTTGAATATGACGAAAAGGGTCAAAGATTTTGCGAAAAGGCGGAAATAAACAGAAACGGAGAAAAAACAGAAATACCCGTGAAAGAATATATCCGGGGATAAAACAGAAAAAAGGGGGCGTTCCTTTATGAACAAAATGATGGCATTCGTTTTTCTTGCGCTGGAAGTCATGCTCCTTTTCAGCGCCTGCAGCGCCGCTTTTCCGGAAGAATCCTCTTCCGAAGCGGAGGAGGAAGAAACAAAAACGGCGATTTTTGCCGATGAAAACGGAAAATACGGCATTAAAAGCGAAGAAGGCGAAATCCTTCTTTCCGGAACTTTCGATGCACTTTATTATGAAACCTCCTTCGTGGAAACGGAAGTTTTTATCGGCGAACTTACCAAAGGAACAAGAAAAATGCGCTTTTTCGATGAGGAAAACCGCCCATATATAGATGAAATCCCGAATAAGCTCTTTTATTTCATCGGTGCGGACGGAAAGGAACTTCTTCCTCTTCCGGCAGATGATTATGTTATGCACGAAAACGGGCATGGTGAAAAAGAAGTAATCACTTTCACCTTCGAAGGAAACAGATATACCTATGAATATACGGAAGAAGGCTTTACTCTCCTCGAAAAAGCGGAAAACCAGAAGCAGAATATAGGAAATATGCGAAAGTTCTGCTATCATTGGGGAGTTGATATGAACCACGGCTGGGGCTATGGCGATATACAGAAAAACCTTGTTTTCGATATGGTCTATCAGCAAATCGAAGCACCCTTCCAAAACAGGATCGTTCTTTATGAAGGAATTTCTAATCAAAGCGGTACGGAAGTCCGGGCGATAATTGCCGATTCAAAAGGCAATATCCTCTGCGAAAACGAATATAACGAGGTAGTTTTCGAAGATTTCAAAAACGGATATTATATCGGCGTCGGAATCTGCTATGGGGAAATGGCAAGTACAAAAATTTTTGATGAATACGGAAAGGTGAAGGAAGCGGGTTATTGGTTCATCGATAAGGACGGAAAGAAAATCAGCGAACGGTTTGAATTCATCGATACTTCCGGTTTCATCGGCGGAAAAACCATCTATATGGAGGAAGAAATAAAGGTAAGAACCGAAAACGGTGAAGAAAAAACAGTCCGGGCAATCGACCAGATTGCGGTGGAACTTCCGGTTTTCCGTGGAGAAAACGGAAAAATCGGGCTTAAAAACCCGGAAGGAAAAATCGTAGTCGAAGCAAAATACGATATGTTCGAAGTATATCCGAATTTTGTTGTCCTCAAAACCATCGCAAAGGACGGCACGGAAAAACTCAGCGTTTTCGGAAGGGACGGCAGGAAAATCGGCTTTGAGTATAATGAAATCGAACCCGCAGGGGATTGGGAAAAACAGTTTTTCAGCTATAGGGGAAAGCTTACGGAAGGAACCATGTTCGGCATTGAATATGACGAAAAAGGCGAACCTTCCGCCGCGCAGGTTCCCATGGAAAGATATTATCTTCTTGCCGAAAACGGCGAACCAATAATTGATATTCCCTTCGAAAATTATACGGATTACAGCATGGAAGAAACGGATTATATCTGCGGGGTTTATAACGGAAGCAGATATGAATATGCAAAAGAAGGCGAAAAATTCGTCCTCAAAGAAAAAATCGAACCGGAAAAAATGGAATGCGAATGCGGCTTTACCCACACAAGTTATTGCATCAGCTTTTACGGCGGATATTTCAAACACGGACTTGAACGAAACGGCAAAGTGTTCCTCGAACCCATCCACAGCGGAATAAGCGTGCCTTTCGATGACAGAGTTATAATCTGGTATGGTTCATATATGCAGGGCTGGGACTGCGGAAGATGCAGGATAATCGACCTTGAAAAAAACGTCCTCTGCGAAAAATTCAACCGGGTGCAGTATTATAAGCTCAGCGACCACACCTATGTGGGTCTTGGAATTGCTTGCGGACCCAATGCGGAAGATCCGGTTTTTGATGAAAACGGCGACCCAATGCCGGAAGGCATCTGGTTCATCGATAAGGACGGAAACATCCTCAGCGAAAAGCTGGATTTTCCCTATGACGAAAATCACAACACCGATATTCCGGAAATGAAATCACCCTATGACGTGATAACCGCTATCAACGAAAAAGGTGAAGAGATAAAGCTTACTTTGGAAGATTATGCTTTCTTCCCATAATATAAAAAAACAAGGGAGCCTTGAAGGCTCCCTTTTCAATTATATATATTGATATCTTTTTCTGTATTTCACAAGGCAGAACATTGTGACAGCAAAGGAAAGAACTTCCGAAGCAACCATCGACCACCAGATTCCGTCTATCTCCCAGAAAACAGGAAGAATGATTACCGCCGCAACCTGGAAAACAACGGTTCTTAAAAAAGCAACAACGGCGGAAATAAGCCCGTTGTTAAGTGCGGTGAAAAATCCCGAACCGAAGATGTTGAACCCGATGAAAAGGAAGGCAACCGCATTTATGAGCACGGCTCTTTTCGTCATTTCAAAAAGAACAGGGTCGTATCCGACGAAAATACCTGAAAGAGCATCTGCAAGAACCGCAGTGAGCACGCAGAGCGAAATTCCCGAAATGCCCATGAGCACCATGCTTTTTTTGAAAAGATTTTTCAGTTCGTCGTGGTTTTGCGCGCCGAAATGATAGCCGATTATGGGCGCGGCGCCGGTTACGTATCCGAAAAGAATCGCCACGAAAATCCAGTTCGCATACATGAGCACGCCGTATGCCGCAACGCCGTCCTCTCCGGCAAAGCGCATAAGCTGGAAGTTATAAAGAATCGCCACAAGGTTTCCCGAAACGTTGGAAACAAATTCCGAAGAGCCGTTTGTGCAGGTTTTCCAGAAAACTTTCCAGACAAAAGGCCCTTTTCCAAGCCGCAGAAGGCTCGAATTATGCGGACGAAGGAAATATATAATCGGGATGATCGCTCCGATAAACTGGCTTGCGATGGTCGCCAAAGCCGCGCCGGCAATTCCCCAACGGAACACCGCCATAAAAAGCCAGTCGAGCACCATGTTTCCGCATCCGGCGGCTATGGTCGTATAAAAACCGTATTGGGGTCTTTCGGCGGTGATGAAGAAAATCTGGAAGGCGTTCTGGAGCATGAAAAAGGGGATTCCGGCAAAAATTATTGAACCGTAAATCACGCAGTTTTCAATCATCTCTTCGCCTTCCGCACCAAGAAGAATCGAAACCGGGCGGACCGTTGCGATTCCGAGCACGGCGATGGCGATTCCGAGCACGACGGAAACATAAATGAGCATGGAAAAATATTGATTTGCCTTTTCTTTTTCACCTTCGCCAAGGGTTTTTGAAACAATGGCATTTCCGCCGGCGCCGATCATAAAGCCGAGGGCGCTTAAAACCGCAATGAAAGGATAAATAAGATTAAGCGCGGCAAAAGGGGTTTTGCCAACTATGTTTGAAACAAAAAGCCCGTCAACGATTCCGTAAATGGAACCGAAAACCATCATTGCGATGGATGGAAAAACGAACCGCAGAAGTTTTTTATAATCAAAATGTTCGCAAAGCTGAATCCTCATCTTGTTTCTCCTTTGATTTTATCAAATTCCTTTTTAAGAAGTTCGTAATGCTTGTTGTGAATGCGCAGAAGTTCGTTTTGTTCTTCTTCCGAAAGGGAAGCAAAAGCCCTTTTTTCCGCTTCAAGCATCTTTCCGACTGTGCGCATTGCAAAGAATTTTCCTTTTTCGGTAAGAATAAGAAGTTTTTCACGGAAGTTTTCCGGGGAAGGGGCAATATCGATATATCCTTCGTCAATAAGCTTTTTGGCGGCGGAATTGACGGTCTGTTTGTTTTCGTACCAATCGTCGCAAATCTCTTTCTGGGTGCATGGTCTTCCAAAATCCCAAAGGGTCCAGATTATCATCATCTGTCCCTTTGCTTTTCCGAAATGGTTGAGCAAGCAGTCCCATTCATCGTCGGTTTTTCTTCTTATGGACTGATACTGTTCATATTTATCCATCAAAAAAACTCTCCTTTCAGCCACATAGTCCGAAATCATACTGCTGTATTATAGTACGATTTCGGACTGTTGTCAACGGTTTGTTGACATTTATTCCGTGCTGTGATATATTTCCAATATAAGCTTTCGGCGTTTCTGTATCAAACGACCGGAAGCGTTTTTTGTCTGATTAAAAGGTGATATTTATGAAGAAAAAATTTTTTTACAGCGAAATAGCTTATATCCTGGCACTTCTTTTCATCGGTCTTGGGGTTGCCCTTGCGGCAAAGGCGGGTTTCGGCGTTTCGATGATTGCAGGGGTTACATATACTTTCCATCTTTGGCTTTCGCAGTTTACAGATATTCTGAGCCTTGGAACCGTTGATTACCTCTTCCATGGAATTGTGATACTTCTTACCGGAATAGTCACAAAAAAATTCCGCGGTTCCTATCTTTTCAGCTTTATGACAGCTGTTTTTACCGGAATGGCTATCGATCTTTTTGTGCTTTTGGTTGAACTTATTCCTGCGGAAAGCTTTTTTGCAAGGACAATAATATTTATTGCAAGCATTCTTACCTGCGCATTCGGGGTAGCGCTTGTTTTCCATGCGTATTTTCCTCCGGCGGGACATGAACTTTTTGTGAAGGAATTTTCTCTTCATTTCGGGAAGGATATGGGAAAAGTGAAAACCGTTTATGATATGGCTTTCTGCCTTCTGAGCGTTGTGCTGAACCTTGTTCTTTTCGGCGGATTTGTTGGAATCGGCATCGGAACGATAATTGCTGCTTTTGCGAACGGTCCTCTTATCGGCGCGTTCACAAGGCTGCTCGAAAAGCATTTTGAATTCAAAGCCGCTTTGCCGAAGGCGGAAAAATACTTCGAAAATTATTGAAAGAAAAATCGCTTCCGTTTTTCGGAAGCGATTTTTTTATCGGCTTTTTTTAAAAAATACAAAGGATTATATTGACAAATATGTTTTACTGTTGTACAATATGATTGTAGTTAGACATATATAAAACGACTGGGCGAAAGGAGAGAAACTTTATGAAAAAACTGCTTGCGCTGGTTATGGCAATGATGATGCTCTGTTCCTGCGGTGTATCGGAAGAACCTGCTTTTGAAAATCCCGAAAGCGCACCGGAAAAGAATGAAGAACCGCAGAAAGAAGAACAGGAAGAAATAATTTTCACAAGCATTGTCACGGATGAAAGCACGGAAAAGGCTTATCTTGAAAAAACAGACGAAGTTTTTTCTCCGCTCCTAATAAAACCGGAAGAGGTAATCATGCCGAAGGAGAGACAGGAAATTTATGATAAATATGTAGCACCCATAGGGAACCCGATGCCTCTGCATACCGAATTTTCGGAAGATTCCGCGCCGGAAGTAATATATACCTATATTTTTAATCAATGTAAAAGCCTTGATAAAAAGGTTCTTGGCATAAACAGGGATTACCGAAAGGAAGGCACCGAAGGCGAAAGCATTTGGGTAGGGGGGAGATACGCCGAGGAAACAATAAGGCGCTGGTTCGGCTGGGAACCGGAAGATTACCGTGATTATTTTCCGTATGACGCCGAAAAAGATATGTATTTTCTGGCTGCCTGCGGCGGCGGACCAAGCTATCATTATGTCACGGATTACAGCTTTAAGGGCGATATGCTCTATATAAATTATTCTTCCTATTATAACGGTCCGCTGGATTCGGAATTCCCGGAAATGGAATATCTTTTTGTATATTACAGCGGGATTCTGGAAATTAAAATCGAAGAAAATGGCTGGAAATATGTTTCCAACAAAAAAATCAGTTCTGCGGATTTTCCTTCATGGTATAACAATGATTTCAGTTTCACCGCAGGACTTGCGGAATATGAATATGCCGGCAGGGAAGAATTCAGAATCACGAAAGGCAGCGAAGTTTTAAAACTTGTGATATATGGGCCCCTCAGCAATTATTTTTATATGAGCGATTTTCCCGTGGGACTTTTTGTGACGGAAGGCGGAATCATAATATATGATTTCGCGAAGGAACATATCCGTACGGTAACAGAGCTTCCCACGAAATATGACAAAAAGCACGAAGTTCTTGCCGCTTTTATGGACGGAAACAATAATATAATAATCGCTTATGTAAGGGAGGATTTTAACCCCTATGCGCCGCCCATAGAAATCGCGGTGCTCGATTACAGCAGCCTTTCTGTGATAAATTATATCGATACCGGAACGCCCCCGCAGAAAACCTATTCAATCCGTCTTGAAGAAGAGGAAAATAAAATCATAATAAGATATCCGGATTTCGGAAGAACAGAAGAATTTTTCTATCTTGAAGAACCTTTGTACCCCATTGAAATGCCGAAGATTCCGGAAGATGAAACGCCTTCGAAGCCGGAAAAAAGCCTTTCGGAAGAACCGGAAGAAGAAAAATATTCCGATAAAGTCCTGGAAAAACTTATGAAAATCCACCGCACTTCCGAAAGCTATGTTGATGATATAGTAAACGAAGGATACACCTGCTATGGTACGGAAAAGGCTTTTGGGTACGAAAATTTTCTTGCCTTTGCAAAAGGTTTTCCGGAAAACAAGGAAGATGTTTTTTATATCACCGAATTCAGAACCATGTGGACGGTTTATAAATTGCATTTTCGGAAGAAAACGGATGGATTTTTACCGAATGTACCGGAAAAATCAAGGAGTTTCCGATTTGGGAAATCAAAATATATGATAACCGCATCACGGTTTATTTTGAATCCGGCGGAAAAAAGGTGATTTATGAAAAGGGAAGCGAACTCGGCCACCCTATAAATAACTGTTCCCACCCAAGCGATTCTCATTATATCGAGATTGGGATTATAGATTATATAAATTCCGATGAATTCCGTGCGGAATATCAAAAATCCAATTTAAAGGCTTTTCTTACTTTCGATGAATACACCAAAACGCTTTATTCGGAAGAGGAAGAATGCCTTATGAATATCTATCATTATATTGAATATTACGGTCTTGATTACGAAGATTTTATCGCAGCCTACGGTTCGGAAGAACGCATCGAAGAAATCTGGGGAAATGCGGATATAAAAGGATATTTTAATAAATAATTTTTTTGGGAGGTGCTTTTGATGAAAAGAATAATTGCTTTTTTACTGATGCTCATGATGATTTTCTGCGGGTGCTCAAATTCCGTGCCCGAAGAAAATCCGGAATCATCACAGCCGGAAGAACAGCATAGCGAACCGGAAGTTCCGGAAAAAGAACCTGAAAAGGAACCGGAAGAAGAGATGAAAATTATCGAAAACTGCACCTTCAAAACCGCCGATGAAAAATACGGCGTTCAGAAGGACGGAAAAATCATTTTCGCTCCGGAATATGACGTTTACAGAAAAGTGGGCGAAATCGGCGAAAAAACTCTTTATGCCCTTGGAAAAAAGGAAGGAACCATGCCCGCAATCACTTATGATGAAGATGCAAGAGTAAGCGGAATCGGTGAAAGAGAAAGAATCCTTTATGAATTCTTCTTCGATGACGGAACGCTTTTGCTTTCGATTCCTGCGGACAGCTATGCTTTTGAAAGAAACAAAGGATATCAGCCCGGAACAACATTCTGGCTTTATATCTCCCTTGAAGGAAGTCACTATTCTTATAAATTCAATAAAGAAGGAGAAATCATCGAAGAAGGATATGTTCCTGCAGGGAAACCCGGGGATATTTATAATGACTATGTCTGCGGGTTCGAAAAAGTTCAATATTATTACGGTCCTACGGATATGGAAATAGGTCTTGGCCTTGTTGACACAGAAGGAAACGAAGTCGTTCCGGCAATTTACAGCTATATTTATTCCCCATTTGAAGGAAGAATCGTTGCCGGAAGAAGCGAAGGCGGACTTTTCGGCGGAACAGCAAGAATACTTGACGGAAGCGGAAAGATAATCTGCGATAAATATCACCTTATAGATTTCGATGAACTTCCGGACGGAAGATTTATCGGAATAGCCTGGTGCGCCGGAGAAATGAGCCAGCTTGCGACCGTTTGCCGTGATGAAAACGGAAAAGTCATGGAAGGCGGCTATCGCTTTATTGATAAGGACGGAAACGAACTCAGCGAAACGTTCATTGATGAAAAAGAAGGCTTTATTTTCCGCAAAGGCGGAATAATTCCGGAAGAAACCACCCTTACAGCAATATATAAAGACGGAACGGAAAAAGTAATTGATTTTTATGATTACGCTTTTGAACCGTGAATAGAAAAAATCCCGCTCAGGAAGCGGGATTTTCTTTTGCAATTTCAAAAACTTTTGGCGTAAGAACCATTATTGCCGCAAGGTTCGGGAAAATCATAAGTCCGTTGAAAATATCCGTTATGCTCCAAATAACCGGAATTTCGATTGCCGTACCGAAAATTGCGGCAAAACAAAAAATTGTTCGATAGAAAAAAGCTGCTTTTTTGCTTTTTGTAATATGCAAAAGGGCTTTTTCTCCATAAAAAGCCCAGCCGAAAACCGCCGCCAAAGCAAAAAGGAACATTGATACGCAAAGAAAAATATCACCGTATAACCCGAAAACGGAATGAAAAGCCTCCTCGGCGGAACCTGCTCCGGGAACGGAAAGAATAACAAGCGCTGTGAGAGAACAGACAAGAACGGTATCAATAAAAACCTCTGCAATACCCCAGCAGCCCTGGCGCAAAGGGCTTTTTTCGCCGCTTTCGGCATGGGCAAGGGAAGCGGAGCCCATTCCCGCTTCGTGGGTAAAACTGCCCTTGGAAAGCCCCGCACGAAGGGATTCGGAAAGAAGAATTCCGGCGATTCCTCCGCCGGCGGAAAGAGGTTCGAAAGCGGAAGAGAAAATTTCGGAAAAAGCGGGGATAATATTTTCCCGGAAGATGAAAAGAACCGCAAAACAGCCCAAAATATAAATAACCGCCATCAGCGGCACAAGGAATGATGAAGCCTTCGTGATAAAATCCGCGCCGCGGAAAAGAACGAATGCTGTTACTGCGCAGATCGCCGCGCCGATGATCAAAGGGGATATGCCCAAAGCTTTTTCGAAGATATCCCCGGCGGCGTTGCTCTGGATCATATTTCCGCCGCCGAACGAAGCAAGCACACAGCAGATGCACCAAAGGACTGAAAAGGTTCTTCCGCCGAAGGCCTTTTCAATATAAATATTCGCGCCGCCTTTATATTTGACCGCAAGAGCGGCTTCGGCAAATTTAAGCATCATTCCAAAGAACGCCCCCACCCACATCCAAAAGACCGCTCCGGCACCGCCGATGGAAATCGCGGCGGAAACACCGATTATGTTCCCGGTGCCAACCGTTGCCCCAAGGGCGGTTGCAGCCGCGGAAAAAGCTTTTTTGTTCCCGGAAATTCCGCCGAAGGTGGATTTTATGATGAATCCGGCCTTGCGAAAAGGGAAAAAGCCGGAAAATAAAGTAAGGAAGATCCCCACCGCCAGAAGAAGAATCAAAAGAGCGGGTCCCCAGACGATTTTTGAAACGTAATCGAGAGAAAAAGCAAAATTTTCCGTTTTATAAAACCTCCTTTTTGGTTAAAATCTATGCGAAGAAAAAAGAGGTTATGAAAAAACAAAAAAATCCTCCCCAGAAAGGGGAGGTGACGTTTTTAAGGAAAATGACGGAAGGCTTTTAAAATCATTTGCTATGCAGATAATTTTCGTTTGCCCATTCGTGTATTTCGACAATATCTTTGGTTTCGATACCGTCTAGTGGGATATTCATTTTAGCATCATAAACGGATTCTCTTATGTAGTACCAATATGTTTTACCGTCAAGATTTATTGAAATTTCATCGGTACTTTTGTTAGCAAAATCAAAAGCAGAAATAAGGTGTTCGATATAGATAATAAAATCAATTTCTGAATAATTCCGTTTGTGCCATTCAAGAATACGTTTGAGTGATTCTAAATATTTTTTAGGAATTGTAAGCATAAAATACGTTATTATACTTATTTTTGTCTTGTAAGGGTGCCACCGGGAAGTTTTATGGTGTCTGTTTCTTCATCATATGTTGATTGCTGAACATTGCCATTATGTGGATAGATACGAATCAGGGTGTTATCGCTCAGTTTCCAAGTAAAAAAACGACCGTTTGAATCTATACCTGTTCCGTCTTTCATCAGCTCACAAAAAACCGTACCATTGGGATTGAGCCACGTTCCAACAACTTTTCTTTCAGGTGAACCGCATGCACAAAGTGAAAGAATAATAATTAAGACCAGAAGCAATGGGATAAGTTTTTTCATTTTTTATTCCTCTTTTCAAAAGAAATTTTGTAATTTTTATTCTACAACATAAAATGACTTGTGTCAATAGCGCTACGATATTATAACAAGGTTTATGAATTGTAAAAATCACCTAAAATTATAAATTGAGGTGATTTTTATGAAATCAGAATATAAAGAATTTTATGAAAAATTCGGACTTAATGTGGTTTATTATAGAAAAAGAAAAAAACTTACACAGCTTCAGCTTGCGGAACTTGTTGATATAGACAGAAGTCACATAAGTGCGATAGAATTGGGGAATGTTGGCGTTTCTTTTGATGTCATATTTAAATTATGTGAAGTTCTTGAGATTAGTCCAAAAGATTTGTTCGATTTTAGATAAATTCCCCCAGTCGTCTGCAAAGACGGTTTATTTGTTAGAGAAGTTAGTTCCTCGTCCATCATGAAAAATCTAGCCATTTTAATCTCTGGAAGGCTAAACAAAAAAATCCCGTTCGGATGAACGGGATTTTTGTTCTGTGTGGAAAAATTAATATGCTTTTCCCCAATATACCATTTTGGTTGCGGGTTTTCCGCAAACGGGGCAAACATCGCTGATGTGTTCCTGCTCAAAAGGCATGCAGCGGGAAGAAACGCCTGCAACCTCTTTAAGTTTATCTTCACATTCACGGTCGCCGCACCACATGGATTTGATGAAGCAGTTGCCGCTGTTGGCAAGTTTGATGAATTCGTCAAGGTCATGGGCGGTGAAGGTGCGGTTTTCGCGGTTTTCAAGCGCTCTCTGATAAAGACCGTCGCGAACAAGTCCGAGGATTTCGGGAATCTTGGTTTCGAGTTCATCGAGGGATACGAAATATTTTTCGCGGTTATCGCGGCGAACAAGAACGCACTGGTTGTTTGCAATATCGCGGGGTCCGATTTCGAGACGTACCGGAACGCCTTTCATTTCATATTCAGCGAATTTCCAGCCAGGGGTCTGTTCGCTGTCGTCAAGTTTTACTCTGCAGAATTTTGCAAGGCGGTCTTTAACTGCTCTTGCGGCGTCAAGAACGCCTTCTTTGTGCTGCTGAGCGGGAACGATTACGACCTGAATCGGAGCAACGTCCGGAGGAAGAACAAGACCGTTGTTATCGCCGTGGGTCATGATGATTGCACCGATAAGACGAGTGGAAACGCCCCAGGAAGTTTCGAACGGGGTGTGGAGCTGGTTATCGCGTCCGGTGAACTGGACGTCGAATGCTTTTGCAAAGCCGTCGCCGAAGAAATGGGAAGTGCCGGACTGAAGAGCCTTGCCGTCGTGCATCATTGCTTCGATGGTATAGGTCGCTTCTGCGCCTGCAAATTTTTCTTTTTCGGTTTTCTGGCCTTTGATCATCGGGATTGCGAAGTTCTTTTCGCAGACGTCAGCATAGATGTTGAGCATCTGTTCGGTTTCCGCAATGGCTTCTTCCGCGGTTTCGTGCATGGTGTGGCCTTCCTGCCAAAGGAATTCCATGGAACGAAGGAAGGGACGGGTGGTTTTTTCCCAGCGGACTACGGAGCACCACTGGTTATAAAGTTTCGGAAGGTCGCGGTAGGATTTGATTACATGTGCATAGTGGTCGCAGAAAAGGGTTTCGGAAGTGGGGCGAACGCACATTCTTTCCTGGAGCTGTTCGCCGCCGCCCATGGTGATCCATGCAACTTCGGGAGCGAATCCTTCGATATGATCTTTTTCCTTCTGAAGAAGGCTTTCGGGAATGAACATGGGCATATAGACGTTTTCGTGTCCGGTTGCTTTGAAGCGTGCATCAAAAAGCTTCTGGATATTTTCCCAGATAGCGTAGCCATAAGGGCGAAGAACCATGCATCCGCGAACGCTGGAATAGTCTATAAGTTCTGCTTTTTTAACAACGTCGGTGTACCATTGGGCGAAGTCGTCCTCCATGGAGGTTATCGCCTCTACCATTTTTTTCTGGTCTGCCATTTTAATATTAACTCCTCTTTTTTGCATAAACGAAAATAGCGGAACGAGCCGTTCCGCGATCTTCTTTATGCATTATTCTTTAAAAAACGCACGATTAAAGGGAATTCTCGATGTAAGAAACGATATCGCCGATGGTTCTGATGCTTTCGATATCTTCGTCGGGAATCTCCTGATCGAATTCGTCCTCAAGGGACATTACGAAATCAACGAGATCGAGGGAATCTGCACCGAGATCATCGATAATGTTGGTATCAAGGGTAACTTCTTCGGGATCGATATCAAGCTGATCGCAAAGAATTTCTCTTACTTTTTCAAATACCATTGAAAATTACCTCCTATAATTAAAACCGGCTTTTTTAAGCCTTTGTTTTTTTTACTTTCATTATCATATATAAAAGAGTTTAAGTTGTCAATGTTTTTTGCGCAAATTTATTTCAATGTTTGGTGATTAATCTTGAAATTGCGGGAAATTGTGGTATATTAGTATTTGTGTTATTCTGTATTATTGTTTACGGAGGGTTTTTATTTTGAAAAAAACAGCTTTCATTTTCCCCGGATTCGGCTGTTCCCATGCGGGAATGGGCAAAGGAATCTGCGAATATTCCGAAAATACCAAAGAGATTTTTGAAAAGGCTTCCGAAGTTTTCGGCTTCGATGCAATGAACCTTGCCTGCAAAGGCAAAGCCGCGGAAGTTACCGATGAGGAAGTTTCCTTCCAGCTCCAGTTTGTTCAGCAGCTTGCTCTTTATGAAGCGGCGAAGGAAATTCTTCCGGAAGCGGAAGCTTTCATCGGTTACAGCGCCGGAGAAATTACCGCCATGACCGCCGGCGGAGTTTTTACAGTCGAAGACGGCGCCGCGGTTGCAAACGCATACCGCGACCTTCGCAAAGCCGCTGCCGGTGCCGGCAAACTTCTTTCCTACCGCCTTCGCAACGTAAAGCACGAATTTGTAAGCCTTGTTTCCGATAAATGCTATG
>JAFXGY010000031.1 GCA_017536625.1 Oscillospiraceae bacterium | reverse complement strand
GCAAACGAAAACGGCGATACTTACTATGTACTCCAGGGTCGTGATGAACGTGGACTCAGAAGCCTCGCAGCATCCGACTTCACTTGGAGATACGGTAAATCCGCACCTCTCCTCTTCAGAGAAGACAACAACTTCAAACAGCTTCTTTACATGATCGACAACGAAATGACCACCGAAGAAGTTGTAAATACTTTCGCAATCAAAACTTCCGCAGATGATTCCGTTCTCGGCTTCAAATATGGCTTCCTTGCTGAATATGCAGGTTACCACAATATTGAAAACTATGAACTCAAAGAAGCTTCTGTTCTCAGCATTGATTCCGCAAACCTTGTTGTTGGCGAAACCGGAAAAGTTTCCGTAAAACTCTCCGAAGACAGCGATGCAACCATGCTCCAGTTTGCAATCAAATATGATCCCGAAGTAGTTGAAATCCTTTCCTGCACCGCAGGCGAAGCAGTTGCTGATGCAACCATCAACAGCGAAAACGCAGGTTATATCTATTTCGCATGGGATTCCCTCACTTCTCTCGAAGAAGCTGCAACCCTTCTTGACATTGAATTCAATGTTGTTGCAGAGGATAGCTGCGATACTTATTTCGAATTCGTAACCGAAGACGAAGAATTTATCGTTAAGAGATCCGACCTTTCCGATATCGTTGTTGAAACCGTAAACGGCACTATCTCTTATGTTGGCGTAATTTACGGCGACGTTGACCTTAACGGAAAAGTAAACGTTCTCGATGCAAACCTTGTAAGAAGATACGCTGCAAAACAGGCAGAACTTACCGATGTTCAGCTCGTTGCTGCAGATGTTGACGGTAACGAAAAAGTAAACGTTCTTGACGCAAACCTTATCAGAAGATTTGCCGCAAAAGTAATCAATATTTTCCCCGTTGAAGAATAATCAATTCTTTAAAGAAAGCCCTGCTTTTGCAGGGCTTTCTTTTTTTAGATGCGCAGCCAGCATATTATTTTATTCTATAAAACTTACCCACACCTTTTCCTACACTTTAATTTAATTGGGTAGTGACATTTGTATATTAAGTGTTTATAATATAAACTATAGAAGTATATTTAATTATGAACATTTCAAGTTTGCTTTGAAGGAAGGTTTATTTGATGAAAAGAATGTTTGGCTTTTTATTGGCATTTATAATGTTTTTCTGCGTTTTTTCAATTGAAGCAGAAGCGGCGCAGACCATTAGCAATGTCAGCGTTGGCGGTATAACGCCTCCTGCTGCGGGCGAAAAAGCAATTGAGATGACTACGGTGGGTATCCTTTATGTCGATAGCACCGCCCCGTATAAAATGCTCCTTCAGAGCTGCGACTGGAAAGACGAAAACGGAAATGAAATCAATAACATCGATTACGAATTTGAAGCGGGAAGAAGCTATAACGTGAGCATGAACTTTTATGCAAAGGAAGGCTGGGTTTTCAGTAATTCCGGCAACATCACTGTTGAAATAAAAGGCGTAAGTTCTTCAAAATATTCCTATGAAATTACATATAACGACGGAGAGATTATTACCGTAAAATTCACATTTAATGTAGCCGGAAGCAGAACTTATCCCGATATAGAAAAGGTCGAATTTTGGGCAATCACAGCTCCGAAAGAAGGCAATTATCCTGTAAATTCAGTTACCCATCTTTATGATAATGCTGTGGTTACAGAAAGCTATTGGGCTTATCATCAGGCCGTGGTAAGCAGTAATACCAAATTTGTCGCAAACAGGGAATATGAATTCAAAATCATTCTTGATGCAAAAAGCGGTTATAAGTTTTCGGATGATACTGAAATCTGGTACTATAACGGACCTGTTGAACACAAAAAGACCTTTAATTCCAGCAAAACAAGGATGATGATTTCAATTCCATATTATGTCGGCGATTTAAACGAGATAACCAGCGTTGAAATTACTTCTTTTGAACTCCCGAAAGCAGGGAACTGGGCTTATCCTGTTGACAGCGATTTCATCTGCGTTCCTGAATCGGATGAGTATGATATCGGCGGTTTTTCAAATTCCTGGAGGGACAGCAACGGTAATAAACTTACTTCCACTGATAAATTTGTTGCCGGGAAAAAATATACCGCAAGTGTTTATTTTTACGCAAAGAACGGATACCGATTCGAGGATTCTTCCAATATTACAGCAAGGATAAGAGGAATTGACCCAAGCAAATATTCGGTAAATATCGATGACGTGGACGGAAGCTACTGCACCATGTCCTTCACTTTTACTGCGGAATATAACCAGCCGGAAACTTTTATTACACATGTTGATGTGATCGGTGTTCAGGAACCGGTTGCAGGAGAATATGTTACAAGGTACGGAAGAGTTGCGGCAAAGAGCGAATGCAGAGTACTTAACGATTACGGAAATGCCGCAGTTTACTGGTACGTGAACGATACGCAGGAAACAAATACTTTCAAGGAATATACAAGCTATACCGTAAAAATCTGGCTTGAAGGTCACGAAAGATATTTTGCAGGCAGCGGAAAGGTAACAGCTACCATAAACGGATATCCGGCGAAAATCGAAAGAAACGGCGCAAAACAGATCATGATTTCCTATACTTTTCCTGCTACAGAGGGAAGAACGGAATATAACGTCAATTTTTATAAAGACAGTACCATGCAGCAGAGAACGACGATAAAAGCAAAAGGCGATTATCTCCTTCCGCAATGTATGTTTACCCGTCCCGCAGGTAAAAACTTCGGCGGCTGGCTTGTTGAAGGAAATCTTAAACAGCCTGGCGAATGGATAAAAGTATATAGCGACATTGATATTATCGCTGTTTGGGAAGATATCGAAGAAGTTCCGATTACTGTATCTGAAATGAATGTAACAATAAGCGGACAAAAAGCAGGCTCAATTACAGGCGCAACAAAAGTTACGATAAATGCGGATTGTCCGTATAAAAACTGCTATACCCCTACAATATTTGCCTGGTACCATTCTGACAATGTATTGGACTGCGATGACTATATGATGGGCTCCGCAGACAGATTCGTTGCCGGTGAAACTTATATTGTTGAAGTGAATTTCAATCCGACAGGAAAAAATATCATCAGCCAAAGCGTTGTTGCCATGATAAACGGCTACAAGGGCAGGGTTGGAGGGAATCTTATAGGCGGCGGAAAAATGTTCCGTGTTGCGATAACGATTCCTGGAACTTCCGGAGGAGATTCCGGAAGCGATTCCGACATACTTTATGGCGATGTTGACCTTAACGGAAAAGTAAACGTTCTTGACGCAAACCTTGTAAGAAGATATGCCGCGAAACAGGCAGAACTTACCGCAGTTCAGCTTATCGCAGCGGACGTTGACGGCAACGGAAAAGTAAATGTTCTTGACGCAAACCTTATAAGAAGATACGCCGCAAAAGTAATCAATATTTTCCCCATAGAAGAATAATTCAGTCCAAAAGCCTGTTCCGAAGCGGAACAGGCTTTTTATAAAGCGCAATATTTTATCCCTTTTCTATTGAAAAAACATTGATTTTAGTATAGAATGTATATGTAATAATTTGCACTGAAAGGAATGAATTTTTATGCCTCTCGTAGGAACAAAAGAAATGTTCGCAAAAGCTTATGAAGGCGGATATGCTATCGGCGCATTCAACGTAAATAACATGGAGATCATCCAAGGTATTACCGAAGCTACAGCAGAAGAAAATGCTCCTCTTATTCTTCAGGTTTCCGCCGGCGCAAGAAAATATGCAAAACCTATATACCTCACCAAACTCGTGGAAGCCGCTGTTTATGATACCGGTCTTCCAATTGCTCTTCATCTTGACCACGGTGCAGATTTCGAAACCTGCCGCGACTGCATCGATAGCGGATTCACTTCCGTTATGATCGACGGTTCCCATTATGATTTTGAAGAAAACATCGCTCTTACCAGACAGGTTGTTGAATATGCTCATGCTCATGGCGTTTGTGTTGAAGGCGAACTCGGAACCCTTGCAGGTATCGAGGACGACGTAAACGTTTCCGCAGAGGATTCTTCCTATACCAGACCGGAACAGGTTCAGGAATTTGTTGAAAGAACCGGGGTTGATTCCCTTGCTATCGCAATCGGAACTTCCCACGGCGCTTATAAATTCAAACCCGGCCACAAACCCGAACTTCGCTTCGATATCCTTAAAGAAGTTGAAGAACGTCTTCCCGGATTCCCGATTGTTCTTCACGGTTCTTCTTCCGTTCCGCAGGAATGGGTAAAAATCGTCAACGAATACGGCGGCCAGATGCCCGATGCAATCGGCATTCCGGAAGAACTTCTCCGCGAAGCAGCAAGAATGGCTGTCTGCAAAATCAATATCGACTCCGACCTTCGCCTTGTCTGCACCGGTTCCATCCGCCAGCATTTCATCGAACATCCGGATCACTTTGACCCCAGACAGTATCTTAAACCCGCAAGAGAAAACATCAAAGAAATGGTTCGTCATAAAATTGTTGATGTTCTCGGCTGCAACGGCAAAGCATAATTCAAAAGAAAAAATTAAAGTCCGCCAAAAAAGGCGGACTTTTTTTGTATATAAAAACATATTGAAAAATATTTTAAATTCGATTAACCTTATTTTATCGAAAGGAAGTGACTTTATGAACCAAATGTTTTATAACATGATTTATAAGCGTAAATCTTTCCATATTTTCCGCGATATCGGGAAGATAGAACCCGAAGAACTTGAAAAGATTGAAGAAGCTTATAAAACGCTTAAGCCACTTGATGAAAAAATAAGAACAAAGATACGCATTCTGCCGGCGGGCTCAACTTCATGCAAAAGGGGACAGGAATACGATATCCTTATTTACAGCGAAAAGAAGGAAGGCTATCTTCGCAATGTCGGATATATCGGACAGCAGCTTGATTTTATCCTTGCTTCCATGGATATCGGTTCTCTATGGTTCGGAATCGGAAAGACGGAGAAAATTGAGCACGACGGACTTGATTTCGTTATTATGTTCGGAATTGCGAAGATGCCGAAAGAAAAATTCCGCAGGGATATGTTCAAAAGCAAACGCAAAACCCTTGATGAAATATGGTGCGGAGATAATTTCCGGGAAATCGGAAACATCGCAAGGTTTGCGCCTTCCGCCTGCAACACTCAGCCCTGGAAGGCCGAAGCAAACGAAGAAGAAATAACGGTTTATCGTTATAAAAAGCCCGGCAAAAGGGGAATTATGTTTGCAGATAAGGTTGCTTTTTATAATCGGATAGATATTGGAATATTCCTTCTTTTCACAGAACTTTGTCTTGAGCACGAAGGCTATACCTTTGAAAGAACGCTTTTTGCCGATGAGCACGACGAAAGTGAAACGGTACTCAATGCAAAATATTATATACATAAAGGCTGATTGATGATATAATAAAAGGAAAAAAGGGGCAAGGCCGGTGAAAATCAATATCAAAAAAGCGATAATTATTCTTCTGTTTTCTTCAGCTTTGCTTGCCGGTGTAATTTTGCTTTTTATAGGAATAAAAGACAGCATTTCACTTGCAATAAAAACCAAAGACTGGTTCGATGCGCCGGGATATTTCCGCGATTACAGCGTTTATGATGTGGATAAAGATGGAAAAACAACCTACCGACTTAAATATGTTTTCTATTCCGGCGGCGCGGAATATTTTGTTGAAGCAGATTACGGAAGCGAGATTATTCCGGAAATCGACAGCGTGCGAACCGTGCTTTATGAACCGGAAAACCCGGAAAATGCAATAATAAAAGGCGGAACAGCTTCCGCAACCTATCTTACCATAGGTTTTATGTTTACTTTCATCCCGCTTTTTATTATAATTTGCTGGCTTTTTGTGACCGGAAGAATTAAAATACGTGTAAGTGTATTGGACTTTACAGTTGGACTTATTCTTTTTGTTATTGCTGAATTATTTTTATATATTATGGGCGGAAATTTTTGGCCCATCAATGCATTCAAAACGCTCGGGATTATTGCCGTGATTCCGACATTGATGTCAGTTGCCGGCATAATTCAGATGGTTAAAACCGTTATAAACGGAGCAAAGGAGAAAAAATGAGAGATAAGAACTGTGTTAAACTTACGGAAGAATTCTTGAAAAGAAAATTTGACGAAAGCGAATATTTTTCAGATAAAGCGGCAGAAAAGGATTACCGCTTCGAACATTCCATTCGTGTTGCGAATATTGGAAAAGAAATTGCTGAAAAAGAAGGAATGGATTCCGAAGCGATGGTTATTGCCTGCCTTCTGCACGATATTTCATATATAAATAAGTTTGAAAACAGGGAAGAAGCAAGAAATCACGGAAGATACTCCGCAAGAATAGCAAGACCTTTCCTTGAAGAAATAGGAATCGAACCGGAAAAAATTGAAGAAATTTGCTATGGAATCGCCATTCACGTTGATGATGAAGCGGATTTTCCCGGGGAAAGAACGATTTTTTCTCAAACTGTCGGCGATGCGGATAATATCGACCGCTTTGACGCTTACCGCATTTTTGAAAATCTTAAATGGGTTAAATATGACGAAATGAACCTTGATGAAAAAAGGGAACATTGCGAAAAACTGCTTAAAAGGCTTGAAAGCTATAAGGAACTTGATTTTGCAACAAAAACATCAAAATCCATGTGGCTTGAAAAGCTTGAATATCAGATTGGTTTTTATGAAAAACTGCTTTCGCAGATTAAGAACAGCGAACTGAGGTGAAATTATGAAAAATGCCGTGCTAAAAATTATTTGTGTGCTCGTTTGCGTTTTGTTTTTGTTTTGCGGCTGCGACAGCTACCGTGCTTTTATGTCCATAGAAAGCGGATCCGCAAAAAGCTGGAGCCAGAAGCATGATATGCTTGACGGAAGAAAATCCCATGTTCTTCGCCTCGGAGCAAATGAAACGGATATGATTATTGATGTTGTTACCGAAGAAGGCGAAGTGGATATTTCCGTCAAAGATTCCATGGGAAACGAAATTTTTGAAGCAGATAACGCCGAAACGGGAACATATTCTTTTTCTGCAAGCGGAAAAGTGAAGATTACCATTGAAGCGGAGGAACACAGAGGAAGCGTTTTGGTAAAGAAAGCAGATTCTTAAACCTTTTTTAAGATTTCATTAAGTCTATGGAAAATAAAAATTGCCGCAGTATAATTGAATTATCAAAAAACGAAAGGCGGCGATTTTTTGAAAAAAATAGCAGCATTTTTCCTTGCAATTATATTTATTGTTTGTTTTTCCGGCTGCGGAATTCCTTTTACGGCAAAGAAGATTATTGATGAATCAGAAATTTATTCTGAAAGGGATATCGAAAAAGCAATGAATGCGGTTTATTGCGAATTTGCCGGGTTTGAAGGCTGCGTTTTGCTCGAACTTGAATATGACGAGGAATATTCAAAAGAAAGAGCGGATGATTGGGCAGAAAATTACGGAGCCGACGAAGCGATAGTCCTGCTTTCAAAATTTTATGTTGCGGCAGAAAACGGAAGCCTTACCCCCGGAAAAACTTATTCGAAATGGAACTGGATATTGGTAAGAAATAATAATGGTCCCTGGAAGCTTATGACCTGGGGATACGGCTGATGAGAAAGGAGAATACATATGATTTTACAAAATTCTGTTTGTACCGCAGTGGTGGATATCGACGAAAGATACGTTCTTGGAATAGATGATGAAAATTACGATATTGTTTTCAATCCGAAGAACCTGAAAAGTTCGGATTCTTATTCCGCTGTTTGCATAAATGCTAAAACTGATAAAAAAATTAATATTGCAGTTATCTGCGAACATGAAGTGGAATTCAGCGGTGCTCTTATCGGAACGGAACTCAATCTTTCCGTGAACAAAGATATAATCCGATATGAACTTAAAAACGGAATGCTTATTGAATATACAAATAATGCCATTAATGATAACTTCGATTTTTCGGAACTTGATAAACTTATCGACTGGTAAAAAAACACCCGCATTAAAAAATGCGGGTGTTTTTTTATTTATTAAGCATCATATTGCAAAAATAGCCGCAGGCGTTTGAAAGATAGGTATCGCTTTTTATTGCATTTTCATTGATGATTCCGTTTGTTTCAATTCTTTCGAAAAGATAGGTGAATGCTTCTTCTGCATATTCAAGATATTCGATATCTTCTTCGGAAAGAGTTTTGTTTTCAGAAAGTCGGTTTTGTATTTCACCAAATCTTTCGTCGATTACCATAAGGTCGTAATAAAACATTCCTGCGCTGCCAAAGAAAGTTTTTTCGGTAAAAAGGGTGTTATAATGGAACGAATAATATGTGCCGACATAAGCGATATCTATGAGGGAATCAAGATGATTTTGGGAGGCGGCAAGAGAATTTGATATGTCGTTTGCATCATCGGATTCGAGGGCACTTCTTATCCATTCAAGAACACCTTCCGTTTGTGCAGAAAAAGTCTGGACATAATGGGTACGTTTTTCGTACATAAGCGAGCGTTCTTTCGCAATATGTATTCCGCACAAAACGCAAACCGCAAGCAAAAATGCAATAACCGCATAAAGAAATTTTGTGTTTTTAAGCATTGCAAAACCTCCTTTTCACCACGATTATAATCCATGAGGAAAATTATGTCAACGAAAGATAAAATAATATTCCGAACCGGCATTTTTCAGTTTTCACTTTAAATAAAGTCAGTTTAATGTTATAATATAATATACATTTTTAAAGAGGGGAGGTTCGCTTATGAAAAAACTGGTGGTCGGAATTCTTGCCCATGTCGATGCGGGAAAAACAACACTTTCCGAAGCGCTTTTATATTCCACTGGAAAGTTAAAAAAACTTGGAAGGGTGGATAACAAAAACGCTTTTCTCGATAATAATCAGATGGAAAGGGATCGAGGCATAACCATCTTTTCTAAGCAGGCGGTTATAAAAACCGAAGAAACCGAAATAACCCTTCTTGATACTCCCGGTCACGTGGATTTTTCTTCCGAAACGGAACGAACTCTTCAGGTTCTTGATTATGCGATTCTTGTTATAAGCGCAAGGGATAAAGTCCAGGTCCATACCGAAACTTTATGGAAGCTTTTCGGAAGATATAATGTTCCGGTTTTTGTTTTCGTCAATAAAATGGATCTTGAAGATACGGATAAAGCAGAAATCATGGAAAATCTTCGGAAGAACCTTTCCGAAAACTGCATTGATTTTTCTGACGAAAACAATGATTTTTATGAAAGCGTTGCTCTTTCCGATGAAATGAGCATGGAAAAATATATGGAAGAAGGTTCTTTGAGCACAGAGGAAATTTCGGTGCTCATAAAAGAACGAAAAATCTTCCCATGCTTTTTTGGCTCAGCGCTGAAGCTTGACGGTGTTTCGGAATTTGTATCCGGATTTGAAAAATATACGAAATCTCCTTCTGAAAACTCTGATTTCGGCGCAAAAATCTTCAAAATTTCGCGCGATAATCAGGGGAACAGAATGACCTTTATGAAGATCACCGGCGGAAAATTCAAAGTCCGCTCCGTTATTTCATATATTCCGAAAGATTCCGATGAACCGATTGAAGAAAAAGCGAATATTCTTCGGATTTATTCCGGTGCGAAGTTTGAACCCATTGAAGAAGCTTCCCAGGGGAGCGTAGTGGCTGTTCTGGGGCTTTCAAAAACCTATCCTGGACAGGGACTCGGCTTTGAGGAAGGCGGCTTCGAGCCGATTCTGGAGCCGGTTTTGAGCTACCGAATAAAACTTCCGGAAGGAATAAGCCCTGCACAGTTCCTTCCTAAACTCAAACAGCTCGAAGATGAAGATCCCCAGCTCCATATTGAATGGAACGAACAACTTGGCGGTATTTTTGCAAGCCTTATGGGCGAAGTACAGGAAGAAATCCTCAAAAGCATGGTTTCGGAACGATTTGGAATTGAAATCGGGCTTGATGAGGGAAGAATCATTTATCGTGAAACCATTGCGGAACCGGTGGAAGGCATCGGGCATTTCGAGCCTTTGCGCCATTATGCAGAAGTTCACCTTATCCTTGAACCCGGCGAGCCCGGAAGCGGAATGCATTTTGAAACCCGCTGCAGCGAAGATACCCTTGACCGAAACTGGCAAAGACTTGTTCTTACACATCTTGAAGAAAAATCTCACATCGGCGTGCTCACCGGTTCGCCGATAACGGATATGAAAATCACTCTTGTGGCGGGGCGTGCTCATATCAAACATACCGAAGGCGGCGACTTCCGCCAGGCAACTTACAGAGCGGTAAGGCAGGGACTTATGAAGGCAAAAAACGTCCTTCTGGAACCGTATTATTCATTCCGTCTTGAAGTACCTTCCGAACAGATCGGCAGAGCGATTAATGATATCCGTGAAATGAACGGAACATTTTCTTCACCGGAAACAATCGGAGATATGGTCGAAATTACAGGAAGAGCGCCGGTTTCTGCCATGCGTTCATATTTCAAAGAAGTAGTTTCATATACCCACGGAAGAGGAAAACTTGTTTGTTTTTCCGATGGCTATGCGCCTTGCCATGACGCCGAAACCGTTATTGCTGAAATAGGATATAACCCTGAAGCGGATGTGCTTAACAGCCCTGATTCTGTTTTCTGTTCCCATGGCGCCGGGGTTGCTGTCAAATGGAACGAAGTCGAGCGGCATATGCATGTTTCCAGCGGAATCGACTTCAATGATGCGAACAGCTTTTTGCTTATTCCGAACGTAAAGGTATTCAGGCGCAATTTCAGCATAGATGAAAAAGAGCTTGAAGCCATAATGGAGCGCGAATTCGGCCCCATCCGCAGAAAGCAATATTCCGAACCTGCATATATGGACAGGCCGAAGGAACACAAAGCATCTGCGCAGAAAAAGAAGGATTATTTGATAGTTGACGGCTATAACATGATTTTTGCATGGGAATGCCTTAAAAAACTGGCGGCGGAAAATCTTGATGCGGCCCGTCATATTCTTATGGATATTCTTGCGAATTACCGCGGATATACAAAAACCGAGCTTGTTCTTGTTTTTGATGGATATAAAGTCAAGGGTAATTACGGAGAAAAAAGCGAGTATCATGGAATTCACGTTGCATATACCAAAGAAGGCGAAACCGGAGATATGTATATCGAAAAACTGATTTCCGAAATCGGAAAAAACTATAACGTAAAAGTCGCAACTTCCGATAATCTTATCCAGGTTGCCGCGGTCGGAAGCGGAGTTTTGCGTATGAGCGCAAACGAACTTCGGGAAGAAATCGAATGGGTCAATAAACAGATTCAGGAAACTATTGAAACTTACGGCAGAAAAAGTTTTTACAGACCGTTTGATAATATTGATAAGCTTGTTTAAGTCCGATTCTACCGACGGTTTACCTTGATTCCACCGAAATTGCATTGAAAAAAATTACCTCCGGGGATATAATTTTCCTCGGAGGTGATTTTTTTGACCGCTGAAATCAATAAGGAAAAATTCGGAGAATTTGTCACAACTTTGAGAAAAGAAAAAGGAATGACCCAAAAGGAACTTGCGGAAAAGCTTTTTGTTTCGGATAAAGCCGTAAGCAAATGGGAAAGGGGACAGAGCCTTCCGGATATCACACTGCTGAATCCGCTGGCGGAAGTTCTTGGTTCAACTCCTGCCGAATTGCTTAACTGCGGAAAACTTGAGGAAAGCAAAAACATAGATGCATCGCAGGTGGGCGAGCTGGTCGAAAAAGCCATAAGCCTTTCCGATGAAAAAGAAAGAATAAAATGGCTTGCAAACACAAAAGGAATACTTATTTATCTTATTTGCTCAATAACAGGCATTGCCGGTGCCATTTTATGCAGTTTTATATATCTGGTACCAATAAACAGTGTTATATGGACTTTTGAAGCGCTTTTTGCAGTGTTCGGTGCATATTTTATGTTTTTTGCAAAAGAGCGGCTTCCGGACTATTATGACAGCAATAAAATCAGTCTTTATGGGGACGGTGCCATTCGCATGAATCTTCCCGGAGTAAATATTAATAACAGAAATTGGCCGCATATTGTAATGAGCGCAAGGACCGGTTTGCTTTCGGGTTTGGCATTAACGCCTTTTCTTTTTCTGCTTGCGTTTTATCTTTTGCCGCCGCACATAATTGATAAATGGATAAAATTTTTGTTTTTGATAGCTGCCATCGGATTTATTGTCGTTCCGATTTATTGGGCAGCAAAAAAATATGAATAAAAAATGAAAAAGCTCTTCCCAAAAGGGAAGAGCTTTTTTGAATCCGGTTGGGCGGAAATTATTTAACTTCAACCTCTGCGCCAGCTTCTTCGAGTTTCTTTTTGATCTCGTCAGCTTCGGTTTCGGAAACGCCTTCTTTAACTGCTTTAGGGCAGCCGTCAACGATTTCTTTGGATTCTTTAAGGCCAAGGCCGGTGATTTCTTTAACAACTTTGATAACAGCCATTTTGGTCTGGCCAGCGCTGGTAAGGATAACATCCCAGCTGTCTTTGGTTGCTTCAGCAGCAGGAGCAGCAGCGCCGCCAGTTACCATTACGGGAGCATCAGCGGAAACGCCGAATTCCTCGCAGATTGCGTTTTTAAGTTCGTTTGCTTCGAGAAGAGAGAGAGCTTTGATCTCTTCGAGAATGTTCTGGATTTTTTCAGAAGCCATTGTAGTTTACCTCCTGTAGATAATTTGTTGTAATCTTGTTAATAAAAAGTTTTGAGGTCAGGCTGCGCAATTATGCTGCTTCGCCTTCGCCTTCGGGTTCGCCATCGTTTCCACCGTTGCCTTTTTCGACAATTTTGTCAAGCGCAACAGCGATGCCTTTGATCGGGCTGGAAAGAGCGATAACGAGCATGGTAAGAATCTCTTCTTTGCTGGGGGTTTTGGAAAGTTCGAGAACTTTTGCTTCATTAAGGACTTCGCCTTCGATGAAACCAGCTTTAAGGGAGAATTTACCGTTGGATTTTTCTGCAAATTTGCCAAGGATCTTAGCGGGAGCGACAGGATCGTCGTTGGAGATTGCGAGTGCGGTGCTTCCGGAAAGGTAAGCATCGAGTTCACCGTAACCTGCTTCCTCAGCTGCGAAACGAAGGATGGAGTTCTTGATAACGGTGTATTCAACACCTGCTTCACGAAGCTCACGACGGAGTTTGGTGTCGTCAGCAACGTTGATACCAACGTAATCTACGAGAACGCCGGATTTTGCAGCTTTGAGTTTCTCAACGAGCTCTGCAACAGCTTCTTTTTTCGCTTGCAAGATTTTTTCACTGGCCATTTTAAAAATTCACCTCCTGCTTTGTGATGGGAGCTGATTTTTATAATAAAAAAGCTCCCTCCGCGAGCCGTGGAAGGAGCGTAATAAATCACATTAAAACACTCATCCTCGGCAGGCCGGTCTTTTTTGACCGTTTAAGCGCAGAAACGCACCTGCTGTCTTTGGACAGCGTTAATATTATATACAATATATATAAATTTGTCAAGTGTTTTTTGGAAAATATTTTATTAAAGACGTCTTCTTTTTTTAAAGTTTCCGTATTTTCTGTGGTTATAGTTTCTAATAATCATAAGCGCAACGTAAAGCGCAATAAGAATGAAGATTACAATTACTATAAATTTGAACCAGAAGGAACGGGTCATATCGGAAAAATTCTTAAGACCGCTTAAAAGTTCACTCTGTTCAACATCTTCTGCGGAAACAAGAGGAACGGAACCGATTATCTCTCCGGAATGGAGAAGGTTAAGCTTTCCGATTTCCTCGCCTTTTTCGATGGGTGCTTCGACGGATTCGGGCTTATCATATTCATAAGTTATGGAAGCAACGTCGATATCAATGGGGAGGAGTGCACGGAAAGTTTCGCCGACCATTAGTTTGAGGTAATCTTTCTGCCATGCAAGTTCAAGAGGAATCTCGTCGATTTGGGAACCTGCCTCAACTATGGTTTTTACTTCAAATTCGGTGAACGCCCAGTTAAGAAGGTTCTTTGCATCAACAAGAGCAAGGCTGTATCCGTCATCAAGTTCAAATGGAGCACCCATGCAAACGAGGTAATAGGAAAAACCTTCGTATTCCGCATAGGTAGAGACATTTCTTCCGATTTCCGCACTGTAGCCGGATTTGATACCGCTTGCAGGCGCATAATAGTGGATGCTTCCGCTGGAAAGAAGACCGTTATCGGTGTTCCAGTTAAGTTTTTTATGGGTATCCGTTTCTTCACAGGTATAATTGGTTTTAGAAACAACTTCTCTGAATTTATCAAGGCTCATGGCGTATCTTGAAATCAGATACATATCATAAGCGGTGGTATAGTTTGCGGTGTTGTGAAGTCCGTGGCAGTTCGAAAAACCGGTGTTTCTTGCGCCGATTTCCGCCGCTTTCTGATTCATAAGTTCAACAAAAGCATCCTGGCTTCCCGCAATAAGTTTTGCAAGGGTCATTGCCGCATCGTAACCGGAAGCGATAACCATTGCGTGCAAAAGTTCATCGGCGGTGAAGACGTTGCCCGCGAGCATTCCGGAAAGGATGGGACCGTTTTTTCTGTTTTCATAAAGGAAGTTCTGGCTGCTCATTTCATAAGCGGCTTCTGCTTCCCATCCGCCGACAGCTTCGATATTTTCGATTACGACTATTGCGGTCATAATCTGGGTAAGTTCAGCGGGGTACATGCGCTGTTCGGGATTCTGTTCGAAAAGAACGTTTCCGTTTCCGTCAGCAAGAAAAACGGATTCGGAGCCAACTTCGAAAGAAGGCTGATATTTTGTTGCTGCAAAAACAGTTGCGCAGCAGGAAAGCGCCATCATCACGGCAAGCATAAGAGATATAATTTTTTTCATAATTTCCTCCGAAATCATATAAAAAATCAACATACAACTTAAATTGATTTTCCATTTATTATATTGATATTATAGCAGGATTTATTATATAATGGAATAGCTTATTTTTTAAATTTATTCCGGTTTAAACTAAAATTAATACTTTGTTAATTTTTGACCGGCTATTTTAATATTCCGGAGGAAAAATATGATTTATTTTACCGGCGATACCCACGGAGAAATTTCAAGATTCAAAACTCAGTCCGCAAAGAAAATCAAAAAAGGGGATACCCTTATAATCTGCGGTGACTTCGGATTTGTCTGGAACGAATCCAAAGAGGAGCTGAGCAATATCCGATGGCTTTCGAAAAGAAAATATATGGTTCTTTTTGTCGAGGGTGCTCACGAAAATTTTGAGCTGCTCAATAAATTCCCTAAGGTTGAATTTGCCGGAGGTATAGCAAGAAAAATTTCAGATAATATCTATCAGCTCATCCGCGGAGAAATTTATGAAATTGAAGGTAAGAAAATTTTTGCTTTCGGCGGCGGAGATGACGAAGAACTTGATGTTATGGATTTTCGCGAATGTCCGGATTTTTCAAGACTTCCTTCTGAAGAAGAGTGTGAGCACGCAAGAGAAATGCTTGAAAAGAATGAGCACAGCGTCGATTATATCGTAACCTATGACGTTGGATTCAAAATGCGCGGCTTCCTTGAAATGGAAAGCAACTGCTTCAACAATCTCCATGCTTTCCTCAATGAAGTTTCTCTTTCCTGCAAATTCAAAAAATGGTTTTTTGGATGTTTCCATATCGAAAGAAAAATTCCGCCGTTCTATTATGCGCTTTATGAAAATATAATTGATGCGGAAACCGGAAAGGAAATCTGATTATCCCGGATAAAAGCCAAACTGGAGGAATAAATATTGTCTGTAATCGAACTTATTTTGATCGGAATAAGCCTTTCGATGGATGCTTTTGCGGTTTCCATCTGCAAAGGGCTTTCGGTCGGAAAAATAAAATCAAAACATATGATTTCCGCGGGATTATGGTTCGGCGGATTTCAGGCATTAATGCCCCTGATAGGATTTCTTCTAGGATCAACTTTTGAGCAGTATATAACGAGCATAGATCATTGGGTTGCTTTTATTCTTCTCGGAATTATCGGATTCAATATGATAAAGGAATCGAGAGAAAACGAAGAAAGCGCAGATTCCTCATTCGCATTCCAAGCGATGCTTGTGCTCGCAGTAGCAACGAGCATAGATGCTCTTGCCGTAGGAATAACCTTTGCGTTTCTGAAAGTCGATATTATCCTTGCGGTAAGCATTATCGGTGTTACCACTTTCCTTTTTTCTGCGGCAGGAATCAAAATCGGAAGCGTTTTTGGTGCAAAATATAAATCAAAAGCGGAATTTTTCGGCGGTGCTGTGCTTATGGCACTTGGGACGAAGATACTTATCGAACATCTTTTCTTCGGTGGTTAAGCGCATAAATAAGCCGAAAATTGGATGTAAAATTAAATCACTTTACATGCAAAAAGGAGCAAAACCAGAAAGTTTTGCTCCTTTTTATTATTAAGTGCGATAAAATCTAACTTGGCGGCGTTACTCTGAACAAGGAATTATTTCAACATAATGCCAAATGCTCACTTCCTCCGGGCAACCGTCGTCGTCTACGGCAGTGGTGCTGGAAAGAATTGAATAGACCTTTCCCGGATAGACTTCGTGGATTGTTGGTTCTCCGTATCCCTTGAACAGGCATCCGGTTACAGCACCTTGCTCGTTACGGATATAGCCCTTGAAGTAAAGAAAATCTCCAAAATCAGCTTCTGACAAGGGGACAAAAGTCTCGGGGGCTTCATAAGTTTTTTGCATACCGTGGCCGGCATAGTACTCAAAGTTTTGCCTGCTGTAACGAACATAGAAATAGTTCTTTTCCATAACGGTAACCTCCTGATCAGATAATATGGTAATTATATCATTCACCTGGAGAATTGTCAATTTTGCAAACCACAGATTCAGAAGTTTACAGTTTCTGCAGACTTAGATTGTAATTGAAGTTTGTCAGCGATAAGGGCGATAAATTCACTGTTGGTGGGTTTGCCTTTAACGCTGTGGATGGTGTATCCGAAGTAGGAATTGAGCACGTCAACATCGCCGCAAATAAATTTATCGGGTTGTTCATAGCCTTGATATTCTCGTGTTTATAGGATTGATATTATTATACCACATAGAGAAAATTGCAAAAAATGCCCGCGAGCCTTTTCGAAGAAAAAAGGGGAGCGGGCACTTAAAACCGAACTCGAACACGTATTTTTATATTGTTATGTTAGGTGCTCATCTTCCATACTGACCGAAAAACAGACGATATAATTTGCGGTTTTGAGAGCAGATTTTGTCCGGGATTTTCAGGAAATTCCGATTTCAAAAATCGGTCAGTGACAAATTACGGGGTATGCATTATTAAATACCATATAAATTGTCACGCAGGTTTATGAACAACGCAAAAGCGTGTTTTATTTGTTCGGATATTGTTTATAATCGCTCCGTCGTTTATAATACTTTTCCTGATTGATGGCCATTTCTTCTGATTACCTTTTTCATCTTTAAGATTCATTACATAAGGAACCAGTTGCAGGAAGATATTATGTATGATCAAATATCTTTCAAAGAATATATTGACCCGTTTACGGGTAGCAAGAATTCTTAGGCATAAAAACAGGCCGCTTTAGCGGCGGCCTGAAAATGTTGATGCAGCTGTTAACCTTTCGACGCGTCTTAAGACGCCGCCGTATCATGCCCTTGAAGGGCTTGTGCAAACCACCGGCTCAGCCGGTGGTTATGATTTAATTGCTTTTCCGGCAATGCGAAAGATATCGTCGCTTTTTCCAAGCACAACAACGTGGTCAGATTTTCGGAATTCATAATCCGGTCCCGGCATGGGCTGAAGATGTTCCTTGTGCTTAATTGCGATGATGGTTATGCGGTATTCTTTCCGGATATTGAGTTCAAGAATATTTTTTCCTGCCCATTCCGGAAGAATAGGAATTTCATAAATCGAATATTCGCTTGTAAGTTCAATATAATCGAAAATGTTGTCAGAATTATAACGCATCGCAACGCTTTCCGCAATTTCCCTTTCCGGATAAATAACTTCGTTCGCGCCGATTTTCTTAAGAAATTCCGCCTGGATATCCCTTTTTGCTTTTGCAACAACGTGGCGTGCACCCATTTTTTTAACAAGGGAAGTGGTAACAAGGGAAGACTGAAAATCATCACAGATTGTAACGAAACAAACATCAAACTGGTTTACCCCAAGGGAACGGATAACCGCTTCATCGGTGCAATCGCCAATCTGCGCATCGGTAAAAGTGTTGGAATATTTTTCAACAAGCGCTTCGTCCTTATCAATTACCATAACTTCGTTTCCAAGTTGTTGAAGTTTGTGGGCAAGATGTCTTCCAAATCTTCCAAGACCGAGAACAAGAATAGATTTCATTTTATTTTCTCCTTAACCAATCAAAATATTTTCAACAGGGCGTTCCGTAAAAATGGGCGTTTGTTTTTCCGCAAGAACAAGAACAAGCGAAAGCCCGCCGATTCTTCCGAAGAACATAAGCAAAATCAAAAGCAATTTTGAAAAAACGGTAAGTTCCGCCGTTATTCCAACGGAAAGCCCCACTGTTCCGACAGCGGAAACGGTTTCATAAAGCATATCGGAAAGAGAAAAAGGTTCAATAATTGTCATTATTGCACAGGAAAGGATAATGGCGCAAAGATAAATTGTGGAGATGGAAGTTGCTTGATGAACAACGTTTTCGGCAATGCGTTTTTTAAAAATAGTGACATTTTTAATGTTTCTTGCGGAAGCGATGGAGCTAAGTATTACAACAAGAATGGTAGTTGTTTTAACTCCGCCGGCGGTCGAAGCAGGGCTTCCGCCGATGAACATAAAAACGGAAGTAAAAAGCTTCCCTGCTTCGCTGAGCTCGTTTTGCGGAACGGTGCAAAAACCCGCGGTTCTTGTTGTTGTGGATTGGAACATTGCCGCAAGAATTTTTTCCGGAACGGACATTTCAGAAAAAGAAGCGTTCCATTCTGAAACGAGGAAAAAAACAAAACCGAATGAGAGAAGAATTGCGCTCGATAGAACAGCAAGTTTGCTGTGAAGACAATAGTTTCTGAAATTAAAACGGTGTTTTTCAAAATCGTCCCAAACAAGAAAACCTATTCCACCGGTTATAATCAGAGACATAAGAGTAAGGTTAACAAGCCAATCGCCGGAATATGATGAAAAAGAAGTTTCGGAACTGAATTGGCTCATAAGGTCAAAACCTGCATTGCAAAAAGCGGAAACCGAATGGAAAACAGAATAAAAAAGTCCTTCTCCGAAGGGCATTTCGCGGCAAAACCGAAAAGAAAGGACAAGCGCGCCCAATCCTTCGATAAGAAAAGTTCCAAAAATAATTTTTTTCATCATGGAAACAACGCCGTGATATCTCATGTTTCCGGAAATCTGAACAAGGATTTTTCTTTCTCCGAGAGAAATTTTTTTCTTCAAAAAAACCGAAAAAATGGTGAAAATAGACATAAATCCAAGTCCGCCGATTTGTATCAGGGAAAGAAGAACAATTTGACCGAAGCGCGACCAATAAAGATATGTGTCCTTTACTGCAAGACCGGTTACGCATGTGGAACTTGTTGCGGTGAAAAGCGCAGTCAAAGGGTCTGTCCAGTTTCCGGTTTTTGACGAAACCGGAAGACAAAGCAAAAAAGTTCCTGAAAGAATTACAACTATAAAGCCAAGCGCAAGAAATTGGGAATAGGTCAGTTTTTTATAAATTTTTCTGAACATTTCAAACCTCAAAAAAACGTTTATACCTAATGTTAACACTAAAATCTAAATTTGTCACTAAAAACATAAAGAGTTTCAATTATTTATAAAAAACTTCAAAATAATTTCTTTATTGTTATGTAAATTTTCCCTTTTTGAATAACCGAAATTTAACCGACAATATTAAAATGTGTAAGTTATATGAAAAGCGAGGTTCAAGATGTTTAAATTTTCCGGTTTTACTCCTAAAGCAAATTCTTCAATTAATGCCGCCATGGGGGAAGCTTCGCTTCTGGGACATTCTTTTGTTGGAACGGAACATCTTCTCTGGGGAATTTTGAGAGAAGGCGGAGGAAGCGAGATCAAAAGCATTGCCAAAAGCAGGATAGATTGTGAAAAAGTTATGGGCAAACTTTTGGAAAACATTGGAAGAGGAACAAAGGCAAATCTTTCACCGGCGGATTTTTCTCCACTTTGCCGAAAAGTTCTGGAAAATTCTCTTGCAAAAGCAAAACGTAATTTTTCCCTTGCGGATGTGGGAACCATCATTTCCGCAATTTTTTGTGACCCGGAATGCAGTGCTGTAAAATATCTTTCCGCCTTAGGCTGTGACCTTAACGAACTTTTCAGAGAAGTTTCAACAATGCCTCTTTCTGCGGACTATCTTCCAAAAGATAATCTCGGTGCTCTGAATAATAACTTTTGTCAAAAATCTTCAGAAGCTTTCAACTTCGGCATCATCCAGATATTCACGTGCTTTGCGCTTATTACGTAATTGACGTATTTTTTCGGTAGGATTACGGGATGCGGTTGCGTCTGAATACCACGTATAAAAGGCTTTAAGGTTACGGATATAATTGTTTATTGTTGTTGTGCTCACGCTTTCGGAAAAATCTCTGCGTCGTGAAGGGTTATAAGTGATTTTGTTGTTTTCAAGGGAATAGAAGGTATATTTACCTCGTTCCTGCAAGCTGCAAATATAATGGCGTATGGTGGATTCCACGACTTGTCCGGGTTCGGCGATTTTTTCTTCTTCAAGACACCAACGTTCAAACAACCGAAGGGTCTGTTCGTAGCTCATCATTGTTTTCGGTCTGAGTTTTCTGCTTCGGCAATTATACATATACTCATCGATATAATAGTCGAAGTCCTTTAAATACACGTTCTTTTTCATAAAAAAATACCCCCGTTTTATAGGATTTTTGAACCCGATAAACCGAGAGTATTCATAGGCTTAACAAAAAAATATATAGGATTGAAATCGCCGAAAAGCCGATAAATTTTTGTGTTCATAGTATTGAAAAACCGAAAAATCCAACTGCAAAAAAGCTGATGCTCATGCTGAAAAATGCGGTTTTTACGCCGTCTTCATATTTACCCTTAATTTGTCTGCGATAAGTGCGATAAATTCCGAATTGGTGGGTTTGCCTTTTCCGCTGTGGATGGTGTAGCCGAAGTAGGAATTGAGCACGTCAACATCGCCACGGTCCCACGCAACTTCGATTGCATGCCTTATGGCACGTTCAACCCTCGAAGAAGTGGTGCCGTACTTTTTCGCGACGGAAGGATAGAGGCATTTTGTAACGGAATTCATTATTTCAATATCATTTACCGCCATAATAATAGCTTCCCGAAGGTAATGATAACCTTTAATATGGGCAGGAACGCCTATCTGATGAATTATATCGGTAATGACTATTTCAAGACCTGAAGAAAGTTTTGATTCGGAAGAAGTGCTTCCGCAGCCGAAAGTAAGACAAAGGCTTTTTATCCTTTCGGCAAACATTGAATAATCAAAAGGTTTGATAAAACAATATGCAATGCCGCTGGAAAGAAGTTCTTTTTCCAAAAGTGCGTTTTCGGAAGGAATAAGGGCAAGGAAAAGAGGGGAGCTTTCTCCGAATTTTTCCGAACAGGAAGCTGCAGCGCTTATAAGATCCATACCGGGCATGAATGCATTGGCAAGTACTATTTTGGGTTTATAGATTGTAATATTTTCAAGAAGTTCGTTTCCATTTTTTCCGATAAAAGTTGATTCAAAACCGAAGGAGGAAAGTGCCTTTTCACAGGATTTGCAAAAATCTTTATCATCGTCCGAAATAAGTATTTTAATTTTATTTTCCATTTTTTCCGCCTGTTCTCCGCATTATTTATATTTTATTTGACAGGATTCATATGCGGATAAATCCCATTATTTAACTAAAATGTTATTAATTGGATATCCATGAGTAAATAATACCATATTTTTCCAAACTGTCAATAGAATTACCAGAAATTTACAAAATTATTTTTGTTAAAAAATAAAATGCTTGACGAAAATGGCCGAATTTCATATTATATAATCAGATGATAAGGAGGCGATATTATGACTTATGAAAAAGTAAAAGAATCTGCAGATTTTATCAGGGAAAAGCTTTCCGAAATCCCTAAAACTGCAATAATCCTCGGAAGCGGACTTGGCGGTCTCGTTGATTTTATGGAAGAGAAAACGGTGATTCCTTATAAGGATATTCCGAATTTTCCGCAATCTTCCGTTGCGGGGCATGCGGGGAACTTTGTTGTTGGTAAAATCGAAGGCAATCTTATTGCCGCGATGCAGGGAAGATTCCATTTTTATGAAGGCTTTTCTGCCCGCGAACTTTGCTATCCGCTTTATGTTATGAAACTTCTCGGAATAGAAAACTTGATAGTTACAAATGCCGCCGGCGGGGTCAATCGTGATTTTAAACCCGGTGATCTTATGATTATCGATAACTACATAAACTTCATAAGAGTAAATCCTCTTATCGGAGATAATGACGACCGCTTCGGTCCGAGATTCCCGGATATGTCCGAACCATATTCTCCTGTCATTCGTGAAAAAGCGGTTAATGCGGCAGAAAAACTCGGCATTGATTATAAAACCGGTGTTTATGCTCTTTTCAATGGACCGTGTTATGAATCCGCAGCGGAAATCCGTGCTTTTGCGGTTCTCGGTGCAGATGCAGTCGGTATGAGCACCGTTCCGGAAACTATATGCGCAAATTATCTTGGAATGAAAGTTTTCGGCGTTTCCTGCATAACCAACATGGCAACTGGAATTGCAACGGTAAAACACAGCCACGAAGAAGTTGTTCGGGTTGCGAATGAAGCAAGCGAAAAACTTTGTGCATGGATGAAAGAACTTCTTACCAATATCTAAAATAAAAAAGCCTTTGCAATTAAATGCAAAGGCTTTTTTGATATATTCAGTTTCTGGAACATTTTTCGGCATCAATTGCAAGAACAAGCATAAGCGCCGGAATGGCATCGCGCGGATCGTTTATATCAATAACGTATGTATCGGTCCAGTTCCAAAGTTCTTTTGAAACCGTTGCAACATTTTCACACCTGGGACCAATTATGCTGTAATCCCATTCAAAGAAATCTCCTTCAATATGCCATCCATTGCAGTCAATATCGAATTTCGGCTTGAAAAAAGTGAATTCCTTGCTTATACAGCCCATATAGCTTTCCCCGAGATACATTTCAAATTTCGGAAGGAAGGTGAAAAGCTGTTCTTTGACCGTTCCAATCTCGTTTCCGGCACGGTCGAAGATTTTGAGGCAATGTCCCCATGAAAGCTGACCTTCTACGGTATAAACGGTGTTTCCGTCTTCGTCAAAAATATCATAGCTGCAAAACCATGAGAAAAAACGCTGTTTGAATAAAAGTTTCATATTTTTTCTGACCTTTCGGGAATTATTTTCGCTATTTTTAATATGAGCACGGATATCGTTTTCATGCTCGAAAGAAAAGAGGAAGTTCGCTTTTGGAATAATATATTTTAATCCATTTGACACAATGGGATACGAATATTATAATATTTATATATATTAAATTCAAGGAGATATTTATGCCGAATATCATTGAAATAACCTATTTCAGCGCTCCGGAGCTTGATATTTACGCAAGGCTTACGGAGGTTCAGCTCCTTAACAGGGAATTTCCTGAAAAGGGAATTTTCGTTGCGGAAAGTCCAAAGGTAATTGAACGTGCCCTTGATGCAGGATATGAGCCTATTTCGATTCTTGTGGAAAGAAGAACAATAAATGGTGAAGCAAGTGGAGTTATCTCCCGCTGCGGAGAAATCCCGGTTTATGCGGCAGAATTTGATGTTCTGAAGGAACTTACCGGCTTTCCGCTTACAAGAGGACTTCTTTGCGCAATGCGCAGAAAACCGCTTTTGAGCACAGAAGATATTTGTTTCGGTGCTCAAAGAATCGCCGTGCTCGAAGACGTTATGAATCCAACCAACATCGGTGCAATAATCCGTTCCGCTGCTGCGCTTAACATAGATGGGGTTATTTTGACATCGGGCTGCAGCAATCCTCTTTACCGAAGAGCAATAAGGGTGAGCATGGGCACGGCTTTTCAGGTTCCGTGGACTTTTGTCGGAGAAAACTGGCAGGAAGAACTGAAAAAACTTGGCTTTAAAACCGCCGCGATGGCTCTTTGCGATGATACTTTGAGCATTGATGATGAGCGCCTTGCCAAAGAAGAAAAACTTGCGATAGTCCTTGGAACAGAAGGGGATGGGCTTTCGCCGAAAACCATAGCGAATTGCGACTATACAGTAAAAATTCCTATGGCGCATGGGGTGGATTCGCTTAATGTTGCCGCCGCAAGCGCGGTTGCTTTTTGGGAATTGAGGAAAAAGTAATATGTAATAAAAAAGAGCATGCACTTTTGTGCACGCTCTTTTTCTATCTGCATTTTTTAAGAACCCAGATTCCGTAACCAAGGTTAATTACTGTTTGCACTGCGGAAATGATAATTTGCCCCTCCGCACCGACTTCCGCGCCGAAAATACTGAGGGAATTGATAACCGCATGAGAAATGATGCAGGGGATTATGCTTTTTCCGCGATAAAAAATTGCAGTATAGCAAAATCCCGCTGCGGATGCATATATAAGCTGCAGCATTGTTTCAAAAACGGGTGCGCCCATAAGAAGATTAATAATATGACCGAATCCGAAGGTTAGGGACGAAACGATAATTGCGGATTTTATCCCGTTTTTGGCCATTCCGCTGAACAGCATCCCACGGAAAATAATTTCCTCGATGAAGCCCACAAAACACATGCTAATAACGCCGAAAAATGCGGCAAGTGGTGCGACATCAAACGAAAATCCGCCCCAGATACTCGCAGTCGAAACGATTGCAAGAGGAATGAAGAAAAGAAAATCCTTTGGTTTGGTTTCTGTTTTGCAAAGACCGAAATATTCCAAAAGTCTGTTCTTTTTCGCAAAAAGAACGATTACCGCGGAAAGAATAAACCCGAATATTGATGTTATAAGTTTCGGTATTCCGATGTTTTCGGAAATGCTGTCTGCGGTGCTGAAGCCGATTACATAAATAATTATCCAAAGCACCGCAAAAAGGATTTCGTCCTTTTCAAAAAATCTGTATAAAATATCTGTTTTTCGTTTCGAAGCGTTTTCAACGTCGCAGATGAAATTATAAAGTCCGTCTTCGGAAAGAATTCCTCTTTTGAGTTCGGCGGGAAGAAGTCCTTTTTCATCAAGTCCGTAATCCCGAAGCCAGGTTCCGCTTTCCAAATATTGAGTGAGCAGGGAAATCTTTTTCTGAAAAGAAGGTTCGGAAACGCAGGAGGGGTTATTATTAAATATTAATCGCGTTTCATCGAACAGCTTTTCCATGTGTTCAATTCGTTCAAAAGCATATTCAAGTTCCGTCTTATCCATGCTGACCTCCGGAAAATTCTGAAATAAAAGCTTCAAGATTTTCTTCTCTTTTGTATTTTATTGATGCCTTTTTATCCTTTTCCATAATTATCTCATTCAAATCAAGTCCGTTTACAGCGGCTATGGCAACGGTATAGTGGATAATATCCGCAAGTTCATTGCCGAGTTCTGTTTGCAAATCGGTGCCGTCATCGGCCTTTCTGCCGGATTTTTTATTGAGTATTTCGGCGGTTTCGCCCATTTCCTCAACAAGCTTCATAAAAAGGCTCTGTTCGCCTACTTTTCCGCTGTAAAGATTATCAAGATAGGATTCGAGTTCATTTATTGTAACTTGCATACGGTGCCTCCTTGATCAGCAATATAAACATATTATAAATAAAATAGTTGCTGATTACAAGACGGGAAAAATAGAATATGGCAGAGAAAAAAACTCTGCTTTGTTTCATTTTTATATAAAGCCTGTGGTTTTTGAAATTTTAAAAAGAAGAAAAAACTTGATAAGCAAAATAAGGAATATAACCGTTACGGCATAAGGTTCTTTTGATAGAGCAAGGTATAAAACTGCTGTAATGTTTATTAAGACGGAACAAACTGTTATAAACTTCGAAATTTTATAAATTTTCAGTTTATCCGAAATCAATTTTACAATTCCGGAAATGGTAAGAGAAAGAAATATCGTCCAATAAACAGAAAGATTAAAAGAAGTTGTTTCCGTATATTTGAAAAGATTCACAGAATAAACAAAGCTGTCAACAGTTTTCGGATAAAGGGGAAGAATTATCAGCAGAAACGAAAGAATATCCATAAGTCCAAAAAGCAGATCGCAAATACTTTTGATGCAGGACTTTTTTTCTTTTTCTGCGATGAAAATGATTTTATCCGCAGATAACAAATCGTCAATGCTTACCGAAAAATAAGCTGAAATCTCTTTCAGCGAATCGATGTTAGGAAGTCCGCGTCCTGATTCCCATTTTGAAACGGCGGTTCTGGAAACATATAAAACTTCGGCAAGTTCTTCCTGAGTAAGTCCTTTGCTTTTCCTCAATTCCTGAAGTTTTTCACAAAATTCCATCAAAAAGCACCTTCTTATTATTTATCCTTGCAACATAATATCATAGTTGCTTTCAGCGCAGAATACAACCCACCGCTGAATAAAAGTGAGCCAATTATATCGGTGAGCCAATGAACGCCGGAAATAAGTCTTCCTATTACAATAAATACTGCGAATACAACGCTTGAAAAGGTAATTATTATAATAACTATTTGATTTTTCAGCCTACGCTTTGCTTCCAAAACAAGCGTCGGTATGACAGATATAACAAGCAAAGCGGTCGATGAAGGGTAGGAAAGTTCAAGACGACCTTCTATCAGAATCGGTCGGTAATTTATTGGAATTGTCTCAAAGGTCAGATAGAAGAAAATAACGATTATGTAATAAACTCCGAGAAGAAGAATATCGCAATCAACTTTAAAAACGCTTCTTCTTTTCATAAGCTGAATAAAGCCGAGCGCACCAAAAAGAAAGCATATAAAGATTGGAACAAGTCCCAGCCAATCGGTAATATGATAGAAAAGCATATTAACACCTGTTATTTTGTGAAACCAAAAATTAAGTGTGCCGAATCCGACTTCTGTTTTGGTTGCTTCATTAAGCTGGACGTCAAAATTTTGCACTGCAGCCGTAAAAACTGCAAATAAAACAAGCAGAAGAAAACCTGTCAAAAGATAATACTTTGTTTCTTTTTTCATTTTATTAAATCCTTTCTGATTAATTTTTAAAAACAGATTAACAGAAGATTTTTATAAAATAAAGAAACGATTTGTGGAATTGATGATACTAAAAGTGTCATTAGTTTTTTTGCAGTGAAAAACAGGTAATACAACGAAACACTCATTGCATTACCTGTTTAAGATTATTTGGCTGATTCCATCATATTTTCAATAAAAATCCCGTATCCTTTCGTAGGGTCATTAACGAAAACATGTGTTACCGCGCCGATAAGGTTTCCGTCCTGAAGAATAGGGGAGCCGCTCATTCCCTGAACGATGCCACCGGTTGCTTCGATAAGATCTTCATCAACGACTTTTATTACCATATTTTTTGTTTTGCTTTCGTCAGAAAGGCTGACTTTTTCGATGACTATATCGTATTCCTTTGCTTTTATTCCATCAATAGTTGAGATGATAACGGCTTCGCCTTCATAAATATCCTGTTTATGAGCAATGGGAGCTGAAGTTCCTTCGATTTCGTAATCCAATACCCCGAAAAGTCCGGTTTCGTTGTTTGTTTTTACAATACCGATGTTTTTATTGCCGGTAAATGTTCCGCCAAGTTCCCCAGGAGCACCTGCTTTGCCTTTTTTGACGCTTGTAATTGCCGCAGGAACGATTTCTCCGCTGAGGAGCGGAAGAACTTCGCCTGTATCAATATCACAGACAGCGTGCCCTAATCCGGCAAAAAACAGCGTTTGGGGGTCGTAGAAAGTCAGTGTACCAATACCTGCGGAACTGTCCCTAACCCAAAATCCTGCCTTATAACCGCTTTTATCAGCGAGCATTTCCGGTTTTACTGAAATAATGATATCCTTTCCATCGCGTTCTATAAGAAGGCTAAGCTTCCTTCCGCCGGAATTCTTGATTTTTTCTGCGGCATCTTCGTTGGTTTTTACGGGTTCTCCATCGATGGCTTTCAATACATCGCCTTCAAGAAGTCCTGCATCAACAGCGGGGCAGAGAGAACCCGCAGCACATTCAATTCTTGAAAATCCCACAACAAGAACCCCGTCGGTAAACATTTTCACTCCGAATGGAGTTCCGCAAACCTTTACGATTTTTTCGTCCGTTACGGTTACGGAAACTTCCTTGATAGGGAATACCCCCATAAATTTTGCTTTGCATACAGCCGTGTTTTTGGTCTGACTGAAAACGGCTTTTGCCTTATTGCTTTCGAAATCAAAATTTATGAAGTTTTTATAAAGCGAAGAGTATGAAAAATCTTCTGTATCATTAACAAAAAATCTGTCCGGCAAAAAATGTTGGAAACAAAAAACAGCGGATGCGATTATTGATGTTATCACAATAAAAGCCGCCGCTGTTTTTCTTGCTGATTTATAAATCAAAATAATTCCGCCTCCTTCTTCATTATTTTTGCGCGAAATGTTATTTTATATTCGGGTGAAAGTTTTGCTTGATTATTGCTTAAAAATAACATATAATAATGTTGTAATAAATATATTAAATATTTTAGAAATATTTTCAAAAAAATACTTGACGAGCCCTTTACTTTGTGGTATACTGACTATACCTCTAAAAGGGTTTATTTTTTTGCGCAAAAAACCAGCGTCCTTTTAATTGAGGGAGGCAAAAATTCCAAGAATCAGGAGGTGCCGCAATGCGAGTCAAAATAGTGTTGGCATGCACTGAGTGCAAACAACGCAACTACACTACCATGAAAAACAAAAAGAACGATCCTGACAGACTTGAAATGAAAAAATATTGCAGGTTCTGTCGTAAACACACGCTCCACAAAGAGACGAAGTAAGAAAGGAAGGAATTATTACAGTGGCTAATGAAAAAACTGCGAAAAAGCCGTCCTTCTTCTCGAAAGTAAAACGTTTCTTCAAAGACATCTTTGGTGAACTTAAAAAAGTTGTTTGGCCCACCAAAAAACAGGTCATCAACAACACCATTGTTGTTATTGTAGTCGTTATTATTTCTTCGATCGGTATCAGCCTTATAGACTATTTCTTCGGTCTTGTTCTCAGGCTGTTCTTCGGCTCTTAATGCGCGAAAGGAACTAAGTTTTATGTCTGAAACTCCTAAATGGTATGTTGTCCACACATATTCCGGATATGAAAATAAAGTATCCGAAAATATCGAAAAGGTTATCGAAAATAAGCGTTTTAAAGATCTTATTTTTGACGTAAGTGTACCGACCGAAACTATCGTTGAGGTAAACGACAACAAAAAGCGTGAAGTGGAACGCAAAATTTTTCCGGGCTATGTCCTTGTTAAGATGATCCTTACGGACGAATCCTGGTACGTTGTCAGAAATACCCGCGGTGTAACCGGCTTTGTTGGTCCTGCTTCGAAACCTGTTCCGCTCAGCGATGAAGAGGTTGCAAAACTCGGAATCGGATCCAAATCGGTTGAAGTTAAATATGCCGTAGGTGACATCGTATCCATTGTAGGTGGTCCGCTTGAGGGCTTTGAAGGTAAAGTCGAAAGCATCGACCTTGCCGCAAATAAAGTTCGTGTTATCGTTTCCATGTTCGGACGCGATACAGCTGCAGAGCTTGAACTCGAACAGGTTGCCCGCAAAGATTGATTACTTTTTGAGGTAGTCGGCCAAAACGGCCGGCGAACGCGGAATATAGTTATTCTGCGTGTGGGAGGGACTGAAAATTTGTTCAATCAGTTCCGTTTGACCACGTAATGGTTGGAGGTTTGTAAAAACATGGCACAGAAAGTTATCGGCTTAATTAAGCTGCAGATCCCCGGTGGCAAAGCCACTCCCGCACCGCCTGTTGGCCCTGCACTTGGCCAGCACGGTGTAAACATCATGGCGTTCACCAAAGAATTCAACGAACGCACCAAAAACGATATCGGCATGGTAATTCCTGTCGTTATCACTGTTTATGCTGACCACAGCTTCTCGTTCATCACCAAAACCCCTCCGGCAGCAGTTCTTATCAAAAAAGCTGCTAACATCACCAAGGCTTCCGGTGTTCCGAACAAGACCAAAGTAGCATCCATCACTTCCGAACAGTGCCGCAAAATTGCTGAAACCAAGATGCCTGACCTCAACGCAGCATCTGTTGAAGCAGCAATGAGCATGGTAGCTGGTACCGCTCGTTCCATGGGCGTTACCGTTGAAGACTAAGTGAAGGAGGTTAGCATTAATGAAACACGGAAAAAAATATGTTGAAAGCACTAAGCTTGTTGAACATGCTAAACTCTATGAAGCAAACGAAGCTCTCGAGCTCGCTTGCAAAACTGCAACCGCAAAATTCGACGAAACCGTTGAATGCCATGTTCGTCTTGGCGTTGACTCCCGTCACGCAGACCAGCAGGTTCGTGGTGCAGTAGTTCTTCCTAACGGAACCGGTAAAGAAGTTAAAGTTCTTGTTTTCGCAAAAGGCGACAAAGTTCAGGCTGCTCTCGATGCAGGCGCTGAATATGCCGGTGCAGAAGAATATATGCAGAAAATCATGTCCGAAGGTTGGATGGATTTTGACGTAGTTATCGCTTCTCCCGATATGATGGGCGTTGTTGGTAGACTCGGTAAAATCCTTGGCCCGAGAGGCCTTATGCCTAACCCCAAAGCAGGTACCGTAACCCCCGATGTTGCTAAAGCTGTTAAAGAAGCTAAAGCAGGTAAAATCGAGTATCGTCTCGACAAAACCAACATCATCCACTGCCCGATCGGTAAAGCTTCCTTTGGCGTTGAAAAACTCCAGGAAAACTTTGACACTCTTATGGGTGCAATTGTTAAAGCAAAACCCGCAGCAGCAAAAGGTCAGTACGTTAAATCCTGCGTTGTTTCCGCAACCATGGGCCCCGGCGTAAAGATCAACCCCGCAAGATTTGTGTAATTTGATATTCACATATTAAATAAAAATCCCGCTGAAAAATCAGCGGGATTTTTTGTTATATATAATTAATAAACCGCATGAGCATCAACTTTTTTATAAAAATGAGCACCGTATAAAACGGTGCTCAAAATTATTTTTTTGCAAAGCCGAAGAAAAGCAGAACCGGAGCAAACGCATGAACAAACGGCTTTTTAAGAAGAAAAACATAGTAAAAAGGGGATATGGGAAATTTCAGTTCAAATTGATAAACAAGAATTATGTATATGAGATAAAATGTTGTAAACAAAGAGCAAAGAATGCCGAGAATTATTAAAATATTCCGGATGATTTTATTTTTTACATAAAAGCCGGTGCTGTATGCTGCAAGTGAAGAAATTCCAACTCCGCCGGAAATTACGCTTAATGGTTTCCATATAAAACCAAAAATAAAATATGCAAAAGTATTATATGTAGAAGCTACATATTCCTGCAAAGGTTCGCTTATTGTAAGAAAAATCAGCGAAGAAAAGACATAAAAAGAGGTGAAAATTATTCCGATTTTAAGGTGCGCTTTTTTGCCGCGAAGTTCGGTGATTCCTTTTGGAATTCCATCAACCAGTTCATCAATGCTGATATCAAATATCTGCGCCATTCTCGTCAAAGTTTCGATATCCGGCTCGGTTTTGCCATTTTCCCAGTTCGAAACAGCCTGACGGGTGACGTTCAGTCTTTCGGCGAGATTTTCCTGCGTTATATTGTTTTCTGTCCGATATTTTTTAATGTTATCAGAGATTGCTTTCATTTTTTACTCCTTTTTTAGTAAAACCGAAATATATAAGCATGGGAGGCAATGCATGGATCAGATAATTTTCGGTTATGATTTTGTGCTGATAGAAAAAGAATTTTGCCGAAAAACCCAGAGGAAGTTCCAGACTTGCAGTTGTAACAATAACGAAATAAACTATAAAAAACGTTGAAAAAAGGAAAATCAGAACTCCACTGATCAAAACAATGGTTTTAATAATTTTGTTTTGAATATAAAAACCGGTAAAAGCATCGATAAAAAATGAAGCGGTAAGCCCGAGAAAAAATCCTGCAAGAGGTTTGATTATATATTGGAGAAAATAGTAAAGTTCACCTTCAAAATATCGATAGTGGGCTTCATAGGCGGGTTGGGTGGCAAACAGAATAAAAATATAAAGAAGGGTTGAAGCTATTCCGAAAATTATCGCGGCACGAAAAGCTTTGCTGTTTTTATAGCGTTTCATTTGATTTTTGGCGGAGATTCCTATTAAATCATCGCTGTTGACGCCGAATAATTCTGACATTTTTGAAATGGTTTCAATATCCGGCTCGGTTTTGCTATTTTCCCAGCTCGAAACAGCCTGACGGGTGACGCAAAGTTTTTCGGCAAGCTCATCCTGGGTGAATCCGATTTTATTTCTTTCGTTTCGGATATTTTTGCCAATAGGGGACATAAAATCGCCTCCTTTTCTGCTTCGATTATACTATGAAGGCATAAAAATGTCACGCAATGTTTTGTTGCGAAGCCCAAAACGGCATAAAAAAGCCCTTTCCGGATTTCCGGAAAGGGCTTTTGATGTATCTGCAAGAATTATTTGCCTGCAAGTTTTTCAAGATGTTCATATTTTTCAGCGGCGTTTTTCTCTGCTTTGTCGAAGAGAACTTCGGCTCTTTCAGGGAATGCACGCATAAGGCTGGAATAACGAACTTCGCTCTTAATGAATTCTTTATAATCTGCGGAAGGAGCGGAAGAATCGAGCTGGAAGGGATTTTCGCCTTTTTCTGCAAGTCTGGGGTCGAAGCGGAAGAGGTGCCAGTAACCAGCTTCAACAGCACGTTTTTCTTCTGCCATTGCATTGCCCATGCCGCCTTTGATTCCGTGGTTGATGCAGGGTGCATAAGCAATGATAAGGGAAGGACCGTCGTAAGCTTCTGCTTCGGAAATTGCTTTAACTGCCTGTGCCATGTTTGCGCCCTGTGCAATCTGTGCAACATAGATATAGCCATAGCTCATTGCAATTGCGGCAAGGTCTTTCTTCTTGACATCTTTACCTGCTGCAGCAAACTGTGCAACTGCACCGGTAGGAGTTGCCTTGGAAGACTGACCGCCGGTATTGGAATAAACTTCGGTATCGAATACAAGGATATTGATGTTTCTGCCGGAAGCAAGAACGTGGTCAAGCCCGCCGAAACCGATGTCATAAGCCCAACCGTCGCCGCCGAATGCCCATACGGATTTTTTGGCAAGGTAGTTTTTGCCTTTAAGAATTGCTTTTGCTTTATCGCAGTTGCAGGCGGTAAGAGCTTCAACAAGTTCTTTGGTTGCAAGAGCGTTTGCTTCGCCGTCGTTAAGGGTTTCAAGATAGTTGTTAGCACGTGCAACAACTTCGGGATTGGTGCCGTTTTCAGCAACATCTTTTACTTTTGCAATATAGCTGCTGCGGATTGCTTCCTGGCCGAGGAACATACCGTAACCGTATTCTGCGTTATCTTCGAAGAGAGAGTTTGCCCATGCGGGACCTTTTCCTTCTGCGTTCTTGGTATAAGGAGTGGAAGGTGCGGAACCACCCCAGATGGAGGAACAACCGGTTGCGTTTGCAATGTACATTCTGTCGCCGAAGAGCTGGGTTACGAGTTTTGCATAAGGAGTTTCGCCGCAACCTGCGCAAGCGCCGGAGAATTCGAGAAGAGGACGGCGGAACTGGGAACCTTTGAGGGTGTTGGGTTTGAATTTCTGTGCAACTTCGATTTTTTCGGGGATATCAACACCGTAATCGAATACTTTCTGTTCGCCAAGCTGGCTGTCAAGAGCTTTCATTTCGAGAGCTTTAACGCCTTTTTTGCCGGGGCAGACGTTTACGCAGGAACCACAGCCGGTGCAGTCGAGAGCGGAAACGGTGATAGCAAAAGTTTTGCCGGGAACACCGGTCATGGGAAGAGATTTTGTGCCTTCGGGTGCGTTTGCAAGCTCTGCTTCATCAAGAACAACGGGTCTGATTGCAGCATGAGGACATACATAGGAGCACATATTGCACTGGATGCAGTTTTCCGGAAGCCATGCGGGAACATCAACTGCGATGCCGCGTTTTTCATAAGCTGCGGAACCTGCGGGGAAGGTACCGTCTTCACGTCCGGAGAATACGGAAACAGGAAGTTTATCACCTTTCTGTGCTGCAACGGGAACAAGAATGCTGTTAATGAAATCTACGATTTCTTTATCTTCTCCGGTTGCAACAGGGGTGGGAATAGCGCCTTCTGCTTTTGCCCATTCGTCTGCGGGGTAATCAACTTTGGTGAAACTGGTCATTCCGCGTTCGATTGCTTTATAGTTCATTTCGACTACTGCATCGCCTTTTTTGCCATAGCTTGCGTATGCGGCTTCTTTCATGAACTTTTCAGCTTCCTCTGCGGGAATGATTTCGGTGATTTTGAAGAAAGCGGACTGGAGAATGGTGTTGATTCTTCCGTTAAGGCCGATTTCTTTTGCGATGGAAATACCATCGATGGTATAAAGTTCGATTTCGTTTTCTGCGATGAAGCGTTTTACATCACCGGGAAGACGTCTGCCGAGTTCTTCTACATCCCATGCACAGTTGAGAAGGAATTTGCCGCCTTTTTTAAGAACAGCGGTCATATCATATTTATCAACATAGGAAGGATTGTGGCAGGCTACGAAGTCTGCTTTGTTGATGTAATAAGTGGATTTGATGGGGGATTTGCCGAAGCGGAGATGAGAAATTGTTACGCCGCCAGATTTTTTGGAGTCGTATGCAAAATAACCCTGTGCATAAAGATCGGTGTGGTCGCCGATGATTTTGATAGAGTTTTTGTTTGCACCGACGGTACCATCGGAACCAAGACCCCAGAACATGCAGCTCATGTTGCCTGCAGGAGTGGTATCAGGATTTTCTTTGATTTCGAGAGAAAGGTTGGTAACATCATCTTCGATGCCGAGGGTGAAGGTGTGTTTGCCGTTTGCTTCTGCGTTGCGATAAACAGCGATGATCTGTGCGGGGGTGGTATCTTTGCTGCCAAGACCATAGCGTCCACCGAAGATTTCAGCGTTTTCGAACTGAGTGCCTTTAAGAGCAGCGGTTACATCGAGGAAGAGAGGTTCGCCGATGGAGCCGGGTTCTTTGGTTCTGTCAAGAACGGTGATGGTTTTTGCGGAAGCGGGGATTGCATCGATAAGGTGGCATTTGCTGAAAGGTCTGTAAAGGCGAACTTTTACAAGGCCGTATTTTCCGCCGTTTGCGTTGAGGTAATCAATGGTCTCTTCGATGGTATCGCAAACGGAACCCATTGCTACGATAACGTGTTCAGCATCTTCTGCGCCGTAATAGTTGAAAAGTTTGTAATCGGTGCCGATTTCTGCGTTGACTTTGTTCATATATTCTTCAACAACAGCGGGAAGAGCATCATAGAATTTGTTTGCAGCTTCGCGTGCCTGGAAGAAGATATCGGGGTTCTGTGCGGTACCGCGGGTTACGGGATGGTTGGGGTTAAGTGCGCGTTCGCGGTAAGCTTCGATTGCATCGAAATCAGCAAGATTTTTAAGCTGTTCATAATCCCAGACTTCGATTTTCTGAACTTCGTGGGAGGTTCTGAAACCATCGAAGAAATGAAGGAAGGGAACACGGCCTTTAATTGCGGAAAGATGTGCAACAGGGCCAAGATCCATAACTTCCTGAGGGTTTCCGGAACAGAGCATTGCAAAACCGGTCTGGCGGCATGCATAAACGTCGGAATGATCGCCGAAGATGCTCAGAGCATGGGATGCAAGAGCTCTTGCGGAAACGTTGATAACACCGGGAAGAAGTTCACCGGCGATTTTGTACATATTGGGGATCATAAGAAGAAGGCCCTGGGATGCGGTGAAGGTGGTGGTAAGAGCACCTGCTGCAAGAGAACCGTGAACGGAACCTGCCGCACCTGCTTCAGACTGCATTTCGGTAACCTGTACCTTATTTCCGAAAATATTGGTTTTTCCGCTTGCAGCCCATTTGTCAGCAAGTTCAGCCATTACGGAAGAAGGGGTAATGGGATAAATTGCCGCAACATCGGTGTAAGCATAAGAAACATGAGCGGCAGCGGTATTGCCGTCCATAGTCTTTTTAGAACGTGCCAATGTTTTTTCAACTCCTTTTAATAAACATAATTGAACATCATAATATTATCATGTATTTGCGTTTCTTTCAAATGTTTTTTTTAATCTTATATAAATTTACAAAAATAATTACAAAGATACAAAAAATTTAAACTGAAAAACAAAATATGAAGAAACTCCGAAAAGAAGAATTATTGATTTTGACGAATAAACAGTTTTGATGAAATGTTGAAATCAAATCGCTTTTATAGTATAATATCCTTGGTTTATTATATTAATATAGGAGGCGTGTGCCATGGCTTCTAATTACAGCGTAAAGTTTACAAAAATAATTAAGGAATTCAACCTTGAAACAATATGGGCGCCGGATGACATCAGCGACATAAAAATCAGCACCAACGAAGTAAACCGTCCGGGACTTCAGCTTGCGGGTTTTTATGAACTTTTCGATCCTTTAAGGGTTCAGATCATCGGAAAAACCGAATACAGCTATCTTCGCAATCTCGGCGCAAAAATGTACGAAGCTCTTGACGTTTTCCTTTCCAAAAAACCCATGGTGATTGTCATAACGTGGAATCTTACCGTTGACAGAAAATTCCTTGAACTTGCGCAGAAATATAATGTTCCGATTTACCGAACTTCCGAAATGACTTCGGAATTTGTTGCCGGAATTACCCAGACCCTCAGCGTTGCGCTTGCAAAACGAATCACAAGGCACGGTGTTCTTGTTGAAGTTTACGGCGAAGGTGTGCTTCTTTATGGCGACAGCGGTGTCGGTAAATCCGAAGTGGCAATGGAACTTATAAAACGCGGACACCGCCTTATTGCGGATGACGCGGTTGAAATAAGAAGAGTTTCCAACAGAAGCCTTGTCGGAACCTCCCCGGAAAATATCCGGCATTTTATGGAACTTCGCGGAGTCGGCATAATCAACGCAAGAAATCTTTTCGGTATGGGTGCAGTAAAAAAGAGCGCAAAGCTCGATATGATAATCAACCTTGAACCCTGGGATAACGATAAAGTTTATGACCGCATGGGCGCAACCGATGTTTATACAAAGGTTCTTGATGTTGATGTTCCGCTTTATACAATTCCCGTTCAGCCCGGAAGAAACATTGCTGTTATTGTTGAAGTTGCCGCAATGAACAACCGTCAGAAGCGCATGGGCAATAATGCCGCTCTTGAACTTATGGAAAGACTCAGTATTCCTGAATATGAATATGACGACGACCTTGGCGAATGGGATTCCTATTACGGACTTGATGAATAAGGAGGAAGATTTTTTGGATAAAGAAGCTTTTTATAAATTTGCCGATGAGCACAAAATAAAATATCTTGAGCACGAAGATCTTTCGAAGCATACTTCATTCAAAATCGGAGGTCCCGCCGAGATTTTTGTAAAGCCCGGGAATACGGAACAGGTATCTTTGATAATTGATTTCTGCCGTGAAAATAAAATTCCGCTTCTTCCTTTGGGAAAAGGTTCAAACGTGCTTGTTTCCGATAAAGGCATAGATGGCGTTGTAATGTATTTTGGTTCCGATTTCGGAAAAATTGAACTTATTGATGAAAACACCATATATTGCGAAGCCGGCGCTGGACTTGCCGCACTTTGCAATTTTGCTTTGGAACACGAACTTACCGGACTTGAATTTGCTTACGGAATCCCCGGTTCCGTCGGCGGTGCGGTTTTTATGAATGCGGGAGCATACGGCGGAGAAATTAAAGACGTCATTCTTTATGCCGACCATATTGATAAAAACGGCAAAGCCGGAAAATTCACCGGTGAAGAACTTGATATGTCCTATCGCCACAGCGCTTACAGCAAAAAAGAGTATTTTATTACCGGAGCTGCTTTTAAACTTCAAAAAGGGGATAAAGCGGAAATAAAAGCAAAGATGGATGACCTTCTTGGAAGAAGATTTGACAAACAGCCCATGGATAAACCTTCTGCGGGAAGTACTTTCAAACGTCCGGAAGGTGCCTTTGCCTCCGCGCTTATTGACCAATGCGGGCTTAAAGGATACCGCATTGGCGGTGCAGAAGTCAGCACAAAACACGCCGGATTTGTTGTGAATGTCGGAGGAGCATCCTGTTCCGATGTACTTAAGCTTATCAAAGATATTCAGGAAAAAGTCAAAAATGAAACCGGTTTTTTCATTGAACCGGAAGTAGAAATTTTAGGAGAATAAAAGGGAAGGCGGAAGTTAAATTATGTCCTTTGCGACTGATATGAAAGATGAACTTTGCAGGGATGTTCCGGAACAGGAAAGCGCTCTGCACGCTCTTCTTTATGGTTTTTTGCTTTTTTCTCATAAGTTCAGCGCCGATGAAATCAGCTTTTCGGTGGTGCATGAACCGACTGCAAGGCTTTTTGCAGAAGCGCTTGCAACCCATTGCGGAATTTCCGCAAAAATTGTTTTCCACGAAAGGGCAAGGGGAACCCTTTATAAAGTTAGCATAGAAAAAGCTTCCGAGCGAAGAAAAGTCCTCGATGCTTTCTATCACATTCCAAAGGAACCGAGCCTTCGCATTAACAGGGCGAATATCGAAAATGAAGAGGACGTTCCGTTTTTCCTCAGGGGAGCATATCTTGTCTGCGGAAGCATGACCGACCCGAATAAAGAATATCATCTTGAATTCGGCGTCAGCTATATGAATCTTTGTAAGGATCTTTCAACGCTTATCGGCGAAGTTCTTCCGCAGCCGAAAAGTACGGTACGACGCGGTTCTTACATAGTTTATTTCAAGGAAAGCGAAAACATCGAAGATACTATCACTTATATCGGCGCGATGCTTTCTTCACTTGAACTTATGAATATCAAAATCGAAAAAGATATTAAAAACCGCGTGAACCGCAGGGTGAACTGCGAAACCGCAAACATGGATAAAACCCTAAACGCCTCGTTAAAGCAGGTGGAAGATATCGAATATATCTTTGCAACCAAAGATGAAAGTTTCCTTCCGGATGAACTTCTCCAGGTTGCAAAACTGAGGCTTGAAAATCCGGAAATGTCGCTTAAAGACCTTTGTGAATCCGTGGAACCGCCTCTTTCACGTTCCGGAATTAACCACAGACTTAAAAAAATAAGCGAAATAGCAAATAGTTTAAGAAACGGAAAAAATGGGTAATATGGAACTGATGTACACAAGAAAAGAACTTATCAAGCAGATGTTTAAAATCGGAATTCCGGTTGCGGCACAGAACTTTGTTTCCGTGCTCGTAAATATGCTTGATACAATAATGATCGGGTCTGTCGGCGAAGCACAGCTCGGCGCAATAAACCAGGTAAACTCCCTTTACCTCTTTTTTAACATGTTCGTCTGGGGAATAAGTATGGGAACGGTCGTCATAACCGCAAGATATTGGGGACAGCAAAAAATCGACCCTATCCGCGATATGATCGGTCTTGCCATGAAGATAAACATAACAGCAGCTGTTCTGCTTTCGGCGGTAACACTTACTGTTCCGCAGGTCGTTATGAGAATATTTGCAAGCGACCCGGAAGTTATTGCATACGGCGTGGAATATCTTCACATAATGGGCTGGTTTTATTTGTTCCCTGCAATTTCCACAACCTTCCTTTCAAATCTCCGTGCAATTCATGATGTAAAGATTTCCGTCGCTGTTTATACATGCTCGTGCCTTACGAATCTCGTGCTCAACTGGGTGCTCATTTACGGAAATCTCGGCGCACCGAGGCTCGAGGTAGCCGGTGCCGCCATTGCAACAGCAATAAGCAAAACGGTCGAGATAATTCTCGTGCTCATTTATATGTATAAATTTGAGCACCGTCTTAATTTCAGACTGCATTATATATTTGCTAAAACAAAACAATATGTTCCTGCGTTCCTCAAGTTCGGAATTCCGGTTTTCTTCAGCGAATTTATCTGGGGCTTCGGAATGACCATGCAGTCCGCAATACTCGGCCAGTACAGCAAGGAATTTCTTGCCGCATACAGCCTTGTTCTTGTAATTCTTGATCTTTCCACCGTTGCGATGTGCGGATTTTCCAATGCTTCGCTTATCCTTATGGGTAATCTTATCGGTGCCGGAAGAGATGCTGAAGCCAAGAAATGGAGCAAATTCTTCGTTCTCGGCGGATTGGGCGTTGGAGTTTTCATGGCAGGAATCATCATGATAATAAGACCTTTTGCTCCCGGATTTATCGTTTGTTCCGAAACAACAGCGAATTATATCCTCAGCATGCTTCTCGTATGCGCTTACATAGATGTTTGCTACGGAATGAGCTGGAACCTTGGCGCCGGTGTTCTTCGTGCCGGCGGAGATACGAGCTTCGTTGCAAAAATCGACGTGGGTTCCGCTATCTTCATGAAGGGCGTGCTCGGTGCGATTTGCGGACTTTTGCTGAAGCTTGATCCGCTTCTTGTAATGACAATTGTTTGCAGCGATGAACTGCTCAAGGCGGTTATTTTCCTTACCAAATACTTAAAAGGAGATTGGCTCCGCCACGGAATGACCGTTCATAACGAAGCGGAAGAATTGAATTAAATAACACAAAAGGAGGAAAACATGAGCTTTGCACATCTTCATCTCCATACTGAATACAGCCTTCTTGATGGCGCCTGCCGTATAAAAAAACTTATACCCCGCGTCAAAGAACTTGGTCAGACCGCCGTTGCCATAACCGACCACGGCGCAATGTATGGTGTTATTGATTTTTATCGTGAAGCAAATAAATACGGCATAAAACCGGTTATAGGCTGCGAAGTTTATGTTGCCAACCGTTCCAGATTCAGTAAGGAACACCTTATAGACTGGAGCTATCACCTTGTTCTTCTTTGCGAAAACAATACAGGTTATAAAAACTTGATAAAACTTGTTTCTGCCGGTTTTACAGAAGGTTTTTATAAAAAACCAAGGGTAGATAAGGAACTTCTTCGCAAACATCATGAAGGCCTGATTGCTCTTTCTGCCTGTCTTGCCGGCGAAATTCCGCGTCATCTTACCCAGAATGATTACGAATCCGCAAAAAAAACGGCCCTTGAATACCGCGATATTTTCGGCGAAAACAACTATTTTATCGAAATACAGGATCACGGTCTTGCTGACCAGAAAAGGATTCTGCCGAATCTTATAAAGCTTTCGAAAGAAACTGGAATTCCACTTGTTGCCACAAACGACTGTCATTATATCAACAAAGATGATGCAAAAATGCAGAACGTACTTGTGTGCATCGGAACCAACCATACCGTTGATGAAGATAACGGCATGGCATTTGATACCGAGGAATTTTACGTTAAGTCCGAAGAGGAAATGCGCGAAATTTTCTCTTATATTCCTGAAGCTGTTGATAACACACAGAAAATTGCAGACAGATGCAATATGACCTTCGAATTCGGTCATACCAAACTTCCTGCGTTCGAAGTTCCCGACGGAAGAGATAACGTGGAATATTTCGAAAGTATGTGCAGGGAAGGGCTTTATCGCCGCTATGGAGAAAAACCGGATGACGAGCTTTGGGAAAGACTCAACTATGAACTCGGCGTAATTGAACGTATGGGATATGTGAACTATTATCTTATCGTTCACGATTTCATCAATTATGCAAAAAGTGTCGGAATCCCTGTCGGTCCCGGAAGAGGCTCAGGCGCAGGAAGCCTTTGTGCTTATTGCGTTGGAATTACCGATATTGACCCCATTAAATATCATCTTCTTTTCGAGAGATTCCTTAACCCGGAACGTGTTTCCATGCCGGACTTCGATATCGACTTCTGCTATGAACGCAGACAGGAAGTTATCGAATATGTAAACCGAAAATACGGTTCCGACCACGTTGCCCAAATAATAACTTTCGGAACTCTTGCCGCAAGGGCCGCAATTCGTGACGTTGGCCGAGCGCTTGGAATGCCCTATCAGGACGTTGATAAGGTTGCAAAGCTTGTTCCGACGGATTTGCACATGACCATTGAAAAGGCGCTGACTGTTTCTCCGGATCTTAAAGCGCTTTATGATACCGATCCTAAAGTTTATGAACTTATTGATACCGCAAGAAGAGTTGAAGGTATGCCGCGACATTCTTCTGTTCATGCGGCGGGCGTCGTTATCGCTCCGGAACCGGTCACCGAATTTGTTCCGGTGGCAAAACCGGATGAATCGGTCGTAACACAGTTTACCATGACAACGCTCGAGGAACTGGGACTTCTCAAAATGGACTTTCTCGGTCTTCGCAACCTTACCGCCATAAGCGATTGTGAAAAAGCTGTTCGAAGAAGGATTCCGGATTTTGATATTTCAAAAGTTCCGGATGGCGACCCAAAAGTTTATGAAATGCTTACTAAGGGTGCAGCCCAGGGCGTTTTCCAGTTCGAGTCTGCGGGCATGAGAAGTGTTCTTATGGGTCTGGGGCCGAAATCCATCGAAGATTTGACCGCAGTAATTTCTCTCTATCGTCCGGGTCCAATGGATTCTATTACGAAATATCTTGAAAACAGCCATCATCCGGAAAAAGTTACATATAAAACTCCGCTTCTCAAACCGATTCTTGACGTCACTTACGGCTGCATAGTCTATCAGGAACAGGTTATGGAGATAGTGCGCAAACTTGCGGGATATTCTTACGGAAGAGCGGACCTTGTACGCCGAGCAATGAGCAAAAAAAAGCTTGATGTTATGGCGCAGGAAAGGGAATATTTCGTTCACGGAAAATTTGATGAAAACGGAAATCTCGAACTTCCCGGAGCGGTTCGCAACGGTGTTCCGGAAAAGATTGCCAACGAGATTTTTGACGAGATGAGTTCCTTCGCTTCGTATGCATTCAATAAATCCCACGCCGCGGCTTATGCAACGGTTGCTTACCGCACTGCATACCTCAAATGCCATTTTCCCGGTGAATATATGGCAGCGCAGCTCAGTTCCGTTCTCGATAATACTGATAAAGTAATCGAATATATCGGCGAATGCCAGAAGATGGGGCTTAAAGTTCTAGGTCCGGACGTAAATAAATCCGAAAGCGGTTTTATTTGGGACGGAGAAGGAGTTCGATTCGGACTTCTTGCAGTAAAAAACCTTGGCAGAGGTATCATTCGCGATATTATAAATGAACGTCAGATGAATGGCAAGTATAAAGGCTTTACAGACTTTTGCAAGCGTGCTTACGGAAGAGAACTTAACAAACGTACCCTTGAAAGCCTTATAAAATGCGGTGCACTGGATTCTTTCAGTGTAAACCGCCGCCAGATGCTTTCCGGCTATGAATCCATTCTTTCTTCCATTGATGCGGAGAAAAAAGCAAATATTTCCGGCCAGATGAGCCTTTTTGGTGGATTTGAGGAAGAACACGACGAAGAAGATAATCTTCCTCGCCTTGCGGAATACAGTCTTCGCGATCTTCTCAATATGGAAAAGGAAACGACAGGGCTTTATCTTTCCGGTCACCCGATGAACGAATATAACGGCATTATTGAAAAAATCGGTGCAAGCAAAGTCCTCGAAATCAAGCAGATGAGCACCGAGGAAAGTGATAAGCGCGTTCGCCTTTGCGGAATAGTCCTCAGCAAAAAAATGAAAACAACAAAAAGCAATGACGTAATGGCTTTTGTAACCATTGAAGATACCACTGGAAGCCTTGAGGCGCTTGTTTTCCCAAGAGTGCTTCAGGAAAACGGCGGAATCATCAACGTAAACGAAGCGGTCGTTGTCGAAGCAAGAGTTTCTTCCAGAGAGGATGAGGAAACAAAGCTTGTGGCAGAAAGATTTATGACCGTGGAAGATGCCAAGCGTATTCCTTTTGCCCCGCAGGCGCAGAGCTATCAGCGTAAATCTGATCCTATTCCAAAGGCGGAGCCTTCTTCGGCAATGCAGAATCCTGTTCCGGCGACGCCGAAACCTTCTGCCAATTCAGGACTTTTCATCCGCGTTCCTTCGGAAGATTCAGCTGAATATAAAAAAGCGATGGAATTCCTTGCGGTTTTTGAAGGGCTTACGCCGCTTTATATCCATTTTTCCGATACCAAGAAGACCGTAAAAGCTCCAACGAAGCTTTGGGTTGACGCAACGCTTGGAAACGGATATGTTCCAAAGCGCCTTGCAAAAATAATCGGTGAAAAAAACGTTGTTATGAAATAAGATTCCTTTTCGGAATATACTGTTGTTATCTTAATTGATTTTATTTATACTGAATGATAAAAAAGGAGGGAAGATATGAGAAGATTTTCTGCATTTCTGCTTGCTTTGATAATGGTTTTATCGGTGTCAGGCTGTTCAAAGGAACCTGAAATAATCGAAAACAGCGCCGTGCTCGGTTCTGTTCCGGAAGAAAGCAAACCGGACAGAATAGAAATTAATCCGGTGGAAAGCGAAAGCTCAATGGAATCCGAAAACGAATCGGAGCAAAATTCTTCCGATTCAGAAAGTTCCTCGTCAGAACCCGAGAGCAGTTCTTCATCCTCGTCATCAAAAGCGGAAAGCAGTTCTTCAAAAAATTCTTCATCCTCTTCTTCATCTGAAAGCACATCATCAGAATCCGAAAGTTCCGTTTCCGAATCGGAGACCGAAGAGGAAAATCCTCCCGTAAATGCACCTGCAGATGCGGAAGAAATCAGGGCTGTCTGGATTTCTTACCTTGAATATCAGTCCGTTTTGCAGGGCAAAACCAAAAAACAATTTACAAATAATATAAAAACAATGTTTGCCAATATCGCAGCAGACGGATTCAATACGGTTTTTGTCCATGTTCGTTCCCACAGCGATGCAATGTATGATTCCGATATCTATCCATGGTCCGTTTACTGCACAGGAACCGAAGGCAATAATCCGGGATTCGATCCCCTTGAAATTATGGTTGCCGAAGCGCACCGATCCGGACTTCGCATTGAAGCATGGATAAATCCTTATCGTGTAAAAGGCAATTCCAATACGGCAAAAATTGCTTCTTCAAGCCCCGCTTACCGTTGGCTTGATACCGGAAAAGTAGTAGTGCTCGAAGGCAAAGGGATTTTCTATAATCCGGCAGACAGAGATGTAATTAATCTTGTGGTTTCCGGCGTTGAGGAAATAGTCAGAAATTATGACGTTGACGGAATTCATTTCGACGATTATTTTTATCCCACAACCGATGAATCCTTTGATAAAAACTATTATAATCAATATAAATCTTCCGGTGGAAAGCTTAAGCTTGCCGCATGGCGCAGACAGAACGTAAATACTCTTATCAAGGAAGTTTATTCTGCAATCAAAGCAATAGACAGCTCCTGCCGTTTTGGGGTAAGCCCTGCGGGAAATACAGAGCAGAATTACAACACCCTTTATTGTGACGTTGAAACCTGGGTAACGAGCAATGGATATGTTGATTATATCTGTCCGCAGATATATTTCGGATTTAACAATAAATCAAGACCGTATCTTGATGTTCTTGCGGAATTCAGCAATATGATCACCAACAAAAACGTGGATCTGATAATCGGTCTTGCGGCATATAAAGCCGGTGCGGTTGATACTTATGCCGGAGAAAACGGAAAAAACGAATGGATCAACAATAACGATATTCTTTCGCGCCAGATAATTTCCGCAAGAAGCGACAGCAAATACTCCGGATTTGCATTATATCGCTATGATTCGCTTTATAATCCATCTGCTGAGGTAAAAAACGCTGTCAGAGCCGAAAGAGCGAATCTCGACAGGATTTTATAACCCGGTAAACTTTTAAAAGGACGGAAAAACTTTATGAAAAAATTCTTTTTGAACAAAAAGCTGATGACATTGGTTCTTAGCCTTTGCCTTATTTTTGTCATCGGCGGAATAGCGGTTTTCGCGGCTTTTGAAAGCGGACTTCCGGGTTTTGAAATGATTATGGATAATTTTGATATCCCGCAAAATTCCCCTAATTCAGAAAGTTCCTCATCTCTGCCCGAAAGTTCTGAATCAGAAAGCGAACCGGAAGAGGAAAAGGATACCGATATATCAATTGATCCCATAACTCCCGAAATTCCTCCGGCACAAAACATCGAAAACGGACCAATCGTTTATAACGCTCCGGAAAGAATGATGGCCATTACCATCAAAGCCGGAGAGGATTTTTATTCCGAAGAGGGAATGAACACCGAGGAAATTCAGAAATCCATTGATAAGGCTCTTGAAGAAGCAAAAAATCTTTCGGCAAATACTGTTTTTATTGATACATCATTCGGCGATTCGGTTCTTTATTATTCCGAAAATGCTTTGCAGACAAACGTGAGCATAGATATGCTCAAATATGCTTTGGAAAAAGCTAAAAGCATGGATTTATATGTCTATGCAGTATTTGACGTGCTCAAAAACAGCGAAGAACTGAACAGCGAGCAGATTTCTCTGATTTCAAAAAATGCCTCCGCACTTGCGAAATATGATCTCGATGGAATAATGCTCGATGGATTTACCGCTGAATCGAGCGGAAACGCTTATTTTGAATATTCAAAATTCGGAAGCGGAATGGGATATGAAAACTATATGCGTTCCAATACCGAAGCAGCTGTTTCTGCCGCTTATAATGGGATTAAAAAGGAAAACCCCGCAATTGCCGTAGGACTTGCGGTCGATTCCGTCTGGGCAAACAGTACCACCATTGAAGAAGGCAGTTCCACCGAAGCTTCTTATGAAAGCTTTACCGATGGATTTGCAAACACAAAAAAATTCGTTGAGGACGGAAAAGCCGATTTTGTTGCGGTAAAATGCAGCTATGCAACCGGAAATAAATCCGCAAAATTTGCGGATTATACCGAATGGTGGAACAGCGTTGTTTTCGATAAAGTTCCTCTTTATATTTTCCAGTATGCAACAAAAGCCTGCACCGATGAAAAGGGATGGGGAGATCCTTCCGAACTTTCCGACCAGGTAATTTCCGCAGAAAAACTCGGCGGATTTTGCGGAAGCGTTTTTGATTCTCTTTCCGCTTTGCAGAAGAACCCAAAACAATCCACAGATGCGCTTATAAAATATCTTACTGAAGATATCGACCCAAGCTTTTTGCTCACCCAGCTTGAACTTACAAGGCCTGCAAAAACAAAATTTTCCACTTACGATAACGTTGTTGCATTTGCCGGCGCTTCGGATATCAATTTTGATCTTGTTATGAACGGAGAAAAAGTCAAGCGTGACGGAAACGGCGCATTTATGCTTACGCTTGACCTTAAACCCGGAGTAAACACATTCAAATTTGAACATAAGGAAAAAACAATAACCTATAATATTACAAGAAACGTAATGGTGCTCAAAGAAGTAACACCTCTCGGAAATGTAACCGTCGGCGGCGGAATGAGCATTACGGTCACAGCTCTTGCATACGAAGGTTCAACAGTAACGGCAACTCTTGGTTCAATGACCGTAAATCTTAAGGAGAGCACGGAAGAGGACGACTCCACCGAGGAAGAAAAAGATTCTTCCTATGTAACATATACCGGAATGATTTCCGCTCCTGCGGCAGGTTCTGAAGAACAGAACATCGGCAATATCATCATAAAAGGAACCTGGGAAGGTACTACGGAAACCAAGGAAGGCGCTCATGTTACTGTTTCTGCAAAGGCCAAAGCCGGCGGACTTGTTGAAGTTATTGCAAAAGCCGCGGAAACTTTCCCCACAAACACCCTTAATGACCTTTCGGATTATGACTGCTATCCTTTGGCAAAAGGAACACGGGATTATGTTGAAGGTGAAGAAATCGTTTATGTCGAGGGAAGCAATACATATACATACTATAACCTTATGTCCGGACAGCGTGTTTATACCAAGGACGTAAGCCCTGTTTCCGGCGAACTTGGCGGAAACAAGATTAAAAACATGACCGTTTCCGCAAACAACCGCTATACTTATGTAACGTTCGAAATGGATCAGCGCGTTGCTTATGTTGCAAAATATTCGCCGAGCGAATTTACCATTGATTTTAAATATACGGACGGAACCCCCGGAAATCTCAGCCTGAACTGTACTCCGCTCTTCAGTTCCGCAACATGGAACGGAGCAAGGCTCAGCCTTAACCTAAGCACAAAATCCGGATTTCTCGGATATACGGCATATTATGAAAACGGAAATCTTGTTTTCAGGTTCAATAACCCCACCGGTTCCTATAGTCTTTCCGGTGTTCCGATAATTGTTGACGTAGGCCACAGCAAGCTTGGCGTAGGCGCCCTTGGATTCCTTTCCGCATACGGCGAATATGAAATCAACCTTGCGGTGGGTCAGTACCTTAAAGAAGAGCTCCAGAGCCGCGGAGCGACTGTTTATATGCAGGATACAATCAACAGCAGACCGAGCCTTGCGGACAGGGTTGCATATTCTTCCTCGAAAAATCCTCTCGTATTCGTAAGTATTCACTGCAACTCGGCAACTTCCAGCAGCGGTTACGGAACAGAATGCTTCTATTTCACAAGATTCTCCCAGAATCTTGCTTCCGGTTTTGCTTCCAACGTTGCAAATGCTATGGGAACAAAAAACAGGGGAGATATGATCGGACGATATTACGTTACAAGAACGCAGGAATATCCTTCCGTACTTGGTGAACTGGGCTTTGTAAGTAACGAATCCGATTATTATAAACTTATATCGAGCAGTTACCAGCGGTCTATCGCACAGGGAATTGCAGATTCCATCGCCAATTATCTTTATAATGTCGGAAGAAACGGAAGTTATAATTACGGAACACAGTCCACCGACGGAACAAACAGCTTCGTTCCGCCGGAAAACAGTTCTTCCGCAAGCGAACCTGAGTATGAAAACAGCGGAACTTCTTCGGAAGGTTCTTCTGTTCCCGAAAGTTCTTCAGATGGTCTTTTAGATCTGATAGGCGGATAAAATTAATACCTCCGGTAATTTTCCGGAGGTATTTTTTTGCCTTATTTTTCATATATTTTTATGAAAAAAGGAGGTTTCGTTTTATGGAACAAAAAACGAGGAAAAAACATCATTTTTTTATTTTTCTTCTGACATCTGTTTTGATTTTGGCTCTTTTCACAATATACGCATATAATTTTCCCACAACAATGAGTCTTTTCGATAAAAAAATAAACGAATTGTCGGCTTTTTGGGGAATAGAAGAAAACTTCAGCGTTTTTTCGGATTTTTCCGAAGCTTCCGGAAAAGCGATAAACAAAGTTCTTTATGTTTATGAAACAATAAAAGATAATATAGAAGGAATTTATGATAATGCAAAACCGATAAATTCTTTTATCCTAAGTTCCGGGGCAAAACAGCCAATCAAAAGCTGGGACATAACCTCCCAATTCGGAAAAAGAAAAAGTCCTTTTACCGGAAGGCAGGAGATACACAGCGGAATCGATATTGCCGCCGCGGAGGGAAGCTTTGTTTATCCTTCCTGGCCGGGAAAAATCATAGAAACCGGGTATGATGATATTTACGGAAATTATATAATAATCCGGCATTCAGAAGATTTTTTTACAAAATACTGTCATCTTTCGAAGATTACCGCCGATGAAAATGAATTTATAAATATAGATGAAGTCATCGGAAAAGTCGGAAGCACCGGATATTCCACCGGAAGCCACCTTCATCTTGAAGTGATAATTGAAGGCAGAAAAATTGACCCATTGGAGTGTTTTGAGCTTTGATGGAATTTTCCGTGCTCAAAACAAAAATCTCTGTTTCGCCGTTGTTTTTTGCCGTGCTCACGGCTTTTTTGCTTATCGACAGAAGCGGCATTGCAAACCAAGTTGTTTTATTTTCCGCTTTGCATGAAGCTTTTCATTTTTTGGCTTTATTATGCTTAAAAACTGCACCGAAAAAAATTGAATTATCTGTTTTCGGGATAAGGCTTTTTCTTAATAACAACATGAGCACCATAAAAAAATGCATGGTGCTCATGGCCGGTTTTACGGTTAATTTCGTTCTTGCGTTATTGTTTTTTATTTATGGAAAAAACATGCCCGCTCTTATAAATTTATTTATCGGAATACTTACCTCATTGCCGCTGGAATCTACCGATGGCGGGAGCATCATTTCCGCACTTTTTGAAGAATTTCCCTCAAAAAAAGGTGAAAAAATTTTCGGGATAATAAAAAGTTTTTTTATTTTTGTTTTTTCATTTTTTCTTGTTTTTATTATATTCACAGCAAAAAATTATTTTCTCATTATCCCTCTGATTTATATGTTTATCACAGCAAAAAAGAATGCCGCCCTATAAAGGCGGCATTTTTTATGTTTTATTTTTAATTCGCCAATATGCAAAGGTATTAATCAAAACCGTTATGAAAAAAAGCATTCTTGACTCAAGTTCAATTACATTAGCGGTATCAAGAACAGCAGAAATATCTCCGATAGAAACTTTATAATCGGTATAAACGCTTCCCATCCAGATTGAAGCAATGCAGCAGGCTTCGCTGAAAAGTCCAATTTGCATTGATTTGATTACAGATAATTTATTTCCCATGATCAGATTAAATAAGGCGAAAACAATGGCGTTTCCGCCGAAAAGGAACATGAAAAGGCCAATAAGACTTGGTGTTCCCAAAGAAAAAACGTTGTTTCTTTGATATCCGGAAATCATATCGTATATTACAAATGCATTTACAAGAATTACCGCAAGAACAAAGGCAGAAATTATAAAAATCTGACGGGTACGTTCATATTTTATTTCATTTTTTGAAATTTCTATAATATCCTTTGCCAAAGTATCACTGCTATCGGTGTTGCTGTTTCGTTCGCCCTTGATAAGTTCCGTTATGGAAATATCAAGTTCGTTGCTCAGCGATTCAAGTATTGAAATATCCGGAAAGCCTTTTCCGTTTTCCCATTTTGAAACTGCGGCAGTGGAAACGTTCAGTTTTTCCGCCAATTCTTTTTGAGTAAGTCCTTTTTCCGTTCTCCTCTCCTTAATAAGATTTCCGGTTTTTATGCAGTCCAAGAATAATCGCCTCCTTTTACTGATTCGAGTTTAGCACAGCATTCTGATTTTGTAAATCAACGCTTGGTAAACATTGCAAAAATGCTTGTTTTATGCGCCTGAAACGGTTTTGCTATTGAAAAACTCTTTGATATTATGTTATAATAAATAAATTGTGAAAGGGGGAATAGCCTTGGCTGCAATTCCTGAAAATATACTCAGTCTTGTTCAAAAACCCGCAAGATACTGCGGCGGAGAACTTAACAGCGTTGTCAAAAATAAAAATGACGTTTCCGTAAGATTTGCTTTCTGCTTTCCGGATCTTTATGAAGTTGGCATGAGCCATCTCGGAATGAAAATTCTTTACAGCCTTCTTAATAATGACCCGGAGGTCTGGTGCGAAAGAGTTTTTGCCCCGGATACGGATATGGAAAAAATCCTTCGGGAAAGAAACCTTCCGCTTTTTGCGCTCGAAAGCCGCGATTCTGTCGGTGATTTCGATATGATCGGTTTTACTCTTCAGTATGAGCTTTCCTATACCGGAATCCTCAATATGCTTGATCTTGCGGGAATTCCTGTTCGTGCAGAGGACAGGCATGAACTTAAAAACCTTGTTGTAGCAGGTGGTCCATGTTCCTGCAACCCGGAACCCATTGCAGATTTTATCGATCTTTTCATGCCCGGTGAAGGGGAAGAGGTTCTTCCGGAAGTGGTAAATCTTTATAAAACCGCGAAAAAGGAAGGCTGGAGCAAAAAACAGTATCTTTGCGAAGCCGCAAAAATCCCCGGAGTTTATGTTCCTTCTCTTATTGATGTTATTTATAACGATGACGGTACAGTGAAAGAGTTCATTGCGAAAGAAACCGCATCTCTTCCCATAACAAAACGCATTATCAAAGATCTTGACAGTGTTTTTTATCCGGATAAATTCGTCGTTCCGTTCATCGATATTGTTCATGACAGAAGCCAGCTTGAACTTATGCGCGGATGCATCCGCGGATGCCGCTTCTGCCAGGCAGGTTTTATTTATCGTCCTGTTCGCGAAAAACATTTCGACACCCTTTGCAAAGATGCTCATAATCTTTGCGACAGCACCGGATATGAAGAACTTTCGCTCACTTCACTGAGCACCAGCGATTACAGCGAGCTTGAACCTTTGCTTGATGATCTTCTTGAATGGACACCGAAGGAACACGTAAATCTCGCCGTTCCTTCTCTTCGAGTCGATAATTTCAGTGAAAGCCTCCTTAAAAAAATAAGCAAAGTCCGCAAAAGCGGTCTTACTTTTGCTCCGGAAGCAGGAACCCAAAGAATGCGCGACGTTATAAATAAAAACGTTACCGAAGAAGAAATTATGGCAACCTGCCGGACCGCTTTTGAAGGCGGCTATACGGCTGTCAAGCTTTATTTTATGATCGGTCTTCCCACGGAAACCGATGACGACGTCAGAGGAATTGTTGAAACCGCACAGCGTGTTGTAAACCTTTTCTATAGCCTTCCTAATAAGCCGAAGGGTAAAGGCGTTCAGGTAACCTGCAGTGTAGCAAGCTTTGTTCCGAAGCCGTTCACTCCGTTCCAGTTTGAACCTCAGAACAGCAGGGAAGAACTTCACAGAAAACAGGAAGTCATGCGCAGTGCTCTTCATAGCAGGAAGATTAATCTTGACTGGCACGACGCTGAAACTTCTTACCTTGAAGCGGTTCTTGCCCGCGGCGACAGAAAAATCGGCAAAGTAATCGAAACTGCGTGGCGTAAAGGCTGTAACCTTGACAGCTGGGACGAGCATTTTAAATTTGACGTATGGATGGAATCCTTCGCCGAATGTGGTGTTGAACCCGAATTTTATGCCAACAGAACCAGAAGTTATGACGAAATCATGCCCTGGGATATTTTTGATTACGCCGTAAGCAAAAAATTCATCATCAACGAAAATAAAAAAGCTCACGAAAGCGTAACTACTCCCAACTGCAGACTTAAATGCAGCGGCTGCGGAGCAAACTGTCTGAAGGGAGGCGCTTGCTTTGAATGATATGATTGATTTCATTGATATAAGACTTTTTTATACCAAAACCGGCAGCGCAAAATATATTTCCCATCTTGACGTAATGCGTGCTTTCCAGCGTGCCCTCAAACGCTCCAAAATCGATTTCTGGTACACGGAAGGATATCATCCCCATCTTTATCTCACTTTCGCTCTGCCGCTTTCTCTCGGTTATGAAAGCGTTGCGGAAAGCGTTGATTTTCGTTTGATTGCCCCGATGCCTTACGAGGAAATTGTAAGAAGAATAAACGCAGTTCTTCCGGTTGGATTCAAAGCTATCGCAGCCTGCAAACCGAAAATGGACGCAAAAAAAATCCGCTGGGCAGATTACGAAATTTCTTTTTCTGCAGAAGAAAAAGATACCGAACAGCTTCTTGCCGATTGGTACAGATGTTTTGACAGGGAAGAGGTTCCGGTTATCAAAAAGACCAAAAGCGGCGAAAAGGAAATTAATATCCGTCCTCATATAAAACTTTCCAAACTTGAATTCAAAGACGGAAGATATTCATTGCGCGCTCGTCTTGCTTCGGGTGTTGAACTTAATATCAACCCGGATCTTGTTTTTGAAGCGTTCAAAGTCTTTTCCGGTTTCCGTCCTGAGGATATAAAAGTCCGCAGAACGGCTGTATATAACGAAAAAATGGAAAAATTCCGCTGATTTTCTGAAAATAATACTTGCAATTATATTTTTATTGTGGTATTATAATAAGGCTGTTTAGTATGCCTAAACGGCGCTGTCGCATTCCCGGCGACATGAACGGCAAAAAAATATGCCGGGCGGACAGTCCTCTGTCAATGGTATCCATTGAGTATGAATGTCTGAAAAATAATAAGGAGGATATTTAAAATGGATGCACTTAAACTTATTTCCCAGGACTGCCTGAGAGCTGACAAACCCGAAGTTGCAATCGGTGATACCGTTAAGGTATACTGCAAAATCAAAGAAGGCGACCACTACAGAACCCAGATTTTCGAAGGTGCTGTAATTGCTAAACAGCATGGTGGCATTTCTGAATCTTTCACTGTTCGTCGTGTTGCACACGGCTGCGGCATTGAAAGAGTTTTCCCGATCCACAGCCCGATGATCGAGAAAGTTGAACTCGTACGTCATGGTCGTGTAAGAAGAGCTAAACTCTACTATCTCCGTAACAGAGTCGGTAAAGCAGCTAAAGTTAAACAGGTCCGTTAATTTGTTATTTGCGAAAAAACTCCCTCGTCTTTGGCGGGGGAGTCTTTTTTTTCATTCGAAAATGTAGTATAATATATAATAGAGTAATTTTATGATGAATTTGAAAGGAGGCGATTTTGCCCTATGGAACAGGTAGATATCCAGTGGTTTCCCGGCCATATGGCGAAAACCCGCCGCTTGATGAAAGCGAATCTTCCTCTTGTTGATGTTGTTGTTGAAATTACAGATGCAAGAGTACCTTTTTCCAGCCGAAACCCGGAAATGAAAAGCCTTGTTGGCGGAAAACCGAGGGTTGTTATCCTCAATAAATGTGATATGGCCGATGAAGCCATAACTCAGGAATGGATCGAATATTATAAAGAAAAAGGAATCCGTGCCATTGCGACCGATTGCCGCAGCGGCAGAGGACTTAATAAGCTTGCACCTGTTGTACGCGAGGTTCTTAAAAACGAACTTGAAAAACGCGCAAGAAAAGGCATGGAAGGTAAACCCATCAGAATGATGATCGTCGGTATTCCGAACGTGGGAAAATCTTCTTTTATAAACCGCATCGCCGGCGGAAAACGCGCAAAAGTCGAAGACAGACCCGGCGTTACCCGCGGAAAACAATGGGTAACCCTTGATAAAGGCATTGATATGCTCGATATGCCCGGTGTTCTTTGGCCTAAATTTGAGGATAAAACCGTTGGTGAGCATCTTGCTTTCACCGGTGCGGTAAAAGACGATATTCTTGATATCGAAACTCTTGCCATGCGCCTTGCGGATACGCTTAATCACGAAAACCACAAACTTCTTTGCGAAAGATATAAACTTACCGATGAAGAAACAGCAGATATCGAACCTTACGATCTTCTTGAACTCATCGGCGCAAAACGAGGTATGAAAATTTCCGGCGGAGAAGTCAATACCGAAAGAGCCGCGGCTATGCTCCTCGATGAATTCCGCGGAGGAAAAATCGGAAGAATCACTTTGGAGAGACCCAATGAGCTTATATGAATTTGAGCACGCAAAACGTGCGGAACTTGGAATCCGCTATATCTGCGGAGTTGATGAAGCGGGGAGAGGTCCTTTGGCAGGACCTGTTTTTGCCGCAGCTGTTATTCTTCCGGAAGATTATGAGATCGAAGGTCTTAACGACAGCAAAAAACTCAGCGAGAAAAAACGCGATTTGCTTTTTGATGAAATAACTGAGCACGCAGTCGCTTATTCAATTATTTATGTTGACCATAAAACCATTGATGAAATCAATATACTCAAAGCAACCATGCTCGCTATGAAAAGCGCGGTTGAAAATCTCAGCAAAAAACCCGAAGCGGTTTTTATTGACGGAAACCGTATTCCGGAAAATATGGAAGTTCCGACCGAATATGTTATAAAAGGCGATGCCACTTCCGCAAGCATTGCCGCTGCTTCCATTCTTGCAAAAGTTAGCAGGGACAGATTCATGCTCGAAATGGATAAAAAATATCCCGAATATTGCTTTGCAAAACATAAAGGCTACGGAACAAAACTCCACTATGAAAAATTAAGGGAGTTCGGTCCGAGCGAAATTCACAGACTGACATTTCTTAAAAAAATGCACTGAGGGTGATTTTTTGATTACCGAAAAAAGACGCCGCGGAAACATGGGCGAAGATTTTGCAGCGGAATATCTTGAAGGCAAAGGATATGAAATCATCGAGCGCAATTTCAATACCAGGCTCGGTGAAATAGATATTATTGCCCGCGACGGAAAATACATAGCTTTTATCGAAGTAAAATCCCGTGCAGATGACTGTATGTATGCACCGAGAGAGGCTGTAACCCGTTCAAAACGCCAAAAAATCTGTAAAGCCGCAATGCTTTACAAGCTCCAAAAAGGGCTTAACGGTCAGCCTCGATTTGATGTTTTTGAAATCATATACGGAAAATACGATCTTGAAATCAAAAAATTCGCCCACATAAAAAATGCTTTCGGAACGGAGGCTGTTCATGGATTTTTTTGACCTTCACTGCGATACCCTGACAACCGCAATGCACCAAAGCTGCGGCCTGGATTGCGGATATCTTGATATTTCCTTTCCCGTAACCGGTGAAATCGGAAAACATTGTCAATGCTTCGCGATATTTTGTCCGGATGTTATCTCCGGAGAGGACGCTTTCAATTACTATACCATGGCGAAGCATTTTTTCGAAAACCAGCTTAATGAATTTCCGCAGTATTTTGAGCAGGCAAAAAATGCCTGCGAAATAAACCGCATAACCGCAGAAGGAAAAACCGCGGCAATTCTTACCGTCGAAGGTGGAAGGGTTCTCGGCGGAAAAATCCAACGGCTGGAGCAGCTTTATAAAGACGGGGTACGCATGATGACCCTTACATGGAACGGTGAAAACGAAATCGGAAAAGGTTCAACCGATCAGGGATTCAAACTTAAACCTTTCGGCATAGAAGTAATCAAAGAGATGGAGCACCTTGGAATGATTATCGACGTTTCCCATCTTTCGGATGCAGGTTTTGATGACGTACTCAAAAATGTCAGCTGTTCGTTCGCTGCCAGCCACAGCAACCTTCGTACTGTCTGTAATAATCGCCGGAACCTCTGTGATGAGCATTTCAAAGAAATAGTGCGTAGAAAAGGCATAGTTGGAATCAATTTTTACAAAGCATTTTTGAACGATGATCCGGAAGATGCAAGCCTTTCAGATATAGTTAGGCACATCGAAAGGATGCTCGTGCTCGGTGGAGAAAACACCATTTGCATGGGAAGCGATTATGACGGCTGCGACGTTGTTGAAAGAATCCGAAAGATAAATGATATCCCGATTCTTTACGATTTGATACGAAAAGAATTCGGCAGAGAAGCTGCCGATAAAATATTCTGGAAAAACGCTTATAATTTTTTTGCGGGTAGAATATGAGGTGAAAAAATTGAAATATCAGAGCACAAGGAACAAGGAACTTCGCCTTGATTCTGCAGAAACAATTCTTAAAGGACTTTCGGATGACGGAGGTCTTTTTGTGCCGGTGGAATTTCCGAAAATTGATAACGAAGAGATATTAGAACTTTCAAAGCTCGGTTACTGCGAAAGAGCGAAGCGTATTTTTGCAAAATTCATGACCGATTTTTCGGAAGAAGAGCTTTTTGAATGCGCCAAAAACGCTTATGAAGGAAATTTCGAAGGCGAAAAACCTACAGAAATCGTAAAACTCGGCGAAGATAAATATATGCTTGAACTTTGGCATGGACCAACCTGCGCTTTCAAAGACATGGCTTTGCAGATTCTTCCGCATTTTCTTGTGAAATCCGCCGAAAAATCCGGCGACGGAAAGAAAACCGTAATTCTCACCGCAACTTCCGGCGATACGGGAAAAGCCGCACTCGAAGGGTTCCGTGATGTTAAGGGAACAGAAATCATTGTTTTCTATCCGGATAACGGTGTTTCAAAAATTCAGCAGCTCCAGATGCAGACACAGCAGGGTGAAAATGTAAACGTCTGCGCAGTCAAAGGCAATTTTGACGATACTCAGACCGCAGTCAAAGAGATTTTTACCGATGATAAAATAAGAGCAAAACTTTCCGAAAACGGAAAGCGCTTTTCCAGCGCAAACTCCATAAATGTCGGAAGACTTCTTCCGCAGGTGGTTTATTACGTTTCTGCTTATGCCGATCTGGTTGAATCCGGTGAAATCGCAAACGGCGAAACAGTAAACGTAACCGTGCCTACCGGCAACTTTGGAAATATTCTTGCGGCACATTACGCAAAGAAAATGGGAATTCCTTTCGGAAAGCTCATTTGTGCATCAAACGCCAACAACGTGCTCACGGAATTTTTGAGCACGGGTGGCTATAACATCAACCGTTATTTCTTTATGACGGAATCTCCTTCCATGGATATTCTTGTTTCAAGCAACCTTGAAAGGCTTCTTTTCGAGCTTTGCGGAAAAGAGGATTGGTACGTCAAGGCGGCGATGGAATCCCTTCATGAGCACGGAGAATATTATATCACCGATGAGATGCTCGCATATCTTCGGGAAAATTTCCCCGCCGGATGGACAGATGATAAAGGCGCAAGAAACCGCATAAAAACGCTCTTTGATGAATATTCCTATCTTTGCGATACTCATACCGCGGTGGCCGTGGAAGTTTATGAAAAATACCGTGAAAGAACAGGGGATACCACCAAAACGATTATTGCTTCAACGGCAAGTCCCTATAAATTCCCAAGGGCCGTGCTCAAAGCTATAAGCGGAAGGAATTTCCGCAATGATTTCAATGCGGCAAAGGAAATTGAAAAACTTTCCGGTCTTCCGATGCCGAAGCAGCTCCGTGAACTTTCAAAAAAAGAACCGAGATTTACCAAAGTATGCGAAAAGAAAGAGATGGCCGATTTTGTTTTGAGCACCGTCGGAGGTGAAAACTGATGTCGGTTTGGGTAATGGCGGATCTGCATCTTTCCTTCGGAACGGATAAACCCATGGATAATTTTTTCGGCTGGAAGGATTACGTCAGCAAAATCGAAGCAAGCTGGAAAGAACAGATTAAGCCGGAGGATACCGTAGTCATTCCCGGAGATTTTTCCTGGGGACTTGGTTTTGATGAAGCTTTGCCGGATTTCAAATTTGTGGATGCCCTTCCCGGACATAAACTTGTTATGAAAGGCAACCACGATTATTGGTGGAGCACAAGGGCAAAGGCAGAAAAATTTTTTAAAGAAAACGGAATAACGACCATTGATATTCTCCATAATAATTCAGTCCTTGCGGAAGGACTTGCCCTTTGCGGAACAAGGGGATGGGTTTTTATGCCGAACGAACAGCATGACCTTAAGATATCCGCAAGGGAAGCCGCAAGGCTTGAACTTTCTCTTAAAGATGCGGAAAGATTCCCTGATGCGGAAAAAATTGTTTTTCTTCATTATCCGCCGGTTTATGCAAACGAAATGGTGCCGAATATCATTTCCGTTTTAAAACAATATGGAGTTAAGCGCGTTTTTTACGGACACCTTCACGGAGCTTCCCGAAGCCTTGCGAATGAAGGAGAATATATGGGAATTGAGTTCAAACTTATTTCCGCGGACCATCTTGGCTTTAAATTTTGGAAAATTCAATAAAAAATATATAATATTTTTATATAAAATAATTGATTTTATGATAACTATATGATATACTTTAACAGTTACTGAAAATGTATCTATCAGGAGGAAACAACATAATGGAACTTAGACAGATTGAAAAAACCGGCACTAATGAGGTTAAGCTTACCATTGCTGTAACCGCAGAAGAGTTCGGACGTGCTGTTGACGCAGCAATCAGAGAAAGAGGCAAAAACCTCACCGTTCACGGATTCCGTAAAGGCAAAGCACCGAAAGCTCTTATCGAAAAAGCTTACGGCAGAGAATATTTCTATCAGGATGCAGTAAACGAAACCTATGGCGTTGCATACGATATGGCTGTTGCAGAAGCAAAAATCACTCCCGTTGACCGTGCAGAAATCGAACTTGTTGAATGCTCTGAAGAAGGTTATACCCTTACCGCAACCGTTACCGTAAAACCCGAAGTTTCCGTAAAGAAATATAAAGGCATCAAAGCAGAAAAACTCGTAACCGAAGTTGCTGATGCACAGGTTGAAGGCGAACTTGCAGTAATGCTTGAAAGAAACGCAAGAATCATCGAAGTTGAAGACAGACCTGCACAGAACGGTGACCAGGCTGAAATCGACTACGAAGGTTTCAAAGACGGCGTTCCTTTCGAAGGCGGCAAAGGCGAACATTTCCCGCTTGAACTCGGTTCCGGCCAGTTCATTCCCGGATTTGAAGATCAGGTTTGCGGCCACAACGCAGGCGATGAATTCGAAGTAAACGTTTCCTTCCCGGAAGATTATCCCGCTGAAGAGCTCAAAGGTGCTCCCGTAGTATTCAAATGCAAACTCCACAGCATCAAAGCAAAAGAAATGCCCGTTGCTGACGATGAATTTGCAAAAGACGTAAGCGAATTCGATACCATCGATGAACTTAAAGCAGACATCAAAGCAAAACTTCAGGAAAAGGCAGATGCACAGTCCGAAGCTGAACTTGAAGAAAAACTTGTTGATGCAATCCTTGAAAACATGGAAGCAGAAATTCCCGAATGCATGTATGAAGCAAGAATGGAAGATATCGCTGCCGACTTCGAAAACAGACTTGCAAGACAGGCTGGTCTTACCCTTGACGAATATCTCAAATATACCGGCGCAGATAAAGAAACTTTCTTCGGCGGCTTCAGACCTCAGGCTGAACGTCAGGTAAAAATCCGTCTTGCTCTCGAAAAAATCGCAGAGCTTGAAAAAATCGAAATGACCGAAGAAGAGATGAACGAAGAGTTCAAAACTCTTGCAGAACGTTATGAAATGAAAGAGGAGCAGGTAAGAAAAATCGTTCCTGTTGATGAACTTACCCTTGACCTTTGCGTTGAAAAAGCTATCAAACTTGTTCGCGATTCCGCAAAAATTACCGAAGTAACCGCTGAAGAAGCCGCAGCAAAAGAAGAAGCACCCAAGAAAAAACGCACCACCAAAAAGAAAGCTGAAGAAGCAGAAGCTCCCGCAGCAGAAGGCGAAGAAGCTCCCAAGAAAAAACGTACCACCAAAAAGAAAGCTGAAGAAGCAGAAGCTCCTGCAGCAGAAGGTGAAGAAGCTCCTAAAAAAAGAGCAACCCGCAAAAAGAAAGCCGAGGAAATTGATCCTTCCATCGACTGATAAAGCGGAAACAGTTTCCAGAGAAACTGCAATATAATTTAGCTTTGTATTGAAGGATCTCCGGAATTCATTTCCGGAGGTCCTTTGTATCAATAGTGACATTTTATGACATGATTCCCAAATATCCGAAAGGAGTGATACCGAAATGAGTTTGGTACCGATGGTCGTTGAACAGACCAACAGAGGCGAGCGTTCCTATGATATTTTCTCCCGCCTTCTTAATGACAGAATCATTATGCTTTGCGACGAAGTGAACGACACCACCGCAAGCCTTGTTGTTGCCCAGCTTCTTTATCTTGAAGGACAGGACCCCGATAAGGATATCAGCCTTTACATCAACAGCCCCGGTGGTTCTATTACCGCAGGCATGGCAATTTATGACACCATGAATTATATCAAATGCGATGTTTCCACCATCTGCGTCGGCATGGCCGCTTCAATGGGCGCATTCCTTCTCAGCTCCGGCGCAAAAGGCAAACGCTTTGCTCTTCCGAACAGCGAAATCATGATTCATCAGCCCCTCGGCGGAATGCAGGGTCAGGCTTCGGATATCAAAATCCACGCCGACCGCATTATCGCAATCAAGGAAAGGCTCAACAGAATCCTTTCCGAACAGACCGGTCAGCCCATTGATGTCATCACCCGTGATACCGACAGAGATAACTTCATGACCGCACAGCAGGCTATGGAATATGGCCTTATTGACAACGTACTTGACCACAGAGAATAATTCAGCATAATTCGGAGGCTTAAAACTTATGGCCAATAAAGATGATCACAAAATGCGCTGTTCCTTCTGCGGAAAACCACAGGATATGGTTTATAAACTTATAACCGGACCCGGCGTTTGCATTTGTGATGAATGCGTTGAACTTTGCAATTCCATACTCTATGATGAAGACGAGTTGGATCCCCTTGAAAAGACCAAACGCAAAAAACAGGAAAAGAACAAACCGGTTATCGACCCCGCAACTCTTCTTAAACCGGCAGAACTCAAAGCTGTTCTTGATAAATACGTAATCGGGCAGGACGAAGCAAAAACCACCCTTTGCGTTGCGGTTTATAACCATTATAAACGTATCCTCAGCAAACTTGATACCGAAGACGTTGAGCTTCAGAAGAGCAACGTGCTCCTTCTTGGACCCACCGGTACCGGCAAAACTTTGCTTGCACAAACTCTTGCAAGGGTGCTCGGCGTTCCTTTTGCCATTGCTGATGCAACAACCATAACTGAAGCCGGATATGTCGGTGAAGACGCAGAAAACGTTCTTCTTCGTCTTATTCAGGCTGCGGATTTTGATGTGGAAGCTGCTCAGCGCGGAATAATCTATGTTGATGAGATTGATAAAATAACCAGAAAATCCGAAAACCCTTCCATTACCCGCGATGTTGGCGGCGAAGGCGTTCAGCAGGCACTTCTCAAAATGCTTGAAGGAACTGTTTCGAACGTTCCGCCCCAGGGAGGAAGAAAACATCCTCAGCAGGAATTTATCCAGATTGATACAACAAACATTTTGTTCATCTGCGGAGGTTCTTTTGATGGAATCGAACCCATCATCGAAAAACGCATAGCAAGTTCCGCCATGGGATTCGGTGCAAATGTAATCAGCCAAAAATCCAAAGAAGCAAAAGACCTTCTTAAAAAGGTAACTCCCCACGACCTTGTAAAATTCGGAATTATCCCCGAAATGGTAGGTCGTCTTCCGGTTATAACCGCACTTGAAAGTCTTGATAAACCCGCACTTGTAAAGATTCTTACCGAACCGAAAAACAGCCTTGTCAAACAATATCAAAAGCTTTTCAGCCTTGACGGCGTAAGCCTTCAGTTCACCGAAGGCGCACTTGAAGCCATTGCTCAAAAAGCCATTGACAGAAAAACCGGTGCAAGGGGACTTCGCTCCATTATGGAAGAAACCCTTGGAAAGCTTATGTTCGAGCTTCCTTCCGACGAAACTGCCGAAGCTGTTGTCATCGGTGAAGCATGTGTAACCGAAGGTGCGGCACCGGTTATCGAACGCAATCCGCTTAAAAAGAATATCCCGCTGCAGATTGCCGCAAAAGCAGAAAGATAATAAAAAATTATAAGCGGCAGCCTTTTTTTCGGTTGCCGCTTCCGATATTTTTATACCGGAGGTGAAAAATATGCCTGAGAAAAAAGAACCGGTCGAAATTATAAATATGCCAATGATTGCCATGAGAGGAATCGTCCTTTTTCCGAGCATGATTCTTCATTTTGATGTAGGCCGTAAAAAATCCATCGCCGCCCTTGAAGAGGCGATGAAAGGAAGCAGAATGATTTTTCTTGCTTCCCAGATTAATGTTGAAGAAGACGAGATAAAGCTCGATAATGTAAATAAAATCGGCGTCGTTGCCGAAGTTCGTCAGGTACTTAAAAACAACGGCGGAACCACAAGAATCCTTGTGGAAGGCAGATACCGCGCAAAACTTGTTGAAGTTACCGGAGAAGAGCCTTTTCTTACAGCGGATGTTCAGGAAATGCCGCTCAAAAAACTTCGTCCCGAACGCTCCATCCTTTGCGACGCTCTTATGCGTACCGTGAAAGACCTTTTTAACGAATATACATATCTTATTCCCAAAATGCCGAAGGAGCTTGCTATCAAGGCTTTCAGCATGGAAGATCCCGCACAGTTCGGTGAATTTCTTGCAGGAAATCTCAATATCGACATTGAGGATAAACAGGCGATTCTCGAAGAATCCAACTATGTAAAACGTCTTGAAATGCTCGCAGGCGTTCTCGAAAACGAAAACAACATTCTCGGCGTTGAAAAGGATATTTATGAAAAGGTAAAAGAGCAGATCGACCAGAATCAGCGCGAATATTATCTTCGTGAACAGCTTAAAGCCATAACCGATGAGCTTGGCGAAAATGAAAATCCCATGGATGAAGCCGACGCTTACAGAAAAAAGATAGATGCCCTTGGGGTAGAAGGGGAAGTTCGCGAAAAGCTCCTCAGCGAAGTTGACCGCCTTTTCAAAATGCCTTTCAACAGTCAGGAAGCAAGCGTTATCCGCGGGTATCTTGATACCTGCATTGCTCTTCCGTGGAATACCAGAACCGAAGAGAAAATCGATATCGTAAAAGCAAAAAAACAGCTTGATAAAAACCACTATGGCCTTGAAAAAGTAAAGGAAAGAATCCTTGAACTTCTTGCCGTAAGAAAGCTCCAGCCCGATATCAAAGGACAGATTATCTGCCTTGTGGGACCTCCCGGAGTCGGCAAAACTTCCATCGCAAGGGATATTGCCGCTTCCATGGGAAGAAAATACACAAGAATTTCCCTCGGCGGCATGAAAGATGAATCCGATATCCGCGGTCACAGAAAAACCTATGTCGGCGCAATGCCCGGACGCATTATGAATGCAGTAAAACTTGCCGGAAGCAAAAATGCCCTTATCCTTCTGGATGAAATCGATAAAATGGGCAATGATTTCCGCGGCGACCCTGCTTCCGCAATGCTCGAAGTACTCGACCCGGAACAGAACTTTGCCTTCCGCGATCATTTCATCGAAATTCCTTTTGATCTTTCCGACATTCTTTTTATCACCACCGCAAACGATGCAAGCACGATTCCCGGACCGCTTTATGACAGAATGGAAGTAATCGAGCTTTCTTCCTATACCCGCGAAGAAAAGTTCCAGATTGCCAAAAAGCACCTTGTTAAAAAGGAAATGAAGCGTCACGGACTTAATTCCAAAATGCTTCGAATCACCGATGACGCAATTTATTCCATCGTCGATTTTTATACAAGGGAAGCGGGGGTTCGTAATCTTGAAAGAACCATTGGCAGCCTTTGCAGAAAAGCCGCAAAGAAAATTGTTTCTGAAGAAGCCGAAAAAGTAACCATCAGCGGAAGCAACATAACCGACTTCCTCGGAGTTAAAAAATTCCGTCCGGAAACCATCGAAAAAGAAGATGCTGTGGGACTTGTAAACGGTCTTGCATGGACTTCTGTCGGCGGAGATATGCTTCAGGTGGAAGTTGCCATTCTTGACGGCAACGGAAAAATCGAGCTTACCGGAAATCTTGGCGACGTTATGAAAGAATCCGCAAAAGCGGCCATCAGCTACGTTCGTTCCTGCACCGAAAAATACGGCATCGAGCACGATTTTTATAAAACCAAGGATATTCATATCCATGTACCCGAAGGCGCAGTTCCTAAGGACGGACCTTCCGCAGGCGTAACACTCACCACTGCGATTGTTTCCGCGCTTTCCGGAATTCCTGTCAGAAGAGATGTTGCCATGACCGGTGAAATCACCCTTCGCGGAAGAGTTCTCGCCATCGGCGGTCTTCGCGAAAAAACCATGGCTGCATATAGAGCCGGAGTTAAAACCGTTCTTATTCCGGAAGAAAACCTTCCGGATCTTGAAGAAATCGATCCGGTTGTAAAATCCGCAATAACTTTTGTTCCTGCAAAAGAAGTGGAAACGGTTCTTGAAACCGCCCTTGCACGCAAGGCAGAACCAAAAAAGGAAAGCTTTATTGAAGAAATTTCCATGCTCGAAATTAATCACGAACCGAAAGTTATGAATATTCAGTAAGAAGAGGATAAAATGAATTATAATCACGCAGTATTTGAAGCCGCATACGGCACTTCAAAACAGCTTCCCAAAGCTGAAAATATTGAATTTGCTTTTGCCGGACATTCCAATGTTGGAAAATCCTCGCTCATGAATGCGATTTTCGGAAGAAAAGCTCTTGCAAGAGTTTCGAGCCAGCCCGGAAAGACCGTTACGGTCAACTTTTATGACGTCGACGGTGTAAAGTTTGTTGACTTGCCAGGCTATGGATACGCAAAAGTTTCTCAAAGCGATAAAAAACGCTGGGCAGACCTTGTTGAAGGATACCTTATGAGCGACAGAGATATCCGACTTATTGTTCAGCTTGTGGATTCCCGTCACGCACCAACCAAAGATGACGTTCAGATGATCGATTTTATGATCGATAACGAAGTTCCTTTTATTATCGCTCTCACAAAATGTGATAAGCTCAATAAAACCGAACGTCAGAAAAGGGCAGAGGCTTTTATGACAGAAATCCCTTGCTTTGACCAGATAACTTCCATCTGGACGAGCACCACAACTTTTGAAGGCATAAGCGACCTTAAAGAAATCTTCGAAGATCTTTCTTCCGATGATTATGAATTTGAGGAAGAAGATGAAGAATAAAAAAGCAAACGGCACTTCGTTTTGAAGTGCCGTTTTTATCCCTGTTTCAGGAGAATGATATGGATATTACATTTAAAAACGGAAACGAAAAATTCAACTATCGCGTCTGCGCGATAATTATAAATGGCGGAAGAATTCTTGCAATGAAAGATGGACGTTCGCCATATTATTATCTTCCCGGCGGAAGGGTTCAGATCGGCGAAACCGCAGAATATGCTCTTTTACGTGAATGCAGGGAAGAGCTTGACGCAAAACCAAAAATCATTCGTCCGCTTTGGCTTAACCAGGCATTTTTTACCGAGGACGTTGAAAAAATCCGATTCCACGAAATATGCATATATTTTCTTATGGATATCTCCGAAACGGATATTCTTTCAAGAGGAGATAAATTCAGTTTATTTGAAAATAATGAAAAGCACCTCTTTGAATGGCTTCCTTTTGAAAAACTTGAAAATGAATATTTCTATCCTGAATTTCTTAAGAAGGATATTATCAATCTTCCGGAAAATTTTGAAATCAGGACAGAAATTGAAGAAACCCTTATTTCGGAGGTTAAGGAATGGATTTACTCGATTTGATGAAGGATAGATTTTCTGTATTGGAATAAGTTAAAATCCCGATTGCATAAACACAATCGGGATTTTTTTAACGTTTTTTATAAATGATAAGTTCCGGGTTTTCGCCGTTTTCTTCATAAGAGCACACCAGAAGGAAATCCATATTTGCCGCAAGACCAAAGCAAAGACCATTGCAAAATTCGTTTTCAAGCTGTGTTCCGAGATACGTTGCTTTGTCATCAAGAAATTTGACTGTTTTTCCGTTCGGAAGCCTGTATTCAAGATTGATAAAATTCCCGACAAGCGCATTGATGCTTTTAACTTCGGGCATACCTTCGATGTGAAGTTCATTGAATTCTTTGATAATCTGACTTTTGAATTCCTCGAATTTTACTTTTCCGCCGATGTTTAAATATTGCTTCCAATAATTAAGACCGGGAAGCATATTTTTCATATATTCTCTTACTTGATCGGAAGAAAAATTTTCGTTTGCCATACTTTTTACGCAGACTTCAATAAGTTCATCCATATCGTGATACATATATTCTCCATCAGCGTAGCACCATTTGCAGTATTCTTCGTTCAAAAATCCGTCCGGTTCTTTGCTTATTATATTATCTTCAAGGGGCATTCCGCAGCATTGACAAAACAGCTGCCTTGGAGAACCAAGAAGGGTGTTTATTGAAACATCGTATAATTTTGAAAGAAGTTTCAATGTTTCTGTGTTCGGTGTGGTTTCGCCGTTTTCCCACCGCGAAACAGCCTGCCTTGTCACAAATACTTTTTCTGCCAATTCATCCTGTGAAAAACCATATTGGGTTCTGAGTTCAAGCAAAACATCTTTTGTTTCCATATTTTATCACCTCTGGTTTTAATTTTATCACCGGTTATTAAAAAACACAAGCAACTGCTTGTTGCTATAAAAAAGGCCGCAGTTTTTTCACTGCGGCTCTTTTCTTCAATTATCTTTAATTATCTTTTGTTTCAATAACTTCGCCATTATGAAGGCGGATTACTCTGTCCGCCATGGCGGCAATTTCCATATCGTGGGTAACAAGAAGTATTGTCTGATGAAAACGTGCCGCAAGAGCTTTTAGGTGGCGGAGAACCTGGTCGCCGGTTTTCGGGTCAAGGTTTCCGGTGGGTTCATCCGCAAGCAGAATCGCCGGCTTTGAAG
>JAFXGY010000004.1 GCA_017536625.1 Oscillospiraceae bacterium | reverse complement strand
GCTGACTCTTAATCAGCGGGCCCCGGGTTCGAGTCCCTGATGGTGCACCAATCCGGCCCGATGGTCAAGTGGCCTAAGACTCCGGCCTCTCACGCCGGCAACGGGGGTTCGAATCCCCCTCGGGTCACCAATATAGTCGGTGTTTATTACGGCGGGGATCCACCTGTTCCCATTCCGAACACAGCAGTTAAGCCCGTTCGTGCCGAAGATACTTGGAGGGCAGCCTCCCGGAAAAATAGGTCAATGCCGACACAGCCCAGTCATTCGACTGGGCTGTTTTTTTGTTTTAAAACTCGGAAAATCTCTTTCCGGGTTTTTGTTTTTATGCTATAATATGTTCAGATAATTATCCGAGGTGTTTTATGAAAATTGGTGGCAAAATTTGCGGAGAAAGAATTTTCCTTCGCAGCTATGATAAATCAGATGTTGCCTTTGTCGGCGGAATGTGGTTTGATGAAGAAAACGGCAGATATTTGAGCGATCCTACGCAGGAATATATCGATGACGTTTTTCAGAAGGCATTTGATGGTATTGAGAACTGCGCTGATGGCTTTTATTTTATAATTTGCCTTAATTCCGGTGAAAGAATAGGTTCCATAAGCACCTTTCCGGATGAAAATAATTCTCAATATGATATAGGATATTGCATCCATAAGGATTTTTGGAAGAACGGATTCGGTACAGAGGCGGTTTTGCTTTTAATGGAATGGATCAAAGGGCGCGGAGGTAAAATCGTTACGGCGGAAGTTGCATCTGATAACATTGCTTCCCGCAAACTTCTCGAAAATCTTGGCTTTAAAGTAAGAGAAAAAACGAGTTTTAAAAAATATAATATGAATCTTTCTTTTGATAGTTTTATTTATGAAAAAGAACTTTAAGGTGGTGCTCAAATGGAAGGCAAGCTGCGCAATATGACAGCAATTTATATATCAAAAGGCGATAAAATGCTTATGCTCTATCGTATCGGTTCAAGGGTCGTAGCGCCTTCATGGTGCGGAATCGGCGGACATTTTGAAAAGGAAGAACTCAACGATGCTCGCGCGGCAATGCTTCGGGAAATGGGCGAGGAAATCGGTATTTTTGAGCACGACATAGATAATCTTAAATTTAAGTATGTGACTTTACGCCTGAAAAACGGTGAAATTCGCCAGAATTATTATTTTTTTGCTGAGCTTAAAGAAAACACTGTGCTCAAAACGGATTGCAGCGAAGGAAAGCTTGAATGGGTGGATTACGATACCGTGCTCAAAAAGGAAATGCCCTTTACCGCAAAAGGGATGCTTGAGCATTACATGAGCACGGGCAGGTTCGACGATAAAATTTACGGCGGAATTACCACTCCAAGCGGCGTCGTTTTTACGGAACTTGACGAATTCTGAGCACGCAGAGTACCATTTCCATCGGGACGAATGTTTCTGTCCGTTTGGAAATGGTATTTTTAATTCTTAAGAATTTATTAATTTCAGAAAATATTCCGAAATAGAATAAATTTATTCATAAATATATTGTATAATCACATTATAAGAAAAATTTTGAAAAAATTTTGTTTTTCGTGCAACAAAAAAGCGATTTTTACGCACTAATATAATGATAGCCATGATTGGTGGTGTGGTTATGAAAGTTGATATTGAATTGGTTGTCAAAGCGTCAAAAGGCGATAAAGACGCTTTTTCCGATTTATATTATTCCTGCTATAAGGATTTTTATAAGTTCGCGATTTATACCCTTGGAGATGCGGAAGATGCTTCCGATGCGGTTTCGGATGCTTTTGTGGAAATCTGGAAGGGCATCGGGAAGATTCGCGATGCTTCTTCCTTCAGCTCATGGGCTTTTCGGATTCTGAGCACCAGATGCAAGCTCATCATTTCCGAAAAGATAAAACGCAGAGCGACTTATAACATTGATGACCTTATAGAAACCCCGAAGGAGGGTTCGGAAAATATTGAAGAGGATATTTCCGAAAGCGCAAGCCTTTCGGCGGCGCTTTCGAAGCTTGAAGGAGAGGAAAGGATGATTGTTGTTCTTTCGGTGCTCCACGGCTATACTAATAAAGAAATTGCCGAAATGATCGGCAAACCGCAAGGTACGGTAAGCTCGAAGCTGCACCGGACTTATGCGAAATTAAGAGAAATGTTGGGAGGTGAGAACGATGGCTGAGCATGACGAAAAACTTTTTGAGCAGGAACTTGCGGAAATTTTCGCGAAGATGGATTCCGAAATCGAAATTCCGGAAATTCCTGATGTCCGGACGATTTTTGATAAGGCTGAAGCGGAGAAGAAAAAATCGAGCACTGTTCCTTTCAAAAAATATTCAAAATATATTGCAGCGGCTGCTGCCGTTGTTCTTATCTGTGCAGGTGTTCCTGTTTTGGCGAATGCGCTTTCCGGCGGAATTTCGATGGATAACGCCGCAGAAGCAATGGAACCGGAAGCGGCGCAGGAAACCACTGAAGAACCTTCATCGGCACCTTCTGAAACTTATGTGGAAATTTTCGATTCTCTTACTGCGGAAAGCAACGAAAGATCGGAATCCGCTTCCCATAATGAAGAGGCTTTTGTTCCCGAAGCGGAAGAGGAAGCCGAAATCAATCCATCTTCCGGCGATTCTGGTATGAAAGAAGCGCTTCCTGAAGAAGGCATCAATGCTCCGCATTCAAGCGTTTCGAGTTCTTCCGAAGCTTTGCAGAACGATACTTCCGTAAAGGAAATTCTTTATAGGTATTTCGCTGCAACGGCGAACGAAAACCCAAATACCGGCGGTGGCGGATATGATGATGTCAGAGATATAACGGAAAACATCAACAAAAAGCGCACCATCGAACTTTCGATTGAAAACGGTTCGGTTTCCGTCATTCTCCACGATAATTCCGCAAATAAAGAAATCATAAACGCGTTCTGGATCGAGGGAGATTACGGAAGTTCCTATCTCGAAGGGGAATATTATATAATCAATCTTTCGAAGAAGGTCGCGAAGACAGAGTTTGAAGAAGATAATTACCTTCCTATGGTCGGTGACGTGAACGGAACCTTCACCATTCCTGAAAGCAAAATTTTCGTTCCCGGAAAGGTGAATGAAGGCGTAATTTCAATGACTGTTTCCGTCAATGTGGGAACAGGCGAATACGAAATTTATTCAAGCCTTGTTTAAAATAGAAGAAAGGATTGCCGCTGCCTTTGATGGCGGCGGCAATTTCTGCATAAAGGGGGATTTTTTTATGAAAAAGCTCGTTTTAATGATTGCCGCATTGGCAATGCTTTTTGCCGGCTGCGCCGGAAACGACCCCAAAATCGATCCGGATCTTATAAAATTTGATATTACATATTCCGATTCCGAAATCATCACTTTTGATGTAATAAATAATTCCGCGAACGAAATTGCGGTCGGCTATGATTTTTCTCTGGAATATCAGGACGGAAATGAATGGTTCCCGGTCGAAATAAAAGAAGAAGTTTATGTCTATCCAATGGCGGACTGCCTTCTTCCCGGAGAAAAACAAAATTACAGCTTCGGATTCACAAGAATTTACGGAGAACTTTCCGATGGGAATTACCGCATCTATCAGGATATCGAGCTTTATAACGAGGATGGAGAGCAATGCGGAACCCAAAGGGTTTATGCGGAATTTAAAGTTTCGGTAAAGGAAAGATAAACCTTTTTTAGAGGTGGAATATGAAAAGGATAATAATTCTTTTTCTGTCGGCGGTGATTTTTCTTTCGGGCTGCGGCGCAGAAAAAAACGAACCCGGAAATGCCTTTCCGGTCATGGTAAGATACGAAGGGATTACCTATTTCCACCGAGGAAAAGTGATTTTTGAACTGCCGGCGGATTATGAAAAAATCGGTGCGATAAATTGCGTTGAAGCCCTTTCTATCGAAAAAGACCTTGACGGCAATGAGGAAGGATATCTTTATCGAAACGAAGAGGGCGATTATTTGTTCGAATATAAAGATTGGAATGAATCAAAGGACGGCGGAAAGGAACCTTTCCTCGTTCTTGTTCCGGAAGAATAAATTTGTTTTGAGGTGGAATATGAAAAAATTTGCGGCAATTATTTTGGTTTTGCTTTTTATCCTTTCCGGCTGCGGCGGAAATAAATCCCTCGGGGAATCTGCGGAGGCAATATCCGATACTGATATTCTTCGGCTTAAAATAACGGACGTTTCCGAAAGTCAGATTGCTCTCGAAATTATAAACGAAAGCAAATGCGAGATAGCTTATGAAGAAAGCTATTTCATCGAATTCGAAAAGGACGGAAGATGGCACCGCCTTGCGCCGAAAAACGAAGATTATGCCTTTATCGAAGTTGCCTATGTGCTCGAAAAAGAAAGCACCTGCACCTGGGGGCATAAGTTTGAACAGATTTACGGAAAGCTTCCGGAAGGAAAATACCGCATTATAAAATATTTCACCGTTTTTGAAAGCGAAAATGACCCCGGCGAAAAAATGACCCTTGCGGCCCAGTTCAGATTGGGATAAAATATAATCGGAGGAGATGATTTCGTGAAAAGGATTATCACGATTTTGCTTGCGGTGCTCATGGTGCTTGCTGCGTGCTCAAATCCGGCGGAAGAACCGCAGGACCCCCAAAAACCGGGCACGGAAGAAAGCTCTGCGAATGAAGAACCGGAACCGGCAAAGCCGGAAGAACCGGAAGAAGCTCCGGCGCACCTTGAATATCTCCGAAAAGATTTCCCGATAATCGATGGCTCCACTTCGCTTATTCCGCTGGAAGCGGGAATTCGCGCAGCGATTTTCGGGAAGACCATTGCAGAAGCAACAAAGGACGTTTCCCATACAAGCACATGGGGCTCTTTTTATGAACTTGTCCGCGGAAAGGTTGACCTTGTTTTCAGCTGTCCGGTTTCAGAAGAACAGCGCCAAAGCGCAAAAGAACTTGGTATAACTTTTGAGGAAATACCCGTTGCCTATGAAGGCTTCGTTTTTGTTGTCAATGCCAAAAACCCCGTCGAAGTCCTTACGCAGGAACAGCTTCGGGATATCTATTCCGGAAAGATAACCAACTGGAAGGAAGTCGGCGGAAACGACGCGGAAATAATCGCCTATCAGCGCAACCGTGATTCCGGAAGCCAGAACTATATGCTCGAATTCATGGGGGAAGTTCCGCTTATGGATGCTCCTACGGAAGGCAGACCCAGTTCTATGGTGGGGCTTATGGATGCCATTGCAATGAACAGCAATGCGGAAAACGCCATAGGCTATTCTGTTTATGCCTATGCGGCAGATATGTACAGCGGCGGCGACGGAATAAAATTCATCAAAGTTGACGGAGCGGAAGTCAGCAAAAACAATATGGCAAACGGAAGCTATCCTCTTCTCGGATATAATTACGCCGTTTTTAATTCCGATGAACCGGAAGATTCAAACGTCCGGAAACTCGTGGATTGGATGATTTCCGATGAAGGCCAGCTTGCCATCGCGAAAGCGGGCTATGTTACGGTACGGGATATCGGGTTTGATTATTCGGAAGAAAAATTTGAAATTTATAAAGGCACCGGAACGGGAAAAGTTTCCGTGAACGAAAAAGTTCCAAGTTTTGAATATACCCTTGGAGAAGGATATATCCCACTTGAACTGAAGAGATATCCGGACGGAACGGAAACTTATTATCTCAATGCCCTTGCGGATAAAAATCTTGAAGCGGAGATAAACGACTTTATCTTTGAATCCATAAAAATCTGCAAAGAAAAAATGCCGCAGATGAAAGAAGAGCTTGAAACCGCAGGGAAATCCCAGGCAGCGACAAAGCGGATTCCCATGGAAAGCGGATACGAACTTTACGGCCCATACAGGGATATTGTTTATAAAAAAGGTCAGCCGGCTTCCTGCTATGTTTCTGCAAAAAACGGATATCTTTCCGTCGCGGTGACTATGGATTATCTTGATTTGAGTTATTACGAGGAAGGCTGGCTCAATTATCACACCGAAGCGGCAGTTTGGGATATGGAAACGGGAAAACGTCTTTCCACCGAAGAACTTTTCCGGGAAGGAACGGATATCGCGGAAATTTTGGGCGAATATATGACCCTTGCCATTTATCAGCCTGTGGATGACCTGGGCGCATATTACAATATCAAAGGCGAATTTGCTTCCATGCCGAAGGAAGGCTGGTGCATGACGGCGGATAATATTTTCTTCGATTATGATAACCCTTATTTCGAAGGCGGCGCAATGCTCGAAACAGATACTTTTCTCGATAAATACATGGTAACTTCCATTCCGAACGATATGGAAGGATATTTTGCGGAACTTTCGCCGGTGAAATATTTCCGAAACGGCGACAGAAATATCATTTATAAAAAAGTCGAAGAGGACAGCGAAAAATACGGAGTCGCTTTCGGCTATGCGATACTCCGGGATGCTTATAAGCATTCCGAAAAAATAAACAAAGCCGCGGAAAAATATGTCAAGGAAAATTTCAGCTTTGAAGCTCTGAGCAATAACGGCGAAAAGGATTTTTATAAATATTGGGATTTTCCGGAAGCAAAGGTCCTCGGGGATAAATATTTCATTATAATCGGGGAATCTCTCCGGGAAGGCGGAATCCTTTTGAACGATAAAACCCCGACCCAGATTTTTAATATCGAAACCGGAAAACGCATTGAATTTTCAGATATGCTTACAAAAGTCGGAAGAAAAAGAGCAAAAGCTGAAGGCTGGGCAGAATATGATGAAATCAAGGATTTCGGGCTTTATGAAGGAAAAATAACTGTCGTTTTCGGAAAAGGCGCAACCCAAACCGAAACGGTAATCCTCGCCGAAGAGGATATAAAATGGTAAAAAGGGAGGCAACCGATTTGAAAAAAATATTGATTCTTTTGCTTGTGATGCTGATGGCTTTTGCCGGATGCGGAGAAGAAAAAAATCCCCTTGCAACAAGCACCGGGGAAGAAGCACAGATTCTTCCGGACGAAGATTCTCCCGCAAAAATGCGTGTGGTTTCCGTTTCGGAAAGATCGCTTAAAGTGGAGATAGAAAACACTTCCGAAAACGAAATTAGCTTCAGCGATGATTTCAATATCCAGATTTTCGAAAACGGAAAATGGTGCAGCCTTGAAATAATTCCGGAAGACGCTGTTTTTACGGAACCCGCATACGGAGTGGAACCGGGAAGAATCGGAGAGCAGGAAATAAGCTTTGCGTGGCTTTACGGAAGCCTTTCGGAAGGTGAATACCGCATAGTCAAAAGAATAATCGAATTTGAAGACGGAACTTATAAAGGCACAAATGCCGTGGCGGAATTTTCTTTCCCCTTTGTATTAAAGGAAGAATCCCCGAATCCGGAAGAACCGGATGAAGCAGAAAAACCGGAAAATCCGGAAGAGCCCGCGGAAACAAACACCCCCGAAGAACCGGAAAGAATTCCCGAAGAAGAAAAACCTTTCGGGGAACCTCCTTCTGTTCCAGAAGAACCGGGAACGGAAGAAAAACCCGGATTTTCCGGGAATATGAGCGGGCAGATTTCGGATTCTCCCGCCATTGAAAATACTTTCGTTCTTCGCGCAAATGGATACGGAGCAGGTTCCGAAGAAACCATGTGGCACCTTTATGCCGCAAATGAAAAAAACGGCAAAAATGATAACCCCATCATGGTTTTCCATTCCGCCGAAAAGCTCAAATCCTTCTATATGGATATGGAAGGAACGTATGATTTCCGCTCCGGAGAAAACTCCCCGAAGGAAAAAATCCTTTCCTATGACGAAAAATATTTCGAAGAAAATTCCCTTATTATAATCCATATCCAGTCGAACAGCGGTTCCGTAAGATATTCCGTAACGGATATTTCCGTTTCAGGCGGAAGCTGCAGCATCACCGTAAACGCAAAAATACCGGAAGTCGGCACCGCGGATATGGCGGATTGGTTCGTCCTTATTGAACAGCCGAAAGCCGCCTTTGAAGGCTGCGAAAATTTCAGCATGAAGATAACCGTATAAATTCATAAAATCGGGAGCACCCGCTTTTGCGGGTGCTCTTTTTTTGCTTTTCATAAAGCTGTTTTCGTCCGGAAAAGGCTTCATATTCGGGAAAATGGACAGCTTTGTAAGAACTATACTATGCAGCCAGCATATTGTTTTTTCATTTAAATAGGTATATTATAAAAGATGGAATATTGTACCCAAAATTTTTCCGGAGGCGAAAAAGATGAAAAGATTCAGCAAAATAATCTCAGTCCTTCTGGCGGTGCTCATGGTTGCATCCGCTGTATCCATCGGTGCGATTCTTTCCTATCATCTTCCGCAGGAAGACGAACCGAAACTCGACGGAAACAACATCATAATTTCCGAAGAGGAAAGGGAAGAACTCTCCGCAAAAGAGGAAAGAAACGACGAAATTCTCGATATGGAGGATAAAAATCCTGTACCGGATGAAAAACTCAATGCTCCTGTCGAAGAAAGCGGAATTTCCGCCGGGAACATGAGCACGGAACTTCCGAAGATTCCGGAACAGCCTGAAGAGGATAAATCGGAATATTTTGATGAGGATAACTCAATCAAAGTGCCTTTCGATGAGATTTATCCGGAGGAATTTGAGGAGGGTGTTTTCGAATATGACGACGAAACCCTTATGTTCAAAGTAAGAACCCTTAACGAAAAACGCGAAAATGAACTCAAAGAAGCCGGCATCCTCAAAACCGAGGAAATGATGGTTCTTGAAGATGCGGTCTGGTATATCGGTTATATCGAAAAGGATGCGGATATTACCGCCGTTATGGAAGAAGTGCGCGCACTTGATTTCATCAAGGTTGCGGAATATAACTTCAAATATGAAGCAGCTTCTTTGGAAGTTGTTGCAAGCGGGCAGTGCGGTGGTAATCTTACATGGGAACTTGATTCCGCAGGTACCCTTACCGTTAGTGGAACAGGTGAAATGTATGATAACTATCAATGGGGCGGAAACAAAGATAGTTTCAAAACACTTGTTATTGAAAATGGTATAACGAGCATTGGAGAGTATGCATTTTCCTATTGCAATTTCACTGGGGATTTGATTATCCCCGGATCAGTAAAAGAAATAAAAACAGCTGCATTCTTAAGTTGCAAAGGTTTTGACGGAAAACTTGTACTTTCCGAAGGCGTTGAGAGTATTGGGGATCTTGCTTTCAGCAAGTGCCATGGTCTTGACGAAAAAATTGAAATCCCAGCAAGTGTAAAATCAATCGGACAGAGTGCTTTTGATATTTCTATCGAAGAAGCATATCGCCATGATATGAATTTCTATTTCAAAGGTGATGCACCGAGCATTCACCCTATGGGAAGTGGTTCTTCTCTTGGCCTGGATGACTATGGATTTGAATGTACTGTATATTACCCCGCCGGCAATGATACCTGGGAAATCGTTGACGGAAAATGGAACGGCTACACCGCCGTTTCCTATGGTGAAGAAGAAGGCGGAGATTCCGAACCTTCAACCGGAACCGAAGAAAACCCTAAATATAAAGACCAGTGGTACCTTGATAAAGCAGGAATCAAGAAAGCATGGGAATATGAAAAAGAAAACGACCTTCCCATGGCCGGCGAAGGCACCATTGTTGCGGTAATCGATACCGGCGTTGATTTTGACCACATCGACCTTAAATCCAATATGTGGAAGAATGTCAATGAAATTCCCGATAACGGAATGGACGACGACGGCAACGGATACGTTGACGATTATTATGGCATTGATATCGTTTATGGCAGCGGCAACGGCGACGATGACCACGGTCACGGAACCCACGTTGCGGGCATTATTGCCGCCGCAAACAACAAAGAGGGAATCGTCGGTGTTGCATATAATTCCAAAATCATGGCTGTAAAAGCCGGACAGGCCAGCGGATATTTCCTCCAGAGCGATATTGCAAAGGCAATTATCTATGCATGGCAGAACGGCGCAGACGTAATCAATATGTCCTTCGGCGGAACCGCTGCTTCCGTTGCTGTTCAGGATGCCCTTACCGCCGCATATACCGATTGTGTTCTTGTTGCATCCGCAGGTAACGACGGAGTACATAACGAAATTTTGCCTTTGGCAAAACCCAACTATCCCGCCGCGTTCAAATATGTTCTCGGCGTTATGAGTGTAAATCAGAGCGGTGTTGAATCCGGTTTCACTAACTGGGACGTTAAAGCATATACTACAGTTGAATACGAAGTTTATGCACCCGGCGAACAGATATGGAGCACCATACCGAACGATAAATATGCCGCATGGAGCGGAACTTCCATGGCGGCGCCGGTGGTTTCTGCCGCGGCGGCAAATCTTCGCGCAGCCTTCGGGGACAGAAACACCTATCCCACCAAGTTCATCTATGCACAGCTTGCAAGCACCAGTGAAATCAGTGCAACCTGTATTAACCTCGGTGTGCATGGCATGCATAATCTCCCGATGATTATCAACGCCTATTCTGCTTTGACCGTTATGCCGAAGCCTTCTGTTAATGTTCTCGATTTCAATATCTTCGATACCGAAAAATATGGCGAGAATAACAATGGCGATGGAGTTATCGATGCGGGCGAAACCTTCGAACTCGGATTTACCCTTCGCAACCGCTGGGGCATGGCGGAAAATGTCAATGTTACTATTGATTCAATTTCAAAAGGTGGAGTTGCGAATAAATACGTCACCTTTGATGGCGGAGAATCTTCCAGCAAGAATTATGGAAGCATCGGTACCTATTCTGATAAGGACGCAGGTAAAATTTATGATAACGATATGCACGTTGGCTGGGAAGATCCCTTCATGCTTTCCGTAGTGCCGGATTGCCCCAACGATTACATCATAAAAATTTATTATACAATTACTTATGAAAATGCCCTTGATGAAACGGATGATACAATTTATGTTACCGGTGGAACAGAGAATGATTATATAGAGATTGTTGTTCGCCGCGGAACAGTTGTTCCAAACAATATTACCGAAGATTTTGTTCTTACTGCAGATAGACTTTGGATTGTTGAAAATACGGTGATTGTCAGAAATGGTGCAACGCTAAGCGTTGAACCGGGAGCGGAAATCCAGTTCTATACCGCAGATCCTGAAAGCCCGTATTCAACGAAAGGAGTTCCGGAAATTAAGAACCAAGGTAAATTTGTTCTCAAAGGTACAGAAGAAAAACCTATAAAAATATATCCAAGTGAACTTTTTTCAAATTACAGAGTAGATTTCCAATGTGATTATATGGAATATTGCGAAGTAATAAATCCGGGTGTAAATGCGAAATTTGTCTATAATTGCTATTTTTCAAAAAATTACAGTGGAGTTGTAAATTATAGGTATTTTAATGATGGAGAATTAGAGGAAATATCCACTAGTTGCCATATTGCAGGAAGAAAATTCTACGATACTGTTTTTTATAAACTGGGCGAAACAGGAGAAATAGCAAGAGATAGTTTTTCCGGAGATTTTTACAGTTGTTTGTTTGTAGGCAGCGCACCAAGTTTTTTTCCGAATTTTGAAGTAAAAGACTGCGTGTTTTTAAGAAACATAAACGAAGAAGTAACTTTTCCTGAGTGGAGAAATCCTACTAACGCAAAATATGAACTAAGATTAAATTTCAAAGAGACAAAAGGTATTGAAAAGATTTGGATAGACGAAAAAACGGATACCGCCTATGTAAATCTTATATATGGATATTCCAGTTATTCGAGTAGTTACGGATATATTAAGAAACTTAATGAGATAGCAAAAACTTTCGGAGGAACGGTTGCATGTATCGAAACGGAAGAAGAGTATGAAAAAATTACTGCCAATATTGGACAAACAACAATATGTATTTTTGAAGAATATGACAAAGGATTTACGTGGATAAATGGTGAAAGTATCGATGTGATATCGGAAAAATTTTATAGTGCAACACCTCAAGCGGGAGACTTTTATTTCGCAGGTGGTGCAATAACAAATGGAAGTCATATGGCTTATGCGGAAGACGGCAGTTACTGTTATGTATATCTTTTGGAAATTCCGAATGCTTCAGAAAAAAGCCTTTTGATTGAGGATTTTGAAAAAGCTGAGGAAAAAATAAGAAACAGCGATAATATCTATTTTTCGGGAAATGCAATCCTTAATCTTATTAATTCTAACGATATTGACAGATGGATGACAATAGAAGCGCCTATGGACTCCACAGGCTTGGACTATACGAATTTTGGTGGAAACTATTGGGGTACAACCAATGTAGAACTTATCGAAAAACATTTTATTGATAGAGATGATAATATACAGTTTGCCCAGATAAACCCCGGCAATTTCCTTACCGAAGCACCGGAAGACGTATGGCCTTTCGTTGTTGATGCAGGCACCATTGTTGACGGCGAGGAATTCCCCATAGTCGGCAACGAGGAAGTAACCTTCTTCGTCGAATTCAACCGCGATATGGATACCACAATTCCTCTTCGCGTCCGTTTCGGAAGCTATTATCCCTATGCTGATTATGAAGTCGAAGGTTCCTATGTTTCCCCCAGAAGATGGGAAGGCACCATGACCCTTACCACCCTCATCGAAAACGGAACCCAGTATTTCAATATCTCCAACGGCAAAGCCGCGGATTCTTTCCAGAAGCTTTATGAAGACTGGGGTCGCTTCACCTTCGAAATCGATACCACCGAAGCCCTTGCCATGAACCTCCAGGCGGTTGCTACCGATGAGGGAATCCAGCTCAACTGGTTCCAGGACGATTTCGATACCCTTATGGGTTATAACGTCTATCGCTCCACCGAAGAGGACGGATATTATCAGAAGCTCAATGATATGATTATCCCCACCGATACAAAGGAATTCTTCGATGACGAAGTAGAACCCGGCACCCTTTATTATTACAACTTCACGGTAGTAAAAACCGACCTTACCGAATCCGTTCCTTCCGGTAAACAGGTAATCATGTCGAAGGATACCATGCTTCCGGATGTTTATCACACTCCGGTTTATAATGCCTTCACCGGAAACAAAGTTACCGTAAGCGCCACCGTAACCGATAACATTATGGTCGATTCGGTCAAGCTCTATTACAGAATCGCCGGAACGGAAGAATGGGAATCTGCCAACATGGGCAGAACCAACGATAAGTTCTTCCATTCCATCGACCAAAGCTTTGTCACCACCGCGGGCATCGAATATTACATCGAAGCCTTCGACGGAACCGGATATGCTTATAAAGGTTCGGCCGAAGAACCTTATTTCATCACCGTTCAGGTGGCGGTTTCCGATAACGACAAGGGCGACGTTGACGGCGACGGGGTAATTACCAACCGCGATGCGCTTATACTCCTTCAGGGAATCAACGACCTTTATAACCTCAGCCTTGAAGAATTCGCAAGGGCGGATATCAACGGAGACGGCGAACTCAACGCAGTCGAAGCCCTGCGCATTCTCCAATACGTAAGCGGAAAAATCACAAGCGTGCTTTTCTGAGGAAAGAGGGTACATAAATGATGTTTAAAAGAATTATTTCATTAATATGCGCTTTGTGCCTTGCGCTTGCGCCGGTTTCTGCCTTTGCGGAAGAACTTTCTCCGGTTATAAAAGCAGGAACTTATTCAAGCTATGCGGGAAGCTATGCCTATATTGACGTAACGGCGGAAAATCTTGAAAATCTCGCTGCGCTGGATGTTGATATTTTCTATGATACAAGCGTGCTCACGCTCGATTATGCCGAAGCTCCGGGTTTCTCCGGGGCTTCGGTCGATATCAACACGAGCACGGCCGGAAACGTTTGCCTCAGCATGGCGAGCACGGAAGGCTTCAGCGGAAATGTCACCGTGCTCAGCCTTAGTTTTGCTATAAGTGGCAATGCTCAGCCGGGGAATTATCCGATTTTTGTTGCCATAGGCGATGCTTATGACGTGAACAGAAACCCGGTTTCCATAAGCCGTCAGAACGGCAAAATCACCGTTCTTGAATCGGAACCTTATATTCCTACCGCTTATTTTTACAATTATGCGGATAAAACATCCCTTGAGCAGGGCGATGAAGTTAAAATTACATACTATTCCTACAGCCTTTATGATATGGCGAGCGGAATCTTCGAAATTTCGTATGATAAGGCTCTTTTTGAATTCGTGGATTTCGAAATTTGCTCCGGAATGCAGACTGCGGATGCGGTTTATTCCGTAAATGGCGATAGGGCAGGAAGCGTGCTCATGTCCTATAGTTCCTCCACCGCGGCGAGCACCGGCGATCTTTTCACCGTAACGCTTCGGGCAATAAATGATACAGATGCCTCAACCACTGTGAGCATGAAAGCAAGTTCCCTTTATGCACAGAACCTTTCCGTCATAAACGGGAATGAAGTTAGCCAGGATTTGAGCATCAGCAAAAAATATGTTGAGCCGGAGCCGGAAGATTTTCCGGATTTCGGAATAATTCTGCCCGAATGGACCGATGAAGGTGCCTCTGCGCAGGCGGAAGTTTATATCGAAGGGATCTCTTCCGTGGCGGCGGGAGATTTTATCATATCCTATAATCCTGCAGAAGTGGCGGTTGTTTCCGCATCCGTTCATCCGGAAGCTTCGGAAAACGGCGGAAATGTTGTTATAAATCCGAATTTTAAAAACGGTCAGATCAAATTTTCATTTATCAATGAAGACGGAGTTTCAAAAGATCAGAAGCTTATTACTTTCTCTTTAAAACCGCTGAAATCCGGTACGTATTCCTCTGCCATAAGCGCCTCCGGAAAGGCAATATATGACGCTGGCTATAATAAAATCCAGCTTGATTATATCGGCGGAGAATTGAATGTCAGAGCGCACAGCTTTGAAAATTGGAATACTGTAACAGAAGCAACCTGTACGGAAAAAGGGGAAGAAAGCAGAAAATGTAAATACTGTGATTATTCGGAAACCAGAGAAACAGAACCCCTTGGTCACACCGAAGTAACCGACGAAGCCGTTGCACCCACCTGTACCGAAACCGGACTTACGGAAGGTAAACATTGCTCCGTCTGCGATGAAATTCTTGTTGCGCAGACCGTTGTTGATGCTCTCGGTCATACCGAAGGCGAGGTCGTAATCGAAAACACAGTAAAACCGACATGCACGGAAAAAGGCTCCTATGAATCTGTGGTTTACTGCAAAGTCTGTGGCGAAGAACTTAGCAGAGTAAAAACTGAAATCAAAGAACTGGGCCATACAGAAGTAACCGACGAAGCTGTCGCTCCGACTTGTACCGAAACCGGACTTACGGAGGGCAAGCACTGCTCCGTCTGCGGAGAAATCCTTGTTGCACAGACAGTTGTTGATGCTCTCGGTCACACCGAAGGAGAAGCTGTAATTGAGAACAACAAAGATGCAACCTGCTCTGCGGAAGGTTCTTACGATTCAGTAGTATATTGTACCGTTTGCAAAACTGAACTCAGCAGAGAAACCAAAGTAAAAGAGAAACTTCCTCACACCGAAGTGATCGACGAAGCAGTCGCACCTACTTGTACCGAAACCGGTCTTACGGAAGGCAAACACTGCTCCGTCTGCGGTGAAATCCTTGTTGCACAGACCGTTGTTGACGCACTCGGTCATACCGAAGGCGAGGTCGTAATCGAAAACACAGTAAAACCGACCTGTACGGAAAAAGGTTCCTATGAATCTGTGGTTTACTGCAAAGTCTGCGGCGAAGAACTGAGCAGGGTAAAAACTGAAATCAAAGAATTGGGTCATACCGAAGTTATCGACGAAGCCGTCGCTCCGACTTGTACCGAAACCGGACTTACGGAAGGTAAGCATTGCTCCGTCTGCGGAGAAGTTCTTGTTGCACAGACTGTTGTTGATGCCCTCGGTCATACCGAAAGCGAAGCAGTAATCGAAAACAACAAAGACGCAACTTGCTCTGCCGAAGGCTCCTATGATTCGGTAATATATTGCGCAGTTTGCAAAACTGAACTCAGCAGAGAAACCAAAGTAAAAGAAAAACTTCCTCACACCGAAGTTATTGACGAAGCAGTCGCACCTACCTGCACCGAAACCGGTCTTACGGAAGGCAAGCATTGCTCTGTCTGCGGAGAAGTTCTTGTTGCGCAGACCATTATTGATGCTCTCGGTCATACCGAAGGCGAGGTCGTAATCGAAAACACGGTAAAACCGACCTGTACCGAAAAAGGTTCCTATGAATCTGTGGTTTACTGCAAAGTCTGTGGCGAAGAACTGAGCAGAATAAAAAGCGAAATCAAAGAACTGGGTCACACCGAAGTAATCGACAAAGCTGTCGCTCCGACTTGTACCGAAACCGGTCTTACGGAAGGCAAGCATTGCTCTGTCTGCGGAGAAGTTCTTGTTGCACAGACTGTTGTTGACGCACTCGGTCACACCGAAGGCGAAGCTGTAATTGAGAATAACAAAGATGCAACCTGCTCTGCTGAAGGTTCCTATGATTCGGTAATATATTGTACCGTTTGCAAAACTGAACTCAGCAGAGAAACCAAAGTAAAAGAAAAACTTCCTCACACCGAAGTAATCGACGAAGCCGTTGCCCCCACTTGTACCGAAACCGGACTTACGGAGGGCAAGCATTGCTCCGTCTGCGGAGAAATCCTTGTTGCACAGACCGTTGTTGATGCACTCGGACATACCGAAGGCGAAGTCGTAATCGAAAACACAGTAAAACCCACCTGTACCGAAAAAGGTTCCTATGAATCTGTGGTTTACTGCAAAGTCTGTGGTGAAGAACTGAGCAGAGTAAAAACTGAAATCAAAGAATTGGGTCATACCGAAGTAATCGACGAAGCAGTTGCACCTACCTGTACCGAAACCGGACTTACGGAGGGTAAGCATTGCTCTGTCTGCGGAGAAATCCTTGTTGAACAGACCGTTGTTGATGCCCTCGGTCATACCGAAGGCGAAGTCGTAATTGAGAACAACAAAGATGCAACCTGCTCTGCGGAAGGTTCCTATGATTCAGTAATATATTGTACCGTTTGCAAAACTGAACTTAGCAGAGAAACCAAAGTAAAAGAGAAACTTCCTCATACCGAAGTTATCGACGAAGCAGTCGCTCCCACCTGCACCGAAACCGGACTTACTGAAGGCAAGCATTGCTCCGTCTGCGGAGAAGTTCTTGTTGCACAGACTGTCGTTGACGCACTCGGTCATACCGAAGGTGAAGTCGTAATCGAAAACACAGTGAAACCTACTTGCACCGAAAAAGGTTCTTACGAATCTGTGGTTTACTGCGAAGTCTGTGGTGAAGAACTTAGCAGAGTAAAAAGCGAAATCAAAGAACTGGGCCACACCGAAGTAATCGACGAAGCAGTCGCTCCGACTTGTACCGAAACCGGACTTACTGAAGGCAAACATTGCTCTGTCTGCGGAGAAATCCTTGTTGAACAGACCGTTGTTGATGCTCTCGGTCACACCGAAGTTATCGACAAAGCTGTCGCTCCGACTTGTACCGAAACCGGTCTTACGGAAGGCAAGCATTGTTCCGTCTGCGGAGAAGTTCTTGTTGAACAGACCGTCGTTGATGCCCTCGGTCATACCGAAGTGATCGACGAAGCAGTCGCTCCGACTTGTACCGAAACCGGACTTACAGAAGGTAAGCATTGCTCCGTTTGCGGTGAAGTTCTTGTTGCACAGACCGTCGTTGACGCACTTGGCCACACCGAAGTGATTGACGAAGCAGTTGCACCTACTTGTACCGAAACCGGTCTTACGGAAGGCAAGCATTGCTCCGTCTGCGGAGAAATCCTTATTGCACAGACTGTTGTTGATGCACTCGGACATGATTTTGGTGAATGGGAAGAAACCAAAGCACCGACAAATAAAGAACCCGGCGAAAAACGGCGTGACTGCAAAAATTGCGATCATTATGAAACACAGGAAATTCCCAAACTCAGTTTCATTTACGGCGATGTTGACGGAAATGGAAAAGTGAACGTTCTGGATGCGAACCTTATTCGCCGTTATGCAGCAAAACTCGTTGATTTCGATGAAAATCAGCTTCAGGCTGCCGATGTTGACGGAAACGGAAAAGTGAATGTTCTGGATGCAAACCTTGTTCGCCGCTATGCCGCAAAG
>JAFXGY010000030.1 GCA_017536625.1 Oscillospiraceae bacterium | reverse complement strand
TGAAAGGAGACTCCCCTGTTAGGGGAGATGTTGAGCGAAGCGAAACAGATGGGTCTGCCGTCTGCGGCGAGCAAAGGTGTATTTTGCCCGCAAGGCAAAAGACGGAAGGGTTTCATATTTTTAAACCCCTCAGTCTGCTTTGCAGACAGCTCCCCTGTTAGGGGAGCCAAGTTCCCGCATCAAAATCACTTTCAACTTTATTGAATCCCTCCACCATCTTCGATGGTCCCCTTCCCTTTAGGCAAGGGAGGCTTTTGGAATCCCTCCTCCGTCATTTCCTTTGGAAATGCCACCTCCTCCTCTGAGGAGGTTTTTACCTCACCGGAAGGATGGAATAAGCTCCCTCTGACGAGGGAGCTGTCACCAAAAGTGAACGACGGGTATTATTCCAAAAATCACATTGCATTAAAATTTGCAAAATCCTGTGATTAGTTATATAATATTTTTCAGAATAAGCCTTTGGAGGTAGTTAGTATGAATTATGACGTTATTATAATCGGCGCAGGCCCCGGCGGAATTTTTTCCGCCTATGAACTTGTTAAGCTCAACAGGAACCTTAAAGTCGCTGTTTTCGAAGCGGGTCATGCTCTTGAAAAACGCCGCTGCCCCATTGACGGCGAAAAAATAAAAACCTGCATCGGCTGCAAAACCTGTTCGATTATGAGCGGTTTTGGCGGCGCCGGAGCTTTTTCCGACGGAAAATATAACATCACCAACGATTTCGGCGGAACCCTTTTTGAATATATCGGAAAGAAAAAAGCCCTTGAACTCATGCGCTATGTTGATGAAATAAATATGTCCTATGGCGGAGAGGGAACAAAGCTTTATTCCACCGCCGGCACGAAATTCAAAAAACTCTGCATCCAGAACGACCTTCATCTTCTCGATGCTTCCGTTCGCCATCTGGGAACGGATATCAACTATATCGTTCTCGAAAATCTTTATAATTACCTTAAAGATAAAGTGGAATTCTTCTTCGATACCCCGGTGGAAACGGTTCTCGCTTCTGAAAACGGATACACCATCAAAACCGCGGAAGGCGAATATTCCTGTGAAAAATGCATTATTTCCGTCGGCAGAAGCGGAAGCAAATGGATGGAAAAAGTCTGCGGAGAAATGGGCATCCAGACAAGATCCAACAGGGTCGATATCGGTGTTCGCGTGGAACTTCCGGCAGAAGTTTTCTCACATCTTACGGACGAACTTTACGAAAGCAAAATCGTTTACCGCACCGAAAAATACGGCGACCTTGTGCGTACCTTCTGCATGAACCCCAAGGGCGCAGTGGTAAACGAAAATACCAACGGAATTATAACCGTAAACGGCCACAGCTATGAAGACCCGGCAAAACAGACCGAAAACACAAACTTTGCCCTTCTTGTGGCAAAACATTTTTCCGAACCTTTCAAGGATTCCAACGGTTACGGCGAAAGCATTGCCAGACTTTCCAATATGCTCGGCGGCGGGGTAATAGTCCAGCGCTTTGGTGATCTTATCCGCGGAAGGCGTTCCACTGAAGACAGAATCGAGGGCGCTTTCATCACCCCTACCCTTAACGCAACGCCCGGCGATCTTTCCCTCGTTCTTCCGAAAAGAATTCTTGACGGCATTGTTGAAATGATTTATGCTCTTGATAAAGTTGCCCCCGGAACCGCAAATGATGATACCCTTCTTTACGGCGTCGAAGTCAAATTCTATAATATGGAAGTTGAAGTGGGCGAAAACCTTATGAGCAAAAAATATGACGGACTTTATATCATAGGTGACGGAAGCGGAATCACCCATTCCCTTTCCCACGCTTCCGCAAGCGGAGTCCTCGTCGCAAGAGAAATTGCCGGATAAGCTTTCGTGCTTAAAAATAAAAAGCCGTGCTCAAAAAACGAGCACGGCTTTTTTGCGCGGCAGATTCCGCAGAAAAGCCTCCATTGCCAACTGCAGGGGCGGATATAATCCGCCCGAAAAACCTCGCTATTTTACCGTAGGGAACGGTCTTGACCGTTCCGCAAACGAAATGGTGGACCAAGCTCCCTCTGATGAGGGAGCTGTCACCGAAGGTGACTAAGGGAGAGAAATCCCTGACCAATTTTGATGTGCCCTCCGGAAATCCTTTTTGGAATCCCTCCGTCTTTTCGGTGATAAATCACCGAAAATCCACCTCCCTTTGACAAGGGAGGCTTATTTACGGCGGGAGTACCCCAAGAGTACTTCTTCGCTACGCTCAGGGCGCAGCCCCCGCCCTGCAGTGAAATGGTGATATCCGCCCGAAAAAAGCCTTTTCTAAAGATATAAGGCGCTTTTTCGGCGGAAATTCATAGTTTCATCGCAAAAACACCATAGTTTTTACACTTTATTAATTACTTTTCGGGAAAAATGGTGTAAAATATTCAAAGTAAGATTAAAAGGGGGAGTTTCGCTTTGTTCGGTTATATAAAACCATACCGTCCGGAACTCCGAATCCGGGAAGATGAGGAATACCGCGCGGTTTACTGCGGGCTTTGCAAGGAACTTGGCAGAAGCTTCGGGCTTTTTGCAAGAATGACCCTCAGCTATGATTTCGCTTTTATGGCAATGTTCCTTTCCGCCATTGATGAGGAAATCTGTCCTTCCTATGAAAAATGTTCCTGCATTGCGCACCCTTTCAGAAAACGCTGCCGCTGCTGCGAAAACGGCGCAATTTCCCTTTCCGCAAAGGCGGCGATGATTCTGACATATTATAAACTTAAGGACGACATTGCGGATAAAGGCTTCGGGAAAAAAATCGCCGCGGCGGTTCTTTTGCCCTTTGCTTCTTCCGCAAGAAAAAAAGCCATTTCCGATGAAAACGGAAAATATATCAACGAAGCCGCGAAAAAAATGATGGAAGAGCAGAAAAAGCTCGAAAGCGAAAACTGCGATATTTCCGATATGGCTGCCCAGCCGACTGCAAAATTCCTCGAAAAGCTGATTTCGCTTGGGGCAAAGGAAGAAAACGAAAGAATCCTTCAAAGGTTCGGATATCTTCTGGGAAGATACATCTATCTTTGCGATGCCCTTGATGACCTTGAGGACGACCGCAGAAAAGGAAATTATAATCCCTTCGTTTTCTGCGGCGAAGAGGGTACCGAAAACGCAAAGGCTGTTCTTTTTATGACCGTTGCGGAACTTTCGGACGACCTTGAACTTCTTGAACTTAAAAGGTATAATGAAATTATCGAAAATACTGTCCGCCTTGGGTTAAAATTCGAGGTGGAAAGAATAATAAATAAAAAAGGGGGAGAAAAAAACGGAAAATCCTTATAAGGTTCTCGGCATTCCGGAAAATGCCACGGACGAAGAAGTGAAAAAAGCATACCGCGACCTTGTGCGCAAATATCATCCGGATAAATACGTTGACAACCCCCTTGCGGATATTGCCGCGGAAAAAATGAAGGATATCAACGCCGCTTATGACCAGATTCAGAAGGACCGCAAAGCCGGAAAATCTTCCTATGGAAGCACCGGCGGATATTATAATGCCGGCGGTTATGGCGGTGGATATTCCGGAAGCTATAACCAGAATTACGGCGGAAGCTATTCCGGTCAAAGCCGCTTTGCGGACGTTCGCAGGCTTATTCAGCAAAACCGCATTGCGGAAGCGGACGAAATCCTTGACGGTGTTCCGGAATATAACCGCAACGCCGAATGGTACTTCCTTAAAGGAAGCATTTATTACCGCCGGGGCTGGCTTGGCGAAGCATCGCGCTGCTTCCAGCGGGCTTATCAGATGGAACCGGGAAATCAGGAATATGCCGCCGCATATCAGCGCATGGCATATCAGCAGCAGCACGCTTCTTCCCCGGGAAGAAACACCGCCGGAACGGCTTTTTATGGCTGCGACTGCTGCGATTGCTGCACGGCGCTTATGTGTATGGATTGCATCGGCGATTGCCTTTGCGGCAACGGCTGCTGCTAAATCAACCTCCCTTGTCAAAGGAGACTCCCCTATTAGGGGAGATGTCATCGCAGATGACAGATGGACCTGCCGTTTGCGGCGAGCAAGGGGGACCGTCGAAGACGGTGGAGGGATTCATTATAGAATTATTGGTAATTTATAAAAGAATCCCCCAGTCATTTGCTTTGCAAATGACAGCCCCCTTTAACAAGGGGGCTTTAATATGAACGAAAGGAGAAACGCATTATGACAAAGAAAAGCCAGAAAGTAGCCCTTTGCGGAATGGTTGCGGCTCTTTGCACCCTTCTGATGTTTATGACGGGCGTTTTTCCTTTTGCGACCTATGCAATGCCCTGCCTTGCGGGGCTTCTTATGGTGACCGTTGCGGTGGAAACCGGCGCAAGCTGGGGGTTCACCCTTTATGCGGCGGTTTCAATCCTTTCAATAATTCTTACTCCTGATAAGGAAGCCATGCTTATGTTCGTAATGTTCTTCGGGCATTACCCAATAACGAAGTTCTGGCTTGAAAAGATAAAATTCAGACCACTCGGGTTCATTCTAAAGCTTATTGTTTTCAATGCCTGCGTTGTGGCGGCATACTGGATAATCATTTTCGTTTTCAAAATGCCCGATATCCTTACGGAATTCGGCGACTTCGGAAAATATTCCGTTGTGATAATGCTTGCCCTAGGCAATCTGCTTTTCTTTGCCTATGATTTTGCCCTTACGCAGATTATGAACGTTTATATCTATGTTTTCCGTCCGAAGTTCCTTCGCCGGAGCGCAAAATAATCAAAGCACCCGAAGGGGCACCTGCTTTATCACAGGTGCCCCTTCGTTTTGTTTATACGGATGTGAAAATGTGAATTGCAGTAAAAATATAATATGGAGGTTGCTGCAATGGCAAATTTTATAGAAGAATTGTATTACGGAAATATCAAACCGCAGAATATGAAAAAGAAGAAAAGCAAATCGTATAGCAGAGAAATAAAAATTCTTTCCGAAAACGAAGATGTCCTTTTGGAAAAACTTCCAGAAGAAGATAAAAAGCTGTTTCTCGAATATGTTGATGCTTGGGGTATTGTTGACGGAGAGTCCGTTGTTGATAGCTTCATTACCGGATTCAAACTTGGAGCAAGATTTGCGTATGATACGTTTGTATCTGCTGAATCGGATATGCTGAAAGAAGGTTGAATCATGGAAAAGAAACGATATATTACTCTTGATGATTCTGAATGGAAAATAGTAATCAATGCACTTAATGATTTAAGAAACTCTCTTATTCGGCAAGGAAGATACACCGACGCAGTTGATGAAATTATGATAAAAGTAATCAACACAAAACCAAAAAAACAATCTTTGTTCTGGAGGTGAAAATATGGATTATACACTTTGCGGAGATTATCGTTTGCCGAATCTTTTACCGACCCAAGAGGAAGAATATGATATCGGCATATACGGTCAAAGATATTTCAGATACATAAAAGAACATGATAAAATTCTTTTCATAAATCTCCTTACCACCGGAAAACTCAACGAGCATGTTGCAGAGGTTGACACCCGTGCTCAAACCATGGAATCAATGCTCGTAAAGCAAATAGCGGAACAGGAAGGAGTAAACGAAGCGCTCAAAGAGCAGGATCAGATAGAATGGGTGAAAAGGATGAACAGCATCAGAAGCAGGGTAAAAGAAATTATATGGAATGAAATAGTGTAGCAGCAAAAAAGCATCGGCAAATTTTTTTGCCGATGCTTTTTATCATTTATCTTTATGTATTCTGTTCACCAATGCCGCAAGTTCAAATCTGCTGTGAACCTCGAGCTTTCTGTAAATGTTTTTCGTATGGTCTTTAACAGTATTTTCGGAAATGAAAAGAATTTTTGCAATATCACCGTTGCTGTAACCGTAACCGATAAGGTCAACAACTTCAAGTTCTCGTTTTGTAAGGGTATCAAGAACGTTCTGAGGAATTTTTTCTTCCCCGGCAGGTTCTTCGGCGGCTTCCTCGTCCGTGATCCTGCGGCGAAGCGCAAACATCAGGAACGGCTCAACCTGCGTATACACGAACACAAGAACCCCCATGATCACCGCATAGAAGATGTACAGCGCGGTATATGCGCCGAGGAACATCTCGGCAATAACGGCGTGAACGAGAACCGCTGAGAGCGCAAGACCGATGATAGAGGGTGCTATGAACTTGGATGGATAGGATTTCATGATCGGCACACCGTAAAGCGGTGCGAGCATACAAGCCGCCATACCAAATCCGATCAGCGCGCAAGCGACGTATGCAAGCGCGGGAACGT
>JAFXGY010000029.1 GCA_017536625.1 Oscillospiraceae bacterium | reverse complement strand
ATGAAGGACGACGCGGTTATGGCGGAATGGGACGAAAAGCTTGCCGTTTACCCCAAATGGACTTTGGGCGGAAAAGATTTTTATATCGAAGAATATGACGCCGGAACTTTCGGCTTTTCCGCAAGATTTGCAACGCCTGTCGGCGCCCAGGCGGCAGTACGGCAATACAGAGAAGTCCTTTTGCAAAACGGATTCCGTCAGGCGGGTCAGTATCCGAATATAGAAAACCTTTATAAAAGAATAAACGGAACGGTATATCACGTAGATACGGAGCATTGCTTTGAAGGCGACAGCGACTGTCCGCAGATATATTTTAATGCCGCGGAACCTTACGGCGGTTTTGATTATGTAAAACCGGAACCGAAAAAACAGCTTGAGCTTAAAGACCTTAAAGGACTTTTTAAACGCTGAACAAAATTCAGAAAAAGATAAAAAGGAGGACAACACCATGAAAAAACTTTTGGCATTATTTTTGGCGACCATGATGCTGCTCTCGCTTTCTGCCTGCGGCGGAGGAAACAAAAAGGACGTTGTAGGAACCTGGCACATCGTTGACGAAACAACTCAGACGGAATACGGACTTGGAATCCAGTTTGAGAAAGACGGAACCCTTCGCTATGGACTTACGGAGGAAATGTTCGGGGAAGACGTCAGCGAAGAGGACCTTGCCGCTCTTGATTTTCTTATGAAAATGGAATATAAAATCAAAAGCGATACGGAAATGGAAGTTACCATGAAAGTGTTTATGGGCCTTGCAAAGGAAAAAGTTACCGTTACATATTCCCTTGACGGCGATACTCTTGTTTTCGATGGCGTAACTTATACAAGGGTTAAATAAGGGGGTGCGAAAATGGCAAGATTCTGTCGGGAATGCGGAAGCGAGCTTAAACCTGGAATCGCCTTTTGCACCGAATGCGGAGCCAAAGTTCCGGAAGAAATAAAACCGGAAGTCATTTACGAACCGGCGCCTGCACCAAAACCTGTGCCGGCACCGATACCGAAAGTAACTCAAACGCAAGCTTCTGCGCAGGCACCGGCAGCCGCTCCTTTTGAGGAGGCTCCGGCAAAGGGAAGCAAATATGAACCGATCACCACCTGGGGATACGTGGGAATACTTCTTCTGATGTGTCTTCCGGTAATCGGATTGGTTTTTGTTATAATCTGGGCCTGCGGAGGCTGCACAAAAATAAATAAACGCAATCTTTCAAGGGCGTATCTTATCTTTATGGCAATAAGCCTTGTGATAAGCATAATTATCGGCATTATAATCGGCATAACAGCCGGAGCAGCAGCCGCGGCAGCGGGTTCAATTTTTACCGATACTCCGGCAATTACGGAGCAAAACGGCGAAAAGGGCGGACTTTCCGGAATTTTCGATGCTCTTGAGGGTATAACGGGAAACGAAACAAACCCGGATATGGAAGCTCTTAACGAGCTGGAACAGATACTTAACGGCCTTGAGGGTATAACCGGCGAGGAAAGCGGTTACGGTGACCTTATCGACGGCGCTCAGAAGGCAAACGAGGACGCCGAAGCCGCAAACAACGGCTGGCCAAAGGAGCTTCGGAAATATCCCGGCGGAACGGCAACGGAAATTGCTTCCTACCGTACCGAAATTTCCGGTACAACAAAGGAAGAAATGCTTGGATATATCGAACAGCTTAAAGCTGACGGATACGTTTACACCGATTTTTATGATTTTGGCTTAACCGAAGACGATATGCTCGGAATGGACGGTTGGTGGGGAACAAACGGAAAAATTTATCTTTCCCTTTCCTATTATGAGGGGACCGTTACCGTTGATCACACTTATGAGCTTCCGAATCTTGAAGATTATTTCGGATAAACAACACAGATTATTTTTTAAGGAGGAAATTATTATGGCATTTTGCGGAAAATGTGGAACCGAATACGAAGAAGGAGCAAAATTCTGCCCTTCATGCGGAGCATCAACAGAAATCATCGAAGAACCTGCACCGGTTATTGAAGAACAGCCTGTGGAACAGACTCGGCCGGAAAACTTTGCCGATAAATTTGAGGCAATGAACGAAACCCCGGATATCACCGATTCCTATACTGCGGAGGATATAGGCGCAAACAAAATTATGGGAATCCTTGCCTATTGCGGACCGCTTGTTCTTGTTCCCATTCTTGCGGCAAAGGAATCTCCCTTTGCAAAGTTCCATTCCAACCAGGGACTTGTACTTATGATTTTGCATATCATAATCATCATCGCCTGCACGGTTCTTGCGGTTATTCCGATAATCGGCTGGATAATCGGACTTATTCTTCCCCTTGTTTCCTTCGTTCTTGCAGTGCTTGGAATCATCAATGTTATTAACGGAAGAGCAAAAGAACTTCCCCTTGTCGGAAAATTCAGAATCCTGAAATAAATTCAAAAAAGAGAAATCAAACAAAACAATGCACTTCGTATTTATATACGAAGTGCATTGTTTTATTTAAAGGCTTACCGTGTTTTCTGAACAATAAAGTAATAAAATATACGATCATTTTTCAAGGGTTGCAGGGATTTTCCCTGTCAAGCTCTGCCGTGGCTAGCCAAAGGCGTTGCTTGCGACGGAGTAATAATATAATTACGCAGAAACATTTCCGAATACTTTGTAGCGGACTATATGGTTGTTTTAATATAAATACCTGTCACAAAATGGAGAAAATCTTGTCATAAAATATATGATTAACAAAGAATAAGGAATTTAACATGTTGATATTTTGTTAGAAAAAGTATATACTATTTCTAACGAGGTGATTTTATGGATAAAACCACAAATCAAAATATTATTAGAGATAAAATTATATCATCGGCTGCTGGAACCGTTTTTGTTGCAACGGATTTTGTAGATATATCAGATAAAACAAGCGTTAATACTTACTTGACCCGCTTTGAAGAAGAAGGTATTATTCGTCGCGTCCTTCGAGGTGTATATGAGAAACCGGAATACAACGAATTTTTAGATGAGCACGTTGCCGCTTCTCCTGACAAAATCGCTCATGCGCTTGCAAGAAATTATGGATGGACTATTGTTCCTTGCGGAGATACAGCGCTTAATCTTCTTGGCCTTTCAACGCAGATTCCTGCGGCTTGGGTTTATGTAAGTGACGGAACTTATAAAGAATACGATTATGAGCAAATCACAATAAAATTCAAACGTACAACAAATAAAGAAATTTCAAAGCTTTCATATAAAACCGCTTTGGTTGTTCAGGCACTTAAAGCTCTTGGAAAAGAAAATGTGGACGATACTGTTATTGTAAAATTGAAATCCACACTTACCAAAGAAGAAAAAGAGGCTATGCTCATTGAAGCAAAAACCGTTACATCTTGGATTTACGAATATATCAAAATAATTTGCAGAGGTTAACAATATGCGTAAAATAGCGACAATAAAAGAAAACGACAGAAAGGCATTGTTCCAAAATACTGCGATAAAAATGGGTCTTACAAACGCAATTATTGAAAAGGATTTTTGGGTGTGTTTTATATTGGAGATACCGTAAACTTTCGGACTACCACAAAGTCTTTCAAAAACAAGAAAAAAATAGACAAGCCGAAAGAAGAATGGAAAGTTTTCGAGAATACTCATCCTGCCATAATCAGCAGAGAAACCTTTGACATCGTGCAGGAACTTCGTAAAAACAAACGCAGACCTTCGAGAGAAGGCAAAACAAGTATGTTTTCGGGACTTACGTACTGCCATGACTGCGGTTCCAAAATGTATTTCTGCACGGCAAAGGACTTTGATGAAACGCAAAACTGGTTCACATGCTCAAAATCAAGAAAGAACAAAGATGTGTGCTCAAGTCATTTCATAAGAGAAATGCAGGTAGGATTCTCGGTGCTCAAAAATATGCAGACCATTTTCCGGTATGTTCAGTACAATGAAGAACGCTTTGCGGAAATGCTTCTCGAAAAATCAAAAGATGATGAAAAGAAAGAACTTTCCTCAAAGCGCAGGGAGCTGGAGAAAACCCGCAAACGCATTGATGAACTGAATAATCTCTTTCTTAGAGCATACGAAGATAACGTATCCGGAAAGCTTTCAGACGAACGTTATGAGTTTCTCTACTCTTCCTATGAGAGCGAGAGAAAAGAACTTAATGAGAGAATACCTTTTCTTGAAAAGGAAATATCCGAAGGAACGAAACAGACTTCTGATATTGAGAAATTCATAGCAAAAGTAAAACAGGTAACGGAACTTGAATATCTCACTCCAGAGCTTGTCCATGAATTCATTTCAAAGATTGAAGTTCATGCACCCTACCGCAAAGGCGGAAAACGTCATCAGCAGATAGACCTCTATTATCGTGATGTTGGAATCCTGAATTTTATAACCGGAGAAAAACTTGAAGAAGCCTTTGAACGGCATATCAACGAGCTTTCAAACAAAAGAAAAGCGGTGTCACCAGAGGGTAACACCGCATAAAAGATAAATATTTAATTAACTAAATGCCGCCCTTGCCCTGCCTGCTTTATCGCAGGCGGGACAAAGGGTGCTTTTTCTTTTTGCATTCATTGCCAACCGTAGGGGCGGATATCGTCCGCGCCCGAAAAACCTCGCTATTTTACCGTAGGGAACGGTCTTGACCGTTCCGCAAACGAAATGGTGGAACAAGCTCCCTCTGACGAGGGAGCTGTCACCGAAGGTGACTGAGGGAGAGAAATCCCCGACACATTTTGATGTGCCCTACGGGAAGACTTTTTGGTAATCCCTCCTCTGAGGAGGTTTTTTACCCCAATGCATCTTCCTTTAACAAAATATTTACACTTCGTTATTCACTTTTTCGCTTTAATGTGATAGAATAAAATCAATGAAATTTCTTTCCGAAAGGGGTTTTGATAAAAATGCTCAGCAAAGAAAACGAAAAACGCATAGAAAACTGGATAGAGGAACATAAGGAAGAATTCATCGCCGATCTTTCGAAAATAATCGCCGTTCCTTCCGTTGCGGATCCGGGAGTTGCCGAAGGAGAATATCCCTTCGGAATCGAAAGCGCAAATGTCCTTGCCGCAGCAAAGGAACTTGTTGAAGGTTATGGCTTTGCGGTAAAAAACCTCGATAACTTCTGCCTTGTTGCCAATATCGGCGAAGGCGAGGAAAAAATCGGAATTCTCGGGCATCTCGATGTTGTTCCCTGCGGAAACGACTGGAACTATCCTCCGTATCAGCTTACCGTTGACGGCGATATTCTTGTGGGACGCGGCGTTCTTGATGATAAAGGCCCCCTTTGGGCTTCGATTTTCGCCGTTCGCTGCCTTAAAGACCTTGGGCTTATGCCGAAGCGCGAAATTGAATTTTTCCTTGGCGGACAGGAAGAATGCGGCATGAACGACCTTCTTCATTATGTGGATGTTACCGAAAAACTTCCGGATGTTTCCTTCACTCCCGACGGAAACTATCCCATCTGCCATGGTGAAAAAGGCGCTCTGCGTTTTTATCTTGCCATTCCCTGCAATGACGAAAAAATTGTTGATTTCACCGGCGGAACGGTTCGCAACGTTGTGGCGGATAAAGCAGTTGCAACTCTTAAAGGCGTTTGCGGAAAAGCTCTTTCCGAAAAACTTGCTTCCAACGAAAGAATTTCCGTTGAAACCGAGGGCGAATTTGTAAAAGTTACCGCAACCGGTGCTTCCGTCCATGCTTCCACCCCGGAAAACGGAATCAACGCCATCGGCGTTCTTGCCAATGCTCTTCTTGATGCGGAAATTTTTGATGGCGAAGCAAAATCCGCCATGGAATATCTCGCCCTGGTCAATTCGGATTATAACGGCGCGGCTCTCGGTGTTCCGGTGGAAGACGAACCCAGCGGAAAACTTACCCATGTCGGCGGCGTAATCGGTATGGATAGGGGAATCCTCAATCTTTCAATAGATATCCGCTATCCCGTAACCCTTGACGGAGCGGACCTTATTGAAAAAATCATTGCAAAGGCCGAAGAACACAGCGTAACCGTACATGATATTGCCGATACCAAGCCCGCATATTCTCCGGCGGATTCCGACCTTGTTCGCACCTGCATGAGGGTAATAAACAGCGTTTTCCATCGCGACCATTGGAAGCCCTATACCATGGGCGGCGGAACCTATGCCAAACATATGCCCAATGCCTGCGCCCTCGGCCCGGAAGATCCGGATTATGAAAGCCCCTTCGGACTTTTCCGCGGAAGCATTCATCAGGCAGATGAACACACCCCCGCAAAGCTTCTTTTCGATACCATGAAGGTTTATGCAAAACTTCTTGTGGAGCTTGACGACATCGACGTCACAAAATAAAAAAAGCCTCCCCTGAAAGGGAAGGTGGATTTTCGGTCGCAGACCGAAAAGACGGAAGGGTTTTGAAATAAAAATATTGATAAAATGAAAGCAGAATTAAAAACCGTTATAAAATCCCCGCATTTTTGGTTTGCAATGCTTTTGCCGATGGGCTTGCTTCTTTTGGCGGCGGCAAGGTTTATTCCCGGGTTTGCGGACGGATATTATGAAATTATATATAAAAACCTCGGCGGAATCTTCGGCAGCATAACCGGATCAATTCCCTTTTCCCTTATGGAAGCGGGAATCGCCCTTCTGGTTTTCCTCCTCGTTTATTGGATAATAAAAGCGGTGCTCAAAGCAAAAGAAGGCAGAAAAGCCGTGCTCAGATATCTTGGAAGCGTGCTCAAAACTGTTTTTTCAATAGCCTGCGCGGTGTTCTTCCTTTTCGCCGTTTTCAGCGGGACGAACTATTACCGGGAAGGATTTGCGGAAAAAACCGGGCTGAAGGTGGAAAAATCGTCGGTTTTGGAGCTTTATTCCCTTTGCGAGCACCTTCTTTCCGAAGCGGAAAAATCCGGTGCTCAGCTTTACCGCGGCGAAGATAATATCACCGTTTTTGATGAAGAAAACTTCAGCATGGCAAACGAAGCCAAGGCGGAATTTGAAAAATTCGCCGCGAACTATGATTTTATGGAAATGGGTTTCGGAAAATTCGGAACCCCGAAGCCGGTTTTCTTTTCGGAAGTCATGGCTTATCTCCAAATTTCCGGTGTTTATTCACCATATACTTTTGAAGCAAACGTCTGCACCGCCGGGCCGGATTTTCTCCGGGGAGCGACCATGATGCACGAACAAAGCCATCTTCGGGGATTCATGAACGAAGCGGAAGCAAATTTCGTCGCCTATCTTGCCTGCGAAAAAAGCGATTCGGCATATTTCCGCTACAGCGGAAACTGCCTTGCCCTTCTTTATTCCATGAACGCGCTTTATTCCGCCGACTATGAACTCTGGTATGAACTCAGAATGCAGTATCCGGATTATATTTCCGCGGATATGGCGGCGCAGAACGCATATATCGCCGCACATGATACAAAGGTTGCGGAAGTTTCGGACAGCATCAACGATACGTATCTTAAACTCAACGACCAGCAGGACGGTGTGCGCAGTTACGGAAAAATGGTGGATTTGCTTCTTGCATACCGCCGTTCTCTGTGATATACTGACCTTGTAAAGAAAATTACGAAAGGTGGTTCCCGAAAAATGTCTATCTACCTTCAGGATGACGATGAAAACGAAGGTCTCGAAGTGTTCTGCCCTTATTGCGGAAAACCCGTAATCATTCCCGCAGGCTATAACAGACCGACCTATCTTTGCCCCAGATGCCACAAGGCAATTCCGCTTTCCGAAAAAATGCTTGAACAGCTTGCTTCTTCCGCAAAGGTTGAAGAAAAGCCGAAGGTAACTTCCCCCTGCAGAAGGGACAGCCTTCTTTAATCAGATTGTTATCAAAAAACACGCTCCGCGCCGGGGCGTGTTTTTTTGCTGAAAAAAATGCTTCCGTTTCACTGTATGGGCGGATATTATTCGCCCGCAATCTTGCCATTTTACTGTAGGGCGGGGGCTTGCTCCCGCCGTAAAAGTTTCCCGGAAGGTACATCAAAATGGCTCAGAGATTTCTCTCCCTCAGTCACCTTCGGTGACAGCTCCCTCGTCAGAGGGAGCTTGTTCCACCCTTCCGGTGAGGTAAAAGCCTCCTCAGAGGAGGTATTTACAGCAGATATCACCATTTTACTGTAGGGCGGGGGCTTGCTCCCGCCGTAAAAGTTTCCCGGAAGGTACATCAAAATGTGTCAGAGATTTCTCTCCCTCAGTCACCTTCGGTGACAGCTCCCCGTCAGAGGGAGCTTTTTTAACCCCCTCAGTCATTCCCCCGTTTTGAAAAGCAATTTCCCTTGCTTTTTTATTAACAAAGTGCTATAATCGCTTTAATGAATTACAGCGTTAAAAAAGAAAAGAGGCATAATCATGCAGACCAAAAGCACCTATATCGAAACCCCGAAGATCGGCTTCGCGGAGAAACTGGGCTTTGGAACTTTTTCCACCGCGAGCAACGTGGTTTTTAACTTCAAGGATTTGTTCTATCTTTTCTTCCTCACGAACGTAATGGGGATAAAAATTGAACACGCCGGAATGATTACCGCTCTCGGCATAGTTTGGGATGCGGTGAACGACCCGCTGGTGGGCTATTGGGCAGTGAACCACACCTTTAAAAACGGCGAAAAATGCCGTCCTTTTGCTCTTTGGTGCGCTGTGCCCTGGGCGGTGACTGTTGTTCTGATGTTCACCTGCTTCGACGTTGCCTATGGGCTTAAGCTTGCCATAGCGATAATGATTTATTTCCTTTTCGAGCTTTTCAATACCTTTGCGGCAATTCCTTATAACAGCATGGGCGGGCTTGCCACAAACCGCGATTCGGACAGAAGAGCCATCAACGTCGCAAGGAACCTCGGCGGATGCGTCGGTTCCGGAATCGGCGGCGTTGCCCTTTATCCTCTGCTCGGACTTTTCGGCGGACTTGACGCAAACGGAAACGTAATGGCAAACGAAGAAGGCCGGACCGCTTTTGTTTATGCGGCGGCGGTTATGGGCGCAATCTGCATCATCGGCAGCCTTGTGCATTATTTCACCACAAAAGAACGCATCCAGCAGGAAAGCGAAGACGATTCCAAGCTTGGCATCATCGAAGTTTTCAAAATGCTTCTTTCCTGCAAAAGCTGGGTGATGAACGCACTTTATATCATAGTTTACGGAATCCTCAATCTGCTTATCATGAGTACAGTCAATTATTACGCCACCTATGTTCTCGGTTCCGCCGCTTCCGCAACGCCGATCATGGCGGTTTTCCTTGCGGTTTCCGTTCTCGGAACTCTCGGCTGTATCCCCGTTGATAAAAAGCTCGGCAGAAAAAAGACCATGATTCTCGGTTCGGCAATCTATCTTGTGGGAAAAATCCCATTCCTCATTAATCCTTACAGCATAGTCACCATTTATATCAACGGAATCACCGTTGGAATTGCCATGGCTTTTGCCTTTGTTCTTTTCAATACCAACCGCAACAACCTTTCCGACCTTATTGAATACAGAAGCGGCAGAAGAATCGACAGCCTTGTTTCCACCTGCGATAACCTTGCGGCAAAACTTTCGAAAGCGGGGGTAAACCTTGCAATGACCGCAGCCCTCGGCGCAGCTGGTTTTGATGCGGAACTTGCTGTTCAGCCCCAAAGCGCCATTGATACCATCTGCGCTCTGCTTGGCTGGGTCCCGATGATTTTTGCCGGAATTATGCTTGTAATTGCGGTTTTCCACCCCATAGAAAAAGAAATGGCGGAAATGCGCTCTGCGCAGAACGCCGGTTAAGGAGGCTTTGATATGCAGTATGTCATCTTCGGCATAATCGGAATAATCGCGGTGCTCCTCATCATCGCCGCGATCCGCACCCTTATGATAAAAGCGCCGGAAATTAAAAAATGCGAAACGGAAATTTCGGATGAAGAAATTGAAACCGCCGCAAAAAAACTCGGCGATATGGTAAGGGTTCCCACCGTTTCAAAAAACGAGGACGAGGATCTTTCGCAGTTTTATAAATATCACGAAGTTCTTGAAGAACTTTTCCCGAACGTACATAAAACCTTTGAAAAAACGGTCATCAACGGAACGCTTCTTTTTAAATGGGCAGGAAAAGACCCCGCCAAAAAGCCGATTCTTTTTATGGGACACCAGGACGTTGTTCCCGCCAATGACCACGGCTGGAAATGCCCCGCATACAGCGGAGAAGTTATCGACGGCGCCATATACGGAAGAGGTTCCATGGACTGCAAAAGCACCATGTATGTGGAACTGCAGGCTCTGGAAGAGCTTATCGGGGAAGGCTTTGTTCCTCCCTGCGATATCTATCTTGAATATGCCATAAATGAAGAAACCGGCGGCGACGGAGCTGCTTCCGCGGTGCGCTACCTCAAGGAAAAGGGCATCGAGCTTGCCATAGTAATCGATGAAGGCGGCGCCATAGTTGACAGACCCATCGGCGGCATGGACAGACAGTATGCGGTCATCGGCGTTACCGAAAAAGGTTATATGGATCTTAAAATTTCCGCAAAAGGCAAGGGCGGCCACAGCAGCACTCCGCCAAGGAACACCCCCGCCGCAAGACTTTTTGCCTTTGCCAATGAAATTGAAAAAAAGCGTCCCTTCAAAAAAGCGCTTATTCCGGAAGTTTATGAGATGTTCGATTCCATGGCACCTTCTTTCGGTTTCGGAATGAGGATGCTTTTGGGCAACATCTGGCTTTTCAAGCCCCTTCTTATGGCGGTTATGCCTTTGGTTTCGCCCTTCGGCGAAGCGATTCTTTCAACAACCTGCTGCTTCACCATGATGAAAGGTTCCGACGCCTGCAACGTGATTCCGAAGGAGCCTTATCTTGTGGCAAACCTTCGCACAAGCGTTCACCAGAACTGTGAAGAAAGCCTTAAAGTCCTTGAAAAATACGCAAAAAAATACGACCTCGAAATCGAGATCATTCAGGCAAGAGATGCTTCACCGGTTTCCAACATTCATTCCGAAGAATATGCGTATCTTACGAAATGCATAAAGGAACAGTTCCCGGATGTGGGAGTTGCGCCCTATGTTATTATGGGCGGAACGGATTGCCGCCATTTCCATGCCCTTACTGAAAACGCCCTGCGCTTTTGCCCGGTAAGAATGAGCAACGAACAGAACGCCGCCTGCCACGCGGTGAACGAAAACGTAACCCTTTCCGCATTGGCGGAAGGCGTACGCTTCTTCAAGCATTTCCTCAGAAATTACAATTTGTGATAAAAAAACGAAAGCCCGCCGAAAAACGGCGGGCTTTTTTTACTGCTATCTTTCTGTCACAGTTTCAGCGCGGAAGAAGTTCAGTTTTTTTTCTTCGAACAAAGCGGTAAGCAAGCTTTGAATTATTGGAAAAGGTCTTTTTCCAATAAAACCATCTGCCCTTTTCTTCCGGGAAGGTATCGCCGCACCAATCGGCGTTTTCAAGGAATTTTTCCGAACTTCCCTCATAAATTTTATATATATCGAGAACGGCGGAAAGTTCTTTAATCGAACAGAAATCCTTTTCTTTGAGCACCGGAATATCTGCATATTTTTTGAGCATGCTCAAAACAAATTCGGCGCAGGTGAAGGATTTTTTTATGCGCACCGATTTTCTGAAAGGGAAGCAGGCGGCGGAAATCATGTTATAAATATTTTCTTCCCGGTGTTTTTCAAGCCGCTCTATTGTCTTTTTTGCGGATTGATATTCCTCTTCGCCGATGGGAACGGCGCAGATTTTCATCATGGCGAAATTTCCGCCATGGTGACAGCGGAGTATGGATTCCTTTGTGAATCCGCCGTAAAAAGGCGCGTTTTTATAATGGCGCGAAAATGAATAAAGATATTTCATTTCCGGCGAAAGGGAAAGGGCGGTGTGGTTATAAGGATAGCCGGTTATTGCCCTTATCATTCTTCCGATTCTGAACGGAGTTGAAAGAAAAACGACGTATAAAAATCTCTGCTGGGGCATTTTTTTCAGTATCTTTCGGGGTTTTCATCAACAAATTCGCGGAATTTGGATTCAATCCATTGGTTGGATTCCACAAGGCCTTCCGGGGAAAGCGGAAAATCCTTTTCCACAACGTCGTCGGCGTGTTCATAGCAGAGAACGGTATAAACCGCGGCGTGGATCACGCCGTTTTCCTTATCCGGGCAGTGCCTCCAGCGGAAGTCCCGGCGGCTGTTTGTGTAAATATTGTTTTCACGGAGCATATCCCAGGTTGGACGGTCAAGTTCCAGCGGGCGCTGCCATTCGCGTTTATATGCCATAAAAATCTCCTGCTTTTTTCAAAGTTTTTCTAATAAAAATATTATCACAGCGGGGGATTTTTTTCAACAGCGATTATTTTATATAGTACAGACAACGGCTGATTTTGAAAAGTGCATTTTTTGTTAAAAAACAGCACTTAATGCTGCAAAATCATGTTATATGCACTGTTTTCTTACTCAAAAGCGCAGGAAAAAAGGCGGTTGAGCGTCAAAACCTTGGAGTAAAATTTTCGGATTTTCAACAAGGCAAATAAAAACAAAAAAGAGGCTTTTTAAGCCTCTTTAATCTGTTTGATAAATTGGAATTTGACTACATCTGAGTTATCTTTTTTATTTCATCAACCATATCGTTAATAACACCAGATATATTTTTTCTGAACATTCCATCAAATAATCTGTAAAGATTTGCATCAAAATTATTTGGCAAGATATTGCATTCTTTCGAACAAATGGTTTGCATTCTTTTCTCACCAGGGTGTGTCATCTCGTTCAGAGCAAAAATAATGTCAAAATAACTTGCGAGGAATTCAGTAACCCTATGATTGACACTTACAAGGTCACCTCTATTCTCTGCCTTTTGTATCTGCATATCAAATGATGGCAACATACCGCTAAGAAGCTTTAAATTATTAGCAATAATATTCTTTTTTAACTTCTTTGGATATGGAATGCGATATTTTTCCTGTAACATATTCAGCTTGCCATTCTTGTCAAGCACGATTTGGGAGGTTATTAGATTGTGCCACATACAGGTAGTATACCCATTCCATGGTATACAGTCTATAACTACAGAGGACACCATTTTTTCAAAATCTTCCATATTTCTATATATAATGTCCATATCAATGCTATCTTTTAAGGTAACATCATCTTCCAACTCCCAAAAGGAATTGCCAATTTCCATATATCCACAATATTTTTCCAGAATACGTCTTCGTGTGTTTTCGTCAATATTGTCTGTTATATATACATACACATCGTAGTCCGATTTGGTATCATTTCGTCCAGTTGCTCTTGAACCTCCCAATGCAATTGCTTCCACCTGAGGAAAATGTCCAAGTTCATTAAATAGTTCATTGACATCGATTATCATTGCGATTCCTCCTTGCCAAATTCAAATTTATCTGTCTGCGCACAGTATAACAGAAAGATTGCGGTTTTGCAATTTGCCGTTTTAAAAATAAAAAAGTCATCAGCCGATTAGTTGACTGCATAACGATTATGTTATATAGTGCATACAACGGCTGATTTTGAAAAGTGCATTTTTTGTTAAAAAACAGTACTTAATGCTGCAAAATCATGTTGTATGCACTGTTTTCTTACTCAAAAGCGCAGGAAAAAAGGCGGTTGAGCGTCAAAACCATGGAGTGAAATTTTCGGATTTTCAACAAGGCAAATAAAAACAAAAAAAGAGGCTTTTTAAGCCTCTTTAATCTGTTCGATAAATTGGAATTTGACAACATCAAAGCAGCTTGATTTCGTTGGCAATCATAGCCACGGTCTTTTCGTTGGTGTCAATTTTAATCGTGTTGAGTGTGTCATACATCGGTATTCTTGTTATACTTCTTTCGATTATAT
>JAFXGY010000028.1 GCA_017536625.1 Oscillospiraceae bacterium | reverse complement strand
GCCTCTGGTATTGGAGCTTCTTGCGCCGGTGCGCTTTGCTCCCTTTCTTGCAAGAACGTCAACAGGAAGTGCGTCACAGTAAAAATACTCTTTCCACTGATCCGCAAGCACTCCGCCGACTGCTCCGCCGATTGCTTTAATAAGTCCCATAATTCACACTCTCCTTTTTATGTAAAATAAATTATGCCCAAGGGTTTGCACTTTCCGGCTGACGGATATCTGAAAGGATATACTGTTCCCAAAGATACCATTTTCCGTCCTTTGCTTCGCGAAGAAGAATCTCTCTGGAACTGTCCGCTCCACCGGAAGTTACGAAAAGTTTTGCGTAGCCGTCGTTTTCATAGCTGTAAGGATTATCTCCCACAGTGATTTTCAAAGGAATATCGGGAGTATAATCGTTTTCCGGGGTCGCACCCTTGAAATAGGAACGGGGAACGTAATCTTTATCCATAAATCTGTCCCGGATAAAATTGACGTCCATTCCGCTCATCGGACGAGGTCCTCTTAAATAATTGAGCATTTTTACCGAAAGTTCTCTGTCTTTCGGATAAACACAGAACGCAAGAACGGTCATCGCCGCTGTTTCGAAAGGAGTTTCCATCTTTGCTTCCGGAAGAGAAACAAATTCCTCATAAGTTTCCGGAACTGCCGGGAAAGTTATATCGACCGTTTTGTTTGCCGCATTTCTTACGGCGTTTTTGATATTATCGCCAAGCTGTTTTGCGGCTTTGTTTCCGTTTGTTTTAAGTGCGTTTATTGCCTGCTGTTTAAGGCTGTCAAAAAGTCCCATAAAATTCTCCTTTCTTTTATCCCATGGTCTGTGCCATTTCGAACCAGCCAAGGCCGTATTCTTCAAGAAGGTTTCCGCCTCCGGTGCAGCTTACAACAATCCAGTTTTTGTCCCATTCTGCTCTTCTGAATTCATAGGTCGACATAAGAAGGATCTGTCCTTTTTCCGCAGAATTTGTTCCCTGGGTAAGGGTCAATTCAAGGATAAGGCTTCCGGTAAAATCGCCGTTTTCGTCATACTGCTCGTAGGCATAACCTTCATAATATTCAATATATTCGCCGTATTCTTCCCCATACCAGAAAGTTACGCAGGGTTCTCCATAAGCGGCGCGATAGAAATTAAAATGGAACTGAACTTCATCGCCTTCCGGAGTTGTATAAAATCCGGCCCAATCTCCGAGAAGATCTTCAAAAACCAGGATATCATTATCCGATGAATTTTCATAAACCGTAAAATCGTGCGCTCTTGCCTCAGGAGTTTCATAAACTTCAAGCCAGCCAAGCTGGGAATTGAAATAGGGGCTGAATTCAAAAACGTTTCCGTCGGAATCGACTATCACAATTTTTACGTTGGGGTTCGAACCGTCTTCGTTGCAGGTTATGATGAAAGGCTCGCCGGAATCACTTTTATAAAGAATTTTCCCGTAAGTTCCTCCGGTGGGGGAAGATTTCCATTCGTTTACGGAAACGGAAGAATTTTTATCTCTCGGCACTATGCAGTACATTTCGTTTCCGTCGGTTTCGATATATCTTTCATAAGGAATTTCCGCAATAAAAGGATATTCATCAAGGTATCCCCGCTCCTCAAAAAACTCCTCATATCCGGTTCCCATGGGACCTTCAACATATCCGATGAAAGCTTCGCCGAAAGCATATTCATTATAATACATTTCGTTAATAAGTTTTTCATAGGAATCCGGGGCTTCGTTATTTTCGTGAACCGGTTCGCTTGTTTCCGGATTAAAAGGTCTTTTTCCGGGAGAAACAACACCGCTTTGGGAAGATTCGGATTCGGAAGAAGCATCGTCCGAATTTCCGGAATCGCTTCCGGAAGAATTTTCCGAAGGATTTTCCGGAAGATTGATGTTGATTTCGCATCCGCAGAAAATAATCGAACACAGAACCAGAATTGCGGCAATTACCGCCAGAATTTTTTTCTTCATTGGTTTCACCTCAATCTATTTTGATTTTATTCAATCATCTTTTCGGCTTACGGAAAGATTTTCGTCAACAACAAGAACAAAGGAAAAACTTTCCGGCGGGCAGGTCGGGAAAAATTCCGTTTCGGTAACGGTGACTTCTCCGGGTGTTATTCCGACGAAAAATATATCCGCACCCTTATCCTTCATTCCGCCTTCATATTCCGGAACGGGAATTGAATAGCTGTAAACTTCAACTATACCTTCCGGGGCGGTTTCGATTTTATAGCTTCCGCCGGCCATAACCCCGCCGCGGCTTTGATAATATGCTTTTTCGGTATCAAAAGGATAATCCGGTTTTTTATCCGTTTTGCAGCCGAAAAGCATTGATAAAATTCCAAGCATAGCCAAAATCACCGCCAATCCTTTTATTATTTTCATGTCAGACGCTCCTTTTTGCTGCCGCCTGTTTTATCACAAGGCGGTTTTCCTGCGGAACTTTAACAAGTTCTTTGTGGCTGAAATATTCTTCGAGCACATCCGCGCTTTTTGTTGCAACAATTTTCGGTGCTTTGTTTTTGGAAACTTCCTCTTCGGAAACGCCAAGGAATTCCTTAAGGTTTTTGAAATGGAAGGAACTTATTCCGACGTTATAAATTCTTTCATCTTCGATATCCTTTCCGTCGAGAGAAATTTCAAGAAGCTCCTGAGCATCATAATCAAAAACGATATGGAATCCGCTTGAATACTGATAAAATTCGGTAACTCCGAGCAGCGCTCCGGTCCGCAGAACATGTTTTATTATTTTTCTGAGCTGTGTTCCGGTGACGGAAATTCTGAAGACTTCGTCGTTATAGGGGAATATTTGGGTAAGGTCTTCCAGCATAACGATTGGTCCAAGTTCTTCGCCGCGGATACTTCCGGAACCGACCATCATGATATCCAGCCCGAGAGATTCCTTGAACGCATCCGCAAAAAGTTTTCCGAGGGCGGTTTCCTGATGGCGGCAGGGATGGGTATATTTTTCCGCGAAGCGGGTTATGATTCGTTTATATTTTCTGTCAGTTTCTGCTTTGTATTTTTCGATGACCTCCTCGAGAGCATAATCCCTCGGGCAATAGTCATCATCAATGGGGATGAGCCTCCATGTATAACGGTCTATGCAGTTGCGGTCGGTATCCACAATGATATCGAATCTGCCTATCTGGTTTGTTCCGCAAGCCGCCTGAACAATCGGAATTCCCCTTACGATTTCCGGTTTCTCAAGGTTTGTGTGGCTGTGACCGCCGATTATGATATCAACGCCCCATCGCGGATCAAGAGCTTCTGCAAGTTTTTTATCCTCTTCAAAACCGATGTGGGTGAGCAGAACCGTAAAATCAATATCTTCCGTTCTGTAACTGTCACAGATTCTGCCCACTTCCGAAGCTGCTTCGTGAACATCGACAAAGGAACCGATTATTTTATCCTGCTTTGTGGAATGAAGAACGTTTTCCGTAAGGATTCCGATAAAAAGAATTTTCATTCCGCCGATTTCCTTGATAAGATGGGATTTAAAAAGGCGCACTCCGTTTGTTGTGATATAAAGGTTTGCGTTGATTATCGGAAACTGGGCGCATTTTTCCACAAAAAGCAGGTGTGCAAGACCATAGTCAACTTCGTGATTTCCAAGAGTCACAACGTCGGGGGCAAGCATATTCATTATTTCAATGGTGGAAATGCCTTTATATTCACTGTCAATTACGCTTCCGCGGAACATATCGCCTGAAATGGTATAAAGAACGTTTTCTTCCTCGTTTCGGACTTTGTTTATGTAACCGGAAAGCATTGAAATTCCGCCGAGAAGTTCCTTATCAACCTCTTTTGCCATAAAATCACCGTGAAGATCGTTCGAATGAAGAATCGTGAGTTTTTTAAGGTTTGCCATTTTTCCGCCTCCCCAAAATTAATTATCGTTAAGCAATTTGTTAAGTTCTTTTATAAATTCGCTGTATCCTTTCGGAAAATTTGCGGAGCCTTCCGCATATATTTTTTCACTATCATTGATAACTGCTTCAAGCCGGAACATATCGCCGTCGGAAACGTTTTTCGGATGTTCGCCCTTAAAACCGTTCCAGCCGGAAAAACCGCAGGAGTTCAGAATTTCAATAATTTTTTCAGTTTTAACAACAGCGCTTTTTTCAAGACGGCGCTCATCTTTTCCGTTTGCATAGAAAATTTGGTAAAGTAAAATTTCCGTTTCACCGCCGCGGCAAATAATTTCATATTCCTGCGTCACACGCATTCCGCTTATTCTTAAATTAATCGTTTCAAAAGAACGGGTCTCTTCAGTAGCTTTGCTTCCGGAAAATTTTTTTATTAAAATAAAAACCACCCCTATTATCGCAATCACAAGCAGGAGTATCAGAAAAAATTTTTTCATGCGGTAATCTCCTTTTCCGTTTTCTTAATATAAATATATATCATCTTATAAAAGTAATCCCCACACAGAAAAGGCTTTCCTGTGTGGGGATTTTTCCGAAAGGGTGGGAAAACGGGTGGGAACTTCACTTAAAAACAAAATTTTGCGGTTTTATTAAGCTTATGTTTTAAGCAAACGAGTTTCCTCCGAATTTTTCCTTGCTCATAAGACCTTTTCTGCTGATAAGTCCATCGCTGTCAAATTCATGATAAACCGTATATCCTTCGGAAACGCACGCATATATTTCTTCGGTAACATCACTGTCATCCGTGAGTTTCTGCCAGTTTTCCTTTTCAATGCTGATTCCGTTGGTGGTATAAACAAATTTATCGTCAATCATAAATCCGGATTCGCGCAGGGGCAGATCGCTTCCTTCAAAAAGGAATGTTTCCGGGTCGCTCATATCTATCCTGCAGAGGTAATATTGATCTTCGAACATATCTGTATAATAAAGATAATGACCGTCCAGAATCGGATTATAGGCGGGAACGTAGGTTATGTTGAGTTCCGTTTTGTGGGTGATATTATAAAGATGGAGCGATTCATCATCGGCGTCGTCCTGGAAAATCATCCAGTCGGAACAGATGAAATAGGGATAATAGATTTCCTTATCCACAACGGTGATAAAATCTCCGCCATTCATATCGGTGGATACGAAGTTATAATTTTCATCTGCAAAATAAAGTCTTCCTTCGTGGAGCTGGAGATAATCACAGGCTCCTTCATAAAGAACCTTTGCACCGGAACCATCGGTATTTATGCAGCAGACCGCTTCAAAATCTCTTATGTAATAAAGGGTATCTCCTTCCTTACAAAGATAGTTCGCGCGGCCGTTTCCGTCAAGAATTGTGGTTTCATCAAATTCCGGGAAGTCACCTTTCATATGAAAAGACATTGCGCCAAGACTTCCGTAACTTGATTCGCTGTGGGTCAGGCCATAAAGCACATTATCTTCAATAAGATAATATCCATAAGACATAAAGTTGCTCATAGCCGAGGTCTTCTCTGCGTCAAAATCCGGTGCGTAGGTCACCCAGGGGTTATTCGCAAGGCTTTCCGGCATTTCATCCTGCCGTTTAAGGGTAAATGAGCCGTCTTTCATTGTGAGCACAAGGGTATCTCCATCAAGAGCGCCTTTTACGATTTCTCCGCCAAAATCCATTTCCGGTGCTTCCGGAGTTCCTTTATATGTACCTTTAATATAATCTTCAAACAAAACAGCATCGAAAGTGCCGTCCGTTCCGAAAGCAAGCGCCATTATGGAATCCGCCGGTCCAAAAATTCCCGTCATATCTTCACCGGAAAATTCGGTGCCTTCCATTTCAAGTTTTTCAACCACCCAATAACCGTCGGCAAGACCGCCTTTTTCCGCAGGTGGTTCAGAAGGTTCGTTTTGCGGTTCTCCGTTTCCGCCGCATCCGGCGAAAAGGCAGAGCAAAAGCATCAGGGCAATCATCAAAGCAATCAGTTTTTTCATTTTTTCGGTTCTCCTTTCGCAACATTTTATAATTTAATTCAGCCCGATCAAAAAAGCTGAATATTCTTTGGCAAATATATATTAATATACAACTTAAAAAATAGCGCCACACTTCTTTTTTCAAAAGTATGGGAAAACAAAGCTTTTTTTCAAAAAGGTGTGGGAAAAAGTGTGGTTTTGGGCATAAAAAAAATCGCTCCGCAAATTGCGAAGCGATTTATTGGTGAGCCATCGGGGATTCGAACCCCGGGCACCTTGATTAAGAGTTTCGTCAGTTAAATTCTATACTAACTTGTTTAAACACAAGTAGTTTAAAAAAATCTTGTAATAATACGATTTTTCGACACAGAGAAACAGATTGTTACAAAACTTTTAAAAGCCACAAATTATGTTTTCTAACAAAACTGTTAGAAAAATGTTAGAAAACAACTTATACTAGCGGATTCATTTTTGGTACAAAAATATTATATCTTATATGATTTTATAATCAATCATCGGCGTACCAAATAATTGGTACGCTTTTTTAATTCGTACATTTGTCGCCTGCTATGTACTATATAATGTATATATAACAGATAGGAGGTATTACAAATGAAAGAACGAAAACATTACATTTGCCTCAATAAAAATGAAACAAATCTTGTTTTACGCAGCCTTATATGATAGGCGAAGTTCTCTTCAGCAAAAGGACCTATTTCCACCGCCTTGCTGGCGTTGTGATCGGTTCTATTGTTTACAGAATCATAATCGCTTTCGTTCTCAGAATCAGCCTTACCGCAGACACCATTATAAAGATTACCGCGGACGATATGAAACTTATCACCGCAATAATCGTTGTAATCGCGCTTGTTGCGCCGGGTCTTAAGGACGCGGCTCTTGCGAAAGTTTCCGCAAAGGAGGGTGATTAAATGCTCGATATAAGCCATGTTTATAAAACTTTTAATAAAGGAACTCCTGTTCAGAAAGAAGCACTTATCGACCTTAACCTCCACCTTGATGAAGGCGATTTTGTAACCATTATCGGCGGTAACGGAGCGGGTAAATCCACCATGCTCAATGCTGTCGCAGGCGTTTTTGAACTTGACAAAGGCCATGTTTCCATCGACGGTCATGATGTTACCAAAGACCCGGAATATAAACGCGCAAAATATATCGGCCGCGTTTTCCAGGATCCTCTTCGCGGAACAGCAGGGGATATGTGGATCGAAGAAAACCTTGCGTTTGCTCTTCGCCGCGGAAAAAACAGAAGTTTTAAATGGGGAATCAGCAACAAGGAAAGAGAACGGTTCGTCGAACTTTTAAAAACTCTCGACCTCGGTCTTGAAGACAGGCTCGATTCAAAAGTAGGCCTTCTTTCCGGAGGTCAGCGCCAGGCGCTTACCCTTCTTATGGCAACCATAAAGAAACCCCAGCTTCTTCTTGATGAACACACGGCCGCTCTTGACCCCAAAACCGCAAAAACCGTTCTTGAAATGACCAACAAGGTTGTTACCGAAAACCACCTTACCACCCTTATGGTAACCCATAATATGAACGACGCCATCAAATACGGCAACCGCCTTATTATGATGGATCACGGTCACGTTATCCTTGATATTTCCGGCGAAGAGAAAAAGAACCTTAAGGTTCCGGATCTTCTTGCAAAATTTGAGGAAGTCAGCGGAAAAGAATTTTTCAACGACAGAATGATGCTTGCAAAATAAAATTGCCTCCCTTGCCTAAGGGTAAGGCCGTTGCCGTATGGCACGGTTGAAGGATTATTCAAAAACAAAAGAGCTCCCCCATCCGGGGAGCTTTTTTAGTACAAAAAATGCCCCGGAAAATCCGGGGCATTTTTATTGTGATTTTAAATATGGAAAACGATAGATTCTATCTTATTTTCCAAATTTTTTGGTGGCAACTGCGCATGCTGCGACAACTGCAACTGCGCCGAGAAGAGAAAATCCGTTTGCCGGAGCGCCGGTTTTGGGGTTAACTTCGTCTTCGTCTTTTTCAACGTCTTCCTTGTCGGAATCGTCTTCGGGACGATCGGGCCATACGGGTTTATCCGGGAATTCAGGAAGTTCGGGATCATCGGGATCTACAGTAGGAGGATTAAGCATCTTGCCGTCTTCTCCGAATTCATAATATGCTGCAGGAAGAACATCATTGGTCTTGGTAACCCAATATCTGGTGTTGGTAAGGATTTCACCGCTGGATCCTGCGTAGTAGTAATCTCCATCGATGAGCATAAGACCGCCGTAGGTCTTAACCCCATCAACATACCACCAGAGTTTGCCGTCTTCAGATACGATTCCGTTCTTTACTTCAGGTTCCGGATCGGGATTTACCGGAGGCTGTTCCGGATCATCGGGATCGTCGGGATCATCGGGATCGTCGGGGTCATCGGGATCGTCGGGATCATCGGGATCGTCGGG
>JAFXGY010000027.1 GCA_017536625.1 Oscillospiraceae bacterium | reverse complement strand
CAAAAAATCCACCTTCCCCTCTGGGAAGGCTACCTTCCGGGAAAGCATTTAAAACCCTTCCGTCTTTTGCCCTTCGGGCAAAATCCACCTCCCCTTTCAGGGGAGGCAAGATTGCAGGCGGCAGCAATCTGCCGCCCTACAGTAAAACGGCGAGGCTTTGCGGGCGGATGATATCTGCCCCTACGGTTGGCAAGGGGGCCTAACCCTCCGGGTTCTTGGATTTCTCTCCCTCAGTCAGCTGCGCTGACAGCTCCCTCGTCAGAGGGAGCTTATTCCACCCTTCCGTCAAAACTTTCGGTTTTGCCACCTCCCCTTTCAGGGGAGGCAAGATTGCAAAACGGTCATATTCGCAAAAAAACGCCTTCCTTTTGGGAAGGCGTTTTTTTATACGATATCAATTATGACGAGTTCCGGGCGATTGAAAATTCGGGGAATATAGGTTGATTCCTTCGCAAGGCCGCGGCTTACTATCATTGTTGTGCCGTCTTTTTCATAAAGCCCGCCGGCGTATTCCGGAAAAAGCCCCTGATCCGGAACGTAAAGTCCGTTGAGCACGCCGGGAATCCTCCATTGGCCGCCATGAGCATGGCCGCAGAGAACAAGGTCAAAACCAAGCTCGGAATAATGCTCAAATTTTTCCGGACGGTGGGTCAAAAGGATATTGAACGATTCTTCAAAATGATAATTCTGCACAGTTTGACGAATATGAGCAAGCTGTTCTTCAAAATCATCGTATGCTTCCGGATCATCGAAGCCATAAATATCCGGCGTTCCGCTTACGGCGGAAATTGCCATTTTTGTGTGCTGACCGTCAAGAACCGTTACCCCGCAGGAACGGACAATTTCTTTATATTCATCAAGTCTTTCCGTCCAAACTTCGTGATTCCCCGAAACGTAATAACATTCATATTCGCTGCCAAGAGCTTTGAGCACGGTTATTGCGTTTTCATCCTTCATTCTTGGATCATCATCGAAAATATCGCCGCCGAAGAGCACCAAATCCGGATTTTCGGCACGCACCGCTTCCAGAAGGTCGCTTTGGCTTTCTCCGCCATAGGTGCAGGAATGAAGGTCGGTTATAAGCGCGATGCGCATTTTTTCGCTTTCGTGCTCATTTTCGACGGTGTAATAAACGGTTTTAAGCCGGGAATCGATTGCGAGCACCGCAATGCCGAGGGTAAGGATGATGGTGAGCACCATCAGAATGAGTTTTTTGTTCATTTTGTTTTCTCCATTGGGGTCAGGGGGTTTCTTCTTCAATATAAGTAAAGCGGCGGAAGGTTTTTCCGTCCCGTTCGATTATTTCATCCCACATGGAAGCGGGGCGAACCCAGATTCCGTGCTCACCGTAAAGCTGGCGGTAAACGACCATTTCCTCTTCGGTTTCGCTGTGTTTTGCGGTGAAAAGAACTTCGTATTCCTTTCCTTTAAAATGGCGGTAACACCCGGGTTTTATCATGGAAAAACCTCCTTTTTGTAATATCGTTTTTTGGTGATCAGCTCCCTTTGAGGGGAGCTGGCATTTATGTAAGCAAATGTCGGAGGGGTTAATAAGCTCCCTCTGATGAGGGAGCTGTCAGCGCAGCTGACTGAGGGAGAGAAATCCCCGACAGGTTTGATGTGCGCTCCGCGTTCTTGGTAATCCCTCATCCGTCACGGCTGCGCCGTGCCACCTTCCCCTCCGGGAAGGCTAAGCCATCCGGGAAAGCATTTAAAACCCTTCCGTCTTTTGCCTTTCGGGCAAAATCCACCTCCCCTTTCAGGGGAGGCTAAGCCCTCCGGGTTACTTTTTTGCGGCGGGAGCAAGCCCCCGCCCTACAGTAAAACGACAAAGGCTAATTCCTCCGGGAAAGTTTTTTGCTTTATGAATTTATTATATCCCTCACGCATTTTCCCGCAAGGATATATCCCGCCGCCGGCGGAACAAAAGAGATGCTTCCCGGGGCGTGGCGACCGCCTTCGGAATCCAAAGCGGCTTTTTTTGCTTCCTCGGTGCTGAAAAGCACTTTCTGCTTTTCAATGCCGCGCTTTTTAAGTTCTTTGCGCATTACTCTTGCCAAAGGGCAGCCGCAGCCGGAAGTTTCGGAAATATCGCCGATATGCAGTTTTTCCGGGTCAAGGCGGTTGCCTGTTCCAAGGCACATAAGAAGATTTATTCCACGTTTTTTGCATTCTTCGGCAATATGAAGTTTCGCTGTGACGGTATCAATGGCATCGATTATATAATCCGGCTTCCAGTCATAAAGAAATCCGCTGTTTTCCGGAAGATAAAATTCCTTTAAAAAAGTCATATCCGCATTTGGGTTTATAAGGGAAAAACGCTTTTTTGCGGCTTCTGTTTTATCCATGCCAACGGTTTCATCAGTCGCAAGAAGCTGGCGGTTTATGTTCGTTTCGTCAATTTCATCCCCATCAATAAAAAGAAGGTGACCTATTCCGGCACGCAAAAGCGCTTCGGCGGCGCTTCCGCCAACTCCGCCAAGGCCGATTACGGCGACCCTTGCATTATTGAGTTTTTCCGTCGCTTCTTTTCCAAGAAAAAGTTCGGTTCTTTCAAAGCGAGCCATAAATGCGCCTTCCTTTCGTTTGATATATCTGATTTTACGGTGAGGTAATCAGCTCCCCTTGAGGGGAGGCTATTTTTCGGGCGGATAATATCCGCCCCTACAGTTGGCAAGGGAGGCTGCCCTCCGGGAATCCTTTTTTGCGGCGGGAGCAAGCCCCCGCCCTACAGTAAAACGACGAGATTTTTCGGGCGGATGATATCCGCCCCTACAGTTGGCAGGGAGGCTGCCCTCCGGGTTCTTGGATTTCTCTCCCTCAGTCACCTTCGGTGACAGCTCCCTCATCAGATGGAGCTTGTTCCACCCTTCCGTCAAAACCTTCGGTTTTGCCACCTCCCCTTTCAGGGGAGGCTTTTTGCGGGCGGATGATATCCGCCCCTACGGTTGGCAGGGGAGGCTTTTTGATTAAATAGGAAAACCCCGCTTTGCCGAAGAGTCCATCGTTGAAACCCGGTCTAATGACAAGGGTGGGTAAAACCATCCCGCTGTTTTCACGTTCCCCTGATCCAAAAAAGGCAGGGCTTACATTACGGCGGCGGAGTACAGTTCCCGTTTAACGATTTGTTGGATTAAAAAAACGGACGATTCTCGCACAAAGCAGGGTCTTTTGCAATTATATTTTATTTATTCCGGCGGGATTTATGCATCGTATCCTTCACCGAAATAAATTCCGTAAATTTCGTCGTATTCGTCTTCATCGACAATTTCTTCGAGGTAATCGCAGTCTTCATCAATAACGTATTCGAGGATTACGGGTTCTTCAAGTTCTCTTTCCTCTTCGGTAAGGCCTTCGGGATAGAGAACGCAGTATTTTTTTCCGTTGTGCTCGATGGCATCAACAAGTTCGAATTCAATATCCTTTCCGTTTTCGTCGGTAAGGGTAACGGTATTGTATTCTTCAAATTCCTGCGGCATGATAATCAGCTTTCCTGTTCGTTGAAATCGTAAAGTTCTTCAAGGCGGTCGATGAAAATTTCGGAAATTTCTTCATATTCGTCGTCGTCTTCGATGGGTTCAAGGAATTCTTCGCCATCTTCTTCAACAACTTTAAGGATAACAAGTTCGCCGTCGTCGGTTCCGATATTATCGGGGGTTTCGGTGGGGATAAGGGCGAAATATTCGTTGTTTTCGGTTACGAGGGAATCGACGATTTCGAATTCGGTTTCTTTGCCGTTTTCGTCAACAAGAGTTACGAAATCGTTGCCGTAATCTTCGTTTTCTGCGGGAAGGTTGTTCTGTTTGCTCATTTTTATAATCTCCTTTTTGGGGGTTATTTTTTACATTAATATATTATAATAATCTTTCCTTAAAGTCAATGGAATTATTCCGGGAAGTGGACTTTTTGATTTTTTCGGCGAGGTGAAAACCTCTTCAGAGAGGGATTACATTAAGTGGAAAGTTTAAAGCTGAAAGTGATATTGATTTGCAGAGAAGAAGCGCTTATCGGAATGAAACAGAGTTACAATCCCCCAGTCATTTTCTGTCGAAAATGCCAGCCCCCTTTACACAAGGGGGCCTAACCCTCCGGGAAACTGTTTTGCGGGCGGATAATATCCGCCCCCTACGGTGAAATGGGGGTGCAACAAAAACGGTCGGGCGGCAGAGGGAAAATGAAAATCCGTTGTCGGCCTGAACGCCGACGGTTGAGATTCGGAATCTCCATTCTTTCGGTGGAGAGTTTATTCCCCCTGGATAGGGGGAATCGCTCGCGGGAGCGAGCGGT
>JAFXGY010000026.1 GCA_017536625.1 Oscillospiraceae bacterium | reverse complement strand
GCTGCGCTGACAGCTCCCTCATCAGAGGGAGCTTATTAAACCCCTCAGTCATTTTCTTCGGAAATGCCACCTCCTCCTCCGAGGAGGTTTTTACCTCACCGTAGGGAACGGTCTTGACCGTTCCGCAATGTAGGGCGGGGGCTTGCTCCCGCCGCAAATAAGATTTCGCAGGGCTTTTTTTCATGACCCATATTTTTATAAGAAAAACAGATGTATTTTATACACGGAATATTTTATTATGATAAAGCGAAAAAGCGCATAAATAAGCGGTTTTTCGCTTATTTTTTTGTTTTTTGCGAAAAAATTTTTATACAGTTTTTGAATATAAATTCATATATGCAAAAATATTTTGCATAAACTGCATATTTTTTTGATAGATTTTTTCATTTTTGTAAAAATTGCACAAAAATCGCGTCTTGATTTCGTTAGTTTTCTCATGCCGTAACTATTGATTTTGCAGGATTTGTTGCGATATAATGTATTCGATGAACGGACAGTTCATTAATAAATTTGCCGGCAGCAAGGGAACACCTTGTGCCTTAGTAAAGACGAAAGGAATTGATTTTATGTTCTCTAACATCTCTTTTAATGATTATCGCTGCCAGCTCGAAAGCCGTCATCCCATTGCTCCCAGCTGGGCAAAACACGAAAATATGGCTTATTGTGAAGGTTTTTCCGCTCTTATCGCTGAAAAGAAAAGCCTTAACCCCGCAAAAGCTCTTATGACTCTTATTCTTTCCATAGTTAAATAAATGTAGTAAAAAGAAAAAGGCCGCCTTCCATCGGGCGGTCTTTTTTTGTATATAACTGTATTTCTGTCACGGACAGTTGATATTGCTAAACGCACTTTTTGCAGGAGAATTTTTATTCATCCTGCAAAATTACCGTTTGTTTTATGCAGGAATGCCCTTCGGCGGGTCGAGCTTGCAATTTTGAAAAAATCAGGCGGCGAAAATTTATCATGTTAAATTAATAATGCAAAAAAACACTCCGAACATAAAAAAGACGGGAAGAAAGCTTCCCGTCTTTGTTTATTTTTCGTTATCATACCTCATGGCGAGAAGAACCTTCTTCATAAGCTCAATGGGGCGTTCCGCGGTTTTAAGGGTGATGGAAAGATGGGGTTTTTCGCTTGCAAGGTTCATGGTAAGCCTGCCTTGCATCTTCTGGGTCGCCATGCTGATTCGCTCAAGGTCAAGCTCCTTCGGATAAAACCTCATAACAGAATCCACCTGGCGGATATCGGTGATTCCGATGGCGGAAGCCATGTTCCTAAGGGTTGCAACTTCGATAAGCCCCATAACAGAAACCGGCGGTTCTCCAAAGCGGTCGATAAGTTCGTCAATAACGTCCGCCGCGTCTTCCTGGTTGCGGATTGCGGCAATGCGCTTATACATATCCACCCTCTGGTTAAGGGAACCGATATATTTTTCCGGAATATGGGCATCAAGGGCAATATCAACGGCGCAGTCCTCTGCGGAAGGCGGCGGCGCTTCGCCCTTTTCTTCGGCAATTGCTTCCGTAAGAAGGCGCACATACATCTCATAACCGACGGATTCCATGTGTCCGTGCTGGTTTGCCCCAAGGATATTTCCGGCACCGCGGATTTCGAGGTCACGCAGGGCAATTTTGAATCCGCTTCCGAACTGGGTAAAATCGCGGATGGCTGAAAGGCGCTTCTGGGCAACGTCGCTGATGGATTTTCCCCTTGTGAAGGTGAAATATGCAAAGGCGTGCCGGTTGGAACGTCCGACCCTTCCCCTGAGCTGATAAAGCTGGGAAAGACCGAGGTGGTCCGCGTTTTCAATGATTAAGGTGTTGCAGGAAGGAACATCAACGCCGGTTTCGATTATTGTGGTGCAGACCAAGATATCCGTTTCGTGGTCGATAAGGCTCTTCCAGATATCCGAAAGAGTCTCTTCCGTCATTTTTCCGTGGGCATAAGCAATTTTTGCATCGGGTAAATCCTGCTGAAGCCTTGCGGCGCAGGAAGAAATGCTTTCGGTGTTGTTATGAAGATAAAAAACCTGTCCGCCCCGGCGCAGTTCCTTTTTAATGGCCTCAAGAATAACTCCCCTGTCGTATTCCATAACGTAAGTCTGAACAGGGTGACGGTCGGTGGGTGCTTCCTCAATGGTGGACATATCGCGGATTCCGCTCATGGCCATATTAAGGGTTCGGGGAATCGGCGTTGCCGAAAGGGTGAGCACATCGACAGAAGCTTTCATTTCCTTCATTTTTTCCTTGTGCGCAACGCCAAAGCGCTGTTCTTCGTCAATTACGCAAAGTCCAAGGTCTTTAAAAAGCACGTCCTTCTGCAAAATTCTGTGGGTACCGATTATTATGTCAATTTCTCCGCTGCGAAGCCGGGTAAGGATTTTTTCCTGCTGCTTCGGGGTGCGGAATCTGGAAAGAAGTTCCACCGTTATGGGAAAACCGTCCATGCGCTGAAGGAAGGTCTGATAATGCTGCCACGCAAGAATGGTGGTAGGAACAAGCACCGCAACCTGTTTTCCGTCCATAACTGCTTTAAAGGCGGCGCGAAGGGCAACTTCCGTTTTTCCAAAGCCCACGTCCCCGCAAAGAAGTCTGTCCATGGGGCGTGCGGTTTCCATATCGTGTTTAATCTCTTCAATGCAGCGGAGCTGGTCGTCCGTTTCCTCATAAGGGAATCGTTCCTCAAAATCCCTCTGCCAATCCGTATCTTCCCCAAAGGCATAGCCTTCCGTGCGCATGCGCTTTGAATAAAGGGCAATAAGTTCCTTTGCCATATCCTTTACCGCGGCTTTAACTCTGCTGCGGGTTTTCTGCCATTCGGCGGAATTCAGCTTATTGAGTTTTACGGATTTATCGTCCTTCGGGCCGACGTATTTTGAAACAAGGTCAAGCTGGGTTACCGGAACATAAAGCATATCCGTTCCGGCATAGCGAATGGCAATATAATCCTTCACCACTCCACGGATATCCTGCTTCACAATGCCCTGGAAAATTCCTATGCCGTTGGTGACGTGAACGACGTAATCCCCCGGGGCGATATCCGAAAGGCTTTTAAGGGGGTTTTCCGATTTTTTGAATTTTCTGCGCTTCTTTTCAGAAACATTGTTTCTTCCCTGGGTTATAACAGCGACCTTTGCAAGAGGAAATTCAAAACCGGTGGAAAGATTCCCTTCCATAACAAAGACCGTTCCGGGAGAAAATTTCGCATCCTTCGCAAAGGCGGCGTTTATGTTGTTGTTAAGAAGGTCGGTGGTAAGGGCGTGCGCAGCTCTTTCGGTTCCGCAAAGAACAGCCACGCTGTATTTTCGAAGAGCATAATCCCGCAGATCTTCCAGAAGGGTTTCAAGATCGCCGCCCCAATGGGAAAGGCTCATGGCGCCAAAATCCGCAAGAGTTCTTATATGAAGGTCGTTGACGCTCCGAAGGAAAGAATCCATGAGCACGGTGTTTCCTTCTTCGAGCACGGAACAATAGCCCGCAAAATCAAGGCTGAATTCTTCGCAGCCGGAAAAGAGTATTCCTTCCTCGAAAAGCTGGGAAATATCCTCGTTCTGCTGGGTCTGAAGAGTGCGGAGCACTTCCTTTTGCTTGATGAATTCCGAAGAAATTATGACCCCGTTGAAAAGATAATCAAAAAGGGTCGCCGGGAACTTATAAATAAGGGGAATATATCTGTCCGGTGCCGAAATCCAAAGCCCGGAATCAAGCCTTTCAAGGTCTTTTTCGATATTTTCCTTGACGAGCACGCCGTGTTTTCCCTTTTGCTTTGCGTGAGCATCTTTGAGCAGCTTTATGAGCATCTCCTTCGAATCCGGAAGAACTTCCCGTGCCGGAGAAACAAAAGCTTCCTCAATTTCTCTGGTTCTGCGCTGGGATTCAAGGTCAAAAAACGCCACCGAATCCGCTTCGTCGCCCCAGAATTCAATACGCACAGGGCTTTGAGCATCCGGCGAATAAAAATCGAGTATTCCGCCGCGGACCGAAAACTGGCATGGGCCGTCAACCTGGTTTCTGCGTTCATAACCCGCACGGGAAAGCCTTTTTGAAAGTTCTTCCACGTCATAACTTTCGCCGCGCTTTATTGAAAAGGTGTTATATTTAAAAGTGCCCGGGGGAATTGTATATTGCAAAGCGGCTTCCACTGAAGAAACGGCAATTTTGCAGTTTCCGTCAATAAGCCTTCCAAGCACCGCAAGCCTTTTTTGTTCATATTCTGCAGAAGAACCTTCCGCAGAGCGGAACCGAAGGTCGCGGATAGGATAAAGCGCCACAGAATCCGCAGAGCAAAGCTGGGCGATATCTTCCGAAAGTTTTGTGGCGGAAGCTTCGTCCGGGGTTATTATCAGCACGGGCTTCCCGAGCTTTTTAAAAATGCCCGCCGCGAGCATGGCTCTTTCCGCACCGGAAAGCCCCGCGGCAAAAACCGGCATGGAAAAGCTTTTTCCGATGGCGTCGCAAACCTGCCGGAACTGCGGCACAATTTCCATAAAATTCTGTAACATAATTTACCTCATAAAGCCCCCCTTGCCTAAAGGGGGGAGGGCCACGAAGTGGCGTGGGGATTTTTTTACGCCTTCCCTGAAAGGGGAGGTGGATTTTTCGCCTTTGGCGAAAAAGACGGAAGGGTTTAAATGCTTTCCCGGCGGGCTTAGCTTCCTTGCCAACCGTAGGGGCGGATATCATCCGCCCGCAAAAAGGATTCCCGGAGGGCAAATCAAAATGTATCAGGGATTTCTCTCCCTCAGTCAGCTGCGCTGACAGCTCCCTCATCAGAGGGAGCTGATTACCTCATCGTAGGGAACGGTCTTGACCGTTCCGCAATGCAGGGCGGGGGCTTGCTCCCGCCGCAAAAAAGTAACCCGGAGGGTAGCCTCCCTTGTTAGGGGAGCCAAGAATCCGAATGGCCTTTTTTTCAGTTGAATTTCCCCATGGCTTCTTCGGTTTTACCTTCCATAATAAGCTTTGCGGCTTCGAAGGAATTTTCATACATACCCTGCAAAGTTTTAAGGTCATCTTCGGAATATTTTCCAAGCACCCAATCCGCAAGGTCCCAACCTTCGGGCTTTTTGCCAATGCCGATTTTGATTCTGGGGAAAGTATCGCCGGAACAAAGGGCGATTATGCTTTTAATTCCGTTGTGTCCGCCGGCACTGCCTTTTTTGCGGATCCTCATTTTTCCAACGTCAAGGGTGGTGTCGTCATAAACCACAATAACCTTTTCGAGCGGAATTTTATAAAAATCCATGGCGGCAAAAACCGCTTCGCCGGAAAGGTTCATAAAAGTCTGGGGCTTCATAAGAAGAACCCTGTGTCCGCCCATTTCGCATTGGGTGGTAAGGGCTTTGAATTTAAGCCGGTCAATATGGGTTCCGAGCTTATCGGAAAAAAGGTCAAGAGCCATAAAACCGGTGTTGTGGCGGGTGGTTTCATAATCTCTTCCGGGATTTCCAAGCCCGACAATAATATATTCAGGCGGACCCTGAACTTTTTCTGTTTTTTTGATTTTATCGAACAAACTCCAGATGTCGCTCATAATTTCTCCTTTTATCAATGCCTCCCCTGAAAGGGGAGGTGGATTTTTCGCCTTTGGCGAAAAAGACGGAAGGGTTTCAATAAATCTTTTGCATTTTACCGTAGGGAACGGTCTTGACCGTTCCGCAATGTAGGGCGGGGGCTTGCTCCCGCCGTAAAAAAGTTTCCCGAAGGGCTTAGCCTTCCCAGAGGGGAAGGTGGCACGGCGCAGCCGTGACGGATGAGGGATTACCAAGAACGCGGAGCGCACATTAAACCTGTCGGGGATTTCTCTCCCTCAGTCAGCTGCGCTGACAGCTCCCTCATCAGAGGGAGCTTATTAAACCCCTCAGTCATTTGCTT
>JAFXGY010000025.1 GCA_017536625.1 Oscillospiraceae bacterium | reverse complement strand
TTGTGTAAAGGGAGGTGGCACGGCAAAGCCGTGACGGAGGGATTGTCTATACATCATGATTTGATAGGATTACAATCCCCCAGTCATCTTCGATGACAGCCCCCTTTGCACAAGGGGGCCTTATGACATAAACAATAATTTCTCTTCGAATTGAAAAAGAACCGCATTTATGTTATTATAAAATGTAGTTTAACTTTAAGGGAGGATTTTTTATGAAAAGACCCGAACTTCTTGCGCCGGCGGGAGATATGGAATGTCTTGAAACCGCGGTGCATTTCGGCGCGGACGCGGTTTATATCGGCGGACCGCTGCTCCAGCTTCGCGCAGATAACGTTGGCTTTGACCGGGAAGGCATTGCCGAAGCGGTGAAATATGCCCATGAACATGGAGTAAAGCTTTATGTCACTGTCAACTGCTTTGCAAAAAACGAAGAAATAGATGCCGCCGGGGAATATGCAAAATATCTTCATTCCGTGGGCGTAGATGCAATCATTGTTTCCGATATCGGGCTTATCGCCGCAATTCGCGAAGCAGAGCCGGAGCTTGAAATCCATGTTTCCACCCAGGCAAACTGTCAGAACTTCAGCAGCGCGAAGGTTTATTGGAACATGGGCGCAAAAAGAGTCGTCCTTGGCAGAGAAATGACCCTTGACGAAATAATCGAATTCCGCAAACGCATTCCGGAAGAAATGGAAATCGAAGCTTTCGTCCACGGCGCCATGTGCATGGCCTATTCCGGAAGATGCATGATATCCTCCTATCTTGTGAACAGAAGCGGAAACCGCGGCGGCTGCGCACAGCCTTGCCGCTGGAACTATCATCTTGTTGAAATGAAGCGCCCGAACGAATTCTTCCAGGTGGAAGAGGACGAAAAAGGCACCGCAATCCTCAGTTCCCATGATATGTGCGCGGTAACCTTCCTCGATAAGCTCGAAGCGGCGGGAATTTCTTCCTATAAAATTGAAGGCCGCATGAAAACGCCTTTTTATGTGGCAACGGCGGTAAATGCCTATCGCCACGCCATAGATGGTGACGTTCCCATGGAAGTTATTGAGCGCGAACTTGACAGCATAAGCCACCGCCCCTATTCCAGCGCATTTTATTTCGGCGAAATGAAGATGAGCCACGGAAATTCCGGCGCATATATCCAAAAATGCACCTTCGTCGGAAAAGTCCTTGACTGGAAGGACGGTTTTGTTACCATTGAACAGCGCAACAACTTCAAACCCGGAGATGAACTTGAAGTAATCGCACCTGAAAGCATAGGAGAAAAATTCACAGTCACAGCAATTTTTGACGAAGAAGGAAACGAAAGAGAGGACGCAAGGCTTATAAAGCAGATTCTGCGTCTGCCCTGCCCAATAAAACTCCAAAAAGGCGACCTTCTTCGAAAAAGAATCGAAGAATAACAAAAAGCGGAAATGCAAAGCGCATTTCCGCTTTTTTAATCAGCCTTATCAATTCGCCGTAGGGAACGGTCTTGACCGTTCCGCAAAAAGGCCTCTCTTGCCAACTGTAGGGGCGGATATTATCCGCCCGAAAAAAAACGGATTAGGGATAATCCCCGACATATTTCAATAGACTCTCCATACTGCCGGAAAACCGTCATTTTGATTTTTCTGCGGTGAACCGCCAGAAAATCCAGCCAAAAAGAGCACCCATAACCGCGGAAATTCCCGCGATCCATAAAATTACAACCAGAGCAAAAATCCCCCGGCCCAATATTCCGTAAACCGCATCCGCAAGAAGATTTTCTGCGCGGATAACTTCCGCCATAAGGAAGAAAATCACCCCGAAAAGAACCGGCAGAAATTTTGTTATTTTATTTTTTGCTTTTTTGCAAAGAAAAAACTGCGCCGCAGCCAAAAGCACCGCAAAAGGCAGAGCTGCCGCAAAATAAAACATATTTATCCTTCTTCCGTTTTGCTTTTTGCGAGTTTGAAGGCGAAAAACCCGACCCCTTGGGCAAGAAAGCAAAGCCCGGCAGCAGCAAAACAAATGAACATTGCAAGACTTCTCAAATCAACAAAACCGCCGGAACTTCCGAACTGTGCTGCAATTCCCTCAATGATGAAAAACAAACCGAAAACGCAGGGCAGAAATTTCAGAATTTTGTTTTTTGCCTTTGCACAAAGAAAATACTGCAAAACAGCAATTGCCGCAAAGGCAAGCACACAGATTATCAGCAAACCGTAATCAGTTCCGTTTACAATAAGCATAAATTTCGACTTCCTTCCTTTGTTTTTCAGCCGTGGGTTTTTGCGCCGAAGGGCATAAGGCTAAGGGCGGCAATTTTGAAGAACTGTTTTCCGAAGGGTATTCCGATTATGGTGATGCACCATATAATTCCGCAGACAAGGGCGGTAAGGGCAATTTCCCAGCCGAAAACGATTACCCAAAGAATATTGAAAAGTGTGCTCCCGAAGCCTGCACGGTCATAATTGATTTCCTTTTTGAAGGGAAAGGCACAAAGACCCGCAATTTTGAAGCATTGAATTCCGGCGGGAATTCCGATTATGCTTATGCAGAGAAGAAGCCCCGCAAAAGCCCATTCCAGCCAAAGAATAAATCCGCCGAAAAGGAACCAGAGAATATTTCCCAGAGTTTTCATCAGATCATAACCTTTCTTTAAAAATTATTTCCGTTAATATTATATCATGAATTTTGCCTTTGGAATTGAAACCGCCGCAATATTTAACAAAATTTAACAAACGGGTAATAATTTATAAACAAAAAAACGCCCTTTTTCGGGGCGTTTTTGCTTTTTTATCTGATTATGCCTGTTCCTTTGCCCAAAGAAGAGCTTTTGCAAGCTGATCGGCGCAGGAAGTTCCTCTTCCGGCGCAGTCGTTGCCCAAAAGACGTTCGATGATATCATCGGCCTTCCAGCCTTCAAGAATCTTCGGAATAGCCTGGAGATTTCCCGGGCAGCCCCCAAGGAAAACAATATTGCGGACTGTGCCGTCGGCTTCCATATCAAAGCTGATTTTTTTGGAGCAGGTTCCGGTGGTTTTGTAATCGTAATGCATTTTTGTTTCTCCTTTTATTTTACCTTTTTATAAACGTGGATATCAAAAGCGACTTCCGTTCTGAGGAAATCCAGCTTTCCAAGCTTTTCTGCACCCTTTGCGGATGTTTTCCAATAATATGGAGTCATTTGGAAAAGCGCAAAAATATCTTCCTTTGTTTTTATATCCGCTTCGTAGCGCACCCTTTTTGTTTCAAGATGCTCGAAACCTTCATAAGGGGTATCCTGTTCCCTGTTTTCATAAGGAACGTCATATATTGCGGCCTTCAGCTGCCAAAGATGCCTTGCCGCAGGAACCACATAGATATAATACCCTTCCTTTTTGAGCACGCGGCGGTATTCATCAATGCTCAGCGGGCTGAAAACGTTCAGCAAAACATCAAAGCTTTCGTCCGGAACAGGAATATCAAAGACCGATGCCACCGCAAATTCCACTTCCTTCGTACGCTTTGCGGCGCGTTTTACTGAAGGACGGCTTATATCAAAACCGGCAATTTTTGCCTTTGGAATGCGGTTTTTCAGCTCCTTTGCAATGTTCGCGGTGTAATATCCTTCTCCGCAGCCGCAATCGAGCACGGAAGGTTCTTCGCCTTCTGCAAGTTCGAGCACCGTTTTTTCAAGTTCCAGCAAAAGCGGCTCGTAATATCCTTTATCAAGGAATGCAGAACGGGAAGCAGCCATTTCCTTGCTGTCGCCGGGGATTTTTGAATTCATTTTATTGGGCGGAAGAAGGTGAACATAGCCTTCGGCGGAAATATCGAAGCTGTGGCCGTGCTCACATTTAAGGGAGCGTTCCGTCTTTTCGAGCTTCGATTTGCAGAGCGGACACAAATAAATGCTCATCATTCGGCAAAAAGATAGGCGAGCACGCCAAGATGCACGGCCATGAGCACCGGCACAAAAATTTTGAACTTTGCGTGTTTTGTTTTGTGGCGGAAGGTTTCCATCCCCGCAAAAGCACCGAATGCCCCACCGATGGCGGCAATTCCGATAAGCGCTTTTTCCGAAATCCTCCACATATCCTTTTTCGCAAAATATTTATCCGCGCCATACATTGCAAACGCGATTACGTTCACGGCTATATAATAAATAATAATCGTTTCCGTCATAAAAGCCCGCCTTTCGCCTTTTTTTATATTTTACCACTTGCGTGCTTCAAGGTCAAATTTTCTTTCCTCAAAGAACAAACATGACCCCGAAGCCCTGTTTTTCCATTTCTTCGGCGAAGGCTTCCGCCTCTTCTTCCTTAATTATTTTCGGTTTTGATTCGGAATTTCCGTATATCTGAAGAAATTCGGCAAAATTTCCGAGTTCAAGAGCTTTTGCTCCTTCCTCGGCCTTTCTTTTTTCCTCAAAAAAATTCAGAGCCTGCTTTACGGCTTTTTCGCCGCATTTTTGCCGAAGAATTGGGAAAAGCGCGATGAATTCCGCTTCTTCCGCTTCCGAAAGAAAAGTGTAACCCATATTCCAGGCTACAAAAGCCATTTCTTTTGCCGCATCGGAAGATTCTTCCGTTTCGTCACCGCTTTCAGCAAGCGCGGCAGTATAGCCACTTTCGGCAAAATCAAAATCAATTTTTGTATATTCCGGCATATCCGGTTCGGAAAAATCCGCAAAAACCGTTCCGCCAACGGAGCTTATCAGCTGATTTGCAATGCCGCAGGGCCTTCCGAAATAGTCATTTTCCGCAATCTTTCCGAATTTTGCGACGGTAAGTTCCGGAACGGTATTTTCGAAGAAAAGCCCGCTGATGATTTTTCCGATAAGGACTTCAAAGGCGCTTTCGGAAGAAATTCCGCTTTTGGGTGGAATCCCGGAGGAAATTTTTGCATCGAATCCGCCGAAGATATTTCCGCTTTCGATAAAGCAGTTCATAATTCCGCGAACAAGCGCCGCCGGGGTCCCCACTTCTTCCGCTTTCGGTTCACAGTCGCCGATTTCCATCTCTATTACGCCGAAATCTTCGTATTCTATATGTATGATGTCGGTTCCGTTCGGCTTTGCAAAGGCTTTAATCCCCTGCTCCGTGCAGATTCCAAGAACGCAGCCGCCTTGGCTTTCGGTTTGTTTTCCGCAAAGAATAACGCTTCCGCCGGCGAAAAATTCGAACATGGCTTTGCTCCTTTCGGTCAATATGATGCTATTTTATCACAAAAAGGCCGGGTGGTAAACCTTTTTTGCCTTGACCCTTTCTCTTTGCTGTTATATTATAAAACCAAACAAAAGGGGTGAAAAAGAAAATGGCCGAATTTATAAAAGCAAAACCCGAAGAAGCAAAAGAACTTTCAGAGCTTCGGCGAAAAGTTTGGGAAACCACCTATCGGGGAATATATCCTGACAAAATGATAGATAATTTTGATTACGCCTTCCATAATGAAAAGGATTTTTTGCGCATAACTTCCGATGAATTCGAGGTTTTCTTAATCTGCGAAGGGCAAGAAAAAATCGGCTATCTTATTCTTCAAAAAAAGCGTCCTCTCCTTTATGTTCAGTCGCTTTATCTTATCGAGGAATTCCGTAAAAAAGGCATCGGCAGAAAGGCTTTTGAAATTATCCGCGGTTTTTGCCGCGAAAACGGATATAATAAATTTTATCTCGGCTGTCACCCTCAAAACCAAAACGCCCTTGGGTTTTATGAAAAAATGGGCGGAATCATCACCGCAAGGGACGAAGGTCATAAAAACAACAGAGAAAACAGCCTTACGATTGAATTTGAGGTTTGATTTGCAAATCCCTCAGCAATCTCGGCTCCCCTAACAGGAGACTCCCCTGTTAGGGGAGATGTTGAGCAAAGCGAAACAGAGGGGTCTGCCGTCTGCGGCGAGCAAAGCCGTCATTTGCGTTAGCAAATTACTGAGGGGTTAATAAGCTCCCTCTGATGAGGGAGCTGTCAGCGCAGCTGACTGAGGGAGAGAAATCCCTGATACATTTTGATTTGCCCTCCGGGAATCCTTTTTTGGAATCCCTCCGTCATCGCTTCGCGATGCCACCTCCCTTTAGGCAAGGGAGGCTACCCTCCGGGTTACTTATTTGCGGCGGGAGTACCCCAAGAGTACTTCTTCGCTACGCTCAGGGCGCAGCCCCCGCCCTACATTGCGGAACGGTCAAGACCGTTCCCTACAGTGTGGTAAAAACCTCTTCAGAGGAGGTGGTGGCATTTGCATAAGCAAATGACTGAGGGGTTAATAAGCTCCCTCTGATGAGGGAGCTGTCAGCGCAGCTGACT
>JAFXGY010000024.1 GCA_017536625.1 Oscillospiraceae bacterium | reverse complement strand
TCCCCCTGGATAGGGGGAATCGCTCGCGGGAGCGAGCGGTTAGGGGTTGAAAGGCGTTTCTTTGGCGGTTGTACCGCCGTTTCTTTGCGCCAGCCAAAGAAATGGGGGTACATATCATAATAATCAGAAATAATGAAGCGCTTATCAGAGTGGTACAGGGTTACAATCCCTCAGTCTTTTTATTCGCAAGCGAATAAAAATCCAGCCCCCTTTGCACAAGGGGGCCTAACCCTCCGGGTTACTTTTTTACGGCGGCAGCAAGCTACCGCCCTACAGTAAAAAGGGGAGGCTTTGCGGGCGGATTAAAAAATAGCGATGCTTTTGAGGACGAAAGAAGCCGCAAAAACAGAAAAGGCCGAAAACACCGTGGTCCAGACCACAAGCTGCCCCGCAAGACTTACATCCGCGCCCATTTCCTGGGCCATTGGAACGCTTGAAACAGCCACCGGCGCAGCAAAAAGGGCTGTTATCGCCGCGAATTGCGCACCGGAAAAATCTCTGTCAAAAAACAAAGCGGCACTTCCTATGCAAAAAAGAGGAACCGCCCCGCAGCGCATAACCGTTCCGAAAATTATCTCTTTTTTAAGTTTTTCCACGGCGGAAAATTCGAACTGCCCGCCAAGGACCATAAGCGCAATGGGGGTTGCGCAGGAAGAAAGATACCCAGCCGCATCCGCAACGGGTTTTATGTTATAAAGGCGGAAGGAAATTTCCGCCGATATAAAAATTTCTCTTATCAAAAGGGCGCAAAAACCCGCAAGAACGCCGAGAATCAGCGGGTTCTTCGCAATATCGGAAAGAATTGATTTTATGCTGAATTTTCCTTTCCCGAAAACGGAAAGAGCCCCCACCGCAAGAATATTGAAAACCGGAATTGTGAACGCCGAAAGCACCGAAGCCGCAATAATCCCCTCTTCGCCAAAAAGACTTCCCGCAAGGGGAATTCCGATCAGGGCATAGTTGGAACGGAAGATTCCCTGGATAAGCGATGCCCTTTTCGGATTATCTTTTGTAACAAAACCGCTTGTTATTACCGCAAAGCCGAAAACGGCGGTTATTGCAAGAACGGAAAAAAGCACATATCCCATTTCAAGGTTTCCGATTTTTTCGATTTTATAGATATTATTGAAAAGCATCACCGGAAGAAGCACCCGGAAAACAAGGCGGTTCGCCGTTTTTATAAAGCCTTCATCAATCAGCTTTATCTTTTTGAGGAAATACCCGATAAGCACAAGAATCACTATGGGCAAAACCGCACCCAGCGCAAAAAGAAAGGATTCCATAATTACATCTCCGAAAAAAACAGTTTGCTTTTGATATTATAGCAGATATCGCCTTTTTTGTTTATACTTATATCTTTATTTTTTCCGGGGATTTGCTATAATTAATGTATAAATTCTTTCCCGGTGATAAAGTCACGGAAAAGCCACCGAAAACCGGATATAATATATCCATATTAAAAAAGAAAGGCGGAATTATTTTTTATGAAAATCGTAATAGTCGGCGGAGTTGCCGGCGGAGCCACCGCCGCCGCAAGAATCAGAAGACTTGATGAAAAGGCGGAAATCGTTATTTTCGAACGTTCCGGTTTCATTTCATACGCAAACTGCGGGCTGCCTTATTATATCGGTGGTGTCATCACCGATGAAAGTGCCCTCACTCTTCAAAGCCCGGAAGGCTTTTTCACCCGTTTCCGCATAAAAGCGAAGGTGCATCACGAAGTTCTTTCCGTAAACCCAGAAAAGAAAACCGTTTCCGTAAAAAACCGCGGGGACGGTTCGGTTTTTGAAGAAAGCTATGATAAGCTTCTTCTTGCGCCGGGTGCAAAACCCTTTGTTCCGGATATACCCGGAGTTGATTCCGAAAAAATTTTTACTCTCCGGAGCATGGAAGACGCCTTCCGCATAAAGGAATTCACCGAAAAATCGAAACCGAAAACCGCCGCAATAATCGGCGGCGGCTTTGTCGGAATTGAAATGGCTGAAAATCTTTCCGAAGCGGGAACAAAAGTCGTCATCATCGAACAGGCAAAACAGCTTCTTTCCAACTTTGATTCCGATATGGCTTCCTTTATCCACAGCGAAATCAGAAGGAACGGAGTAACCCTTGCCCTTGGAAAAACCGTTACCGGTTTTTCCGAAAAAAACGGAGGCATTGACGTCCTTTTCGGCGAAGGGCTTCCCATCCATGCGGATATGGTCATTCTTGCCATCGGGGTACGTCCGGAAAACACCCTTGCAAAATCCGCCGGAATCCGGCTTGGAATCAAAGGTTCCATCGAAGTGAACGAAAAAATGGAAACCTCCGTAAAAGATATCTATGCCGTGGGCGATGCGGTCCGGATAAAAAATTATGTCAGCAATAATTATATGGTCAATGCCCTTGCGGGTCCGGCGAACAAACAGGCGCGCATTGCGGCGGATAACATCTGCGGCAAAAACAGCAGCTATAAAGGTTCCGTCGGAAGTTCCGTAATCAAGGTTTTCTCACTCACCGCCGCTTCCACCGGTCTTTCCGAATCCACCGCAAAAAGAGCGGGCTTCTTTACGGATAAGGTAATTCTTTCCCCCATGAGCCACGCGGGTTATTACCCCGGCGGAAAAGTTATGACCATGAAGGTGGTTTTTGAAAAGGAAACTTTCCGCATTCTTGGCGCACAGATTGCGGGTTATGACGGAGTTGACAAGCGAATTGACGTCATCGCGGCGGCTATTCATGCAGGAATGAGGGCTGATGAGCTTTCCGAACTGGATCTTGCCTATGCGCCGCCCTATTCTTCCGCAAAAGATCCGGTCAACATGGCAGGATTCATGGCAGAAAATGTAAAGGAAGGAATCCTTAAGCAATGGTTTATCGAGGATGCGGAAAGACTTCTTAAAATGAGCAGGGTGACGCTTCTTGATACAAGAACAGAATGGGAATTCAACCGCGGACATATCGAGGGATTCATGAATATCCCCGTCGATGAGCTTCGCGAGAGAATTGATGAAATTCCGAAGGGCGATCCGGTTTATGTCATCTGCCAAAGCGGACTTCGGAGCTATATCGCCTGCCGGATACTTAAAGGATACGGCTTCAACGCATATAATTTTGCCGGCGGATTCCGCTTTTATGATGCGGTAATGAACGACCGCCGCCTTGCGGAAGAATCCTTCCCCTGCGGAATGGACAGATAATCCGAAGAATGAGGGATATTTAAAAACCTCCCTTGTCAAAGGAGACTCCCCTATTAGGGGAGGCAAGCCCTCCGGGGAATTTTTACGGCGGGAGCAAGCCCCCGCCCTACAGTAAAAAGGAGAGGTTTTGCGGGCGGATGATATCCGCCCCTACGGTTGGCTGGGAAGGATAAACCCTTCGGGAAAGCATTTAAAACCCTTCCGTCTTTTGCCCTGCGGGCAAAATCCACCTCCCCTTTCGGGGGAGGCAAGATTTCGGGCGGATGATATCCGCCCCTACGGTTGGCAATGAAGGTAAAAAGGAGAAGCACCCTTTCGGGTGCTTTTTTTCAGCTTTCTATCATCATTTTCACTATTTCGGAATCCGTCTGTTTCATTCCGACTTTTCCGATATGACCGACGCTCCGAATGGTTTTTCCGGCGTCGCTTTGGATTATTCCGGTGTTCGCTTCATAAACCTTTCCTTTCATGGCAAGCACATGGGCAAAAAGAGAAGCATCCAGCGCGGAAGCGATTTTTGCGGCGCAGGAAGATTTTGCCCCGTCACAGATGATTCCCGGAATATCCGCAAGGGTATTATCAATGGTATCCTTAATCTGCTTTACCGTTCCGCCGCAGATAAAGGTAATTGCCGCACCCGCCGCACAGGAAGCGGAAACCGCTCCGCAAAACGCAGAAAGCTTTCCGATATATTCTTTCTGGAAGATTGTGAGCAGGCTTGAAAAAGCAAGCGCGCGGAAAAGTTTTTCATCGCCAATACCCTTTTCCCTTGCATAGATAATAACGGGAACGGACGAAGCAAGGCCCTGGTTTCCGCTGCCGGAAGTGATGATTACCGGCATATTGCAGCCGCACATTCTTGCTTCGGAAGCGGCGGCGGCAAAGGCCTTCATCTTTGTGAATACGGAACCCGGATTCATTTCGAGCATTTCCTTCCCGATGCCGATGCCGTATTCCCCGAGCATTCCGACCTTCGCAATGGCCATATTGCATTCAATCTGTCTTTTTGCGAAGGGTTCTATGGCGGAAAGTTCGATTTCGTTTGCAAAATTGAAGATATTTTCGACGGAAAGCGCTCTTCTGTCCGCGGTGGCGGTGGCTTCGCCGAATTCTTCGGTCATAAAAAGAATTTCGCCATTTTTTGAAATGCGGACTATGTTCGTGTGGCTGTGGCGGATTTCGATTTCCGCATTATTTTCGCCTTTTTCAAGGCGGATTATGAAATGGAGCGGAATGGGGGATTCGAGATATTCCACTTCGCAGCGGCCTTCTTCAATGAATTCAATGGATTTTTGAAGTCCTTCCGGGGTTACCGCTTCAAGCACTTCCATATCCCTTTTCTCATCGCCGCAAAGAGCACCCAAAACGCAGGCTGCTTCAATTCCGGTCATTCCGCCGGAATTCGGAATGCTTACGCAGCGGACGTTTTTTATGATGTTCCCGCTGCAGAGGGCGGTTATTTTTTCCGGCTCTTCGCCGAGGATTTTCCTCGCTTTTGCGCCGGCAAAGGCAAGAGCAATGGGTTCGGTGCAGCCCATTGCGGGAATCAGTTCTTCTGCCATGATTTCGAGGAAATCCTTTTTGATTTTTTCACAGAGCATCCGATGCGCCCTCCTTTTATTTTATGGTTATATAATAATATCAGAGGAGGAAAATTGCAAGCGGAAGACCATTTTTTCAAAGATATTCTTTAAAACCTGCGCTGATTTTTCCCGACATAAAAGTAAAAACCCCGTGCTCAAATCTGAGCACGGGGTTTTTCTTTTTGAGCATCATCCCTCTGCGGGGAATTTATCGATTACTTTTGCTGCAAATCTTCTGATGAGGTTTGCGTCAAGGACGTTTACCCTTCCGTTTCCGTCAACGTCCGCCGCCGCAAGCTGAACTCCGGTAAGCTCTGCCTGTTTTGCTGCATATCTTCTTACAAGGTTTGCGTCAAGGACGTTTACCCTTCCGTTGCCGTCCGCATCGCCGTAAACAAATGCCATCTTGATTTTCGCGCTGTCGAGTTCGCTGAAATCCGGTTCTTCGATGAGGTTTTCTTCCGCGTCATAAACTTCCATACCGGTACCAAGGTTTATTGCGTCCGCATCGATTGCCAATATTCCCGCAATAAGTTCAAGGTTTCCGCCGGTGATTGTAACCGTCGGAGCTTCAAGGCAATCTCCGTTTGCATTTATAAAGATGTTTCCGCCGGAAATTTCTATTTTCTTGCCGGAATCAAAACCGTCTTCATCATTCGTTATCATATAAATTTCGCCGCCGGAAACAAAGATGCTTCCTTCTTCGGAATCGAAGCCGTAATCTTCCGCATCAACTCTTATCTGTCCGCCGCTTACTTTGATATCGCGCATGATATTAAGTCCGTCGTCGCCGGCAGTGATAAGGGCGGTTCCTTTTTTCAAAGTAAAGTCGCCTTCAACATCCGCGCCGTGGTCTTTGGAATGAACGTTAAGATATCCGCCGTCGATGATAAGGTTTCCGTTTTTGATGTCCAGACCGTCATCCATAACCCGGTTTACGGTGCCGATTTCAACATGCCCTTCTTTAATAGTAACGGTTCCGTCGTGAACTTCGATTCCGTCGTCGCCTTCGGGAATATTGATTCTTCCTTCGCCTTCAAAGGTGAGGTCGCCGATTACTAAAATCGAATTTCCGTATATTCCTTCCATCTCATCGGTGCTGGTTTCAACAATGGTGTTTTCCCCGATAAACTTAATGGTAAGATCCTTTGTGGCAAAAACGGCGGCATACTGATCTTGTGAAACGCCAAGATCCTGAAGACTTAAAACGCCTTTTCCTGTAAATTCATAATTTTTGAGTTCAAGAACGCCGTCTTTATAATAAGCATATCCGCCGGCGGGTTTTTGGGTGGTTATATTTCCTTCGTTATCGATATATTCGCCGTTTTCAAGCGCTTTTCCGCCGACATATATATCGTGAACTTCGTTCTCGGCGGTTCCGCAGATGCATTCCCCTTCGGAAAATTCGTGTTCTTCATATTTTTCGAAGGCACAATCGTCGCACCAAAGCCAGTGACCTGCAACGGAGGTTTTATAGATATATCCCTCTTCAAAGGTATGTTCTGCCTCATCAAGCACATATTCGCAGACACATCTTTCATAGTGCTTTTCTTCATCATGAACATATTCCCATAGGTAGCAGTCTTCGATTACATTTTCGCCGCAATAATCGCAGATTCCCGAATGGGTTCCGTCGCCGAGAGATTCACAGCTTATCAGATAATCGTGAGTACAGAAGTTTCTTTCGCAGATATCGCAAACAATTCCGTTTTCGCCGGAGCAAAGTTCCTTCATATGTCTTTGGCATTTTTCGTTATCGCAGGTATGGTCGCCGTTTTCATCTGCGCAAAGCCATTCCATTTTTCTCGCGCAGTTTTCGCTGTCGCAGGTATGGTCGCCGTTTTCATCGGTGCAAAGTCCTTCGATCAATTCCTGGCATTCGTCGCAGATATGGTCGTTGTCTTCGTCTGTGCAGGTGTGAACCTCGCTGCTGCATACATCGCAAATGCCGTTGAGGTCTTCATCGATATGTTCTTCTATGATCTGATAGCTGCAGGTATCGCAATCTTTATAATGATGAGTTCCTGAATAAGCGTACCAATCGGGGCTTATGCTGTGGACTTTATAGGTTTCTTCAAATACAAAGCCGCATTTGCAGACATACCAATGTCCCACTTCATCATTAATAAGTGCATAGTAATAATGTCCTTCTTCAAAGGTTTCTTCACATTTGGGGCAAAAACCGGTGTGGATTTCCGGGTTTTCTTCCGAAGCAACCCATTCTTCAACTTCGTGTACATTATAACTGCAGTTTTCCCCGGTGCAGTAACAGCCTTCGATGCTGTGGGGTTCCACATTTATTCTATTATTACAGTAATAGCATTCGGTCCAATGCGCATCCTCATTATAGGTATACCACCTGAAATCGCAGTCTTCGGTTATGGTTTCGCCGCATTCGCATTCAAATCTATGCGTATTTTCCGTTACCGGTTCATATCCGTAAAGGTCTTCGTGCTGATGGACAAATTTAAGCCAGACGTTGCCGTCTTCCCCAAGTTCAAGAACGCCTCCGTTATAATCCGAAATAGTGATAAAGGAAACGTCGCTTTCGGTTATGGTGTATCCATCCGCCGGTTTAAAAAGGATTCCTTCCTCTTCATAGTTAATCGCATAGGCGTGGAAATAGAAAGTGCTTTTAATAGGGCCGGAAATAAAAACTTCGGTCTCTCCGTCGGCATAAATTCCGTAATCCATTCCATGCGCCAAAATATCTCCCGCAACGGTCAGTTTTGAGCCGTGGGCTCTTACTGCGGAATCAAAATTATCTGAATAAAGCTCGATTTTCTGGCCTTCGGCGGAATCAAGGGTAATTTCGCTTCCCGGGAATCCATAAATCGCGGGTTTTCCCAAAATCTGAGCGCCGGTAACGGTTACTTTTCCCTCGGAATCGATTGCGCTGTTGTTTCTTGCATAAATATAAGAACCGTTCTGAACAACAACGCTGGAAATTTCGTCATATATATAAATGCCTGCTCCGGCGGTTTCGGATTCCGCAAAAATGAATGTTTTATCAAGAATAAGCGTCGAACCGTTTGATACTCCGAAAAGATTGCCGTAGATATCTTCGCTTGCGGTGATTCCGTATTCGTTTCCCATAACGGTAATGGTTACGCCGCCGTCAATGAGTATTTGCTGGTTCTGTGTAAAATTTCCATGGAGCGTAATGGTTCCGCCGGTTTCGGCAAGGGAATCAAAAGCATCTTTAAGTTTGGTATATTCCGTTTTTACACCGTTATATTCCGCGGTAACAACCGGGTTTGCGAATGCAGTTACCGGGAAGATTCCGGCAACAAGAATAAGGGTGAGAAGCATTGAAAGTGCTTTCTTCATAAGTTTCATCATCAGCGTTCCTCCTTTTCAAAACAGTTTTTTTCTCTTTTTGGAAAAAAACTGCATTTTCGTGGCTACATTATAACATAAAACATTAATAAAAAACATGTATTTTTTGTTAAATATGTATTCTTTTTGCAATTTTTTTACAGCCGAAAAAATCCGCCCGGAATTTTTAATCCGTTTGGTAATATCTTCCCACGAAAGTATTGACAGGCATTACACAGCTGTGTATAATGAAGCCAGAACCACTATACAGCTGTGTAATGCATTTTGAAGGAGGATTTCATCATGGCAAAAAGCAAAAGACTCGGCGACGGCGAACTTGAAGTTATGCAGGCAATCTGGGAAGCGAATGAACCTGTTTCTGCCGGAAGCATCCTTGAAAAAGTAAAGGAAAAACGCACCTGGGGGCTTTCGACCCTTATGACAGTCCTCGGAAGACTTATCGAAAAAGGCTATCTTTCCGTCGATAAAACCGGCGGAACCAACATCTATTCCCCGGTAATTTCCGAAAAGGAATATAAAAACAAAGAAGGCCGCTCCTTCCTTGAAAAAGTTTATGGGAACTCCCTTTCCGCATTTGTTGCTTCTCTTTATGACGGCGGAAACATTAAAAATGAGGAACTGGAGGAACTTCAGAAATTCATTGAAACCGCAAAGAGGGAGGGATAAAACTTGAAGGAAATTTTCCTCGATTTTCTTGAAGTTTCCGCTTCCATGGCGGTTATAATCGCTGCAATCGCCCTTTTTTCATCCCTGATAGATAAAAAATTCAGCGCAAAATGGAAATATTGGATCTGGCTTTTCATCGCCGCAAGGCTTCTTGTTCCCTTCAGCCCGGATTTTGAAATTGCGGAGCAGAAAATGGAACTTTCCGTTCCGGATAAGGTGGTTTACTATAATTCGGAGGTTGTTTCATCGGAACCTCTTCCCCCAAAGCCGGCAACAGGAATGACCCATTCCGGAAATATTTCGGTTATGACAACTCCGGAAAAGATTGTTTATGAAGAAACCCGCCGCACCGTGCTCGACGTGCTCGGAACGGTCTGGATTTTCGGCGGAGCGGCATTCTGCATCTGGTATATCGGCGGATATTTTTATTTCAGAACAAAGCAGCTTAAAAATTCTTACCCCGCAAGCGGAAAAGCAAAAAAAGCCGTGCTCAAAATTAAAAATGAACTTGGAATAAAGAACGATTTTGATGCTCTTGTTTCCCAAAACGTGACAAGCCCGATGGTTATGGGCTTCATAAAGCCGAAGATAATTCTTCCGGAAGAGGATTTTGAGCAGGAAGAACTTTTCTTCATTCTCCGGCACGAACTTACGCACTATAAGCGCCGCGATACGCTTTATAAAGCGCTTTTACTCTTTGTCAACGCTCTCCATTGGTTCAACCCGATGGTCTGGATCATGCGGAATCTTGCGGGAACGGACCTTGAACTTTCGTGCGATTCTTCCGTGATCGGCGAAACGAGCATGGATGCCAAAATCCGATACAGCGAAACGATTCTTGCCTGCGTCCACCGGGAAAAAACCGCCTGCACGGTCTTTTCCACCCATTTTTACGGCGGCGCAAAAACCCTTAAAAAACGCTTTTCGAACATTTTGAGCACCGAAAAACGCAAAAAAGGCATTTTTGCTTTTTTCTTCGTGCTCGTGCTCACCGCAGTGCTCGGCGGGCTTATTGCCTGCAGCGCGGTTTATAACGAACCCACCGAGGACGAGATAAAATCCCTTCTTCAAAAGGCAGATTCCGTTTATCAGCGGAACGATTACCGGCTTTTTGATACCAAAAGCAACACGGTGATTTTCAGTGAAGGCAACGCTTATATCCTTATTGACGATTATGATTCCGTCGTTTCGGAAATCTTTACCGAAAAAGAAATAAAGGAGCTTGAAGCCACCGGAACAAAGGAAGGTTTTCCGATTTATCTGAATCACGGCGGGGAAATTTATAAACTTCGGGGGGAAAACCCGAACTTTATAACGAAGCAAACCCATTACGAAATCTTCCATTGGATAAAGCTTATTTCCATTGAAGGCAACCGTTTTACCTATGACGTATGCCATTCCGGAACGGAACTTGTTACAACAAGAAGCAGAATAGTCATTGTGAACGAAAGCGGAAAATTCCTTCTCGATGAATTCGAAAGCCACATGGATTATATAATCACGAAGGAAATTCCCGGAAACGAAGACGAAAAAGATTCCGCCTCTCCTTCAATTCCGGAAAATACCGGCGCCGAAAACCGGAAAAAGGTTTTCTCCTTCCTCAAAAACTATCCGGACCCGCTCGTTAAAATACCGAATCTTTCCACCGCTTCACCGAAGCGGATTTCTCCCGAAGATGCAAAGAATCACGAGGAGCGCGAGATCCTCGAATTCCTCCACACATATTACAGCACCTTTGCCACCCTTGAGGAACCGGATTTTTCCGGTTTCCTTGGCGGCGGCGGAGATTTTACCGTTGCGGCACAGGTTTTGCGCTGCAATGCGGCAAAACAGAGGATAAACAAAACCTTTTGGAATGATTTTGACCTTGATGTGGAAGTCCTTTCAAAAAGAGGAAAGGCTTATTTCGGAATGAACAGCTTCGAGATAAAATGCAGCTATTTTGCAACCGATAATTACGGAAAAATCATAAGCGGAACGGATTTTTGGGATATCGAGCTTGCGTCGAAGGCTTCTTCAAATCTTGCTTATATTAAAATCTTCTCTCCCGGCGAAAAACACCAAAGCGAAAGCGGATATACCGAAACCCTCGGCGAACTTATCGAAACAGCAAACCGCTTTCCGGAATATAAATGGGATTACGAAAAACTTGCGGACTGCCTGATTGCGGAATATTATCTCGGAATTCACCCTGCGGATTGATTTTTTTGATAATTTTCAAAAAATCCGCAACGTTTTGCAGAAAAAAGTTTACTTTTAAATAAAAGGCAATATATTTTATTTCCTTATAAAAGGAGGTTTGAAATATGTTTAAAATCGCTTTCCGCGGACTTTTGGGGAAGAAGAAGGATACTCTTCTTCTTTGGAGCGTTGTTGCCCTTGCCTTCATTTTTCTTGTTCTTTCAACAACGCTTATCGTTTCCCTTAACGAAACCGATTCCAGCCAAAGGATTTCCGCCTTCGGAAGCTGGCAGATCATGGGAACGGGACTTTCCGAAGCCGAAGCGGAGGATTTTTCTTCCCTTGGGGAAAAATCTGCCGTTCTTCCGATGATAAAGGTAAAAGGCGCAGATTATTTTGCCGGCGACAACGAATATTATTTCAGCGTTCTGAGCGACGACCTTGCAGAGCTTGGAAGCTTCAGCCTTAAAGAGGGCAGATGGCCCGAAAACGGAGATGAAATTGTGCTTGAATACGCAAGGCTTACAGCCCTTGGGCTTTCTGTCGGAGATACCTTCACCGTTTCATCAACCGTTTACCTCCCTTTCGATGAAGAAAAAATCGCCGCCCAGAGCGAAAAAAGAGATGAATATATCGAACTTGCAAAAAATGCGAGAATCGAGCAAAATCTTGAAATTTTCAGAACCGGAACCTGGAAGCTTTATACCGGAATCGAATATACCCGCTGGGACGCACCGCTGCATTTAAGATTCTTTGCGGAATATGCCCTTGGGGAAGGGAAGGATTATATCCGGGCTTTTGCCGATGAGGAAAACCCGGAAGGAAGATATATCCCCTTTGATGAAATGACCGAGGAGGAATTTCTTAAAGTCGTTACATATTATTTCGATATTTACGGAACTTACGGGCTTGATATAACCCCTTTTATGACCCCGGAGGAAAAAGAAACCTGGCCTTCATATATAAACGACCTTATGGGTTATAAGAATATGAATATAAGGGTTACGCAGGAAAAAAGCCTTTATTCCGATTTTGACCCATATATTGAGATGGCAAACACCACCGACCTTACCGTAATAATTCCGAAGACATATACGGTCTGCGGGGTTATGGAAACTTATTCCGACCGCTGGGACAGCGGAAAGCACCCTCTTCCCGGTGGATTTATTCTTCCGGAAAGCTATGCGGATTTTGTGAACGCGCAGAAAGCGGTTACTGAAAAATATTCCGACTTCGGATTCGTTGAATATGAACACACTGCTTTGCTTTATTCCGAAGATAAAGCAGCGCTTTTCGATTCCGCAAACGGCTTTATCAACAAAAAAATCCCGTTTTTTTCCGTTGATAACAGCGTTGTTTTTTACTGGAATGAAGAAACCGGCGAAACTTATGATTCCCGCTTCCTTCTCGGATTCAGTCTTCTTGATGAAGCGGAAGAAAAGCTTGTTCCCATTAATGCCGTTTTTGTTCCGGAAGGCACGGAAAACGCCGATGAATATATTGAAAAAGCTCTTTCGATGCCCCACGCACAGCATTTTTATATTCCTGCGGAAAGTTTTTCCCTTGAAAACAGCGAAAAGCGAATTTCCGTTCCCTATTCCGAAAGCGGTCTTTATGAAGATTACCTCATGGTGACTCTTCCGAAGCTTTTCGGAGGAACCGTTGCTTTTGATTTTGAGGGCGAGCGCTTTGAAATTCCTTTCGAAAATTTCATCGAAGGCGATTTTTCCGTTTTCGGAATGGAATTTGCGAACCCGAACCACATTTTTTCCTCCGGAGAAAACGAGCAGGGTGATTATGATATTTTTATGGTCAACCGTTTTGCGTACCCCGCTTCTTCCGAAAGCGGAAACAAAACCCTTACCCTTGTTACGCTGATTCTTTTTGTGACGACTGTTTGCTCCGTTTTCCAAATTTTCTTCACCCAGGTGAAGAAAAGACTTCGCAGGGTGGTTCTTATGAAATCCATCGGCGCTGAAAACGGGCAGATCGGGAAGATGTACTTTTGGGAATTTTTCATTTTCTGGATCTCCGCTCTTCCCGTGGGAATAATCTTCGGACTTGGGGGAGCATTTCTTTCCACCTCCGCCCTTGAAAAAATCCAAAACCGCGAAATCATTTTTTCCGTCGATCCGGCAATCTTCGCGCTTTCTCTTGCCGCGGGAACTCTTGCGCTGATTCTTGGAATGATCGTTCCGGTAATAATGGCGGTGGGCGTTCCCCTTACCGGAAGAACTTCCCACAAAAAGCCTCTCGCTCCGCCGAAGAAGGATATCCGCCAGAACTTTTTCAATGTAACCCTTCGGGGACTTTTTGCAAACAAAAGCAAAACCTTCGGAAGTTCGGCTCTTTGCGTTTTTATGGCGCTTATCATGATAATCTGCATTTTCATCGGCTTCCGCTTCCTGAATCCTTACCGGGAAGCTGTTCAAAGGGACGGAAAACCGGAATATCTGCTCCAAAGTTCCTTTGCGATGTCGAACCGCCAGCTTGAGGAATATATGGCAAAAATCGAAGAGCTCGGAATCTGCGATTCTGTTTCTGTTTTCCGCTTCTGCGGCGAAGCGGTTATTCCGCTGAACAATGCCCCAAAAAGTATTCTGCTCGAAACCGCTTTCCCCGGAAAAGGACTTTCGGTTTTCACAAATTCCGGCGTTTCCGGATATCCGGTTTCTCTTTATTCCCTCGGTTCCGATTCGGAACTTTTCGGAAAGCTTCAAAATTCCGTTACCGAAGGAACGCTTGACGCGAAAAAATTCGATTCCGGCGAAGAAATCCTTCTTCTTGTTCCGCTTTATAACAAAACAGAGCCGGCGGAAAATTCCGAAGGACTTTTCGGTTGGGAAAATCTTCCGGAACTTGGAATTGAAACGAGCTTTTATTCCGAATTCAGAAATATTTATGAACATGATTCCGCCGCCGAAGCTGGGAAGGAAATCACCCTTGCGGCAGAAACCCGTTCCCCGAAGGAAACTTATTATTCTTATGAATACGCACAGCAGAATTTTAAAATCGGGGCGGTAATCTATTACTTCCCGGAAGAAGGCATCTGGCCGCTGGGTGCAAACGGCGAAGGCTGGCAGATAGTCCTTTCGGAAAAAGCGATGACAAAAATTCTTTTCGAAACCTATCGTACAAGATCCACCGATGAACTTCGGGCGCTGCAGATAATGAATATGGCAAGCGGCTTTGGCACAACGAATTTTTATATCAACGCGAAGGAAGATATTTTGCGCGAAGATGCGGATACTTCCCTTCTTGTTTTCAGCCGCGCGAATTATATGGATATTGAGTTTTATCACGAAAGCATCCAAAAGCTGCTTAACGACGCCATGAACAACATTCTGCTCACCGCACTTTTGGGGCTGACTGCCGTTCTTATTGCCCTTATGATTTTTGCGAATACCGTTTCTTCTGATATCGAGCAGGAAAGAAACAAAATCGGAATACTCCAGTCCCTTGGAGTCAGCAACAAACAGTTTATAAAACGCCAGCTTTATATCGGACTTGCTGTTTCCGGTGCGGCGGTGCTCATTTCGAATTTGCTCCTTTGGGGCGGAATCGCGCTCTATGCTCTGATTTCCGATGCGGTGCTTGGAAACCTTCTTTGGGGATATCCGGTTCTTCTTCATATCATCGCCTGCATCGTTCTTGCGGCGATAATCACGATTCTCTATATCCTTCCCATGAAGAGCATACAGAAATATCTTCCCATAGAAAATATCAAAACAAGAAAGTGAGGCTTTTTGAATGGATATTTTAAGGACCGAAGGTCTTTATAAAACTTATAACGAAGGCAGCGAAAACGAAGTTCATGCGCTGAAGCCTCTGGATATTTCCGTGGAGGAAGGAGTGTTTTATGCCATAATCGGAAGAAGCGGCTCGGGAAAATCCACCCTTCTCCAAATTCTCGGCGGTCTGGATAGACCTTCCGGCGGAAAACTTTTCATCGAAGATAAAAGCATCTTCGATCTTTCCAACAACGAACTCTGCCGCCTTCGCAGGCAGAGAATCGGCTTTGTTTTTCAGGCATACAATCTTCTTGAAGAACACACGGTGAAGGAAAACATTCTTATGCCTCTGCATCTTGACGGAAGGGATATCGAGCAGGAATTCTTTGATGAGCTTGTTGAGGCGCTTGAAATTTCCGATAAACTCGACCGCTATCCGGACCAGCTTTCCGGCGGCGAACAGCAGAGGGTTGCCATTGCAAGGGCTTTGGCTTCAAAGCCGGCGATTCTGCTTGCGGATGAACCCACCGGAAACCTTGACCCGAAAACCGGCGACCAGGTTCTCCGCCATTTAAAAGCTCTTGCGGCGCGTTTTCATCAGACAATACTTCTTGTTACCCACGATATGGAAATTGCCGCCATGGCGGACAGAGTAATCCGCCTTCATAACGGTGAAGTTATTGAAACGAAAGATAATTAAAGGAAAATGACACCGATTTTCGGTGTCCTTTTCTCTATATCAATCCAACTCCGTTTTCAGCCGCTGATATATCAATAATCCTCTGTTTTGATGATTTATACCTTCGGCATTTAATGTGTTAAAAAGTGTGTTATAAAAAATCAAAACCGCCTAACAAATTGCATTGTTAAGCGGTTTTTTCTGGTGGAGGCGACCCACCACTACAGAGTATCACGGAAAAATCCATATGGATAGCGTGCTCAAAACGCTTGCAAAAACCGGGATGGCGACTAAATCCATAAACCATGTTTTTGACCATTACCCTCCACCAACCCCAGTCCAAACGGCCTGTTTTTGATGATTTTTGGCCATTTCCGGGGGTTGAAACTGCATTTTACGGGGGTTGAGCACGATCAAAAAAATAATCATTTCCGTGTAAATGGAAGCATGTCACCTCACATCACCCTCCATTTTCCAGTCCTTTTGCGCCAGCGTTTGTGTCTTTTGCTTTTTGCCTCTTGCCGCATTTATTTTTTCAAAACTGTTGTAAGTAGCACAAAAAATGTGTATAATAATATAGCACATCAAGTGCTCCTTACCTGCGTTTCTCTATATGGGGGCGTAAAGGTTTCGACGGGGGTCTTGAAGCACGAATAGCGGGTAGAGGCGCCCAGCCCTCTATAAAATGGGTAAAAACAATAAACGCTAACAATTCTAAATTAGCTTACGCTGCTTAATTAAGCAGCCGTTCTGCCGATGAGTACTGCGGCTTCGGACAGGGCGTCGACTAGCAGTGAACGACCGGCGGGAGCTTTTTCCGTACCGCCGTTGTATCAGGAAAATACTGAGCAGACCGGTTTGACTGCTGTCTGGTTTTCTCGGGAATCTTAAACAACTTTCTGCACCCGGAGAAGTTTGTGTGAATGGGCTTTCGGACGGGGGTTCAACTCCCCCCTCCGTGACTCGCCATTACCACATCCAGTATAAAATTACAAAAAAGCCACTTAGCGAAGCTTTGCTTGCTAGGTGGCTTATTTATTTGCTTTGACTAGGCGATAGTCGTTAGGATGAATTTGTGGTTTTTTTGTAAAATGGGAACGATAAGGCGATAGTCGGCAGGACAGCTGTTTGCGCAAAATAGTTTAGACGTAAATTTTCCGTGGAAATGGATGGGTGCGGTGTTTTGGAGAAAACCAGCGTAAAAATAAGTTTGTAAAACGAAAAAATTGGTTTCGGACACGAGTTCGACTCTCGTCGCCTCCACCAGAAATTTTAAAGAAACGCAAAAAAGCTGATAGTTAAGCCAAAAACTTAACTATCAGCTTTTTATTTTCGGGTTTATGCCTTCAATTCAATTAAGGCTAAATCCATATACATCTTTTTGAGATCCATGCTCTCTGCCTTATCAAAGCGGCCTTCCTTGACCCATTGCAAAACCATAGCCGCTTTCCAACCTTCAAGGAAATATTTCTTTAGTGCATTATATAGCTCTCGGTGGCTTGCAAATTCCGGTTCTTTTAAAGCTTCGCCGTAAAACATCATGATATAAGATAAACTTTCACATGCTCATCACAACTCTGATATTGACTTTTAACTCGAAAAAAAGTTAGAACTGTTCACAAGAAAGTTGGATGCTGTCCTGTTGCCAGAGGAGGCAGTGCTTTCTCCTCTCCCGATGGAAGAGGATGCGTCAAGCCTGTCAGCCATTCTTCTTGAGATTTGATTTGTCAATGGTAGATTCTGCAAATAATAGCGCGGAGCCTGTAAAGCATCCGCGCTATTATTTAGCATTCCTTTAATCTTTCCTTTGAGCAGCGCTCGAAGATTCTCATTCAGATTGCGGTTCCTTCCGAAATTCAATATGAAAGAATCG
>JAFXGY010000001.1 GCA_017536625.1 Oscillospiraceae bacterium | reverse complement strand
GAGCATACCCATACATCAATACCTGCTTCGTCGAGCCATTTATAGAGATCTTTGAGCTGTTCGGATACGCCGGTACCGGAAGTCCAGGTGTAGGATACAGGACCTACTTTGGTGCCTTCGCCTGCAGTTTCCCAGGTTACTTCGGAGGTTTCTACTGCGCCGTAGTAAGAATGAGATGCATAAGCAAGATCATAAACTTCCTCTTCAGTCATGCCGGTGAACCAATAAAGTACCCAAGGATATGCTACTGCGGGAGATTCTGCGTCATAAACGAGGTCATACATTGCTCTCATTTTTGCTGCAAATTCTTCCCACATGGGATCTGCATGTACTTTATTCTGCTGATAAGATTTGAGACCTGCTGCATTGAACGGACCATAGGTTTCATAAAGGTAAGTATATGCTGCAGTGATGTCATCGATCCAATCCTGGTAAGAACCGTTGCCATAACCAAGGTCAGTTCTGTCTTCGTTGAGGTCACCGAGTTCGGTTGCAAGGATTGCAGGCATTTCTTCAGGAGTGAATTCAAATGCCATTACCTGGAGCTGATATACTGCGAGCTGTTCTTCTACGTCGAAGATGGAAGTGGTGTTATCGAAGTCGAATACTACGTATGCATTTTCGGTGTTGCCGTATTCTGCAATGAGGTCATCGATTGCTTCTTTAACATAGGGGTTCCAGCCTGCTTCTACGTCTGCAGGTGCTTCGTATTTATCTTTAACGTTTTCACTTTCTTCAACAATTACGATTCTGCCCTGAGGTGCAGCGTATTTTTCGGGAAGAACGCCGCCTTCGAAGGACTGAACGTAGTTTGCAAGAACCATGTAGTCTTCCATGACATAGTCTTTAACTGCTTTTGCGCCGTCGAACATTGCAAAGCCGTCGCCGAGGTCACGGAGGGTGTAGTTATAACCTGCAAGGTTATATTCTTTGTCGAGTTCAAGGGGCTGTCCGCCGACAGTTACGTTTTTGACTCTGTATTCGCCGGTAGGACCGCCAACCCATACGCCTTTGTCGTCTGCCTGAACAGTGGAGGGAATGTATCCGTGTACTTCATAAGTTACGCCGGAAACATGGAGGAAACCGCCGTTTTCGGATGCAGGAGTGTTCTTTGCGCCCCATTCAAGAGCATCAAGAAGCTGCTGGCCGGTTACGGTGATAAGGCATGCTACGTTGCCGAAGGTGTGGATCTCTTTGCAGGTTTTGTAAGAGATGTCGCCGGTGATTGCTTTGTTACGTACGCCGCCGCCGTTCATGATTGCTGCATCAACTTTAAGACCTTCGGTTACGTCGAAGAGGTGATAAAGTGCATCTGCTGCAAAGTCACCGGTGTTGGTTTCGTATTTACGAACAAGACGGTTGCCTTCTGCATCATAGTTATCGAGAACGATTTCGCCGGTAGTACCGATTTTGGTTCCGAGAAGGGTATCAACTTCGGTCATCCAGGCTTCTTTGATTGCTTTGGTTACTACGTCGGGTTCTGCGGTAACTTCGGTTACGAGTTCGGTGGTAACGGTACCATCAGCTTTGATGGTCATTTTACCGATGGTATCGAAGTATTCGCCGGTCTGGGTAAGAAGAACAGCATCACCGTTTTTATCAGCAACATTTTTGCCAACTACGGTGCTGTGGGAGTGACCGTCGATGAATGCATCAAGTCCGGTGGTGTTTGCAATGAGTTCTTCGGAAGTCCAGGGCTGGGAAGAAACATCGTCGCCGAGGTGTCCGAGAGCGATTACGATATCAGCTTCTGCGGATGCTGCATCGATTGCTGCCTGAACTGCATCATAAAGTTCCTGACCATCTTCGCCGCCTGCAATACCATAGATGTAGTTTCCGTTTTCATCCATGAAATATTTCGGGGTGGATTTGGTGAAGGATTCCGGAGTAGTGATACCGATGAATGCAATTTTTTTGCCGCCTGCGGTGAATACTTTGTATGCATCGAGAACGGATTCACCCTTTACGCCGTCTGCTTCATGATAGAAGTTGCAGGATACGTAAGGGAAGTTTGCCCATACATCAGTAACATTGATGCGGCCTTCCATACCATAGTCGAATTCATGGTTGCCGAGGGTTGCAAGGTCGTAACCTGCGGAGTTCATGAGTTCGATGATGGTTTTGCCTTTATCCATGGAACCATATGCGGTACCCTGGATATGGTCACCTGCATCAACGAGAATTACGTCGTTGCCTGCGGCGGTAAGCTGGGTTTTATATCCAGCTATAACGTCGTAGCTCAATTCCCCGTCGATATAGGTGTGAACGTCGTTGGTATAAAGAATAACAACGTCGTTTTCTGCAGCAAACGCGGTGATTCCCATGGAAAGAACCATGATTACTGCAAGGAAAAAGCTTAAAATTCTTTTCATCTTTTGCCTCCTTTAAAATCCGGGCATAAAGCCTCAGTATTTCATATTAATATTACACTTTTTGGAAAATAAAATCAAGTAAATATACCAATATTATAATAAAATAATATATTATACTAAATAAAAAGCCGTTCGATAATCAAACGGCTTTCGAAAAATAATGCTAATGTAAATTTATTTATTAATGCCAACAAATTTTTCCGGAAAATTTCTTGCATAGTGAAAAAGGAACTGTTGGGCTATTCCGGCATAATCGGTAACGCATTGCGGCATTTCTCCGCCAAGCGCGGCAATTACTCTTTTCATCCAAACATCTGCCGGACAACGCTCCACCCTTCCAAGTCCATAAAGCAAAACACAGTCCGCAACCTTAGGCCCGACACCGTGAACTTTAAGCAGGCGTTCTCTTGCCTCGCCAAGCGGAGCATTCATAAGATATTCAAGATCGAGCTCCCCTTCCGAAACTTCTTTCGCCGCGGAAGATATGTATTCGGCGCGATAGCCGCAGCCAAGTTTTGCAAATGATTCCGCAGGTTCTTGAGCAAGTCTTTCGGCAGTTGGAAAAGAATAAACCCCTTCTGCAAGCTCTTCGCCGAAAGCAGTACAAATTCGTTCCACAATGCCTTTTATCCTCGAAATATTGTTATTCTGGCTGATGATAAAAGTGATGAATGCTTCCCATGGTTCCTGGCGAAGAACCCTTATGCCCGGAGAAAATTCGCAGGCGTTCTTAATCATTTCATTTGCAGAAAAATCCGCCTTCAGTGAATCATAATCTCTTCCGAAATCAAAATAATCAAACCATATTTTTTCAAACTCATCTTCATCAATTCCAAGAATCGTAATTCCGTCCTCATCCTGGCGGATTTTTCTATAAACACCTTTCACAACTCCGCACCAATTACCATTCTCATCAGGCTTCCAACGAAAACACTGTCCGCAGTCGAGTGTTTGGGCAAGCGAAAGTTTGCTTATATCGGTAATTTTTATTCCATCGTGAGTTTTCTCTGTTTTCATAAAAATTCCACCTTTTTTTCCGTGGTTTTGTGCAAATTTCCGACAGTTTTTTTGAGCACCAAAAGTTCATTTTTCGAGCATCTGTGCTCAAAAATATTTTACGTAAAGTCTAATAAACTGTTTGTATGATTGTGAACAATTTGTTTCCACAATGTTAAAATTCCGGTTTTTCCCATGAAATAAAGCCTTTTTGCTTTGAGTTTTCAACGTTTTCAACAGAGTTTTCCACCGAACACTGAAAAATCAATTACATTTTGTATAATTCCCGTTTTTAGAAAAACAGCCAAAAAAGATGCATATTTTTCACCAAACCAAAGAAAATATATATGGATAATATTATACGGAGGTGCAATGACAAATGCTGCGCGGAGTCAACAAAAAAATCATAGAAATAAACAATGTTGAAGGTGGTTATTTTGACCGGGTTTTATTTTTCATAAGTGAGGATAAAAAATCCGAACCGGATTCGGTGCTCAATCGCCAAGCGGAAAAATACGTTTCCGAAAGCTGTGCTCTTAAATACAAAAGAAGCCTTTTAAGCAGCGATACGGCAAGAATAATCATCAAAATGGCCGCTTCCGCCGGAATCGGACTTGCAATAGGAATGTATTTTCTCTGATTATTTTGTAAGGCGCTTGATTATAAGCTCGTGCTGAGGATATTCACGAAGAAGTTCTTCCCTTTCGAGGAGTTCAAAATCCCCGAATTCAAAACCCGGAGCTACCATGCAGCCAGCAAGAGAATATCCGGTTCCATCCATAACGGCACCGAAAATACAGCCTTTGGGGATAAGCACCTGGGGCTGTTCCCCTCTTTCTATATCAAGACCGAGTTTTACTCTTTCGAGTTCGCCGTTTTTATTGATGATATGAATAACCATGGGAACGCCGGAATGGAAATACCAGATTTCGTCAGATTTAAGGCGATGGAATCTTGAAACGTCCCTGTCCTTGAGCAGAAAATAAATGCTCGTCCAAAGTTTTCTGTTTCCGTCAAAAGAAGAATCGACCGCGGAAGCGTCGATTATATCTTTCGATTTAAGGCATTCATTATAGTATCCGCCTTCGGGATGTTCTTTCATGTTAAGCTTTTCAACAAAATATTTACCGGTAAACAAAGAAAAAAGCCTCCTAAAAAATGATACATACATTGTACCATTTTTCGGGAGGTTTTTAAAGTACTTAATCCGAAAATCTGATTTCGATTTCACGTTTTTTATGCATATAATAAATCGTTCCGAAAACGGCGCTTATTATCCAGCCAAGAGGATATCCGAGAGCAACCGCAACAAAAGATTCCGTATATTGCGTTACAAAGAAAAGATATATCTGGCGGAACACAACGAAGGAAAAAAGCCTTATTGCTGTCGGAACTCTTGTTTCGCCGCTTCCGCAAAGAGCACCTGAAAGTACCGAATTTATCGCAACAAGGGAATAAAACGGAGTCATAAAACGAAGAAGGAACATGCCGTATTCAACAACTTCTGCTTCTTTATTGAAAAGCATAATTAAATTTGGAGCAAAAATAATAATCGGTACGGAAATTGCCGCCGTTGCGGCAATGGCAAGAATTGCAGCATATTTTGTTCCCTTCTCTGCCCTTTTGACATTTTTGACCCCAAGGTTCTGCCCGACAAAAGTTGTGATGCTCATGGCAATGCTGTCGAGTGGAATTATCGCAAAATGGTCAATTTTGATATATGCGGACCATGCCGCCATAACGGAAGAACCGAAAGAGTTGATGTATGACTGAACAAAAACGTTTGAAAAAGAAGTTATGCTCTGCTGAAGCGCAGTGGGAAAACCTATATGCAGAATTTCTTTCATAACGTAGCTGTGCATTTTCACTTTGTTCCAATGGATTTTGAAAATTCCGTTTGTTTTCGTCAAAGTAATAAGCACAAGAGCAGCTGATATAATTTGCGAAATAACGGTTGCATAAGCGGCACCCGCAACTCCCATTTTGAATGCCACAACAAAAATAAGGTCAAAAACAACATTGACCACTGAAGAAGCGATCAGAAAATAAAGCGGCTTTTTCGAATCCCCAACTGCACGAAGTATTGCCGCGCCCATATTATAAATCATAAGCGATGCTATTCCCGCAAAATAAATCGTAAGATAAGTTTCCGATTCAGTAAAAACATCGTCCGGAGTTTTCATGAAGCGAAGCATATAAGGGACCATAAAAACCCCAATGGCTGTTGCGAAGATGCTGAGGATAAAAATCATTCCTATGGCGGTATGAACCGCATCCTGAACCTTCTTTTCGTTCTGAGCACCGAAGTTTCTTGCAATAACAACCGAAGCGCCGCTTGAAAGTCCTGTGAAAAAACCGATGAGCATATTGACTATCGGGGTGGTAGTTCCAACAGCCGCAAGAGCCTGTTTGCTGACAAAATTTCCCACTATAATGCTGTCAACGGCGGTATAAAGCTGCTGAAAAAGATAACCGAGCATCAAAGGAAGGGCAAATTTTATGATCCTGCTCCAAATATTGCCTTCAGTCATGAGCGTTCCGCCTTTTGAAGCCATATAAATTTCCCCCTTCTCTGAAATATTCCTTTATGAATAATAAACTCAAATTGTTTCATTTGCAACATTTTTTCCTCTTTTCTCCGATAAACATAAAAAGCTGTTGAAAAATAATACAAGTTTTGAGTATTTTTTAATTATTTGAAACAAACCCCTTTTATAATAATGAATTTTATGCTATTCTATATAAAGAATTTTTCCGGAGGAAACTTGAAATGAACTATTTATATCTTATTCTCGGCATCGTGCTCGGCATTGTATTTCTTGGCCGAGCAAAAAACGCAAGAAATCAGAAATTTGTTCCTTATGAAGCAAAAATGAAGCTTAAATCCAAAAAGACCATCGAAAAATATGATGACTGGTGCAAAAACGAGTCAATCGGATGCTCGCTTATCGGACTTGGTTTTATCATTTTCGGTATCTCCGCAACTTTTATGGACAGCAATGCTCTTTTGAGCACCATAATTTCTGTAATTTCCCTTGTTGTTTTCATTGTCGGATTTTTCATGCGCATTTATAACAACAAAAAATATCTCGGACATTATTTTACCAAACAGTGAAAAAAATCCCGCGTTATGCGGGATTTTTTGTTTTTATGCGCAACCTTTTTTAAAAAACTGCGTGATATATGGTTGAAAGGAGGTATTTTTTATGGAAGATTCCGGAATAATCAAACTTTATTTTGACAGAAACGAAAACGCGATTGCTGAAACAGAACGAAAATACGGCCGTTATCTTTTAAAAATTGCAAATAATATTGTTTTTGATGACGAGGACAGCAAGGAATGTGTGAACGATACTTATTTCCGGGCATGGAATACCATTCCTCCGCAAAATCCATCGGTGCTCCAAACTTTCCTCGGAAAAATAACAAGAGGTCTCGCCATTGATATTTTCCGAAAAAAGAATGCCGAAAAACGCGGAAAATCTGAATATTCTCTTTCCCTTTCGGAACTTGAAGAATGTGTTCCGGATGCGTGCTCAACCGAAAACATCTTTGAGCACCGCCTTCTTGCGGAAAGTATTAACCGCTTTCTGCTTTCAATTCCGAAGGAATCCCGTGATATATTCGTTTGCAGATATTTCTATTCCGATTCGATAAAGGAAATTGCTTCCTTTTTCGGCTGCGGAGAATCGAAAATCAAAAGCAGCCTTTTCCGAACACGAAAAGCCCTTAAAGAACACCTTGAAAAGGAGGGATTTAATATATGAATTCAGAAGATATCAGCCGCGCAATCAATGATATTGACGATGAAATAATAAAATCCGCAAACGAAACGAGGAAACCGAAAAATCGAAAAAACATCTGGCTTCGATACGGTGCTTCTGCAGCAGCAATTGCAATAATTGCCCTTGCAGGCATAAAAGCCTTCGATGTTTCAGAGCCTCCCATTGATGAACCGAATGATTTTCCTCTTAACAGCGGAACAGAAAACCCCGGTTTTATAAGCGGAACCGAGCAGGAATACGGCGGTTATGAAAATCTGCCGATTCTGCATTATGAAGAAGCTGAAGGTATGGCATACGGGTGGGAAGGATACATTGCGCACGACGTTTCTGAACTTGACAGCGGAAACCCATGGAATGAAAATATGGTTTTCGAAACTCTTCCGGTTTTCGAAAACAAATCTTTCCATGAAACAGGCATTGCCCTTCCCGGAATCGGAGAAGAAGCCATGCTCGAAAAACTCGATTTTTCTGCAAAAGCGCTTGATGCCGAAATAAACGAAATTATAAAAGAGACCCTTGGCGAAACCACTTCCGGAATCGACTTTCCTGCTGATACAGTAACCCTTACCTATACCTATACGGAAAACTGCTGTATCGACGTTTCCTCCTCCGGGCAGATCGTTGCAAGATTCGGGAAAGAAGAAAACCGCTTCCGTGAAGGTCTCGAACTTCCGGAAAATTATAACTTCACATATTCCGGAACAACCGACGGCGAAGCTTTTGAGATCCTTTCGTATGTATATCAGAGCTACAGTGATTTCATTGGCGTTGAAGAACCCACTTTTATAAGCTGGGCAGATTATACCTTTGACGGAAATCAAAACAGAAGCTACAGCATTTATGATTTTTCCGGCGATGAACTGAGTGATATGCTGAATTTTGCTTTCAATAAGGTTGATGTTGCGCCGAACGACGAAGGAAAACTCATGCTCATCAGAATAAACGATTATCTTTCATGCGCCGAAAAAATCGGTGAATACCCGATTATTTCCCCTGAAGAAGCAAAAGAAATGCTGCTTGGCGGAAATTATATCACAACGGTTCCTTATGAAATCCCCGGTGAGGAATATATTGCGCGGGTTGAACTTCTTTACAGAAGTCGTACTTCCGAAAAAATATGGATGCCATATTATCGTTTTCTTATAGAAATACCCGGTACGCTTGATAATACAAAGGCAGGAAATTTTGACGGATTTAAAGAATTCGGCGCATATTACGTTCCTGCTGTTGAAATGAAATATATTACCGGACTTCCTTTATGGAACGGAAACTTCAACTGAAAAGAAAAAGCCGCAGAGTTTATAATCTGCGGCTTTATTCATATCATATTTACAAAGGATTCTTTTTTTGATAAAATGATATATCATCTTTATTTCAAGGAGATATAAATGAAAGAACTTCTGGAACTTTTTCTTGCCTTCGCAAGAATCGGCGGTCTAACCTTCGGCGGAGGATATTCTATGCTTCCGATGCTCCAGCGTGAAGTCGTTGAAAAAAAAGGCTGGGCAACCGAAGCGGAACTAATGGATTATTTCGCCGTGGGGCAATGCCTTCCTGGCGTTATCGCCGTAAATACTGCAGTATTTATCGGCAATAAAGTAAAAGGCCTTGCCGGTGCAGTTGCCGCATCTCTCGGCGTGATTTCCCCTTCCATTATTATAATTTTGGCCATTGCTTCTCTTATACAGAATTTTTCCGATCTTCCAATCGTTCAGTACGCTTTTTCCGGAATAAGAGTTGGGGTTTGCGTTTTGATTTTTACTTCCGTGTTGAAACTTTTCAAAAAGGCAATTATTGATAAATTTACGCTTATCCTCTTTTCCGCGGTGCTTATTCTTTCCGTTTTTACGGATATAAGTCCTGTTCTCTTCGTAGTAATTGCTGCTTTCCTCGGAATCATTGCAAGCCTTCTTAAAGGAGGTTTGAAAAAATGATATATTTAAATCTTTTTTGGGAATTTTTAAAGGTCGGACTTTTCACCGTCGGCGGAGGGCTTGCTTCCCTTCCGTTTCTTTATGATATATCGGATAAAACGGGCTGGTTCAGCCATGCTCAGCTTGCGGATATGATCGCCGTTTCGGAATCCACCCCGGGCCCCATAGGAATCAATATGGCGACCTATGTCGGATTCAGCACCGCCGGAATTTTCGGTTCCATTGCGGCTACAATCGGGTTCATCATTCCTTCAATAATAATCGTCAGCATAGTTTCAAAGTTCCTTAAGAAATTTAACGAAAACAAATTTGTCAAAGGCGCTTTTTACGGACTTCGTGCGGTTTCTGTTGCGCTTATCTGTTCTGCACTTTTTTCTGTTGTAAAAATATCTCTAATTGATATACCTCTTTTTGAGCAAACCGGAGTTTTTTTTGATTTGATAAACATTCCGGGGATTATTCTTGCGGTAATATGTTTTTTTGTGCTTAAAAAATACAATCCGCACCCCATTGTTATTCTCGGCGCTTCAGCCGCTGCCGGAATTATCTTTGGTTTTCTTGGCATAATGTAAAAAAATCCTGCAGAAAAATTTCTGCAGGATCTTTTTATCTGTAATCATCCATTTCAAATGTGAAGGTTCCGACTTCGCCGAATTCTTCATATTCAATATCTTTTCCCGGAAGGACAAAAGATTTGCTATGGAAAAGAGGTGTAACTTCAACCATTTCCCCCTTATTTTCCATCCAGTCAAGGCGGCATACAATCACGCTTGTGCAGCAGTAATAAATGTCAATTATATCTTTATGCAGCGCGGCATAATCAGCTCCTTCGTGGGAATAGCAAAGAGCGTCGCATTTATTTTCGCCTTCAAGATAATTTTTTAGTTTACGGATAAACGCTTCGTCTTTTTCTTCTTTGATAAGTTCACTTTTTATGAATGCGGCGATTTCAAGATAATTTTCTTTTCCGCTTTCTTCAAACCCATCGTTTTTAAGGATATCAAAAACATTTGAATTTTCCGGGAATCCTTCCATCAGAAGCGCAAGGGGATTTTCCGCAACGGCCTTGCGATAGGTCATAAGGCTTATGGTTTCTCCTTCTCTGATTTTTCCTTCAACAAAAGGAATGATTGGATCTCCGAAAAGGCGGATATAATCCTCTCCGAAAAGCGGAGATTCTTCAAAAAGCGATTTTTCGTGATTTTCAAGGCATTTTCCGCCGTTTCTCACAACTCTGTAAAGTTCCGGAGCTTTAAACTCTTTTGATGCGGAAAATATAGTTCCGACGGTTTCTTCAAGGAGGGATTCAACCTCTTCTTGGGAAAGATTTTCGCGGTTTTTAAGGCTTTCAAGCTTTTGAAAAAGCTCTTCCCCCTTCATTTCATTAAGAAGTTTTATGGATTCTTCGTATTTCATATTCAAAACCTCAATCGTTTACGGTAATTTCTTCGGAATCGCTAAGAAGCCCTACAATGAAAAGAAAATATTCCGGGGCTTTTCCGTTTTCAATCCAAAGGATTTTCGTTCCGAAAATATCTTCCGCGGTTTTAACCAAATTTCCGCCGATGGCATCGATTGCGGGACGAATATCATCTTCGTGACGGCAGGGTTTTCCTTTCGGTCTTGTGCAGCGTTTGCATTTTGCACAATGACCGCCGTCAAGCGCAAAGGAACCCGGATTTGCCCTTTCTACAGAAAGGATCCACTTGCTTGCAAGGATATAATTCTGGTGGCGGATTCCAAGCACAAGTTCATCCACCTGTTCCTCTGTCATTCCGTGCTCCACAAGGTCATCTTCAAGATACATTTTATATGCAAAAAGATGAAGATATTTATAGTTTTTCCAATATTTTTCTTTTACGTCGAATGCATAGGGTGGGCAGCCCCATTTTGCGCCGAAATTCGGGCACATTTTGCAGCATTCGATAAATCTTTCCACCTCGACAAAATCCCGAAGGTAATCCGAAGTTTTTATTTTTTCATAACTGCGTTCGACAGATTTTATTCCTTTTGCTTTTCTGAAGCGAATCATATTATCACCTATTAATTATAAACTATTATCTATAATAGCATAACAGAAAATTTATTGCAATTCTTTCGCAAGTTTTTCCGTAATTACCCTGTATGCGGGTTTATACTCTTTTCCGTAAATTTCGCTGTGGCTCAGCATTTCGCCGTTATATTTCGAAAGAAAAAAGGAAAGTTCTTCTGCGGAAAAAGGCGTTTTTCCTTCTTTTGCAAGCTTGCGAAGAAGTTTTATTTTCGGTTCCAAATCCGTTTTTTCTCCTTCATTTGCACTTTTAATAAATATTTCGCATATTCTTTCCGCCGGAATTTCTTCATATTTTGCCCTTTGAAGATTAAGCCGCAGATATCCACTTCCTATGGGTTCAAAGAGCTGAGCATCGAAGGAAGATTCTGTTTCGTCAAATTCTTTTTTGAGCATGCTCAAAGCAAATTCTTCATTTTTTATTAGATGGCCGCACCCGAAAGCGCTTTGATAGCAAAGTTTTACCGCATCCTGCGGAGTCATCAAAGGATAATTTTCAAAATGTAAAATAAGAATATCTTCAAATTTCGTCAAAATATTCTCCTTCATTTCTGTAAACTAAATTTTATAATCCGAAAAGTTGAATTTTTTCTTCCCGGTAGTATAATATTAATATAACATAAAATTCATTGTTTTAACAGGTGTTTTTGATGAACCGTATTTTTTCAGTAAAAGGAATAATCAGCATTACTGAAAAATTCCTTGGTATGCGGCTGAACCGTTCTGCCGCTTCCCTTTCATATTTTCTTATAATGACCCTTTTCCCTATGCTTATCTGCGTTCAGTGGATACTTGGGGTCTTTGGGGAAAATATCGTGATTTTCCTCGAAGAATTTTCATATATCATTCCTTCCGGTGTTCTCTCGATAATTGAGGATTATCTGAGTTATACCGGTTCACAATCAAACGGTCTGCTTATAATCGGCATTTCAACAGCTGTTTTCACCGGTGCTTCCGCCTTCCGAATGCTGACTGATTCTCTTCGGGAAATATTCGAAAGCCGCGGCGGAAACGATGCCGCAAGGTTCATTTTCAGCTTTATATATGCCGTTGCCTTGCTTTTTGCGGTCTATCTTTTCGCAATCATAGTAGTTGCCGGAAAATGGCTTATAAACCTTCTCGTTCCGGTTTTCGAGCTTTTTGAATTCATAGAGCTTGCAGACCTTGCATATCTCTGGAACTGGGTGCGATTTATAATACTCGAACTTCTTTCCGCCGGAATGCTTTATATTATTTATTATTTCAGCGCCTGGAGAAGCCCTTATAAAATGAAGATACTTCCGGGTGCGGCGATAGGTTCCTTACTTTTCACCGTAGTCAGCGGATTTTTTTCATGGTTCATAAGTTCTTCGGTTAAATATTCTGCAGTATATGGCTCTCTTGCTTCAGTAATTATTCTGATGCTCTGGCTTTATATCCTCAGCAACATCGTTTTTATCGGAGCACTTATCAATAAGGAACTTACCGACCACCGCGACGACCCAAAGATGAAGCTCCATAACGATGTGCACAGTTTTATAAAAAAGAAACAATAAAACAATAAAAGCTTCCGCACTCAGCGGAAGCTTTTGTAATATTCATCAATAAGACCGAAAACATCCTTTGGTTTTCCTTTAAGAATCACCCTTGGGGTTTTATAGATTCCGTCAAGGCTGAAGCTGATATCCTTAAAATTTCCGCTGCTTATTCTGTAACAGAAAAATTCTGAAGTTGCTTTAATATCCGCACCCGGGATATCGAGAATTACGCAGGTTTCCTCATTCTTCTTCGAATCATCAAGCATAAAATCATAAACTACGGAATTATTTTTCGCAATAATGCTCGGGCGGACGCTTGGATTTTTGATAAAGGAATCCACTTCTTCCGGGGTGAAATGCCACATTCCGTTTATTTTCTCACCTTTAAGAATTCCGGAAGAGATATAATTGCGTATGGTGCGGTCAGTAAGACCGGTTATCAGGGTAAGGTGGTTAATAAGATAAAGTTTTTCTTCCATAATGAAAACTCCTTTTTATAATTCATCCTGCAGGCTATGATTAAATTATAATGCCGTACAATCGCCTTTTCAATTTGAAATTACGCGGGTTTTTCATGTCCGCAACCAAAAGTTGACATAGGGTTGGTGGACTGCAACTGATTTTATATGATAACATATCCTCACGGAGGTGATTTATATGACTCTTGGCGAAAGAATCGCAAAATTAAGAAATGAATGCGGGTATTCCCAGGAATATATCGCTGAACAGCTCGAAGTTTCCCGCCAGGCTGTTTCGAAATGGGAAAAAGACTTATCTTCCCCGGATACCGAAAACCTTATAAAACTTGCGGAAGTTCTTAATACTTCCGTCCAGTTTCTTGCAACGGGAAAAGATTATTATTTCCCGGAAGGGAAACCCTCTCCGGAAAAGAAGAAAATAAAAATAACAAAAAAGGTTGTTATAAAAATCATCGCAATAATTATCGGAACAATGCTTTTTCTTGCCGCGGCGGCTTATGTTTTAATCGGTCTTTTCGGAACGGTGCGTTTTGATTCCTCCGCCTGTTCCGGAGGTTACCGCACTTTTCTTTTTGATAAATATTCGGAAGAACTTACGGAAAAATTTCTTGAAAACATTGAAAATTCCGAAGAGCGTCACCCGGTTTTTGTCTCCGCAAGGCCTGTTGGAAAAGAACACGTTGAAATGAATTCTTCCAAAAGGGATATCTGGCTCACTTTTACTGTTTTAGGCGAAGCAAAAAGCGGAAACGAATATGCTTACCGTGTCACCTTTAAAGGAAAACGCATTTGGTACGATACTTATATCTGGACAACGGTTTCAATTGTCGGTTCCGATAATCCTTATACTTGATGAAAAGCAAGAAATCCCTCCGGTTTTTCCGGAGGGATTTCTTGATCTTTATCAGTTTTCTTTTTTTGCTTTATAAATTCTTTCAAGGGTTGCTTCAAGAACACGCTTCGGACAGGCAATATTGATTCGCTCGAAGCCTTTTCCGCCTTCGCCGAAAACATAGCCTTCGTCAAAAATCGCCTGAGCTTTATTAACCATAAAGTCTTCAAGCTCTTTTTCGTCCATTCCCCATGCGCGGAAATCCAGCCACATAAGATATGTACCCTGAAGGCGATGAACTTTTATCTCAGGCATATTTTCAGCAACATATTCCTCAACAAATTTTCTGTTTTCGTCAAGGAAAAGAAGAAGTTCGTCAAGCCATTCTTCGCATTCGTCATAAGCAAGTTCGCAGGCTTTATATCCGAAAATATTGAGAGAGAAATATCCTCTTGCGGCTGTCATTTTATTTCTGTAATCCTCATTTGGAATAAAAATGTTGGAAGTCTGAAGGCCCGCAAGGTTGAATGTTTTGCTGGGGGCTGTACAGATCGCGCAGTTATTGAGATATTTTTCCTCGAAAGTACCCATAGAAACATGCTCGAATCCGGGCATTATTAGGTCGAAATGAATTTCGTCAGAAATAATAAAAACATTGTTTTCAAGGCAGATTTCGCAAAGTCTGAGAAGTTCCTCTTTTGTCCAGATTCTGCCTATGGGGTTATGGGGACTTGAAAGAATGCAGAGAGTGGTTTCAGGTCTTGCAGCTTTTTTGGCAAAATCATCAAAATCGATTCTGTATTCCGTTCCCTCAAGAATAAGTTCGCTGCCGAGGACCGTTCTTCCGTTGGCTTCAACGCTGGAATAGAAAGGATAATAAACCGGCGTGAGCATGAGCACGGAATCGCCGTCTTTGGTGAAGGCACCGACCATTTCCTTGATTGCAGGAACAACACCAGCGGTCATTACAAACCATTCTTTTTTAGGAGAAAATCCATGGCGGCGCTCCATCCAGGAAATAACGCTTTTATAATAATTTTCGGTTTCGCCGGTATAGCCAAGAATGGTTTTATCAAGATAATTTTTCAGTCCTTCGATAATGGCAGGGGGATTTTTAAGTTCCATATCCGCAACGGAAAGCGGAACAACATCTTCTCCCGCATCGGGAATCTGAGCATACATTCCTTCCCATTTATGGGAACCGGTGTTTTTTCTGCTGACAAGGGTTTCAAAATCGAATTTCATTTTGTTCTCCTTATTCTTCGATGCCTTCCATTTCTTTTTCAACGGAAGCTTCGCAGGATTTCATTGCTTCAAGGGTCTTTTCAAGAAGTTCGGGAAGTTCCCAGCCAAGGCGTTCCGCACCGAGCTTTATTACATCACGGCTGCAGCCTGCTGCAAATTTTTTATCCTTGAATTTCTTTTTAAGGCTGGAAACATCCATATCCATACAGCTTTTTGACGGGCGCATTTTTGCGGCTGCCCAGATAAGTCCGGTAAGCTCATCTGCGGCAAAAAGAACTTTTTCCATAAGATGTTCCGGTTCCACATCGGAAGTCATGCCAAAGGCATGGCTGCATACCGCATGGATAAATCTTTCATCGAATCCCGCTTCAGAAAGAAGTTCCGGAGCTTTTTTGCAATGTTCTTCGGGCCAGTTTTCGAAGTCAACGTCGTGAAGAAGACCTACCGCTGCCCAAAAATCCGCTTCATCGCCGAAGCCGAGTTCGTTTGCGTACCAGCGCATAACGCCTTCGACCGTATATGCATGGCGGATATGGAAAGCGACTTTGTTATATTTTTTCAGCGTTTCAACCGCATGTTCTCTGTTCATTTTGTCCTCCTTGGGGTATCAGCCGAGGTTTTTAAGAGCCTCCGCAACGGGTTTGAGCCATTCCTCTTCGCAATATTCGATATCTCCCGCATCGCATTTTGCGGCAACGGAAGGATCCATCGGGATTTTAGCGGTTACGGGGATTCCGTATTTTTCGGCAATTTCGTCAATATGGCTTTCGCCGAATATATTGTGAACCTTACCGCAGTCCGGGCATCTGAATCCGGACATATTTTCTACTACCGCAAGAACAGGAATATCCATCATTCCGGCCATTTTTACCGCTTTTTCAACTATCATACCAACAAGTTCCTGGGGGGAAGTTACAACAACGATTCCGTCAACGGGAAGAGACTGGAAAACGGTAAGCGGAACATCGCCGGTGCCCGGAGGCATATCGACAAACATAAAGTCAACGTCATTCCAAACTACGTCCTGCCAGAACTGTTTTACAGTTCCCGCAATAACAGGTCCGCGCCATACGACGGGTTCTGTTTCGTCCTGAAGAAGAAGGTTTACAGACATAACTTCTATGCCGGTTTTGGAAAGTTCCGGAATAATGCCTGCGGCGCTTCCGGTTGCTTTATTGGTAATTCCGAAAGCCTTCGGAATGGAAGGGCCTGTAACGTCGGCATCGAGTACGGCGGTTTTATAGCCAAGACGCTGCATATTTGCAGCAAGAAGAGAAGTAACAAGGGATTTGCCTACGCCGCCTTTTCCGCTGACAACACCGATTACGTGTTTGATGTCAGAAAATTCGTTCTGATCGACGAGAAAACTTTCGGGAGCGGTTCTTGAAGAACAGTTCTGTCCGCAGTGTTCACAATCGTGATTGCATTCACTCATATTTATATCTCCTTTTTTACTTTGTTCGATATTTTCTTATTATACCACTTTTTATTTGAAAAGTTAAGACATTGGTAATTATTTTATATGTTAAATTAAAACAAATAAACGACCCTTGAAAAAATCGCATATCGGGATATAATTAAAATTAAAGAATTAGTAAAATCGTTGAATAGGTTATAATGTGACGGAGGGCAATCATGCATATTGAACACATTGCAATGTATGTCAATGACCTGGATGCAGCCAGAGATTTCTTTGTAAAATATTTCAATGCGAAATCCTATGAATATTATCATAACAAAACGACGGATTTCCGTTCTTACTTTTTAAGTTTTGATGATGGTGCTCGGCTGGAAATTATGAAAAAACCTGTGATGGAAGATTCCCCCAAAACATTATCACGAACAGGCTATGTACATATTGCCTTCAGCCTTGGCAGTAAGGACGCGGTTAATGTTCTTGCCGAAAAAATGAAACACGATGGCTATGACGTTATCAGCGATCCCAGAACAACGGGAGATGGATATTACGAAAGTTGTATTATTGGTATTGAGGGAAACCAGATTGAAATAACGATTTGACAAATTAAAAGGATATGATAAATTATGCTATTTAAACAAGGTTCCGGCTGGAAAGCCTGTTTTGATGACAGTACCAAAAGATATTTCGGCGAATACGGCGGTTTTCAGGACTATCATCTTTTTGAAATAACAAAAGAAATATTTAATCGCCTCGATAAAAAAATGCGTGAGAGCGAAGCCGGCAGCATTATGCACGAAGGAAGGCATATGTATATGGCTGTTGATGACCGCTGCGGACCTCCTTATACCATTGTTTTTGATGATGACTATGAAAAACTCTGCCCTTGGGCAAGCGTAATAAAAAGCGGCGAAGTCTGGCCGGATGAGCTGACTGATGCGGCGGCTGAATTATTCGAATCCGAAAAAAATAACCGTGAACAACGAATGAAAAAACGTGAACTGAAAAATAAAGAATAATTCAGCAAGTTCCGATTTTTGAACAAATTAATAGGCTCCCGGAGGAGCCTCTTTTTTTAATTTTCATATTTTTATCAAAAATTTGTCAAATTGTGTCGCTTTTTTAACGAAAGTGTGTTATAGTCTTTTTATTGACTGAATTTATTAGGAGAGTGTTTAAATTGGCTTCAACAGCAGTTTTCGGCGTAGCGTTCGTCGATATCAAAGGCTTCCCTTTCGGCAAATATATCCCCACCGGTACCAACCTTGGTAATATAAAAATCGTTCACGGCGGTGTTTCCCGCAATGTCTGCGAAGACTTCGCAAATGTTGGAATGCCCGTAAACTTCGTAAGCGTTACCGACCACACCATAATCGGTCAGGACGTTGTTGACCACCTTCAGAATATCGGCGTTGGAACCGATTATATCACCCTTATCCCAAACCGCGGCGTTGGAATGTGGCTTGCGGTGATGGATGAAAAAGGCGATCTTGCCGGTTCCACTTCCCAGATGCCAGACCTTGATGCTCTTGAAGCTTTCATTGGCGCAAAGGGTGAAGAAATCGTTGAAAAATGCGAAAACATCATTCTTGAAATCGATATGAATGAAGCAATCGCAGAAAAAGTTCTCTCCCTTGCTGAAAAATATAATAAAAAAGTCTATGTTATCGTCGGCAACCTCAGCATTATTGGAAAACGCCCCGATTTCCTCAGCAGAGTTGACTGCTATATCTGCAACGAAATCGAAGCAGGCAAATTCTTCAACATGAATCTTGAAGAATATACTCCCGAACAGATGCTTGAAGTTGTCAAAGAAAAATCATCCGAACTTCGTGTTCCTTCCATGGTTGTTACCATGGGCAAAAACGGTGCTGTTTTTTATGACAGCCGCACCGGCGAAGAAGGACACTGCCCCTGTGTTCCCTGCAATCTTGTTGATACAACCGGCGCAGGCGACGCCTTCCTTTCCGGAACCGTTATGGGACTTACCAAGGGTTACAGCCTTGAAAAGGCAGTAAAAGCCGGAACGCACCTTGCTTCCGCTACCATTCAGGTCGAAGAAAGTTCCTGCCCCAAAAACCCGAAGTTTTTTGAGCAGTTCGAAAATTGATTTTTGTGAATATAACATAGGCAGACGGATAAAACCGTCTGCCTTTTTTCTTAGGAGGTAATCAAATGGATTTTAACGAACTTTATGAAATAAAAGATGAATTTGAACAAATCAACAGAACTTATGATATTTTCAACGAGGAAGCAAGGCTTCATTCCAAAGCTTCCCGGGTCGAATTTTTCACCACAGTAAAATATATCGAGAAATATCTTAAACCCGGCATGAAAATTCTTGATATCGGAGCGGGTGCAGGTGAATACAGCCTCTATTTTGCCGAAAAAGGCTATGAGGTTTCAGCTCTTGAACTCGCTGATAACAACATCGCCGCATTCAGAAAGAAAATCAGACCGGAACACAAAATTGAGCTTATTCAGGGCAATGCAATCGATCTTTCTCATTACGAAGATGATAGTTTTGATATAGTACTCATGTTCGGACCGCTTTATCACCTTCATAAAGAATCCGACCGGCAGAAAGCCATTGCGGAAGCAAAGCGAGTCGCCAAAAAATCCGCCGTCCTTTTCTTTGCGTTCATCGGAAACGATATGATTTTTATTACCGAAATGCTTTACAGCAAAGATTTCATCAAAGGCAATTCTTATGACCACGAAACGTTCAAGGAAGAGGACTTCCCTTTTGTTTTCCATACTGTTGACTCCTGCCGTGAAATCCTTAAAAACGGCGGAATAAAGATTATTCACGAAGTGGCTTCTGACGGAGTTTCCGAACTTCTTGCAAATCGCATAAACGAAATGGACGAAGAGGAATATGAAATTTATCTTTGCTATCATTATTACTGCTGCGAAAAGCCCGAAATGCTCGGCAGAAGCAACCATCTTTTGTTTGCGGGAAGGAAATAAACTTTATGATTTTACATTGCATGAAAAAATCCACATGGGAAGAACGAAAAAATAAAGAATTTTGGGGTAAACGCAACATCGAATCCGAAGGATTCATACATTGTTCCAAGCCCGAATTTTTTTGGCGTATTGCGCCTGTTTTTGAAGATTCGGCAGAAGAACTTGTTATCTTATGCATCGACGAAACAATGCTCATTTCAAAAGTTAAATATGAAGACGGCGATAATTGCAAAAGAGCATATCCCCATGTTTATGGATTAATAAATAATTCCGCCGTAACCGCGGTTCTTCCCTTTATTAGAAGCAAAGACGGAAAATGGCTTAAAAACATGGAATTAGCAAAATATGAAAACGCATAAAAAAAAACGGTGCTCAAAATGAGCACCGTTTTTTCAGTTTAATGCGCTTTATGTGTTATGACATAATCCTTCCAGATTTCGTATGTATCCTTTTCGAAGCGGATTCCGTTGGTGGTATATTCCGCAGGAAGTTCGCTGCCGCCGCCCAAAAATTCATCATGCATATCAAGAATCCAGATGCTTTTTTCCTCCGCCATAGAGAAAAGATAGCTGTTTATCTGATTTATTTTTTCATTTGTTACCGAATAGCTGCGTTTTTTCGCTTTTTCTTCATTTATGGGAAGAATAGGCTGGATATAGATATGGGCATCGGGCTGTGCGGCAATTATATCATCAACAAAAGCGGTATATTTCTTTACAAAGGTGGGAACATCCATCCACGAAACGCTTTCTGCGGAAATCATGATATAAACCGCTTCCACTCCTTCGAATTTTCCCACATAACCCGCAAGGGTGAGGTATTCTTCTTCATATTTAAGCACTTTTTTTGTTAGCATCGTGTTCATATCGAGCCCGGTTGCATAAGCAAATTTTGTGTGCTCAAAATAACCGAGCGACTGTGCCTGGGAAATAAAATAGTCCCCGACGAAGAGAGAATTTCTGAAATCATAAAATCCCTGCGCATCGCTTTTTTCAACGATTCCTCCGCGGATTTCCGGTTCCTGTTCGGGTTCCGCTTCCGATACCTCCGGGTCTTCTTCGTCGCCTCCGACTATGATTACGTTATCTTCTTCATCCTTATTCTTGGTTTCGGCGGGTTCCGCAGGTTCCTCTTCATCTTCTTCATCCTGAGTCATAAAATCGGAAATAAGTCCCGCAAATTCAATAAACGCATCGGGAAGGCTGTAATCTTTCTCTGTTCCTTCGGGATATTTTGTTTCTTCATACTGCTGCCAGCCATAAGCTATGGCTCCGGCAACAGCTGCGACTAAAATAAATATTATCGAAAAGCGAAGAAGCTTTCCGTATTTTTTTGTGCGCACAACCGCGTTTTTTCTTCCAAGCATGAAAAGCTTTTTCTCCTTTCGTCATTTGTATCTGAAATATTATATCATATAAATTTGATATGTCTACTTAAAATTTATTAATTTTTTATTTTTTCCTTCCAAAATTCTTCTTGACTGAACGAAGAACTTCATATATAATATTCAAAGTCAATAAAATCCTTGCTAGTGTAGCACAGTCGGTAGTGCAGCTGATTCGTAATCAGCAGGTCGCGTGTTCGAGTCACGTCACTAGCTCCATTCAAAAATCCCCTTAAACAAGCCGTTTTTGGGGATTTTTTCTTTTATACAAAAACTTTGTTTTTTCTGTTTTTCTAACACTTTGCAACCGTTCTCATGAAATATTCACACGCAGAATTAATATATGTAATGTCATATCCCTTTACATATATTTTCGACATAAATATATTAATTTTTCTTAAAAAACATTTATTTCTGCATTTTTCGTGCTATAATTTAACAGTAAATCATCTTTGAAAAGGAAACAGACATGGCTGAAAAAATCAGAAAAAATATTTTTTGTAAAAATAAAATCACAGAGCTTATTTCTGCTCTCTATATTCCTATAACAGCGTTATTTCTCGAAACCGCTCTTTGCATAAAATGCAAAACGGATTTATTCGGTTTTCTTTTTCCCTCTTTTTTGCTTATTTTTGCATTCGGTCTTTTGGGCGGATTAATTTCCCTTCTTTCCCGGAAAGCAACATTCCGGAATATCATTGCATCCGTAATGATTTTTGCTTTCTGCCTTTATTTTACCGTAGAATCTTTTGTAAACGGAAGCTATCATGTTTTCATGAATATCAGTTCGATTGCTCAGGGGACCGGCGGCGTGCTCACGGATTTTTCCGATGCCTTTATTCAGGCAATCAGCGGCGGTTTTGTTTTCATTCTCGCAATGTTTCTGCCCCTTATTATTTTTGCGGTGCTCATGGCTTTACATTTCCCCTATGAAGTTTCTTCGGAAAAGAAAAACTCCGTGCTCATTTTTATGCTCGCAGTTTCTTTTGTTTTTTCCGTTGCCGGAGCCAAAATAATCCGCAGCGGCGAAACCACCCTTGGAATATATCAGAACGCTTATAATTTTGATAACGCAGTAAGTTCCTTCGGTCTTATCACCGGAAGCAGACTTGATTTTCAATATGAGATATTCGGAAATTCCGCAGAAAATGATTTTATCATTGAAGAACCCGAAATGCCCCTTGAGCCTGTAACTCCTTCTGTTCCCGAAGAATCACCTTCGGATGAAATTCCCGAAGAAGAACCGGAAAAAGAATATGGCTATAACGTCCTTGATATTGATTTCGAAAACATAATCGCTAATACGAACGATTCTTCCCTTCTTAACGTCCACAAATACGTTTCTTCCCTTTCCGGAACGAAACAGAACGAATATACCGGTCTTTTCAAAGGCAAAAACCTTATTCTTATTGCGGCGGAATCCTTTTCTAAAGAAATGATCGATCCGAAGCTTACCCCAACTCTTTACAGGCTTTATTCCAACGGTTTCACCTTTACGGATTATTATCAGCCCACCTGGGGCGGAAGCACCTCCACCGGGGAATATTCGATTTTTACCGGGCTTATCCCCACTTCCGGAGTCGGCAGCCTTTTGCGCCTTACGGAAGGCAACACCGACTTCACCATAGGGAATCTTCTTCGGAAAGAAGGATATTTTTCCGCATCCTATCATAACGGTTCCTTTGATTATTACAGCCGTCACCTGACCCACACGAAGCTTGGTTATGAAACATATATCGGTTTCGGAAACGGACTTGAAGAAAAAGTTGCAAAGCCGAATATCTGGCCCGCAAGCGACCTTGAAATGATTGAAGGCACCATCGGCGATTATATCGGAAAAGAACCTTTTTCCGTTTATTATATGAGCGTCAGCGGGCACGGATTCTATACGGATTTTAACCACCCTATTGCTTCAAAAAACTATCAATATGTAAAAGATCTTGATTATTCCGCAACGGTTCAGTCCTATATTGCCGCAAACCTTGAATTTGAGTTTGCCATGGCATATCTTGTTGAAGAACTCGAAAAAGCAGGAATAGCGGACGATACCGTCATTGCGATAACCAGCGACCATTACCCCTATGCCCTTGAATACGGAGAAGCCTGGGGAAACGATAAGGATTATCTTGCGGAATTTTACGGCTTTGCTTATGAAAACAACATGGGAAGAGATCATAACGCCCTTCTAATCTGGTCCGGCTGCCTTGAAAATGAATACTCCGACATGGCCATCGAAATAAACGAACCGACATATTCCCTTGACCTTCTTCCAACTCTTTGCAATCTTTTCGGTGTTCCCTATGATTCAAGGCTTCTTGTCGGAAGAGATGTTTTTTCCGATGCGGACGCAATTGTTATCTGGCCGGATTACAACTGGAAAACCAAATACGGTTATTATGATTATACCAAAAGAAAGTTTATTTCTTCCGATGAAAGCATCCCCGTAAGCGATTCTTATATTGAATATATAAATAACGTAGTTAAAAACAAAATCACATATTCCAAAGCGGTTCTTAACCATGATTATTTTGAAATAGTTCTCGGAGATTAATATGAAAGTATATCACATGAGCGACAAACTCAAGCTTGATGATGAACTCAAATGCGATTTTAGTGGAAATTCTTCCCTTGCATTGCCGTTTGTTCAGGCACTTGAGCAAAGCAAAGACTGTTTTTACGCAATGGTTCTGAATGGAAAATACCTTCGTGCCGTGCTCGGAAAATTTGATTTGTGGGAATGGAGCGATTATATCAAATGGTCCGTTGAAGGTGCATTTGAATATATACGCAAAACGGAATTTCCGGATTGCTGCAGCAGAATAAACTGCAATTATTATTACGACAGCCTTGAAAACTGCAGAATCCTTTATGATTATGACTGGGGTCAGGCTTCCGAAGAAGAACGCGCCGCCATACATCTTTTTGAAATAGAACTTGACGACGATGAGCCGCAGTTTTTTGATATGCGCCTTTATGATGAAGGATATACCGCAATGGAAGAACGTGAGGATGTTGACGCTGTTCTTTCTGCCGCAAGAAAATACTTTTCCAAAATGAAAAGTGATAATCCTGTTCTTGAAATTTTAAGCAGTAAATCAGCAAAATCCGTCTGCGATATCACCGAATTCTTAAATAAATGAAAATTTTACAAAAAACTAAAAATAATGCTTGCTTTTTTATTTCGACTGTGCTATAATAATTCCTGCTGACGTAACAGCATCTGGGTGTGGCGCAGTTGGTAGCGCGCTACCTTGGGGTGGTAGAGGCCGTGGGTTCAAGTCCCGTCACTCAGACCAAACAAAAAAAGACCGTTTAATCGCATGATTAAGCGGTTTTTTTGTTATATACAAATATTTCCAATTCGTCAAAAATCATCGAAAAAACGGCCACATACCTTTTACAAAATATTGATAATTCCTGCTATTTTATCGGAAATTTGTTTTACTTTTATTGTTTCAAAAAACTTCAATACCTTTACAGCTTATTTTCCCTGTGATACTATATATTTATATTTCGATGAAAGGGCGTGTTCCGAATGCGCAATATATACTTCTGAAAAAATATTAAAGGAGTATTTTTATGGCAAAAACAGCATATCTTTTCGGAGAGATTCACGGAAGCGAAATCGTAAACTTAAAAGAGTTTGAAATCTGGCAGGATTTTTATAACCGCGGTGTTCACGATCTTTTTATGGAACTCCCCTATTTTTATACCGGCTTTCTTAACCTTTGGATGAAATCGCAAAACGATGATTTCTTCGATTTGCTTTTTGAAGATAAAACTTCGGGAAATTCTGAATTTGATAAGAATTTTTTCAGACTTATCAAAGAAAAATGTCCGAAAACCGTTTTTCACGGCACCGATATCGGACATTCCTTCGATACCGTCGGGAAAAGATATATTGAAGCTCTTTTTTCTGATTCCGAAGAATATCGCAAGGCCCTTGAAAATATCGAACAAGGCCGAATATTTTATGAATATCTCAGAAATTCCGAAGGTACGGAATATTCGGATGCGGATAATATCCGTGAAAAAGCATTGGCGGAAAATTTTATCCGTGAATTCGACTCTGTCGAAGGCGATATAGTAGGAATATACGGCGAGGCGCATGTTTTTTCCGAAGGAACCGGAAATTTCGGAATAAAATCCAATATGTGTGAAAGGATTAAAACACATTACGGCGATCGTATCCTGATCGATTCAAAACTTCTCAAAAACCTCATCAGTCCAATTTCACGTTCCGAAATTATGATTCACGGAAAGAATTATGAATCCTCATACTTTGGAAAAATTTTCACACCTTTTGACGAAAGCTGCGATTATATCGAAATATATCGGATTGAAAATCCCGGAAATGATTTTGAAAAATATGAAAGGTTTGAAAATTTCATTCCTGAAGCTCTTTATCCATGCACTTTGAATAAAAACGACGTTTTCCTTATATATTCCATAAAAAACGGCGAATATGTTCAGAAGCAGCTTTTTGTTTGCGATGATTTTTCCGAAGAATACGGATTTATTACAACGGAGATAAATATTGAATTATGAAAAACAAAAAAGAAAACTTTGCGGATTTATATACCCCGGAAGGAGAAAATCTTTCTTCCATTCCATGGAACAGTTATCCCCGTCCGCAGATGAAAAGGGGTTCCTTTTTTAATCTTAACGGAGAGTGGGATTTTTACACTTCCGAATCCGCAGATATTGACTTTAAAAAATTCGAAGAGAAAATAATCCTGCCTTTCCCTCCCCAATCCCTTCTTTCCGGAATTCACCGGAATATTCCTGAGGAACACTATCTTTTTTACAGAAAAAAATTCACTTTACCAAAGGGATTTTTCCGCGGAAAAGTAATTCTCCATATCGGCGGCGCTGACCAATATGCGGATATTATTCTGAATGGAAAAAATATCGGAAGCCATACCGGAGGATATGAGCATTTTTCTTTTGATATCACAGAAACTCTTTCTGAAGAAAATACCCTTATCATTCGCGTAATTGACAAAATGAGCAGCCATATTCTCCCTTATGGGAAACAAAGCGCAAACCGCGGCGGAATGTGGTACACTCCCGTTTCCGGAATCTGGCAAAGCGTCTGGATGGAATCCGTTCCAGAAAAATATATTGAATCTATAAATATAAAAACCGGAGCTGATTATGCCGAAATCTCTCTTTCCGGTGTTTCCGAAGGAAAAATCACCTTGAAAACTCCCGAAGGAGAAATAGAATCCGCAATTTCCGACGGAAAAGCAATGATTCATTTTAAAAACCCGAAAATGTGGTCTCCGGAAGAACCCTATCTTTATTATTTCACCGCTTCCGCCGGAGAGGATTCTGTGGAAAGCTATTTTGCTTTACGGACCCTTTCCATAGAAGATTTCGGCGGGATAAAGCGTCTTTGCCTTAACGGAAAGCCATATTTCTTCCATGGCGTTCTCGATCAGGGATATTGGAGTGACGGAATTTTCACTCCTGCGGATGCTTCCTGTTATGAAAAAGATATTCTTGCAATGAAATCACTCGGCTTCAACACTTTAAGAAAGCACATCAAAATCGAGCCCGAACAGTTCTATTATGACTGCGACAGACTCGGCATGGTTGTTTTTCAGGATATGATCAACAACGGCGATTATAATTATATAAGAGACACCGTTCTTCCGACTATTGGAATCAAACACAGAAATGATAAAAAACTTCATCGGGATATTAATTGCCGCAGAGCTTTTGCGGAAGCTATGGAAATGACTGTTCGTCAGCTCAAAAATCATCCATGCATTTGCTGGTGGACCATTTTCAATGAAGGCTGGGGACAGTTTGAGAGTACCGAAAATTACAGAAAGCTAAAATCTCTTGATGAAACCAGATTTATCGCATCAACGTCCGGCTGGTTCAAAAGCGGCGAAAGCGATGTTTCGAGCGAGCACTGCTACTTCAAATCTTTTAAACCGTATAAATCCGAAAAACCTCTTGTTCTCACAGAATTCGGTGGATACGCTTTTGCACCGGAAGGTCACCGCTTCAATCCGGAAAATGAATACGGCTATAAAAAATTCGGGAGAAGAGAAGAACTTTCCAATGCAATAAAAGAACTTTATGAAAAAGACATCATTCCCGCAATAGAAAAAGGCCTTTGCACCGCAATCTATACCCAGCTTTCGGACGTTGAGGACGAAACGAATGGGTTCCTCAGCTATGACAGAAAAATTATAAAAGTAAAACCGGAAGAATTCCTTTCCGTTTCCGAAAAAATTTATGAAAAGTTAAACTTGCTTAAATAATTCCATCAACGGAATATAACTGAATCTTGCTTTTAATACACAATAAAAACCGCAGGTCTTTTGACCTGCGGTTTTTTCTATTTGATTCAGTTATTTTTTGCCGCCGGCCATTTTTGCGTTTCTGAAAGCGCCGATAGCCATAACAGCGGAACCTGCGATGGTAATACCTGCCGCGACTACTCCCCAGAATTCTTCTTCAAAATTGCTGAACTGGAGCATAAATGCAACCGCAATTACAAGGGCACAGATTGCTTTTAAAATAATGCCTCTTGCCTTGCTCGGATGGTTTCTGTGGTTAATTCCGTCAACTGCGACAAGGAATGCAACCGCAACCATAAGGCAGGTTACCATTGCGGAACCAAAAACGTCACTCATCTGTGCCGCACCGAGATAGGTTCCTACTACAAATACCCAGGAGAAAAATGCATTGATGCATCCCGCAATCATAAGAAGGAATGCGCCGTAGAAAATCATTTTTGCACCGGGAAGTCTTGGATCAAACAGTGGTTTTTTTACTTTCTTTTTCATAGATATTTTGCCTTTCTATCATTTAGCGGCAACTGCTTTTTTTACCGCTTCGATAACGTCTTTTTCGGTCATGCCGAATTTTTCTGCTAATGGATCAAGTTTTCCGACTTCTCCAAAAACGTCTTTTACGCCAACCGGAACAATGGTCGCAGGGCAGTTTTGAACCGCAACTTCAGAAACAGCGGAAAAAAGGCCGCCGATGATGTTATGGTTTTCTGCGACAACGGCACATTTTGTCTTTTTAAGAGATTCGATAACCGTTTCCTCATCAATGGGTTTGATGGTATGTACATTGATTACTTCGGCATCAATACCCTCTTCTTTAAGTTTTTCGGCTGCATCAAGAGAAGTTTTTACCATAATGCCGGAAGCAAAGATAGTAACATCTTTTCCCTCTTTGATTTTGTCAGCTTTGAAAAGATCAAATTTATAATCTTTTCCGAATATTTCGGGGCAGTCTTTTCTGAACATACGGATATAAACCGGTCCGTAATAATCGACGATCTGGGGCAGAGCCTGGATCATCTGTTCATTATCAACGGGTTCAAAAATAACCATGGTGGGAATTGAACGAAGAACGCCGATATCCTCCATGCTCATGTGGGTGCCGCCGTTAAGCTGTGCGGAAATGCCGGGGTCGGAACCGACTATTTTTACGTTCTGTTTTGCGTAAGCGATGGAAATCGCAATCTGGTCGCAGATTCTTCTTGTTGCAAAAGGAGTGAAAGAAGAAATAAAAGGAATAAAACCATAGGAAGAAAGTCCCGCAGCAACGGAAGCCATGTTCTGTTCCGCAATACCCACATCAAAAGCCCTATCCGGGAATTCGTTGCGAAGGCCCGCGGTACCGTTGCAGTTTGCAAGGTCGGCATCAAGAACGCAGATGCGTTCATCTTTTCTCATAAGTTCTGCGATAGTGCTGCCAAAAGCTTCTCTCATCATCATATCAGAAACGCCCCCTTACTGAAGTTCCGCAAGCGCGGCTTCAACATTTTCTTTATTCATGGTCATGCTGTGGGATTTATAGCCGGCTGCTTCAACAAAGCTGATGCCTTTTCCTTTGACCGTATCAAGAATGATCATGGAAGGCTGGCCTTTTTTTGCCTTTGCTTTTTCGATGGCGGCAGAAATCGCTTCGCAGTCGTGTCCGTCAATTTCCTGAGTATACCAGCCGAAGGCTTTCCATTTGGATTTGAGGTTGCCAAGAGAGTTTATATCCTCAACATTTCCGTCAAGCTGCATTCCGTTATAATCGGTGAAAGCAATAAGATTATCGACTTTTCTGCTCGCGGCAAGCATTGCAGCTTCCCAAATCTGTCCTTCCTGGGATTCGCCGTCGCCGATGATGGTATAAATGGTTGCGCCGTCTTTTTTAATCTTGGAGCCGATTGCAATTCCCACAGCGCAGGAAAATCCCTGTCCGAGGGAACCTGCGGTCATATCAACACCGGGGGTTTTGTTCATATCGCAGTGGCTCGGAAGATTTGTGCCGAATTTATTGAGAGTATAAAGCCAATCTTTCGGGAAGAATCCTTTGAGAGCGAGGGTTGCATAAACAACCGGGCCCGCATGACCTTTTGAAACAACAAGTCTGTCCCTGCCCTCCATTTTGGGGTTTGCGGGGTCAATATTCATTTTTTCAAAATAAAGAACCTTCATAAGTTCGGCAATGGACATGGAACCGCCGATATGGCCGCTTCCTATGCTGCCGATACATTCAACCGTCATTCTGCGTATTTCTTTGCAGATTTCATCCATTCTAATTCACTCCTTCCAGTTATACACAACTAGACAGATACATTATAGCACAAAATCCGCATAATCGACAGCTTTTTTAAAAAAATTTTTAAAAATATATTTATTAAAACAATTACCCTGCTTTTTTGTTCAAAGCAGGGCTCTTTCAGTTTCAAAGTTTATTTTCCTCAACCCATTTTTTTGCCATTTCAATTGCATCTTCCAGCGTTTTTTCGTTCCCCTTTTCCGCATTCACAATTGGATTTGTTTCATAAAGCGGAATTATAATTTTATTTTTATTCTTCTTTTTTTGTTTTTTCATTTCTTTTCCTTTCGGTTTACCGTATAAAAATATTTTTATTTCCGTATAATCACACCGGAGGTGTTTTTTATGCTAAAAAAATATTCGCCTTATATCATATCGGTGCTCATTTCTCTTGGCATTGGCGGACTTTCCGCATATCTTACAAAAGAAAGTATGCCCATTTATTCGGCGATAAACCGACCTGCTCTTTCTCCGCCGCCGGAACTTTTTCCGATAGTCTGGTCGATACTCTTCGTGCTCATGGGAATTGCTGCTGCAATTATATGGTGCTCAAACGGAAGAAAAATCGATTCTGCTTTGATTTTTTATGGCTTTCAGCTTGTTTTCAATTTATGCTGGACTCTTATTTTTTTCAACTTCCGTGAATATTTTGCAGCATTTATCTGGCTGATAATGCTCCTTGTGCTCATTGGCATAACGGCGGTAAAATTTTTCAAAATAAGCAGAACCGCAGGCTGGCTTTTGGTTCCGTATTTTGCATGGGTCGCCTTCGCTGGTTATTTAAACTATATGATATGGATGCTCAACAGATAATCAGAACATTGCCGTTTTTTCAAGTTCCCTTTTCAGCTTGACTATAATCTTTTTTTCGAGCCTGGAAATATAAGACTGGCTTATTCCGATAATATCCGCAACCTCTTTTTGAGTGTGCTCCTTTTCCCCTTCAAGGCCGAAACGGAGCACCATTATTTTATGTTCCCTTTCCCCAAGTCGGTCCACCGCTTCGTTGAGCACGGCTTTTTCCGCCTCCTGCTCAACACCTTTATTTACGCAGTCATTTTCTGTTCCCAAAACGTCAGAAAGCAAAAGTTCGTTGCCGTCCCAATCCACATTAAGCGGTTCATCGATTGAAACCTCGTTTTTCTGTGGCTGACTTTTCCGTATAAACATCAGAATTTCGTTTTCGATACATCTCGAAGCATATGTCGCAAGCTTGATTCCTTTGCTCGGAACGAATGTATTGACCGCTTTGATAAGCCCGATTGTTCCTATTGAAATCAGATCCTCAATTCCGATTCCCGTGGATTCAAATTTTCTTGCAATATATACCACAAGCCGAAGATTATGCTCAATAAGAAGATTTTTGCCCTCGGTCATTCCTTTTTCAAGAAGTTCAAAAGCCCTTTCCTCTTCTTCTTTTGAAAGCGGAGGTGGAAGATTATCCGGGCCATTTATATAAAACAACTCTTTGCTCAGATATTTGAGCATCGCTTTTTTTATTATGTTCTCAATTCCGAATATCAATTTCATAAAATCTATACCTCCGTAAAAAATTTCCCTTTTTCTTTTAAAACAAGGTTTTTTCCGATTATCAAAGTGTTTTCTTCCGCATATTCCGAAACCGCAATCATAATTTCTTCCGCTTCATATTCCTCATTTTTCCCGGATATTTCCACTTTTTCCGGTTTGAAAGCAGGCATGAGCACCGTTCCGGAAACCGTTTTTGCCGGAATGAATCTTATATTGCTGCCTGTACTCGGATTTCCGGTTTTCAGTTCTTCAAAAAGTTCTTCCGGCAATATTTCTGCAAGGGAGCTTGCTTTTGCAACGGCAACCGGCGTTCCGGAAAACGGTTCCGAAAGACTGTTTCCGGTATCCGTAAAACATTTGAGCACGGTACATTTTCCGTTATGATAAATCTTCGCAAATGAACAGCCTTCCGGTTCCCCATGCCGAAAAAGTCTTCTCAAAATTTCCGTAACAAGGAACGCTGCGGTTCCAGAAATCACGATTTCCATTGCGGAAAATTCAAAATAAACTATTCCGTTTTTAATAAAAAACGAATCCGAATTGAATACAGAGCCTAAAAGCATCATAAATCCGGAAAATATAAAACTGCATATGTAAAAAATTAGCAGAATGCGAATTATTTCATTCGTTTTTCTTTTTCCGAAAGCCACAAACACCATCAAAACAGAAACTGCCAGTTTTGATAAAACGAGTATCGAGTTCGTAAACGGAAACAAAATTATCAGCGAATAAAATGCTCCTATTGCCGCAGAAAAGAATCCTTTCAGCCTTTCGAAGCGAAGTCCCCCAAGCCTTGCCGTTCCGAAAAGAACAAGATAATCCACAGCAAGATTAAGAATAAGAAGGATATCCGCATATATAACAGGCAAAAGCATCACCTCACCCTGAAAAATTATATATTTTTATTGATGAATTTTCGGTCGAAACATATACCGATTTCTTTTTATGTGATACAATATGAATATCAGGCTTTTCGGAGGCGCAATTATGATTTATATAAGGGAATTTTATAAAACCGACGCAAAGGAAGCTGCGGCTATCTGGAACCGTGTTGTGGAAGACGGCGTTGCCTTTCCCCAGCTGGAAACGCTTTCTGAAAAAGAAGCAATAAAATTTTTTGAAGCGCAGAATTTCAGCGGCATCGCCTTTGATACCGATACCGGCGAAATGGTAGGTCTTTATATTCTCCATCCGAACAACATTGGAAGATGCGGGCATATCGCGAACGCAAGCTACGCCGTAAGATTTGATTGCCGCGGCAGGCATATCGGCGAAAGCCTTGTTTCACATTCATTAGAAAAAGCCGCAGAGCTTGGCTTCAGAATCATGCAATTCAATGCCGTTGTTGCGGAAAATCACCCTGCGCTGCATCTTTATGAAAAACTCGGCTTTATCCGGCTTGGAACAATTCCCGGCGGATTCCGCATGAAAGACGGCCATTTTTCAAACATAGTTCTTTTCTATCACAATCTTTGAACCGTTCCCGGATTTTTTCATAATATAAAATGAAAAAATCATTCGGGAGTGATATAATTGAAATACATAAAAAAGGTAAATGATGAAATCTGCGGAAAGGAAATTTCGGATTATATCGGCGAATTCAGCCCCCACAGACTTTCTTTTATTCGATTTGAAGAGGATTCCGAATTCATTTTTGATGCCGATGAAGAAAAAACAGTTTCTCCTTATGTGATGAAACGGTGATAACGGTATCATTTATTTTGCACAAAAGCCCGGCTTTTTTATTGCCGGGCTTTATTATTTAAGCCGAATAGGAATTTTTTGGCAAAAAATACTTTTTGTACAAAGGTTTTCCACCGATTTTATGCAAATATACATACCGACTGGTAAACAGTAATAAAAATAAATATGAATTTTTATGAAATTTTTACTAATTTATATTGAAAAATTTTAAATTATCCTTTAAAATATGTAATGGACATTTTTATTATTGAAAGAGGGGTACTGATGTCAAACAGATTATTTCAGGGTATAATACACCAGATGCATGACAGTATCGGTCGTACTGTCGGCGTTGTTGATGACGGAGCTTCCGTTGTCGCATGCAGCGATCTCGCCCGCACCGGCGAAAGAAACGATTTTCTCGTAACCGATTACGGTTCCACAAGCGAATGCCATATCCGCGACGGTTTTACATATAAAACTTTCGGCAATGAAGAAAAACCCGAATATGCGGTTTTTGTTGCAGGAACAGATGAGCTTGCATCTCAGTTCTGCTCTCTTATGGCTGTTTCCCTTGCCGGAATCAAACAATATTACGATGAAAAATATGACCGTGCAAACTTTATCAAAAACGTAATTCTCGATAACATTCTTCCCGGCGATATTTATATCAAAGCAAGGGAACTTCGCTTCCCCACCGATGTTTCGAGAGTCGTTCTCTTTATCCGCGTTCTCACTCCGAACGATATTTCCGTTTTCGACGTTGTGCAGAACCTTTTCCCGGATAAATCCAAGGATTTCGTTTTCAGCGTAAGCGAATCCGACGTTGTTCTTGTTAAAGAAATCAAACCCGGAATCGAAATCGCCGATCTCGAAAAACTCGCACGCTCGATTGTCGATACCCTCGGCAGCGAATTTTTCACCAAAGTAAACGTAGGTATCGGCACATCCGCTACCGGAATCAAGGATCTTGCAAAGAGCTTTAAAGAAGCACAGGTTGCTCTTGAAGTCGGAAAAGTTTTTGATACCGACAAAGCCATCGTAAGCTATAACAACCTTGGCATCGCAAGACTTATCTATCAGCTTCCCACCACCCTTTGCGAAATGTTCCTTAAGGAAGTTTTCAAAAAAGGTTCCATCGAAAGCCTCGATCAGGAAACCCTTTTCACCATCCAGAAATTCTTTGAAAACAACCTCAATGTTTCCGAAACCAGCCGCAAGCTTTTTGTTCACAGAAACACCCTTGTTTACCGTCTTGAAAAAATCAAAAAGCTCACCGGACTCGACCTTCGCGAATTTGACCATGCAATTATCTTCAAAGTTGCTCTTATGGTCAAAAAATATCTTTCCGCAAATCCCGTTAAATACTAATCCAAAATCAAAACCGTTTATAGTGAGGTATAACATTGATAGAATTTCGTAATGTTACCAAAAAATATCCAAACGGCACCGTCGCATTGAACAACGTTGATCTTCGCATTGACGACGGAGAATTCGTTTTTATCGTCGGTTCTTCCGGCGCAGGAAAATCCACCCTTATCAAACTTATGCTGAGGGAAGAAACCGCAAATTCCGGCGTTGTTAAGGTAAACGGCAAAAACCTTGGAAAAATGGCAAGATATAAAATCCCGAAATTCCGCCGTTCCATCGGCATTGTTTTCCAGGATTTCCGCCTTATTCCGAATATGACCGCTTATGATAACGTCGCGTTTGCTCTTCGTGTCACCAATGTCCGCAATAAGGAAATCAAAAGAAAAGTTCCTTATATGCTGAATCTTGTGGGGCTTTCTTCAAAAATGAAATGCAAACCCGAAGAACTTTCCGGCGGCGAACAGCAGCGTGTTGCTCTTGCAAGGGCGCTCGTAAATTCCCCTTCACTTATCATTGCGGATGAACCCACCGGAAATATCGACCCGGAGCTTTCTTACGAAATCGTGGATCTTCTTAATGAAATCAATAAGCTCGGCGTAACCATTGTAATGGTAACCCATGAGCATGACCTTGTTGAGCAGTTCAATCACCGCGTTATCACTATCGATGAGGGCGAAGTTATAAGAGATACCGAGGGATTGGAGGCGCAGTTATGCTGAACAGTTTCTTCTATCTTGTGGGACAGGGCTTCAAAAACCTTTGGAACAACCGTCTTATGTCCATAGCTTCCGTCGGCGTTCTCACTTCCTGTATGCTCCTTATCGGTGCGGCTCTTCTTCTTTCCGTTAATATTTCAAGCGTTGTTGATGCGCTTGAAGACCAGAGCGAGGCTATTGTTTATCTTGAAGATAACCTTGATTCCGACGAAAGAGAAGAAGTTCGTGACGGTATAGTTGCCACCGGAAAAGTTGCCACCATCGAATTTATTTCGAAGCATGACGCTCTTCTTTCCATGATGGAATCCATGGGCGATGATGGAATCCTTTTTGATGCCTATGACGACAACAACAATCTTCCGGATTCTTACCGTGTCACCTTCCATGATGTTTCTGACCTTGAAATTACCGTTGCCCATATAACCGCCCTTCCCGGAGTATATTCCGTTTCCGCTCTTACCGAAGTTGCGGAAGTCATTACCGGAATCAAGCGCATGGTATATATCGGCGGTGCAATAATCATTGGTCTTCTTGTGGCGGTTTCCCTTATGATTATAGGAAACACCATTAAAATCACCGTTTTCAGCAGAAGAAGAGAAGTCAACATAATGAAATATGTCGGTGCGACCAACGGCTTTATCCGCCTTCCTTTCGTTGTTGAAGGCATAAGCCTCGGCATTATTTCCGGCGCAATTTCTTATGGAATTATCTATTTTGCTTATGACTATCTTGTAAAATGGGTTTCTTCCCAGAACGCAACCTGGTTCAGCCAGATAATTTCCGACCTTGTTCCCTTTGCCGAAGTTTCTCAGTATCTTCTCATCGGATTCATCGGCGGCGGCGCTTTTATCGGACTTTTCGGCTGTGTTGCGTTTATCGGCAAACATCTTAAAGTATAATAAAGGAGGCATTTTATGAACATTAAAAAGATAAAACGCTTTCTTGTTTCTGTTCTTTGCTGTTTTATGGGTGCCGTTATGATTTTTGTTTCCTCCCCCATCGTTTTTGCAAACGAAGGCGATGAAGCAAAAGAATCCGGAAAAGATGCTTCTGACGAAGAATACCGCGAGCAGATTTCTGATCTTCAGGATGAGCAGGTAAAGCTTCAGGAGCAGATGAATGCCTATAAGGATAAAATCAACAGCACCAAAGATGAAAAGAAAAAAGCTCAGAAGCTTGCAAATTCCATTGACGAAAAAATCAGCATCACCGAAGAGCTTATTGCAGTGGGCAAAGAAAAAATCGCCCTCACTAATAACTATATAACCCAGAAAAACATCGAAATCCGTAATAAGGAAAAGGATATCGAAAATAATCTTCAGCTTTTCCGTGACAGAGTCCGCGCGATTTATATGACCGGCGGATATTCCGATACCGCCAATTCGCTTATGATGCTTCTCGGTTCCGGAAGCGTTTCTGAATTCCTTACCAGAAGCGAATATCTTGCAAGAATCGCTGAACACGACCAGAAGATGCTCAACGAACTTCGTGACGAGCTTCACGCTCTTGATGAAGAAAAAGCCGTTCTTGAAGCGGAAAAAGCCGCTTTGGAAGAAGAAAAAGCCATTCTTGAAGCGGAACAGGCAGAACTCGAAAAAGACCTTAAAGAGGCCAAAAACTCTATTCAGGACCTTAACGCCATGCAGAAGGAATACGAGGCAAACTATGAGGAATATGCCGCAATGTCCAAAAAAATTCAGGAAGAAATTCTTGAAATTTACCGATCTCTCAATTCTTCCGATACCGAATATGTCGGCGGAGAAATGATGTGGCCCGTTCCCGGTTATTCCAAAATTTCCAGCTATTACGGATGGCGCTTTAACAACACCGATTTCCATACCGGAATCGATATTACCGGCAGCGGCGTTCACGGTGCAAAGGTTGTTGCAGCCAACACCGGTACCGTTGTTTTCACAAAAACCTGTCCCTATAACGGATATGCCTATGGTTACGGAACTTATGTAATCGTTGACCATGGCGGCGGTATATCGACTCTTTATGCCCACCTCAGCAATATCACCGTACAAAAGGGCGATATTGTTGTTATGGGCGAACAGATAGGAAATGTCGGCAACACCGGCTGGAGCACCGGCGCACATCTTCATTTTGAAGTTCGTGTTGACGGCACTGCCGTAAACCCCATTTCTTATATAACCTAATTTACCAAGGAGAAAAACATGGGTAAAAAAATCAGTCTTGGTACTGCTTTTACTCTTATTCTTATTGCAATTGCCATAACCTTTACTTTAACTTCGGTTTTCTCTCTGCGCAATTTCAATAATAAGGTAAGCAGCATTACCGAACGCGAAAATATGTACGCAAAATTCACCGAAATCGATAATATAGTCCGAATCTATCATCCCGAACACATTGATGAAAACGTTCTTATGGACTCCGTCGCAAAAGGCTACCTCGGCGGCATCGAAGACCCCTATGCAAAATATATGAGCGCAGAAGAATATGCCTTATATCTCGAAGCTTCCACCGAAACTGTTGCAGGCGTAGGCGTTTCCGTAAGCATGAACAATGACGGATATATGCTTGTAACCGAAGTTCTGGAAGGTTCTACGGCTTCTTCCGCAGGAATCCTCGTAAACGACATTATCGTAAAAGTCGATGATATTTCCCTTTCTTCCGAAACATTTGCAGAAGCGGAAGTTCTTCTTACCGGCGAAGCGGGAACAAAAGTTACTCTTACAGTCCGCCGCGACAGCGAAGATACCGAAATGGAGATCACTCGCCGTGTTCTTACCAAAACCACAGTTTTTTCCACAAAGCTCGACAGCTTTGGTTATATCCGCATAAGCGATTTTTCCGAAAGCACCCCTGATCAGTTCAGCAAAGCTGTTGAAAAGCTTATTTCCGAAGGTGTTTCCGCGCTCATTTTTGACGTCCGTTCCGTCAGCACCGGTCTTATTTCCGCCGCTGCGGAAATGGTTGATAAAATGGTTGGTTCCGGCGATATCCTTATGGTTGAATACAGCGAAGATCATCAGGAAGTCCTTTATTCTTCCAACGCGCGTGAAACCGAAATTCCCGCAGTTGTTCTCATTAACGAAGGCTGCGCGGGCGCTTCCGAATTTTTTGCGGCAAGCCTTTATGACTTTGGAAAGGCAAAAACGGTCGGAACTCAGAGCACCGGCTTTGGTTCACTTCAGGAAACTTTCAAACTCAGCGACGGTTCCGCGGTTCAGCTCACCACCGGCAAATATATCCTTGCGAATTCCGGCAATTCCTGGGAAGGAACCGGAATCGTTCCTGACCATGTTGTGACTACCGAATTTTCGAACCTCGCTTCCCTTCCCACAGCTGATACCTATTCCCTTGATACCCAGCTTGTCAAAGCTTTGGAAGTTGCTTCTTCCTCTGTTATGTCCGAAGTTCCGGAAGAATCCGATACTTCTGAAGAAAATGAACCAAACAATTAATTTTGCTTGACAACGGCACTTTCCGGGAATATAATTGAAACATTGCGAATCCATAAGGAGTGTATTTATAAATGGATAAAAAAGTTGTTGTAACCGCAAGCGGTCTCAAAGCTCTTGAAGAAGAACTTGAGATGCTTAAAACCGTTCGCCGCAAAGAAGTTTCCGAAAAAATCCGTGTTGCACGCGGATACGGCGACCTTTCCGAAAACAGCGAATATGATGAAGCAAAAAACGAACAGGCAATCGTTGAAGCAAGAATCGCAGACCTTGAAGTAATGCTCAAAAACGTCGTTATTCTTGATGAAAACGAAATTGTAAAAGACGTTATTTCCCTCGGTTCCCTCGTAAAAGTTTACGACGAAGATTTTGAGGAAGAACTCGAATATACCATTGTCGGTTCCACCGAAGCTGATATTGACCTTGGCAAAATTTCCGATGAATCCCCCGTCGGCAAGGCTCTTATCGGCAAAAAAGTCGGCGAAGTTGCTGAAGCAATTCTTCCCGGCGGCGATATCGCAAAATTTAAAGTTCTCAGCATCGGCTGATAACTGAGCAGTCTAAAAAAAGCCCGCATTTGCGGGCTTTTTCTTTGTTTTAACTGTTGTCATTTTTATTTAAATATGTTAAAATAAGATGTTCTATTATGCAATAAAATAACCTTTTGAAAGGAAGATAAAATAAATGGCTGAACAGATTCAGGAACAGGAACAGCAGGAACTTTCTGCAGAACAGCTTTCCGAACTTCTCCAGATCCGCCGTGATAAACTCACCGCACTTCGTGAAGCAGGAAAAGACCCCTTCACCATCACCAAATTCAACGTAACCGGTTATTCCGGCACCGTTAAAGAAACTTTCGTTGACCCTGCTGAGGGCGAAGAAAGCACCACGACAGTTTCTCTTGCGGGACGCATTATGAGCAAACGTGGAATGGGCAAAGCTTCCTTTGCAGACCTTCAGGATAAAGAAGGCAGAATCCAGCTTTATATCCGTAAAGATATGGTTGGCGAAGAAGATTATGCGGATTTCAAAAAATGGGATATCGGCGATATCATCGGTGTCGAAGGCATTGTTTTCCGTACCCACATGGGCGAAATTTCCGTAAAAGCAACCAAAATCGTTCTTCTTTCCAAATCTCTTCTTCCCCTTCCGGAAAAATTCCACGGCCTTAAAGACCAGGAACTCCGTTACAGACAGAGATATGTTGACCTCATTATCAACCCTGAAGTTAAGGATACTTTCGTAAAACGCAGCCAGATCATGCGCGAACTCCGTTCCTTCCTTGATGGCCGCGGCTTCCTTGAAGTTGAAACCCCTATCCTTACTCCTTTCGAAATCGGTGCTTCCGCAAGGCCTTTCCTTACTTATCACAACACCCTTGATATGGATATGGTTCTCCGCATCGAAACCGAACTTTACCTCAAACGCCTTATTGTCGGCGGTTTTGACAGGGTTTATGAAGTCGGCCGTATCTTCCGCAATGAAGGTATGGATACCAAACACAACCCCGAATTCACTTCCATCGAACTTTATCAGGCTTTCACCGATTTCCGCGGCATGATGGACCTTGTTGAAGATATGATGAAAACCGTTGCCATGAACGTTTGCGGAACCCTCAAAATTAATTATCAGGGTACTGAAATCGACCTCGGTCACTGGGAACGTCTTACCATGATCGAAGCTGTCAAAAAATATTCCGGCGTTGACTTTGCAGAAGTTGCTTCTGACGAAGAAGCCATCGAACTTGCTAAAAAACACAATGTCGAACTTCCCGAAGTTCCCACCAAAGGCGCGATTCTTGCTGAATTCTTTGATGCATTCGTTGAAGAAAACCTTATTCAGCCCACTTTCATCTATGATTACCCGGTCGAAATCAGCCCCCTTGCAAAACGCAAACCGGAAGACCCCGCATTCACCGAACGCTTTGAATATTTCATCAACGCCACCGAATTCGGCAACGCATTCAGCGAACTTAACGACCCCATTGACCAGAAAGGCCGTTTTGAACGCCAGGTTGCAGAACGTCTTGAACTTGACCCCACCAGCAAAGCACAGGTTGACTATGACTATGTAACCGCTCTTGAATATGGCATGGCACCCACCGGCGGACTTGGATTCGGTGTTGACAGACTTGTTATGCTCCTTACCGACAGCGCATCCATCCGCGACGTTCTCCTCTTCCCCACGATGAAACCTCAGAACTAAACAAATGGCTTAGTTATGCGGTTTTCTGGCTACTGACAAGCGAGAAATACGCCAATCATACGCCAATTGTACGCCAATCGATGCAAAAAGTTTACATAAGTTCACATATCTTATTATTTCTATAACATATCTCTTTAAAACTTAAGCGTATCATTTTAAAAATGATACGCTTATTTTTTACACATTTGTGATTTTTTCTTAAATACTTATACTAAAAGCAAAGGAGGGATTTCTATGAAAGAAAAAAAATTTTGTCATTATCTTAATGATTCAGAAACAGATATTATAATTAGAAGTCTTGTAGATCTTCGTAATTCCCTAATCAAAGAAGGACGCTTCCCTGACTGTGTGGACGACATAATTGAAATAATCTATAATGCAAAATTCAAAAGATTATAACATATTGATTAATTTAATAGATACATAGCCGCCTTATTGGGCGGCTTATTCTTTAGAAAGGAGCTCAGCCAATGAAACCAAAAGTAATTGCCGTAGCAAATCAAAAAGGCGGTGTTGGGAAAAGCACTACTGTGTATAACCTCGGCGCTGGTCTTGCGATGAACGGCAAAAAAGTTCTTCTTGTGGATGTTGACCCACAAGGAGATCTCACAAAAATGCTTGGTCTTCGGAAACCCCATGATTTGCCGCTGACACTAAGTAACGTCATGAATGATGTTGTGTCCGGTGTCGGCGGCAAGGATGAACATCCGGAAATTAAACACCACTATGAGGGATTTGATTTTATCCCTGCAAACAGAACCCTGTCCGCTGTGGAGGTAGGTTTAGTAAACGTAATGAGCAGAGAAACGGTCCTGCGGCAGTACATTGACAGAGTAAAGAAAGATTACGATTATGTGCTGCTTGATTGCAGACCTTCTCTCGGTATGCTGGTTATCAATGCCTTGTCCGCTTCGGATTATGTTCTGATACCCGTTCAGGCAGATTATCTTGCTGCCGAGGATATGACAGAACTTATCGGAACTGTACAGAGCATTAAACGGCAAATCAACCCGAGGTTAAAAGTCGGAGGAATCTTTCTCACGATGGCAAACGAAACCAATTTCAGAAAAGACATTGTATCGTCTGTAAAAGAAAACTATGGCAAACATCTTCCAGTGATGGAATCCGTAATTCCTTCGACTGTTCGTCTTGCAGAAATAAGCACCGCCAACAAAAGTATTTTCCGGCATGAACCAACCGGACGTGCCGCTGAAAGCTACAGAACGCTTGTAAAGGAGGTGATAGAAATTGGTGAAAAACAGCGCAGCAAGTCTGCTGACATCAGTAGATGACCTTTTCACGACCCAAGAGGAACGTGATGAAGCAAAGAGATTAACAATAATGGAAATCCCTTTATCGCAGATATTGGATTTTCCTAATCACCCTTTCAAAGTTAAAATGGACGAATCCATGTCGGATTTAGTCGAAAGCGTAAAATCATACGAAAGTCCTCTCCCCCGTAATTGTAAGACCGAAGGGTAACGGAGAATACGAAATGATAGCTGGACATCGGCGCAAAAAAGCAAGTGAACTTGCCGGCAAAGACAGTATCAAGTGTATTGTCCAGGATGTGACCGACGATGAAGCAATTATTCTCATGGTTGACAGCAATCTTCAAAGAGAACAACTTCTTCCTTCTGAGAAAGCCTTTGCTTACAAAATGAAGCTTGACGCGATGAAACGGCAAGCAGGTCGTCCAAAAGAAAATGGTGCAACGGTGTTGCCCCATTTAGAAGGTAAAAAAAGTAGAGATATATTAGCCGAACAATATGGTGAAAGCCACGAACAAATAAGAAAATATATCCGCCTGACTTATCTCTCACCGCCGCTTCTTGATATGGTGGACGAAGGCAAAATTGCTATGCGTCCGGCTGTGGAACTTTCGTACCTTACTGAAAACGAGCAGGAAATATTGCTGAACACTATGGAGTGGGAAGATTGCACTCCCTCACATGTGCAAGCAATTAAAATGCGCCAGTTTTCACAGGAAGGAAAGCTAAATGAAGGAGTAATCCAGTCAATTCTGCAAGAGGAAAAACCGAACCAAAAAGAACAGTTCCGTATGCCGAAAGAACGCATTTCCAAATATTTCGCACCGGGGACGAGTAGCCAGAAAATTGAGGAAACGATTATCAAGGCATTAGAATTATACCGCAAACGTCAAAGGGAGGCAGAACGATGAATAGCTTTTGTTCCCCCTCTCCATACCTCTCCCCTTCAATTACCGGCTGTTTACCAGCTGAAAGAGAGAAGCTAATCAATATCAAAACAAAACTAAATATCAAAGAAAAAGCAGATTAAAGACTCACAAGTTTATGTGGGTCTTTTTTTATTGCACAAAAGGAGGCAAAAATATGACTTACACAAAAAGAGCAGTAGCACTTCTTCTTGCGCTGATGATGGTTTTCACCGGCGCTGTACAGGCTTTCGCAGCCACCCAGATGACCATGGCAGTTATCGCACTTCCAAGATCCGCCGATACAAACAAAGGCGATTGGGGCCTTGCAGAACTCTACCTCATGGGTGGATGGGAAACAATCGAAACCGATAACTACCTGGTCTATTGCAAGGATTCCCACAGTGGTCCGGTAGTCTATTGCATTGAGCCTGGTTATGGAGTTAGAACCGGAAATGTTCTCTCTCAGGCAAATGATTCCACCTATTGGAACAACTACCCCAGCAATATGAACCCGACCCTTTCTCCGGACGGTATCAAAACTGTTCTTGGAAGACTTCTTCAGTATGGCTGGAGAGGTAACGGTAATACCAGTTGGAACACCACCAATGCTTCCCATAGACAGGAAGTCGCAGAACTCATTGCAACCCAGATGCTCGTATGGGAAGTAGTTGTTGGTGAAAGAACTCTTTCTTTCAGCCACGTAGATGCAAGCAGAAGAGGTTATGACAGCGTAATGGACAGTATCTCTTCCGGAAACCCTCTCTATGATGACATCTGGGACGCATACGATTCTATTGAGTACGCAGTACAGAATCATACCCTGCTTCCGAGTTTCATGAGTGATAACGAAGCTACCGCTCCCACCCACGAACTTATCTGGAATGGTTCCAGATATGAAATCACCCTTACCGATACCAACGGAGTTCTCCGTGAATGCGGGCTTAAAACTGATTCCACTGACCTCAAATGCGAAATCAATGGAAACAAAATCACTTTCTATACCACCAACCCCGATGTTTCTGAAATCCTTGTAGTTGCAGAAAAAGAAGCAAGCGTAAACAACTTCCTTGTCTGGACTGACGGCAACACCGGTGCAGGTGATCAGGACGTAATCTCCTTTGGTCAGGAAGTAAACGAAACCCTTACCGGTTATCTCAATCTTACCCTTACTTCTGCTGCAGCAGGTGATATCAAAATCATCAAAACCGCAGAAGATAACAACGTAAGCTTTATTGAGTTCAATATCAAAGGCGAAGGCTACAACACTACTGTATTCACTGAAGAAAACGGTGAAGTTCTTGTTGAAGGTCTTGCTCCCGGCGAATACACCATCACCGAAGCAAGCTACTCCAAATACAAAGCACAGCAGCCCCAGACCGTAATCGTAGAGAACGGCAAAACCGCAGTTGCACAGTTCCATAACGAAATGAACTATGGTGCACTCAAGATTGTTAAGACCGCAGATGACGGTAATGTTGAAGGCATTGAATTCATCATCACCGGCGGTGCAGAACCGGCACATCCGTTTGAAAGCAGAACAGTATATACCGATGCAAACGGCGAAATCCTTCTCCCCGATCTTCACGAAGGAGAATACTTCATTTATGAAACCATTCCTGAAGGATATATCGGAACCGAATTCAAAATGGTAGTTGTAGAATACGGTAAAACTACCACTGTAGAATTCCATAACGAACTCAAAAAAGGAAACCTTGAAATCATAAAAACTTCTGAAGACGGCAATATCGAAGGTATCAACTTCACCATCACCGGCAACGGCGTAAACAAATCCGTAACCACTGATGCAAACGGCAGAGTTCTTGTTGAAGGACTTGTTCCCGGAACCTACACCGTAACCGAAGGTCAGTATGATGAATATGTTCCCCAGGAACCCAAAACTGTTGTAGTTGAATATGATAAAACCGCAACTGTTGAGTTCCACAACGTAGTAAACTACGGCGGAATCAAAATCATCAAAACCTCCGAAGACGGCAAGGTTGAAGGTATTGAATTTATCGTAGGACCCAACACCGAAGCTGTTTCCCTTGATGATGAAAACAGCTTTGAACCCATTCATGTATTCACCGATGAAAATGGTGTTGCAATCGTTGAAGGGCTCCTTTCTAACTACTATGGTGTAATGGAAGTAACTCCCGAAGGTTATTACACTGAAATGGAATACCAGCCTGTATGGGTAAGTTATGGTAATACCTCTACTGTTGAATTTGAAAACAAACTCCAGAGAGGCGATATCGAAGTTACCAAAACTTCCGAAGACGGACTCGTTGAAGGCGTTAAATTCAAACTCTCCGGTACTTCCACCACCGGTATTGTTGTAGAAGAATACGCAATCACCAATGCTGAAGGCTTTGCACTCTTTGAAGATATCCCCGTAGGCGATAACTATGTTCTTGAAGAAGTTGACACCGCAGAAAAATATGTTGTTCCCGCAAAACAGAATGTAAAAGTTGAATGGGAATACGTAACCGAAGCAACTTTTAATAACGTGCTCAAAAAATTCAACCTCGTGCTCACAAAAACCGACGCTGAAAAAGGCGGTGCTCAGGGTGATGCAACCCTTGAAGGTGCTGTATATGGCATCTACAAAGACGGTGAACTTCTTAAATCCTACACCACTGATGCAAACGGCAAATTCACTACCGATTACTTCGTATGCGGTGAAGGTTATACCGTAAAAGAAATCACTCCTTCCAAAGGTTATCTCCTTGACGAAACTGTTTACACCCTCGATGTAGCAGCTGACAATTACTCTATTGAGAAAAACACCGAATCCCTTGCAGTAACCGAACAGGTAATTAAAGGTACTGTTCAGCTTACCAAGGTTGATAAAGACTTCCCCGAAAACAAACTCACCGGCGCAGAATTTGAAGTTTACGTTGATACCAACAATGATAAGAAACTCGATGCAAATGATACTCTTCTCGGAAAGCTCACCGAAACTGAAAGAGGCATTTACAGCATGTCCGGTCTTGTTTATGGTGGATACTTTGTAAAAGAAACTGTTGCGCCTAAAGGTTTCATTCTCGATTC
>JAFXGY010000023.1 GCA_017536625.1 Oscillospiraceae bacterium | reverse complement strand
CCTTTCAAGGTTTGAGCGATTTGAAGAAAAGTGCTGTGTTTACGAAAAAGAACATAATGTAAATGTTATCCGTATAAACGACGGTGATGGAGTGTTTATAGACGGAGAAGTTCATATTTGTAAAACGTAAATTCCAATTTGACAAACTGATTAGCGTAGTTTCAGTCCTAAAAGAGAGTTTCACTTCCCGTTTAATAGTTTCATTTCCAAGTGAAACCTTTTGAAACCATATGAAACCGTATCATTTTTATCAATCCAATTCAGCTAAAAAGAGATACGCTTTCGCGTATCTCTTTTTTTGTTTTTTATTCGTGTATTTCAAGAGGCAGTCCGTCAGGATCATGAAAGAACGTTGCTTTTCCTCCGGAAAAAGTATCTGTTCTTATGGGCTCACATTCTATCCCTTTTTCAGAAAGTTCCTTTACTGCAGAATAGATATCATCGACTTTAAAAGCAAGGTGCCGAAGCCCGTAAGCTTCCGGCGAAAGCCTTTTTGGATGATCCTTCATTATAAAAAGTTCCAGTTCCGTTGTTTCGTTTATCCTCAAATCGATTTTCCAGTCATCTCTTTCCGGACGATAATTTTCCCTGATAACCGAAAACCCAAGCTTTTTTGCATAAAAATCGAGTGCCTCTTCTTTATCGGAGCAAATAATTGCAATATGATGGATGATATTCATAATAAAACTCCCCTTTTGAAGAATCTCTGTATTTTTATCATAACACAAAAGATAAAGCGGAACAAGTAAAACGCTGTTTTTCATGCGTGCATTCTTTTTGTGGGTCGTTCGCCGAATTTTCGTTCGAAAGCGCGGTAAAAACCGCTTGGGGTTTCAAATCCGCATTCAAAAGCGGCTTCCGCGGCGGTTATTCCTTTTTTTATTTTCTCCTTCGCGGCATCAAGCCTTTTTTCCCGAACATAGGTCATAAGGCATTTTCCGGTATATTCCTTGAAAACCCTGCAATAGTGAAAAACGGAATATCCTGCTTCACCTGCTATTATTTCGGCGGTAAGTTCTTCTGAAAGATGCGCCGCAATGAATTCCTTTGTTTTTTCGATGCTTTCTGAATAATCCATATATCAAACCTCTTTTCGGCTTAAATTTCGGGAGGTCGGCGCAAAAGCAGGAGTGAGAATTAACTTTTGCGCCGGCAATTCGGAGATGACAAATATCTGTTATTCATGCAGAAAATAAAAAAAGCAAAAACGGACATTCCGGGTTTCGGAATGTCCGTTTTCTTCAATAAAAAAGGGCTGCCAGTTACTGACAGCCACCTTAGGAAAAACAAATATAAAATCTTGCGGACTCCCCTTAACCCGAGAATTGATCTTACGGAAATTATCCTGACTTATGCTTCATCCTCCGAAGGCGCCTTCCCATTTTTTTAATAAAAACAGTGGCATAATGCCTTCTTCGTCGGCAAATACAGTTGAGGTAACAGTAACGGATTCACACCGTTTTCCCTTTCGCAAAAGCGAAAGCCATAAAAGGCAACCGCAAGACCCACAATATTTACTTTTCAAACTGCAATCTTATTTTATCATTGCACTCTTTTTTAATCAAGTCCGTTTTTGCTGAATTAAAGTTCCGGAACGTGCTTCGGCATTTTTTCGCTTTCGACCACCGTTACCATATCGCAAAGGGCTTTGAGTTCATCGGAAGCGTATCTTCCGGTAAAAACAAGTTCCGTTCCTGGAGTTTTAAGCGCCAAAAGCTCTTTTACATCGTCCATTGTGATAAGTCCGAAATACATCGGAATGGTGATTTCGTCAAGAACCACAAGCCCGAACGCCGCACTTGAAAGCGCCTGTTTTGCCCTTGCAAGGCCTTTTTTCGCGCAGTCGAGATCGGTTTTATCCGGTTCTCTTCCGGCAATGCAGCCTGTTCCGCAGCCAAATTGTGCGGTCACAATTCCGGGAATCGCCTTTCGAAGGGCCATTATATCCCCTTTCGGATCATCTTTAATGAACTGACCGATAAAGACGCGTCTTCCTTCCCCCGCAACGCGAAGAGCAAGCCCCAGGGCCATTGTGGTTTTGCCTTTTCCGTTTCCGGTATAAAGCCTTGTTATGCCTTTATTCATGGAAGAAACGCCTCCTTTCGGGATTTTTACATATTAAATATACACCAAAACGATGAAGATATCAAGATTTTTTATAAATCGGTTTGACAATTTTTTCCGACGCTTTGAGGAGCTTGAAATCCGCCTTTGCCATTTCGAGATTATCACCCGGTTTAAGGCAGGGTTTAATCGCTTCGATAACTTTCGGGAAGAAATCTTCCTTCTTTCCGTCGAAATCCACTACAAGGAAGATATGGGGCGCAAGTTCTTCTTCCTTCTGTGCCCAAAGAATATATGCGGCATAAACATTTTCGCATTCAGAAAAATAATTTTTCAGCGCATTAACAAGATTTTCCGGAACAAAAGCAGGACTCATAAACTTCATGGCGGTACCCTGTTGGTTCTTTTTGGTTTCTGCGCCGTTATGGCGGAAAATCATGGATTTTCCATGGGGATTGATTATGATTCCGCCGATCTGGCCTTTGCTGTTTTTTACGATATCGTTCACTTTATCAAAATGCATGATGCTTGCTTTTTCCTTAGGAAGAGGGCATTTTTCGAACGCGGAAAAACTTGCAAAAACGGGAATAAGCTTCAGCCCGTCCTTCGAATTAAAAAGAGGAATGGCATTCACTTTATCGCGATAGGGAACGATATATTTTACGTCCTGAGCACGCATAAAAAAATCTCTGACCACTTCTTCATCATAACCGTCTTTTTCAAGTTTATCGACGGTTTCATCCACTTCAAGACCGTTATTGAAATCAGCGTAATCAATATTCATAAAAAATCAACCGCCTTTCCGCTTTATATTTTATCGGAAAAATATGAACAAATAAAGCATTTTTATTTTTTTATTTCTTCCATAAGCTTTTGCATATCTTCCGGAAGAGGAGTTTCGAAGCTGAGTATCTCGCCGGTTATAGGGTGAGCGAAAACCATTCTTCCCCGGTGAAGCGCCTGGCGATTTATGTGCTCAAGGCTTCCTCCATAAAGTTCATCTCCGCAGAGAGGGTGTCCTATATGGGCAAAATGCACGCGAATCTGGTGAGTTCTGCCTGTAAGCGGTTTTACCTTTACAGCCGTTAAAACACCGTTTGTGGCTATTGTTTCGTATTCTGTAACCGATTTTTGTCCTGTTTCCGCAATAAAACTTTTATGAACAGCAGGGTCGCTGTCATCAATGGGTGCATCTATGTTTCCATTCGGGTTTTCGAGCACGCCTTCCACTATTGCGATATATTCCTTTTCTCCGCCGTTCTTTGTGAGCACCGCCGCCGCATGAGAATGCCTTCCTATGACGATTATCCCGGAAGTATCCATATCAAGACGGCCCACAACATGGAATTTTGCGTTTCCGTATCTTGCGGCGCAGTAATTTGCCACCGTATCCGTCTGGTGGTTTTTCGAAGGATGCACCGGCATATTCACCGGTTTATCGAAAACAACGATATCTTCGTCCTCATAAAGGATATCAAGTTTAAGATCCGGGTTCGGGGTGAACATACTCTCGGAATCCGGGATATATGCTTTGAGCACGCTGCCGGCCTTTATTCTGTCGATGGTGCGTATTGGCACCCCATCGAGCAGCAGCGAATTTTCGGTATGGCGCATTTTTACTATAAGAGCATAGGAAAAATGCTCGTTATAACGCAGATAGTGATATGCCTGTTTTCCGTCGTGCTCGGCTGTAATATTGAACACAAGTTCGCGCATTTTCCGATGCTCCTTTCAAAAATTATGGCGGGAGCAAGCCCCCGCCTTTATCATTTTTATTTTTTTATTTTTTGAGCAAATCTCTGATTTCCATAAGAAGTTTAACTTCTTCGGAAGGTTCCGCGGGTGCTTCTTCCTCTGCGGCAGCTGCGGCTTCTTCCTCTGCCTTTTTCTTCGCTTCGGCCTTTTCTTTTGCGGTATTGAAGGCTTTGACGATAAGGAATACGACGAATGCGATAAGAACAAAATCAATTACGGTAGAAATAAAGGTTCCGATTGCGACCACAACAGCGGGGGTTACAACTTCGCCGGCTTCGTTGAGAACTTCCGGTGTAAGAACTATGTTCAGTTCGGAAAGATTGATATCACCGATTATCCAGCCGATTAAAGGCATGAAAACATCGTTTACGAGGGAAGTTGTGATTTTTCCGAAAGCGGTGGCGATGATTACGCCCACTGCCATATCAAGGACATTGCCCTTTGCGATAAATGTTTTGAATTCTTCGATAATTTTTTTCATCGTTATCTTTCCTTTCTTTTATCAATGTTTTCTCCATGTTGACGGCATAAAAAGGATCAGCATCGGGAAAATTTCGAGCCTTCCGGTAAGCATAAGAAGTGACATAAAAAGCTTTGTTATACCGTTAAATCCGGTATAAAGTCCGCTGTGACCTACTTCTCCGAGCGCAGGACCTACGTTATTGAGGCAGGAAAGCACCGCGCTGAAGGCGGTTTCATAATCATGCCCCATTATCATCACCGCGATACTTGAAACCGCGAGAATTACGAAGAACGCGCTCGTATATACCATTATAAAACTTCTTGTTTCTTTGTCAATAAATTTGCCTTCGAATTTTATTGTTGTAATTTCATGCGGGTGTGCAAGGCGGTGGGCTTCCTTCCGAAGCATTTTAAATGTCATTATGACTCTTCCGATTTTAAGTCCGCCTGCGGTGGAACCCGCACAGCCTCCGAGGAAAAGAAGAACAAGAACAACCGAATGGCAAAGCATTGGCCAGTTCATAAATTCCACGCCGCCGAAACCGGTTGTGGAAATTGTTGCGGTGGTCTGGAAGAATGCTTTTCTTATTGCAACGCTCAAATCCCCGTAATACTCTGCGCTGTTCACGCCCATTATTACCGTGCAGACAGCAATTACAGCAAGGAAAACCCGAAGTTCTTCACTTTTAAGAGCGATTTTGAATTTGCCGATAAGCATAAGGAAATAAAGGTTGAAGTTTACACCGAATAGCAACATAAAAATCGAAACGACCCATTCGATATAGGCGCTTTCATAAGCGGCAATTCCCGCATCCTTTACGCTGAAACCTCCGGTTCCCGCGGTTGAAAAAGCTGTGGTTACCGCATCGAAAACAGGCATTCCGCCGAAAAGAAGCAGAACCGCTTCAAAAATGGTGAGCGCCGTGTAAATTCCGTAAAGGATATGGGCATTTGAAGTTGATTTCGGCGCTATTTTGCCGACGGAAGGTCCCGGAACTTCCGCACGCATAATATAAAGGGAATGCCCTTCGGAAAACTGTGTCAGCATCAGAAGGAACATGATAATTCCCATACCGCCGATCCAATGGGTGAACGCACGCCAGAAAAGAAGTCCTTTTGACATGGTTTCCACCGTGGAAAGAATCGTTGCGCCTGTGGTTGTGAATCCGGAAACCGTTTCGAAAAACGCATCAATGAAAGAAGGAATCTCTCCGCTGAGGAAAAAAGGCATTGCCCCGAAGAAAGATACCAGCATCCATCCCGCGGAAACAGCGATATAGCTTTCTCGCGCGAAAACAAGGTCGTTTTTCGGCTTTTTAAGCCCGAACATTGCCGCCACACAGAAAGTGAGCATAATGCTGTAAACAAACGGCATCAAGATATCAAATTCTTTATAAAAAAGTGAAACCGCCATCGGAAGAACCATAAAACCGGATTCTGCCATCAATATCATTCCGATGATGTAGCGTATCATTTTATAGTTCATAATTACCTCAGAATATCATTAAGTTCTTCTATAGTCGCGATATTCGGAGTTATTACAACAACGGCATCGCCTCTTTTTATGGTATCATAACCGCCGGGAATAATTGCATGGCCTTTGCGGACTATTGCCGCCACAAGAACATTATCCTTTATGGAAAGATCTTTGAGCTGAACTCCGATGAATTCTTCCTCATCCCTGACTATGAATTCAAGAGCTTCTATGCGGTTATCAACTATGCGGCGAAGAGATTCTACTTTGTTCTTGCTGTAAGAATTCTGTACCGCGCGGACATAGGAACTTATACGTTCGGCGGTTATCAGCTTCGGAGAAACAACGCTTTCGATTCCGCTGCTTTCAATAACCTCCGGGAAAGAAAGATGATGAACCTTTGTGATAACTTTTTCAACATTTTTTGTTTTAGCATACATACCATAAATGATGTTCATTTCATCAAGTCCGGTAAGAGCGACAAAACCATCAAAATCCATGATTCCTTCTTCAAGCAGAAGGTCGTTTTCTGTTGCGTTTGCGCAGACTATTGAAGCTTTTGGAATCAATTCGGAAAGTTCTTCGCAGCGTCTTGTATTCTGTTCTACTATTTTTACGTCGATATTCATATCGATAAGCTGATTTGCAAGATAATAAGCGATCATGGAACCGCCGACTATCATAACGCTTTTTACGGGGCGTTTAAACGAACCGATTGCACTGAAAAAGTCGTGGATATTTTTCGGCGAAGCGGTGATATTGATTTTATCCCCTTCCCTAAGAACAAAATCACCTTTCGGAATGGTGATGTCTTCTCCCCTGCGGACTGCGCAGATAAGAACCTTTATTTTATATTTGGTATAAATATCCTTGAGCGCAAGATTGCAAAGAGGACATTCTTTTCCGATAGTATATTCAACAAGTTCCACATGACCGCGGCAGAAAAGTTCCACATCGTTTGCGGAAGGGAAACGCAGAATCCTCGAAATTTCGTTTGCGGCGGAAAGTTCCGGGTTTACTATCATGGAAAGGCCCAGTTCTTCCTTCATCATTTCAAGCTGTGTTCTGTATTCCGGGTTGCGGACCCTTGCAATTGTTTTCGAAACACCTATCTGGCGGGCAATGAAGCAGGAAAGAATGTTTACTTCGTCTGCGGAGGTTGCCGCAATTACGATATCACAATCTGCAGCTTCCGCTTCCTCGAGGCATTCCTTTGAAGCACCGTTTCCGCAAAGAGTCATGATATCTATTCTGTTCTGGAGCATTTCAAGGCGCTCCTGGTTTGTATCAAGAACAAGTACTTCATGTCCTTCTTTAACAAGCTGTGCCGCAAGGGTGCTTCCGACTTTTCCTGCGCCAATTACAACTATTTTCATTTTTCTGTTCCTTTCGGATTAGATATTTTATATTTTCAAAAGGATTATTCTGCGCTGTTATCAATGATTTTTTTGACAACGGCCGGAACACCCGCAACGAGTGCGTTTTCTGGCACATCTTTTGTTACAACCGAACCGGAAGCAACCACAGCGCCTTTTCCGATGGTTACACCGGGATTTATGAAGGCACCCCCGCCTATCCAGACATTATCGCCGATGGTTATCGGGAATGAAAGTTCTTCGCCTTTTTCGTTGATTCTTTCGTTTGCTTTGGTCGGGTGGGTAGCCGTGCAAAGGGTTACGCATGGTCCGAACATTACGTTATCGCCTATAATAACAGGGCCCGCATCATAAATTGTGCAGTTGAAATTGCAGTAAAAATTTTCTCCCACAAAAATGTTGCTTCCCATATTGCATTTAAAACCGTTTTCGACGGTAACGTTTTTTCCGGTTTTTCCGAAAAGGTTTTTGATAAAGGCCGTTCTTTTTTCCTGTTCGGAATAAGGGATATTGTTATATTGAGTACATTTATCCCTTGCTTCAAACATTTCTTTTATGCAAACCATGGGACTGTACATAAGCCCGAGATCGCGTTTTTCAAGTTCGGTCATAACACACCTCTTATATCCATTAATATAGGATATAATACGCTTTTTCACAGGCAAAATCAAGTATATTCGGAACCGTTTTTTACTATTTGAGCCAAGTCCATTTTTGCCGCGGTTGACAAAAATGAAATTTTTTACTATATTTGTATATGTGGAAATTTATGTTCCGCCAATTACCTTTTTCATAGAAAAGGAGAAAACGAAATGTCCAACGGCACAAGAATCGACCCGGAAGAGCGCGAACCCCGCGCCATTAAAATAAGGCAGCCGAAAAAGCACAAGGGTCTTAAAATATTTTTCGGTGTTTTTTCCGCAGTAATCATAATCGCCGCAGGCACCCTTGCATTTTTTGCCTTCGGAGATAATTTTGAATTTCCGAAAATCGGATTTTTCGAAAAAGGAAACGAAGAACCTTTCGTTGAAAACTCTTCCGAAGAGGAAATTCCCGAAGAAAACAAAGAACCGGAAGTTCCGGCGGAACCCGAATCTGTTCCGGAAGAACAGCCTGAAATTCCCGCAGAACCCGAAATAACCGAAGAACCGGAAGAAAACAAAGAATCCCCGGAGCCGGAAAAACCCGAAATTCCGAAGGACGAATGGTATATGCTCCTCGTAAACCGCGAAAATCCCCTTCCCGCCGATTTTGCTCTTGACGGTGCCGCAATCGACGATGACGGACATATCGTTGACGCAAGAATTTTCGGCGACCTTTCCGCAATGATAGATTCCGGCGAAAGCGAAGGACTTCGTTTTACTCTTTATACCGCCTACCGTACCATCGAAAAACAGAACGAACTTTTTGCCGCAGGCAAAACCGATGTTCCCGGCGGTGCAAGCGAACACAACAGCGGACTTGGAATTGATATTGGCTGCACCTTTGGCGAATTCGAAGGTTCCCCGGAAGAAGCATGGCTTCTTGAACATGCGCATGAATATGGATTCATTCTTCGCTATCCGGAAGGAAAAGAAGATATCACCGGCTTTACCCATGAACCCTGGCATTTCCGCTATGTCGGAAAAGAACAGGCCCTGCTCATCAAAGAATCCGGACTTTGCCTTGAAGAATATCTTTTGCAGGAATAATAAAACAGCAAAAAACCGAACGCAGAAAGCGTTCGGTTTTTTTGTTATTCCAAAAGTAATGCAAATCTGAGGAAGCTGAACGCTTCTTTGTTTTTTGTAAAAAGATAGATGAGGAACGCCCCACCGACATTAAGAATCAGATCATCAATATCACAGCTGCCCGCAAGAGTTGCAAACTGGAGGAATTCCACCAAAATCACAACAAGCGAAACCGTCAGAAGAAAGAACCATGTCTTCCGCTGTTTTTCGAAAGCCAGCGGAAGAAGGATTCCGAGCGGCATAAGGCAGATGAGGTTTCCAATGATATTCACAAGAAAAGTTCTGAATGTTCCGTTTTTGAAAAACTGAATTATCGTTTTAAAAGGAATAAGATTCAGCTGATTTTCGGCATAATTCCTGAAAAGTTCCTTGTTCCAAATCACAAAGCCGCCGTTTCTTCCCCACATGGGGTCAAAAAGAGTGAGTGTTGCAAAAAGCAGAAGGAAAAGCCCGATGAAAATCCAAAGATTGATTTTCATCGGTCTGTTATTTCCGCTCTGCTTCGCAAGAAGAAATCCTCCGATCCAGAGGAACAAGCAGCAAACCCCAAGCAGGAACAGCCTTCCGAAGGTGGAAAGCTGAAATCCCGGAATAATTTCAAAAACGGCGTAGGTTCCGAAAAAGAGCGTTCCCACAGCATAGGAAATCCACGCGAAAATTTTTATATAATCAGAATTTTTCCGCAATTTCGATTCCCTCATTTATGGCGGATTCTATCTGTTTTTCGATTTCTTCCGCAGGGATATAATCAAAATTATCCCTTGCCACAACTTCAAAACCTTTTATTCCCCAAAGCCAGGAAAGGGCCTTGATATAGGGAGTTGCCTGTTCCAGCGGGTCGCCGGTTTTTATTGCCATGCCGCGGGTTGTTATGAAAAGAAGATTTTCCGCTTTGCAAAGCCCGAAGCAGGTTTTGTCGTCACTGTCAAAAGTCACGCCGAAAAGGGAGCAAAGTTCGAAAAAAGTTTTAAGCGCCGCGGGAATGGACATATCCCAGAAAGGTGCGGCGATTACGATTCTGTCCGCATTTTTGATTTTATTTGCCCAGCAAAGAGCTTCATCGGAAACGATTCCGTTTGCTCTTCTGCGGTTTTCCTCAATCTGCACCGGTACGAGATCAAGGTCATTGATAACAATGGTTTCCACCTCATAACGCTCGGAAAGCTTTTCGATTATGGGTGTTGCAATACGCCTTGTGCGGGAAAGTTCGCCGCGGATGCAGGAATCGATATAGAGAAGTTTTTTCATATATATTCCTCTTTTCAATCAAACTTTATTATTACAAGGATTGAACGGACAGCGTTCTTTTATACATTGATTGTTTTTTTCATAAAATTCGCAGACAGGTTTTTGATATTCCATCTTTATTCCGAAGTTTTCCGCCGCAAAATCCACCGCGGATTTTATTGCGAGGAAGGAATCACGCTTGCAGCAGCGGGGACCGCCGATTTTGCCGATTGCGGCAAGTGAAGCGGATGTCATAAGGTTGGAAAAGCCCCATGCCTCGTTTGCCAAAGGATTTGATTTTGAGATTATGGAAACGAACATTCCGCTGCTGATGGCGGCGCCGCATGCCCCCCAGAATCCGCAGGCACCCCCGGGAACTTTCTTTCCCCTGCTTTGCATTTCAAGAAGTGCTTCGGGCAAATCAATTTCTCCGCCGGCATTTTTATATGCCGTCAGAAGCGCAGAACCCACCATAACGTGGTGTTCCGGTCCATGCATATGGCAAAAAGGCATGTGCATCATTTTTTCGATGATTTCCACGGGATTTTTCGATTTTTCCGCAAGGCAGAAAGCGAGAACGGTATCCATCCCTTTGGTATGGCATTCATCGCAAACGTAATGCCCCTTTTCACAGCGGGTTTTGCTCATTTCTTTTTTATGGCAAAGGACGCACTCCATGGGTTCATCTTTTTCAAAATATGTAAGCGGTGCTTTGCAGATAAGGCATTCTTCGTTCATGGGGTCACTTATTTAATTCCTTTCATTAAACAGTTACGTCTTGAACAGTTACGTCAACTTCAAAGCGGTATCCGCTTGCACGGTTTGGGTCTTGACGGTGAAGGCTAAGCTTGACTACATCGCCGGGGGCATACTTTTCAAGAACAAAATATGCGTCAATAAATGACCGAATTTCCACCCCATTTATTTTCTCAATAATATCTCCTACCTGACCACCGTTTGCAGATAAATCAGACTCCTTGCTTATTTCCGTTATGAGAATTCCCTGTGGTACGGAATGAGTTTTTGCTTCGATCTCTGAAACCGGTCTGCCTACTATGCCAAGTTTTTCAAGCACTTTATAACCCTTAACTATCAAATCATCAACCACTTCATTAGCATTAGAAAATTCCGTACCCGTTTCCGGATTTACGTAACCGCTCATCCCGATAACTTGTCCATAGGAATTCAAAAGAAGGCTGTTTGCGTCATCCGCGCTTTCTTCAATATCGGTCTGTATATTTTCCTCTCCGACATCGGCAGAAACTGTGCCGCGGATTACCGTTACGGAAGAAAAACTCTGCACAAAATTTTTCAGCATAACAACAGTTTCGCCTTTTTCAATATTTGCGGTATCCGCAATTTTGACCGGAAGAAGACCTTCCGCTTCTATTTTTATTAAAGCAAGCCTATCCTCGGCAAAAGTTTTCTTAAGTTCCGCGCTATATACATTTCCATCGGGGGCTATAACTTCGTTATCTTTTCCAAGAATTTTTGCATTTGCGATTATGTAACCGTTTTCGCTTATAATTATTCCGATTCCACTGAACTCTCCGTCTTCCAAAGCCTCTTCAAGATTTTTAATTTTTACCGTACTTTTAGAAATATTTTCGATAATTTCTCCATCGGAAAGTTCGGCTTTTATTTCATTCGGATCAGCAAAGTTAATTATAAAATCTTCAAGCTGTTCTTTATCAAGTTCCGCAGCACATCCGGACAGCAAAACAAGCACCATTGCGGCAAATATTATCAATTTTTTCCATATACCTGCAAATTTTCTCGTTCTGCTCATTATTAACACCTCTGTCAGTCAAAATTTTTTATCATCAGACCCACGCCTTCAACATGTGCGGTCTTTGGGAACATATCCACCGGCTGAACCTTCACAGGTTCATAGCCAAAGCTCTGCATAATTTTAAAATCTCTTGCCATGGTGGCAGTGTTGCAGGAAACATAAACAACCCGCTTCGGCGCCATCTTCGCAACAGCTTCAAGAGTATCTTCGCTGCAGCCTTTGCGCGGAGGGTCGAGGATTATAACATCCGGTGCGGTGCCGCGTTTTTCGAGTTCCGAAGCGGCAGAACCCGCATCTCCGCAGATAAATTCCGCGTTTTTAACACCCATTCGCTCCGCGTTTATCTTCGCGTTTTCGATAGCTTCGGGAACAATTTCCACCCCGATGAGCTTTCCTGCTTTTTCCGCCATGGAAAGCCCGATGGTTCCGGCGCCGCAATAAAGGTCGAGAAGAAGCTCTCCACCGGAAAGATTTGCAAATTCAGCGGCGGTTTTATAAAGGATTTCCGCACCGGAGCGGTTTACCTGATAAAAAGCCGCGGGAGAAATATCCACCGTTACCCCGCAAAGAACATCCGTTATGCCGTCCTTGCCGAAAATCGTCCTTGATTTTTTGCCGAGCACCACATTGGTGCGTTCTTTGTTGGTGTTGAGCACGATGCTCACAATGTTTTTAAACTGCGTGCTCAAAAGAGAAACAAGAAGTTTTTCGCCGGGAAGTTTATCTCCGTTGAGCACAAGGCAGATTCCGGTTTCGCCGGTGGCTTCTGCCTTCCTGATATAAACTGCGCGCAAAAGCCCGCTGTGGCTGCGTTCATCATATATGGAAATTCTGTTTTGCTTAACAAAAAATCCGACGGCTTCAAGGATATCTGAAAATTCCTTCGGCTGAAGGCGGCAATTTCTGCAATCCATAACTTCGTGGCTTTTTTTGCGGTAAAAGCCGAAAACCGGTTCGCCTTTTGCGCCTTTGCCCACCTGATAAATGGCTTTGTTGCGGTATTCTTCGGTTTTCGGCGAACCTATGGCAGGCAGAGGTTCAATATCAAATCCGCCGATGCGCTGAACGTGGTCCCTGACCCAATTTGTCTTTTCGCGAAGTTCCGCTTCATATTTTATATGGCGGAGCGAGCACCCGCCGCATTCGCCGAAAACATCGCATTCCGGCTCGGTTCTTTCATCTGAAGGAACAAGCACAGAATCCAGTTCGCCATAGATACAGTTTTTGCCCACTTTGGCGATTTTTACCCTTGCTTTATCTCCGGGGGCGGTAAACGGAGTGAAAACTACCATTCCCTCATAACGCGAAATACCGCTGCCCTCATTGGTGACAGCGGTTATTTCGGTTTCGATAAAACTTTTTTCTTTTATCAAAAGTTTCTTTTCCATTTTAACCCTCCGGATATGCTATTGCGCCGGAATAGCTTTGGGTAAGAAGGCTTTCGATGTTCGCAATATGGAAGTTGGTGTTTGCGGCAGCACAGTTATTGATAACAAGAACGTCGGTGATTCCGCGGCTGTTCACAAGTTCGACGAGGTTTCCGTCATAATAACGCTCATCAACAACATAAGTTTCCTCAAATCCGGAAGCTATATAAGTTGCCGGTGCGTTGCCGTAAGATTCCTTGATGATAACAAGTTTTCTTCCGTTATTTACATTTGTTTTAATTATAGTCAGCGGGAAGTCGCCGCCGAGGAATACGCCATAGGAGTTTGCGCCCTTCGCATATCCGTGCATTACGGAAGAAGCAAAATAATTTGCAAGATCGCCTTTTTTATACTGATAGGTGCTGTTTGCAACGGGGAAATCGCACCATTCAACATAGTCGGGGTTATCATACATACTCTGGTCATTGGTGCCTGCATAAAGGGTTCCGCGGAAAGGTTCGATTATGTGCTTGGTATAGCTTTCATAATCATAAGAATTGAGTCCCGCAGCCTGCATGAATGCGGTATAGGCATAATATGCGCCGAGTCCTGTCCAATGGTGGTCGGTATTGAAATAGATATATTCGTCAGAATGCGCTTCGAGCACGCTGTAAGCATCGACCTTTGTTACGTCGGAATCTATCATGGAATAGATATAATCGATGCTGTCCTTTTCGGAATTGGAAAGATTCTGATATTTCCTCGGGAAAGGATAGAATTCCGCGTGCTTCGGAATAATCATGTTATAAACTCTTACATTGCTGCCGAAGGCATCGCCGTATTTATTGATTACGGATGCATAATAATCAGCCGCTTTTTTGCTTCCGCCGAAAAGTTCGAAGCCTATGCCTTTATAAACGAAAATACCTGCGACGGTTTCTCCCTGGGCACCGTCATCAACAGGTTCGGAAGAACTGCTTTCGGAGGAAGAAGGTTCGGAGGAAACTTCGGAAGAAGTCTGGCTGTTTTCGCTTTGGCTAATATCTTCGGAAGAAGAGCTTTCGCTGCTCTGCTGGCTTTCATTATCGGTGGAAGTTTCGGAAGAAGCCGGAGGAATTACTTCATCTTCATTCTGATTTCCCGGAACGGGGCCATAAATCGCCGCACCTTCGATGCGCACTCCCCTTGCCTCTTCAAGCATTGCCTGAAGCCTTACGAAAGATTCGCGGAACGCGAAAGTATCCGCATAGGCAAGTTCGACCCCAAGGGTATATTCACCTTTCATAAGGGATTCCATGCTGAATTCGGGCATTTGGTTAAGGTCGCGTTTTTCATATTCGGAATAAGTCGGCTGCGGCAAAGCCCAGGCAAGAATTCCGATGGTAAAAATTATCACAAGGCAGACGGCTATGCTTGCGATCTTTACGATTTTGTCGTTGCGTTCTTTGTTATAATCTTCGCCGTAAGCGGATTTATCAATTTTCATCAAAGCCGCCTCCTTTCTCAGAATTTATAATAGAGGAACGGGTTATAGCTCATACCGACAAGAAGAGAGGTATTGACGATGAGCATAACCGCGTTTGCGGGAATCTGCATGATTTTTGCGGGCATCCGGAGCTTCGGACGGTCTTCGATGAATTTTTTGACCGTCGGAACGATTGGCATGCAGAACAAAACCGCAAGAATGATCCAGAAGATGTTATTGAGCAAGGTGATTTCGAGGGAAACATCCCAGAATCCGGTGCCTTTTGCGCCGAACATAACCGCAAAGCAATCAAGCATTCTTCCCATATCCTCGAAATAGAACATTACCCATCCGAGCACCGCCGCAAGAAGACAGTATATATTGGAAATGACCGGAGCTTTTTTGAGCCATTTGAGGAGGAAGAGTTTTTCGATGATGATAAGAACGCCGAACCAGAGTCCCCAGAAAATGAAGTTCCAGCTTGCGCCATGCCAGAAACCGGTAAGGAACCAGACGATGAAGAGATTGAGAATCTGGTGTTTTCTGTTGCCGCCAAGGGGAATATAGACATAGTCACGGAAGAATCCGCCGAGGGACATATGCCATCTGCGCCAGAATTCCGTTGCAGAACGGGAAATATAGGGATAATTGAAGTTTTCGAGGAAATGGAAACCGAAAATTCTGCCAAGGCCTATTGCCATATCGGAATAACCGGAAAAATCGTAATAAATCTGAATGGAGAACATAAGCACACCGAACCACACCGCCGCCGTGCTCTGATTTGTGAGATCACCGGTGAGATAGGTTTCTGCAAATTTTCCCGCAACGTTCGCGATGAATACTTTTTTGGTAAGGCCCACAAGGAATCTTGCTGTTCCGGCCCAGATATCATCGAGAGTTTCCTGACGGTTATTAACTTCGATGGCGACATCCACATATCTTACGATGGGACCCGCAACAAGCTGGGCATAAAGGGAAACATACATGAAATATTTCATATAATCATGCTGAGCTTCAACGTTTCCGCGGTAAACATCAATGGTATAGCTGAGGGTCTGGAAAGTATAAAAGCTGATGCCTATGGGCAGAGCAAAATCCGGAACCGGAAGCGCAAGACCCGTTACGGCATTGATATTTTCCACAAAAAATCCGCTGTATTTGAAAATTCCGAGCAAACCGAGATTAAGCACAAGAGAGGAAATAAGCGCAAGCTTTGCGCCGATGTCATTCTTATGCTTTTCGATTATACGGCCGTGAATATAGTCAATGGTTGCGCTGAATATAAGAAGGGTTATCCAGACCGGTTCCCCCCATGCATAGAAAAACAGCGAAAAGAAAATAAGCACCGCATTCCTGAAATTTCTGTTCTTCGTTGAAAAATAGAGAATCAGGTTAAGCGGCAGAAAAAAATAGAGAAAAAATAAGTTTGCAAATACCATATTTTTTGTCCGTCCTTAATTTTTTTGTTTTATCTATATGATGTCGTTTTTTAAGCGAACTTTCTGTCACGACAATAAAATAATAATAACTTATTTTGTTTCCTATTTCAATATAATTCGTTTATTTTAATAATTTCATAACAAATTATTCCGGAAAAGATTATTTCAGCCGGAAGATAAGCTTTGCAAAACCTTTCGGCGAAAAAGGAATAACCGGAGAAAAATATCCTTCTTTTCCGTGGATTTTTGTTGAAAGAATCAGCGCAAGTGTGAGCGCTGTTCCGCCGATGAATCCCCAGATTCCGAAAAGCGCTGTTCCGATCAGAAGAGCCATGCGCATGAATTTTATGGCATATCCAAGCTCATAACCGGGCTGGCTGTAATTCGCCATGGCCACAAAAGCCATATAAAGCATTGTTTCCGCATCGAACCAGCCGCTTTTTACCGCAAAATCGCTGACTATGATACCCGCGATAATTGAAAATGTGGAAGAAAGCATTCCGGGAGTATTAAGGGAAGAAAGCTTCAGACCGTCGATGACAAATTCCAGTATCAGCAGCTGCCAGATTATCGGGATGTTCTGTTCTTCTTCCACCAGCACGAATTTGAATACCTCCGGAACAAATTCCGGATATCGAAGAGCAAGAAGCCAGACCGGAGTCAGGAAAAGAGTAACGACCATTGTAAGGATTCTTGTTATGCGAAGATATGCGCCGGTAAGCGGCGGAAAATAATAATCGTTTGCGTCCTCCGCAATATCAAAAATCGTCGAGGGCATTATCATTGCGGTGGGGGTGTTATCCACAAGAACAATAAGATCACCCTGCATGATCTGCGCCGCGGCGACGTCCGGTCTTTCGGTGAATTTATATTTCGGGAACGGATTCCAGCGTTTTTTTCCGTTTATGACGTTAGCCATATCCTCCTGGCTCATGGTCAGGGCTTCGATTTTTGAATTTTTTATTTTGCTTCGCACATCTTCAAGCATGGTTTTATCCACCTTATCGTTCAGATAGCAAAGGGCTATATCCGTTTTTGAAACTTTTCCGATAGACTGATATTCAATGCTTAAATCGCAATCCCTTATGCGGCGGCGAATCAGCGCCGCATTGAAGAGCATGGTTTCGGTAAAACCATCCCTTGAACCGCGCATAACTTTATCACGGTCAGGTTCCGCATTATCCCTTTGGGGATAATTCCGAAGTTCGAAAACGAACGCCGAAGCAAAACCATCCACCATGAGCACGGTTCTTCCGCTGAGCACGGCGGTTGCTATTTCCGAATCGTCACATTCGGTGCTCACGCCTGCAAACGGTATATGATGAAGAAAAAATTCCTGCTCATCCTGCGCATCTCCCTTATTCAAAAAGGTGAATTCCGCAAGGATCCTTTCGAGAACGTCGCTTCGGAGAAAACCGTCTATCATATAAAGCACGGCGGATTTTCCCGCAAATGAAATTTCCCTTTTCTTCAGATCAAAATTTCTGTTTGTGCAAAAAAGCGCATCAAAATGCCGTTTGTTGACTTCTATATCCGTTGATATCTTCATAAAAAAAACGCCGCCTTTCTTCGGAATATTTTCCCCGAAAAGGCGGCATTTTATACATTTTTATATGTTGCAACTGCTTGAGCATCAGAGGGTTTTATAGCTTCCGGTGTTTTCTCCCCTGATGAGATTTCCGAGCACGGATTCAAACATAACTCCGTGGCGGGTGTCGCTTCCGTAGCTGAAGGTGGTTTTAACGCAGGTTTCGGCAAAATCCGTTGCTTTTCCGATAGCGATGGGAAGGCTTGCTCCGCCAAGCATTGCGCCGATGAGCACCGAAGCAAAAATATCTCCGCAGCCGGGATAATGCACCGGAATATATTCGCAGGGCGAATACCAGAAAGAACCGTGTTCGCCGTCATACCCGATATTCGCGAGAATTCCCGTCGCAAGTTCGACCCCGGTAACTACTATATTTTTCGGGCCAAGACCATGGAGCCTTAAAAGAAGACTTCTGGCTTCATTTACAGTCATGGGTTCCTGATGATAATTTTCCCCGAGGAGCATTGCCGCTTCCGTAAGGTTCGGGGTTATAACATCCGCCACGGCGACAAGTTCCTTCATCCGAAGGCGAAGTTCCTTCGTACAGGTTTTATATGCTTTTCCGTTATCGCCCATTACCGGATCGACGATTTTAAGGCTTTTGGGATAGCTTTTGAAAAATTCGATGCAGGAATCCACCTGTTCCTCACTTCCGAGGAATCCGGAATATACCGCCTCGAAATCTATATCAAGGCTTTTATAATGTTCCAGCGCTGGTTTTATATAATCCGTAAGATCACGGAAAACAACTTCTCCGAAGCCTCCGGTATGGGTCGAAAGCACAGCGGTAAGAACCGGACAAACTTGCACCCCCATGGCGGAAAGCACCGGAAGTATTACCGAAATCGAACATCTTCCGAAGCCGGAAAGATCCTGTATTGCCGCAACTCTTGCGGGCCTTTTTTCCATAAAAACACCTCTTTTTTTCAGCGCCGCTTTTGCGGCTTTACCCAATCCGCCAAAGCTTTTCAAAAAATTTTCGCCAAATAAATCGCCGGAAAATTCCGCGTATCCGATAAATTTTTCATCAAAAAATAATATCACCAAATATGATTGGAGGTTTTTTGATGAACAAAACTGTTTCTGCCGTTATGTCCGGCGCCGCGGCTGCTGCCGCAGTTGGGACTGCGGTTTATATGATGAACGGACGAAAAAATCACACAAACGTCCGGAAAATGCGCCGAAGCGCCGCAAAAACCGTAAAAGCGGTCGGTAACATTGCAAACGGAATTTCTAGCATTATGCGTTAATTGAGTTCATCAATGGTGAGCCCGTAGCTTGGAAGAAAATCGCTTATGAAAGTATCCGCTTCCGGAAGATTCATTTCAGCAATGGACTGCATAATGCTTGATTTTGCTTTCGAAAATTCCCGGTTGCCGGCGTTTTCTTCCTCAACGCATTTTATAAGGGCGGAAATTTTATCCGCCGCTTTAAGGAGCTTCAAAAGTTCCGGATCTTCGCCCGAATGGTCAAAATAAGGTTCATATTCCGGGCGAAGATCTTCCGGAAGCATATCGAGAAGCTTTTTATTCGCAATTACCTCGACTTTTTTATATGCTTCTTTGATTTCCGGGTTATAATATTTTATTGGGGTTGGCATATCGCCGGTGAGGATTTCGCTGCAGTCATGATACATAGCAAGCATAACAAGCCTTTCGATATCGCAGCTTCCGCCAAAGCGACGGTTGCGAAGTGCCCCAAGGCAATGCGCAATAACTGCGGTATCAAGGGTGTGGACGGAAAGGGATTCTTCCTTGCTGTTTTTCATCAGCGACCAGCGAAAAATATGTTTCATTCTTGAAATATATGCATAAAATCTGCTTTCCTTCAAATTTTTATCCTCCTTATGCAACAAAAACGGGATTTTTTTACACTATTATTATGGAACGCGCGTTCCGAAAAAAATTTTAACCCGCGGCGGCTGCCACCAAACGGATTTATGTAATGAATATATTATAAGACTTTTTCGCCGAAAAAAACAGTCTTTTTTGCATATTCCGATGCCGCCGCGGGTTATTTTTATATTTTCCTCTTTAAAAATAATGTAAAAAGATATATAATTATATTGGATTATTTTATTCTGCGGGAAAACCCGCTCTATTTTTGATATACGGGGATTTTTATTATGATAAAGACAAAAGACTTTCAAACAAAAAATCTTTGCTGGTGGGCGCTTATTCTTGCGGCTGTCTGCGGAATAATTACTGTCGGCATTGTCGTTTTGAGAAACGGCGGAATTTTTACATATTACGGGGATTATAACTGCCAGCAGATCGCTTTTTATATGCACACCCACGAGCTTGTTACAAACGGTCAGATCGGCTGGGACTGGAACACCGACCTTGGTGTAAACTTCATCGGTGCATATTCTTTCTATCTTCTTTTCAGCCCGTTCTTCTGGCTGACTCTTCCTTTTGATACCGCCATGGTTCCTTATCTTATGGCACCGCTTTTTGTTCTTAAATTCGCGGCAAGCGCATTCACCGCATATTTTTATGTCGCGCGCTTTGTGAAGGATAAACGCTATGCGGTCATCGGCGGACTTCTTTATGCTTTCAGCGGATACTGCATTTATAACGTTTTCTTCAACCATTTCCTTGATGTGGTCGCATTCTTCCCTCTCATTCTCATCGGGCTTGAAATGCTTATTACCGAAGATAAGCACGGACCTTTTGCCGCTGCGGTGGCGCTCAACGCCATAGTCAACTATTGGTTTTTCATCGGCGAAGTTGTTTTTGTGGTGCTTTATTTCTTCATACGCATAACCGATAAAAACATAAGCAGAAAATTCCGCTGCTTCCTTTATGTTGCGCTGGAATCCGTCATCGGGCTTTGCGTTGCGGCGGTGGCTGTTCTTCCTTCGGTTCTTGCAATAACCGAAAACCCGAGAACCGGAGTTGATAACTTCATCAACGGCTGGAGTCTTTGGCTTTATTACAGCGAACAGCGTGTTCCCGCCATCATAACAAGCTTTTTCTTCCCTCCGGATATGCCTTCCAAGCAGAATATGTTCACCGGCCAGGGTGCACAATGGGCTTCCATGGCGGGCTGGCTTCCTCTTTTCGGAATGACCGGCGTTCTTGCCTATGTTCGCTCTGTAAAAAACAGCTGGCTTAAAAAAATGATAATCGCCTGCACTGTTTTTGCACTTGTTCCCGCTCTCAATTCGCTTTTCATACTTTTTAACCATTCTTATTATGCCAGATGGTTCTATATGTTCGAGCTTGTGCTTATCCTTGCAACAGTGAAGGCTCTTGAACTTCCCGGTGAGGACGAAAGTCACGAGGAAATCGATTATAAAAAAGGACTTATTCCCTCTTTCTGCTTTGTAATCGGGCTCACACTTATCCTTTTCCTCACCCCGGTGCATTATAACGACGGAAACTGGGAAATGGGACTTCTTTATGACGACGGATGGTTCATTCTCAGCGCTTCCTTCGCCATAGTCTGCCTTGGTTTTTCTCTGCTTCTCTGGCTTGTTAAGAACCGGAAATTCTATAAAAACCTTCTTGTTCTTATGACTGCGTTCATCTGTGCCCTTTACGGCATGGCATATATCAATCTCGGCTATACCTTTGCCGGCGACCACGATGAAATCATCGAGGACGCTGTCGGACTTGCGGAAGAAATGGAACTTCCCAGCGAAGGAGAAGCTTTTGCGAGAGCGGATTTTTATGAATGCTTCGAAAATATGGGGCTTTATTGGAACATTCCTTCCATCCGCTGCTTCCACAGCGTCGTCACCCCTTCCATTATGGAATTTTATCCGACCGTCGATGTTACCCGCGATGTTTCGAGCAAACCTGAATTTGACCTTTATGAACTTCGGGCGCTGCTTTCTGTACGTTATCTTTATGCGGATGCAGATGAAGCTTCTGAAGAATCCGTACTTTGCCAAGGGTTCAATTATTATAAAACCGAAAACGGATATCACATTTATAAAAACGAAAACTATATTCCCATGGGATTCACCTTTGACCAATATATTACGGAAGAGCAATATTACAATATTTTTGAAGCACAGCGCAGCGAAATCCTTGTTTCCAACATTGTTCTTACCGAAAGCCAGGCAAAACTTTATGGGCCGTATCTCAGCCACAACATAGCGCCCTATGTGGGAGTTCCTTATGAAGAATTCCAGCATGAAGTGCGCGAAAGAAGAATGTCTTCCGCTTACAGCTTCAATTATGACCACAAAGGCTTCACCGCCAAAATCCACCTTATTGAAGATAACCTTGTTTTCTTCTCCGTCCCTTATGAAAAAGGCTGGAAAGCTTATGTGAACGGTGCGGAAACGGTAATTGAAAAAGTTGACATTGGCTTTATGGCTGTTTTTGCAGAAAAAGGCATAAACGAAATCGTCTTTGTTTATGAAACTCCCAGTCTTAAGGCAGGCGCTTTGATAAGCGCGGTTTCCTTCATCGCACTTATTGCATATACCGCTTTGTTCTATTATGAAAAACGCAGAAGAGAAGCGGACAACGAACTTATGAGCAAATATTACGAGGACCGCAGCCTTGAAAGTACCGATATTTTTGAAAAGGAACTTTCCCCGGAAGAGGACCTTACAATCGTCCGAAGCCCCGAAGACGTTCCTCCTGCTTCGAAATATACCGGTCCCGAAGAAAAAATTTATCCCGAACTTTGATTTTGATGCAACAAAATGGAAAATTTTTCGCACTATTATAGTGTAAGGAGGTTTGATACCATGAAAAAAATCAGAATTTTTGCCCTTATCCTTGCTTTTTTGGTTGTTTTCAGCGGATGCGGTGCGAGCAACGAAATGGCAATGGATTCCATGAGCGAATCCATTAACAAAGGTGATTTTTTCATTGATGCGCCGATGGAAGAACCGGAAGCAATGCCCGAGGAAGAAATAGCAGTCGAAGATTCCCTTTTTGACAGCATGACTTCCGAAAACGTCAATACCGGCGGCGGAAACAGCGCCGAAATTAAACCCGCCGGAAGAAAGCTTATCCGCACATTCAACCTTGATATCGAAACCCTTGAATTTGATTCCTTCGTCGCTTCAATAAAAGCGGAGGTAAATTCCCTTGGCGGATATATCGAAAGTTCCAGCACCAGCGGAAATTCCTATAACTATTCTTCCAGCCGCTATGCAAACTTTGTCTGCCGTGTGCCTTCCGGAAAGCTTGATGAATTCATCAATACCGTCGGCGGGCTTGGAAACATAACATATTGCTATGAGGATACCGAGGACGTCACCCTTCATTACGTTGATACCGAAGCAAGAATAAAATCCCTCCAGACCGAATATGACCAGCTTCTCGAACTTCTTGCGGAAGCAGAAAATATTGATACCATCATTCTTCTTCAGCAGCGCCTTACGGAAGTCCGCTATCAGCTTGAAAGTTACGAAAGCCAGCTTCGCACCTATGACAACCTTGTGGATTACAGCACCGTAAACCTCAGCATCAATGAAGTAAAACGCATTACCGCCCCGGAACAGGAAACCGTTTTTGAACGCATCAGAAGCGATTTTTCCGATAACATTTATGATATCTGGGTCGGCGCGCAGGATTTCTTCGTTTGGTTCGTTGCGAATATCCCCTATTTCCTCATCTGGGGCGTGATTATCGCCGCGATAATCTTTGTAATCAGATTTATCCTTGGTAAATCCGCAAAATATCAGGAACGCAAAGCAGCAAGAAAAGCCAGAAAAGAATATAAAAAGGCGCAGAAACTTGCAAAGAAAAACGCTTCCGCCGAAGCAGAAGAAACTCTCGAAGAAAAATAAAAAAATAAAATAAAGCAAAAAATCTCCGTGCTCATTTGAGCACGGAGATTTTTCTATATTTATGAAAAAGTTTTTCCAAAATTCGATTCACCTTTAATCAGAGTTCTTTTCCCATATTGATTATTCCGCGGCTGCGGTGGAAACCGCGTTTTTTATAAAATTCCTCGTCTTCAATATTGGTCATAAGAACCGTTTCCCGGATTCCCATACCTTTAAGCCGGCGTTCAAATTCCGCAAGAAGTTCGGTTCCGATTCCTTTTCCGCGAAGGTCGTTGCGGACGCAGAATTCCTTTATATTGAAAATAACGCCGTCAAAATACTGTTCCTCTTCCCCGAGTATCATTCCTGTTATGCCTTCTTCATTGAATGAAACAATGCCGAAAAATCCCCCGTTTTCTATCATTCGGGAAAGTCGCTTTTCGGCTGTTTTTTGGGTCCATTTATCATACCAGGGGTCGGAATTGAAGGTTTCGGCATAGATTTTCGCAAGTTCCGGCACATCTTCGATAACAATTTTTCTGTAATCCATTTTATCCTCTCAGCTTTTGATTTTATATATTTATATTATCCGAATTTTTCGCCGCCGTCAATAGGTCTTTGCCAGCCTTCCGTATGGGAAGCGATATCCGCTGCAATTATTTTTTCTTCGTAAATATAAAGGGTGGCAAAAGTTTCTTCTTCGCTGTCAATGGGATAAACGTATTTTTTCACCTTTTTTCCAAGATAAGGCGAAAGGTCGAACCCGGATTCCAGCTGGATTTCATTATATTCCGAAAGGATTTCATCCATCTCTTCCGGAAGAAGCACCTCTTCCACTGCAGAAGGCTCCGAGGCCGCTTCAAAGCCTTTTGCCGTAAGGTAATCCAATCTTTCTTTGTTATCAGAAGCACGGCGTGAAATGGATTCTGCGGCTTCTGAAGAACCGTTCCCGCCGAAGAAAAGTATCACGGCAATAATCAGGGCAAGAATTATGCAAAGGGTTCCGATCATCTTTGTTTTTGTGGTTTTTACGGAAGCTGTAAGCAAAAAAATCATCTCCGGAAAAAATCTTTATTGGACGATTAATACACCCTTGCGTCATTTGCTGCGCAAATGACGCCTTCCCCGGTATGGAAGGTTTTCTAGGAAAAATAAAAGCCCTGTCAATAATATGACAGGGCTTTTTTTATTATTCGGATGAATTATTCTTTTTCTTCGGTCATCCACTGTTTTGCTTCTTCGATTACAGCCTGTTTGAGGGTTTCATCGCGGAGCTCTTCATAGTGGTCGAATGCGAAGGTGAAGGAACCTCTGCCCTGGGTGGAGGAACGGAGAGAGGTGGTGAAGTCGTGCATTTCGCTCATGGGAACTTCTGCTTCAACTTCGGAATAGCCGTCTTCGCCTTCAACAGGGTTCATACCAAGAACACGGCCGCGGCGTTTGTTTACATCGCCGATGATATCGCCGGTGTTGGAATCCGGAACGACAACTTTGAGGGAGCCGATAGGTTCAAGGATTGCGGGGCCTGCCTGGGGGATACCTGCTTTATAAGCAAGTCTTGCTGCCATCTGGAAGGACATATCGTTGGAGTCAACGGGATGATAGGAACCATCAACAAGTCTGCCGAGAACGCCGACCATCGGATAACCTGCAAGCATACCGGTTTTGCAAGCTTCGCGGAGGCCTTTTTCTACTGCGGGGAAGAAGTTTCTCGGAACGGAACCGCCGAATACTGCTTCTTCGAATACCATTTCTTCGGATTCGGTAGGTTCGAATTCGATCCAAACGTCACCATACTGGCCATGACCGCCGGACTGTTTTTTATGTTTACCCTGAACTTTGACCTTTTTGCGGATGGTTTCGCGATAAGGTACACGGGGTTTTTCAAGACCAAGCTCTACGCCGAATTTGGATTTGAGTTTGCTGCAGATTACGTCAAGATGCTGTTCGCCAAGACCTGCAAGGATCTGCTGTTTGGTTTCTGCGTTGTTTTCATAAGCAACGGTTGCATCCTCTTCCATGATTCTTGCGATTGCGCCTGCGATCTTGGAATCATCGGTTTTGCCTTTGGGATACATTGCCATTCTGAGGCAGGCAACGGGGAAATCGGTCTTTTTGCAGGAAACAACGCGTTTCGGGTCGCAAAGAGTATCACCGGTCTGTGCTTCTGCAAGTTTGGTGATTGCGCAGATATCGCCAGCGCCGACTGCTTCGGTGGGTTCCTGGGTTTTGCCGTGCATGATAACAAGTTTGCCGAGTCTTTCGGGGTTACCGGTTCTGGAGTTGGTAACAGCGGAAGTTGCGGAAAGAACGCCGGAAACAACTTTTACGAAAGAAAGTTTGCCGACGAAGGGGTCTGCAACGGTTTTGAAAACGTATGCTGCAAGAGGTTCGTCTTCGCTGCAGGCAAGTTTGACTTCTTTGCCGTCTGCATCAAAAGCAACTTCGGAAGCAGCTTCTTCTGCGGAGGGGAAGATTTTTTTGAATTCGTGAAGGAGCATTTCAATTCCGCGAAGGGTTACGGAGTCGCCGCAATATACGGGAGCGATGATTCCGGCTGCAACGCCTTCTTCAAATCCGCGGAAACGTTCTTCTTCGGTGAATTCTTCGCCTTCGAAGAATTTTTCCATAAGTTCGTCATCTGCTTCTGCAATTGCTTCATTGATTGCGTCTTCAAGTTCTTCGATAATCGGGTCATCGGGAAGATCAACTTTGGTGCTCTTGCCTTTTGCGTCGAAGGTGAAAGCTTTTTTGGTAATAAGGTCAACGTAAACATTGCCTACAGGAATTACTGCGGGGCAAACTGCGCTGCCGAATTTTTCTTTAAGAGCTTCAAGAACTTTGTTGAAGTCTGCATTCTCGAGGTCCATTTTGGAAATATAGAATGCTTTTGCTTTTTTCTGTGCGGTTGCAAGTTTCCATGCTTTTTCGGTACCGACAAGAACACCGGATTTTGCAGAAAGAGTGATGATTACTGCATCTGCTGCGCGAACGCCTTCATAAAAACCTCCGGCGAAGTCGAAGAGTCCGGGAGTATCGATGATGTTTACTTTAACACCGTCATACTCGAAAGGAGCTACTGCGGAGCTTACGGAAATGTGGCGTTTGGTTTCTTCGGGGTCGAAGTCGCAAACGGTGTTGCCTTCCGGAACAGAACCGAGTCTGTCGGTTGCGCCGGACATGAAGAGCAGGGCTTCTGCAAGGCTGGTTTTACCATCGCCGCCGTGACCTGCAAGTGCGATATTTCTGATATCTTTTGCTTTGTACTGTTTCAAAGTTGTTAATCCCCTTTCACAATGTGTCGTACAACGCTATTATAACAAAAAATTATTATACATTGCAACAAAAACGGCAAAAAAAGTTACTATTATTATAGAACTTTATTAAAAAAAGCCCAAATACTGTTAAATTTTGCAAAAATGCCTGCAAAAACATACCTGTATTTTTATCTTTTTGTTTATTATATAATATTTTCGAGGTGAAAAAGATGCTTACAATGCTTAAAATATTGAGAAAAAAGAAAAGACTTACCCAGCGCGCCCTTGCAGACGCTTTACATATTTCACAAACTTCCGTAAGCAAATATGAACGGGGGGAATCCGAACCGGATATTGAGATGCTTATTAAAATGTCGGATTTTTTTGAAGTCACCGTTGATGAATTTGTGAGAGGCGAAAAATAATTTTCCCATCCGGATAAATCTTTACAGCACATTTTCCCATTCTCCTGCACAAAAATCGCAGGGTGGAATTTCCGGCATAAAATATGCGCCCGGTTTTTGTAAAAACGCCGCACGCATCGCCGAAACAAGAATCTGCCCCGTAAGGGAAGGATTATCGATTTCCATGGAAAATTCGATATGCTGATTTCCCGTTCCGGAAGAAGAACCGAAGCGGTTGATTTTTACCCTGTGCCCTGCTGTGAAATAATCCGAAGCTGAATCCGAAAAAGAAACCGAGCACTCATCGTGCTCAAAGTATCCATCGGAGAGAACAGCGTGCTCAACTTCCGTTTTATCCGCATTTTCTTTGAGCACCGCATATATTTTTCGCAGGTGCTTTCCATGCCCCAGCGGCAAAGTGAACGAAAGTGCATCCGCGACACCTTCAACGGATTTTGCCGCTGCGGAATGTCCCATGCTCATCCCCGGACCGAAATCGGTAAAGGTTATTCCGCTTGGCGCCGCAGAAAGCATCAGAGTTCTTATTACTGAATCCAGCCCAGGATCCCAACCTGCTCCGATTATGGCGGAAACACCGCCTTTTTTGGCGAACACGGAAAGCCTTTGGCGCATTCCCGAAAGTTCTTCGTGGATATCGAAAGCATCGGCTGTGAAAATTCCCGCTTCGAGGAGCTGTTTTTCCGCTTCTTCCGCAAGTCTTGAAGGCAGTGCGATTATTGCGCCATCCGGCTTTTCCGGCAAATCAAAAAAGCTTTCCGCAACCGGAATATCCGCAAAGCCGTTTACCTTTTGATTTTTTCTGCGGATAAATCCGCAAATTTCCATATCCGGTGAGAGTTCGAGAGCTTTTGCCGCCGAGATTCCAAGGTTCCCGGCGCCGATTACGGCGATTTTCTTCATAAAAACACCTCCGCATAAAATATACGGAGGTGTTTTTGTTTATATTACGTTTTTTCTTCGGAAGTTCCGAGAACTTTATAGAGCAACTGATAAAGCTGAACCGCTTCTTCCGCTTCGAGCTTTACGCAACCCGCAATTTTCTGCGGAATTGAAACAGCCTTTTCCTTTATTTTTTCACCTTCCGGAGTTATTTCAACAAGAAGGACCCTTTCATCCTCGTCCGAACGATATCTTCGCACAAACCCTTTTGCTTCAAGGCTTTTAAGCACCGGCGTAAGCGTTCCGGAATCGAGGTAGAGCTTTTTTCCGAGTTCTTTGACGCTTATTTTCTTTTCTTCCCAAAAAACCATCATGGCAATATACTGGGTATATGTTATTCCAAGTTCTTCAAGAAATGGTCTGTATCGTTTAACGACCTCCCTTGAAGCCGCATAAAGCGGAAAACATATCTGGTTTTTCAGTTTCAGAACATCGTATTCAGCACCCATTGAACATCCCCCTTCCCGGAAGTGATTTTATATAATTTAATTTACCACAGCCTTTGGTTTTTTTCAAGCGGCCGTTGATTTTTCGTAAGCTTCTTTTACCGCTTTTGCAAGCTGATCTGCACAGGATGTATTTTTTCTTCCGCAGGTGTTGCCGATCAGTTTTTCATATATTTCATTTACGGTTTTGCCTTCAAGAAGTTTTGCGATAATTTTAAGGTTTCCGTTACAGCCGCCGAAAAATTCGATATTTGTGATGATATCGCCGTTTATATCAAATTTTATCTGCATCGGACAAACGCCTTCCGGTTCATAAATATATTCCATCAAAGAAGCTCCTTTATTTTTTCTTCGATTTTATCCGGAGTAACCATCGGCGCAAATCTTTCGACGACCTTTCCGTTTCTGTCAACGAGGAATTTGGTAAAATTCCATTTAATTTTGCTTCCAAGCATTCCGCCTTTTTCTTTTTTAAGGAATTTATAAAGCGGTTCTTCGTTTTCTCCGTTTACTTCGATTTTTGCGAACTGTTTGAATGTTACACCATAACGGCTTTGGCAGAAATCGATTATTTCATCTTCCGTTCCCGGTGCCTGACCGCCGAACTGATTGCACGGAAAATCAAGGATTTCGAACCCTTTTTCCGCATATTTTTCATAAAGGTCCTGAAGGCCTTCATATTGTGGGGTGAATCCGCAGCCGGTGGCGGTGTTCACTATAAGAAGAACCTTGCCTTTATAATCCTCAAGGCTTACCTCATTCCTTGCTGCATCTTTTACTGAAAAATCGTAAATACTCATAAAATCTTCTCCTCCGCAAATTTGATTTATCACAATTTAATTGTGCTCAATTAAATTATAGGCAAATCTCTTTCCATGTCAAGAATTTTATTTTATTTTTACCAAAAATTCATAATTTTCGAAAAAAACACCTTTGCACCGAATATGCAAAGGTGTTTTTTCAGTTATTCATCAATAAAAATCCTCAGTTTTTAAATAGCCTTTTCCCCATTCGCCTTCTTTTATGTTTACCCTCTCGTATCTTTCAAAATCCTGCCTTCCCCAAAAAGTAAAACGGAAAAGTGTCAGTTTTCCGTCCACCCTTGCGGCAAGAGTATCCTCATAATCCGCATATTCTCTCCATTCCGCATCTTTTGGCGGTACGATGATATAAATTTCCGTATCCGGGTCGGCGATATTTGAATCGCCGCCGTAATTTTCTTCGTTTCGGATTCCTGCTTTTCTTACGGTCCCGATAGGTTCAAGCCAGTTTGCGGGAACTCCTTCATTCGTCGGAACATAATAAAACCCTTTCCAATAAAGATAATCCATATTTCTGGCGTCGATGGCATCCGCTATACTTTCGGAAAAAATTATAAGCAGCGCAATTATAACCGAAAATAAAATTCCGACCGCAGTATGAAGTTTCTTTTTCTCTTTCCTTATGACAGCTCCGGAAAGTTCCAGAACGGCTTTTACGGAAACATCTTTTTCTTCCTTTTCGCCGGAAAAAAGTTCCGCGACGGAAACACCGAGAGCTTCCGCCAAAGGTTCAAACATCGCAATATCCGGAAAGCTTAATCCTTTTTCCCATTTTGAAACGGCTTTGTTCGTGACAAAAAGTTTCTGCGCAAGCTCCTCCTGGGTCATTCCAAGGGCTTTGCGGTTTTCTGCAATGAATTTTCCAAGATTTTCTTTTGTCATAAAATCACCGCTTTCTTTCGGCAGGAAAAATCCCCTGCCACATTTTTAATTTGCAATCATTTTCGGGAAGATGATATCCTTCCTTACGGTAATAATTATATCCCGTCAAATAAAAAAGCGCAATCCACCGCCGGTGGACTGCGCCGTTTTTATTACATTTTCGATTATCTTTCGACGATGTATTTGTGGATTCTTTCGGGAAGATCTTCTTTTTCGCAGGAAGCGGTGAAGGTCATGGTGATTTCGGAATCATCGCAAAGTCTTTTGAGTTTATCGGTCATTTTTGCGAATGCATCGTAATCGCGGCCGCCGATTTTGAAGGTTGCGTCAACAAAGATGTGGCTGATATCGTAGTTGCCTGCGATAAGGCCGGAAAGGAATCCGTAGAAGGAATTGAAATCGGTAATATCATATTCATCGATATCGATAAGACGTACGTCATGGCTTACGTCGAAACGAAGGGTTGCGCCTCTTTCGATTGCTACTACGCAGCCGTTGCTGGTTTTTACTGCTTCTTCGATGTTGTCGATGAGGTATTTGGTTTTGCCGGAGCCTTTGAGGCCAAGGATAAGATTGATCATGGTGATTGTCTCCCTCTGTTCATAATGTATTATCATTGCGCGAACGCAGTTTGACCGAAAATCAGTCGAGTTTTGCTTCGATAGCCGCTTTCATATCTTCGTACCCCGGTTTTCCGAGAAGTGCGAACATATTCTTTTTATAGCTTTCGACGCCGGGCTGATTGAAGGGGTTTACCCCAAGCATATAGCCCGAAACCGCACAGGCGATTTCAAAGAAATAGATGAGCTTTCCGATTTCTTTCGGATTTCTCTCTTCGCAGGTGATCACGATGTTCGGGACGCCGCCTTCGGTATGGGCTACCAAAGTTCCGAGCCTTGCCTTTTCGTTGATTTCCTGCATATCCATTCCGGAAAGGAAGTTGAGTCCGTCGGAATTTTCCTCATCAAAAGCAACAGCAAGCTTTTTCTGAGCCTTTTCGAAGCGGACTACCGTTTCGAAAAGATTTCTTGTTCCGTCCTGGACAAACTGTCCGAGGGAATGAAGATCCATGGAGAAAATTGCGGAACAAGGGAAAATTCCTTTTCCGTCCTTTCCTTCGCTTTCACCGAAGAGCTGTTTCCACCATTCCGCCATCTGGGTGAAGGAAGGTTCATAGCTTACGAGAAGTTCGAGCGCTTTGCCTTTTTCAAGAAGGATATTTCTTGCTGCGGCATACTGCATGGCTTCGTTTTCTGCGAAAACGGGATTTTCATATTCTTTCTTTGCTTCCGCGGCGCCGACCATAAGTTCATTGATATCAATGCCTGCAGCGGCGATGGGAAGAAGGCCTACGGGTGTGAGGACGGAAAATCTTCCGCCGATATCATCCGGAACAACAAAGGTTTCCCAGCCTTCTTTATCTGCAACAGCCTTGAGGGTTCCTCTTGCTTTATCTGTGGTGCAGAAGATTCTTTCCTTTGCGCCTTCCTTGCCGTACTTCTTTTCAAGAAGTTCGCGGAAGAAGCGGAAAGCGATTGCGGGTTCTGTTGTGGTGCCGGATTTAGAAATAACATTTACCGAAAAATCTTTATCTTCGCAAATTTCGGCAATTTCTGCCATATAATCCGGGCTGAGGTTGCAGCCGGCGAAATAAATTTCCGGGCCGTTTTTGCAAAGCCTGTTGCGAAGAGAAGAAGTTGCAAGTTCGATAACCGCCCTTGCTCCAAGATAGGAACCGCCGATTCCGATGACGATAAGAACATCGCTCTGGTTCCTTATCTTTTCCGCCGCGGAAATTATGCGGGAAAATTCTTCCCGGTCATATTCTTCCGGAAGTTCCACAAAACCTGTGAAGTCATTCCCCGCACCGGATTTTGTCAAAAGGGTGCGGTGGGCTTCTTCGGCTTTTGCGGCTTTTGCGGAAAATTCTTCTTCGGAGATAAAGTCTTTCAGATACCGAAAATCAAGCTTCGGCATTAAAGCACCTCCTGAATAATGATATTATCCTGCATATATAATAAACTAAAACGCAGATTTTTGCAAGTAAAAAAGGGAGCGAAATTACGCTCCCATCAAAAAATTTTTATTCTGTTGAAACAGCTTCGAGGAAAAGTATTCTAAGAGCCGCAAAAAAGCTCATTTTTTCGCAGGATTCCCCCGCAAGAATGTTATATTCGCCGATTTCTCCGCCGCCAAGGCTGACTTTCACCTTCCCTATTACCTGACCTTTTTCCACCGGTGCTTCAAGACTTTCCGGAAGTTCTACCTTTTGTTCAATAAGCGTTTCCTGCCCTTTCGGAAGAAGATAATTTTCCGGGATATCGAAAATCGGCATTATTTTTTCCGCCGTTCCGTGAACAACCGGAATTTCCCGGAGTTCCTCCGCCGGCGGATTCGGCTTCGCAACGGCGAAATTTGCAAAGCCGTAATCGAGAAGTTTTCTTCCGGAAGCAAAACGCTCGTCAGTATTCCCTGAACCGAGAGTTACGGAAATAAGCTCCATTCCATCCCTTTCAGCAGAAGCCGCAAGGCAGCAGCCCGCGCCATCGGTGGAACCGGTTTTAAGCCCTGTGCAGCCTTTATAAAACCGCACAAGTTTGTTGGTGTTGGTAAGTTCCGTTTCTCCGCCGCGAAGGCTATCCATCCAAACGGTGGAATATTCTTTGATTTTTTCGTGCTTTAAAAGTTCCGCGGACATTATGGCAATATCCCGGGCCGTTGAAAGATGGCCTTCGGCATCAAGACCGGTGCAGTTTTTAAAGGTCGTGTTCTTCATGCCGAGTTCTTCTGCCCTTTTGTTCATAAGCTCCACAAAGGCCTCTTCCGTTCCGGAAACTGCTTCGCCGAGCGCTACGCAGGCATCGTTTGCAGAAGCGATAGCGGCGGCTTTCAGCAGTTCGTGAACGGTCATAACCTCCCCCGGTTCCAGCCAGATCTGGCTTCCGCCCATGGAGCAGGCGTGTTCGCTTGCTGTAACTTCAGTTTTTTCATCAAGTTTTCCGCCTTCCATCGCTTCCATCACCAGAAGAAGAGTCATTATTTTTGTTATGGAAGCGGGCGGCATCGGAGTATCCGCTTCGTATTCAAAGAGCACCCTTCCGGTGGAGCGTTCCATCAATATCGCGGATTTTGCCGAAATGGTAATTCCATCGGCCATGGCCGTTATCGGGAAAGAGAAAATCAGCGAGAACAAAAGTAAAAACGATAAAAACTTTTTCATGGTTCACCTCGGTTTTTAAAGTAAATTGTTGTTTATCCTATTAAGCTCCCTTGTTAAAGGGGGCTGGATTTTTTAACCGCTTGCGGTTAAAAAAGACTGGGGGATTCTTTCTTTAATTATATGTGTTTTTTATAATGAATCCCTCCACCATCGCCAAAATGGCGATGGTCCCCCTCCCTTTGACAAGG
>JAFXGY010000022.1 GCA_017536625.1 Oscillospiraceae bacterium | reverse complement strand
GTACCCCCATTTCTTTGACTGGCGCAAAGAAACGGTGGTACAACCGCCAAAGAAACGCCTTTCAACCCCTAACCGCTCGCTCCCGCGAGCGATTCCCCCTATCCAGGGGGAATAAACTCTCCACCGAAAGAACTGAGATTCCGAATCTCAACCGTCGTCGTTCAGGCCGACAACGGATTTTCATTTTCCCTCTGCCGCCCGACCGTTTTTTGGTTTTCACCTCACCGCAGGGGCGGATATTATCCGCCCGCAAAAAACGTTTTCTGCAGTGAAATCCGGCAGGCTTTTTTGGAATATCGGCGGGAATTGCATTGCTTAAAGGCGCGGTTTTTGATATAATGATTTTGATTAAACGCATTTTATCACTTTTATATATTTTTTCTTCCCGAAAAAAGGAGAAACCCAATGGAAAACAGAAACTGCAAATGCAAAAAGGGCGGAAAGGGCCATAATTTTATTCCGGACAGAATCACCGTAACCGGTGAAGGCGGAAAAGAAATTACGAACCGCGACCTTGTCTGCCACCACTGCACGTATAAAAAGCGCGGAGATACTTCTTCATGTCTGCGCTTTGAAAAAAAGCCGGATGAAGTTCTTTCCGGCGGAAAATGCGAAGCATTCCTCAGCAGCGGACATGACCTTGGCGGAAAAAGCCACGGCTGCGGCGATTGCGGGGATTGCGGCGGCTGCGAAAACGAATGCGGTTCCTGCGGTTCCTGCGGGAACTGCGGCGACTGCGGCGACTGAAAAAACGATTTTTACATCAGAGAGGTGACATAAATGCCAATGAACATCATCTTCCGCGAAGCGGAACCTTCCGACGCCGGAAAATTCCTTGAATACTGCAAAAGGGTAGGCGGAGAAAGCGATAACCTCACCTTTGGTGCGGAAGGTCTGCCTTTTTCCATTTCCCAGCAGGCAGATTATATCCGAAAATTTTACGGCAACCCCAATTCCGTAATGATTGTTGCCTTCGATGAAGGTGAACTGGTCGGAACCGGAGCGGTTTCCGTCGTTTCCGGAAAACCCCGTTTTTGCCACAGAAGCGAAATTGCCATTTCGGTCCGCAAGGATTATTGGGGAAAGGGCATCGGCACCGGAATTATGAACGTGCTTATGGATTTTGCAAAAAAATCCGGCGCGGAAGTGCTGGAACTCCAGGTTCGTTCCGATAACGAAGCCGCCATCGGCCTTTATAAAAAATTCGGATTCGAAAAAATCGGCACATACGAAAAATACTTCAAAATCGGCGAAGAATATCATTCCGCCGACTTTATGAATCTTTATCTCCGATGAAAATTTTCGGCTTTGATTTCAGCAATCTTTCCTATTCCAAGGAAGAAAACCTTAAGCACAACAGAAGGGTGATAAAAACCCTTGAACGCAGCGTGGAAAACGGCTTTTCGGCGGATGGCTTCATCGAAAACCAAAACCGCCTTTCCTGCATAAAATATTCCGCAAGAAATTTTGCTTATTGCGGGTGCGGCTGCATTGCTTATTGGAACATTCTTTTTTCCCGCGGAAGAAAAATCGGAATTCCGCGCCTTGCTTCCGAAATGGAAAAAGGCTGTTTTTTCCGTGGGGTTTTTGGCACAAAAGCGCTTTTTATGAAGCGGTTTATGGAGAAAAAGGGCGAAAAGGTCGAACTTTTTGTTTCTCCGGAAGATTTGCTTGAAAGCGGAATCAACGAAGCGATTATCGCTTATTACAAAAAACCGAGGATCGCCCACTATGTTGCCTTCACTGCGGAAGGTGAAAACGAAAAGGGCGAAAAGCTCTTCCGCTTTTATAACGTGGGCGGAAGGCTTATGCGGAAATTCGGCGAAGGAAACCCGGTCATAATGACTCTTTCCGGTTTCGTCACCGAAACGAATTATAATATTGCGCTTTTTTATAAACTGAGCTGAAAAAAGGTCCGCCGCCGCGGACCTTTTTTTGATGCGCAGAAAAGCGCTTATCGTGATTGGTCGGGGATTATCCCTCTTTCGTCTGCTTCGCAGACACCTTCCCCTCTGGGAAGGCTACCCTCCGGGAAATTTTACGGCGGGAGCAAGCCCCCGCCCTACATTGCGGAACGGTCAGGACCGTTTCCTACGGCTAGGTAAAAACCTCCTCAGAGGAGGAGGTGGCATTTCCGAAGGAAATGACGGAGGAGGGATTACCAAAAGCCTCCCTTGTCAAAGGGAGGGGGACCATCGAAGATGGTGGAGGGATTCAATAAAGTTGAAAGTTCAAAGCTTAAAGTGAAAAGTGATTTTGATATGCGGAAATAAAAAGCGCACATCAAAACCTGTCGGGGAATTCTCTCCCTCAGTCACCTTCGGTGACAGCTCCCTCATCAGAGGGAGCTTGTTCCACCCTTCCGTCAAAACCTGCGGGAAGGCTGACCCTCCGGGTTACTTTTTTGCGGCGGGAGCAAGCCCCCGCCCTACAGTAAAACGGCGAGGTTTTGCGGGCGAATAATATCCGCCCCTACAGTTGGAAAGGAAGGCTTTTTTCGGGACGATTATATCACCGCACAGAAAGGCTTTTTCCCAAATAAAAGCAAAACACCGGGGTGGTCAGTCCCGGTGTTTCGTTTTGCTTTAAGTCAATTAGTTTGAGTTTTTGAGGAGGGTGTAACTCAAAAAGTTTGCGGCTCTTTTTGAGTACATCTATATTATAGCACTTAAAAAATTTAATTTGTTAAATAAAAGTGAACATCCTGTGAAGAATCATAAGAATTTTTAAAATAAATTTGTGAACGGCAAAATTTTTATCGAACATATGTTTACAAACCCGAACATATGTGCTATAATCTATGCGGGTAATTCCATTTAAATGAAAGGGGAACTGAGTTTTATGGGAAATAAAGCAGAAGTTATCTTTAACTATATGTCTGAATTCATAAATGACCATGGCTATCCGCCCACGGTCCGCGAAATCTGTGCGGAGCTGGATATCAAATCCACTTCCACCGTTCACCGCTATCTTAAGGAACTTGAGGCCGAGGGAAGAATTTCCATGGGAGAAAACCAGAACCGCGCCATTTCCATAAAAAGCGCAACACCCCCCGGAACCATTCCGGTTCTCGGTCATGTTGCGGCGGGTTCGCCCATTCTTGCGGAAGAGGAAGTTGATGAATATGTTCCCTATGCGGGGGATACTTCCGACCTTTTTGCTCTTCACGTTCACGGAAATTCCATGATAAAATGCGGAATTCTTGACGGCGACATTGTTGTTGTTCGCCGCACCCCCGAAGCACATAACGGACAGATTGTTGTTGCGCTGGTTGATGATTCCGCCACCGTAAAACGTTTTTATAAGGAAGACGGACACTTCCGCCTTCAGCCGGAAAACGATGATTATGAACCTATTATCGTCGATTCCGTCGAAATCCTCGGAAAAGTTGTTTCCGTTATGAGAAGTTACGATTGATTTTAAACAAAAAAACAAAAGCGTATGCGCCTTTGGCGCATACGCTTTTTTTATTATAAGGCTCCTCTGTGTAAGGGGAGCTGTCACCGAAGGTGGCTGAAGGGTTGTAATCCAATTCTTTTGCATTCAAAGCAATCCCTCCGTCATCGCTTCGCGATGCCACCTCCCTTTACACAAGGGAGGCTAAAAATTTTCGGAAGCCTTCGGTAAGGATTTCGATATTGCGTTCGTCCATCACCGTATCGCGCGGAGTATGTATTCTGTCCATATAAAGACCCAGCTTCGATTTTTTGAAGGAAGCGACGCCTATGTTCTTCTTGAAATTTTTCTGGTCGGAAGGGTAATAAACCCCTTTTTCGCTTTCGATGAGCACGGTCTTTTCGGTGATATCTTCGAAGGCGGCTTTCATCTTTTCGGCATATTCCGGATGAGCACGCTTATTGAGGATAAGCATAAGGTAATCCCCGTCGGAAACACAGTCGAAGTTGATAAGGAGCTTTTCCTTCATGGTTTCCTTATGTTCCTTATTGAAAGTTGAGGAGCCAAAAAGGCCTTTTTCTTCATTATCGAAGAAAACAAAGCAGCTTTGAGCACGTTCCTCTTCCGTCATGGTGCTCATCATCTCGATAAGGGTGATAACGCCGGAAGTGTTATCGTTCACGGTGTGTTTGTTGGCGGGTCCGAACAGCATAAGGAACAGAATCCCCCAATATGTAAGCAGGTTAAAAAGCGCACCCATGCCCGGATCTTTTAAAATAAATTCCGCAAGGTTCCCTACAATATTGCCGATAATGAACATCGGAATTATGAGCACGAAGGCATAGAGAACAGACATCAAAGCGCTTTTCGGCATGATGAAATTCGGCACCGGCATCACGGCGCAGGTGTCATAATGGGCGCCGAAAACCGCCTTTGCGGTATCGGGGTTTCCAATTACTATGTTGCGGCTGTAACCGAGAGCATCGGTTTCTACCTTGAGATTGGGATAATGAGCACGCATAAGTTCGATAAAAGCAGTTTTTTGCTTTCCGGTTTTTCGAACCTGGTATTTTTCGAAGATCTCCTTTGAAAGATCGGTCATAAAATCACTTCCCTGTTAAAAAATACGGCGGGAGCAAGCTCCCGCCCTGCATTGGTTTACGGTTAAAGTTCCACGTCCTGAAGGCGGATGAGGGTTGCGATATAGATTTTAAGCGCTTCGAGCAGGAATTCGACGGAAGCGCCTTCATCAACGCAGTGAACTGCGCCCACCCATTCGGGCATGGGTCTTTCGGGGTGCTCGGGTCCGAAGGAAACGGCGTTGGGGAAGTCGCGGGCATAAGTTCCGCCGCCCATGGTATAAAGTTCAGCCTTTTCGCCGGTGATTTCGTTATAGGTATTTATGCAGGTCTGGATTTCGGCGGAATCCGGTTCGATATAGAAAGGCTCCATTTCGGCAATAGTTTCGCAAAGGCAGTGCTCACCGAATTTTTCGTTGATGGCTGCGGTAATCTGAGCACCGCTGGTGTTGGTGGGGTAGCGGCTGTCAAGGCTCTGGAAGAATTTTCCGTCCTTGATTCCGATGATTCCGCCGATGATGGTGAGAGGAGAGAACTTTTTATCGTCGGCGTCAACGCCCAATCCGGTGCCATAGGGGCAGGAATGGAGAGCTTTGAGCACGGAAAGATATTCTGCTTCCGCTTCGGAGCAAAGCTCGTTTTCAAGAATGTAATTTACGAGCACGCCGATGGCATTGACTGTGCCTTCCGGCATGGAAGCATGGCCGCTTTTTCCGTATGCTTTGATGGTAAGAAGGCCGTCTTTTGCGGAAACTTCGATATTTTCTGCTTCGGGGGGAAGCTTTCCGCCGCATTTGAGCACGGCTTCTGCTTTATCCGGAATTACGTTGAAGGCCATGCCGCCTTCGATGGAAACGATTTTTTCCGGAGCGCATTTGGAATAAATCATTCCCTGGTAAATTCCCTTTTCGCCGTTGCATACCGGGAAGTTTGAATCCGGGCTGAATGCAAATGCGGGTGCGGGGTAATTTTTCAGAAAATAGGAAACATCGCCCATGCCGGTTTCTTCATTTGCACCAAGAAGAGCACGAACGGTATAGCGAAGGGGAATGTTCTTTTCTTTAAGGTATTTGAGGGCATAAAGGCAGATAACGCTGGGGCCTTTATCGTCCATAACTCCGCGGCCGATGATATAGCCGTCTTTTTCCCACATTTCAAAGGGACTTTTAGTCCAGCCTTCGCCGACGGGAACAACGTCCAGATGGGTTACGGTGGCGATATATTTTTCTTCGTTTTCGCCGGGAATTTCGGCATAGCCGATGTAATTTTCGCAGTTTCTGGTATCAAGACCCAATTCGGAAGCGATTTCGAGCCCGAGTTCGAGGGCTTTTTTCGGTTCGGCGCCAAAGGGTGCGTCTTCTTCCGGTTCGCCTTCAATGCTTGGAACAGCAACAAGCCTTGCGATATCGCGAAGGATGTTTTCCTTGTTTTCCTTGATGAAAAGATCTATTTCTTTAAAATTGATATCCATGGTTTTTCTCCTTTCGGGATTCAGATAATTAAAGTATAGTCTTTTTTCGGGGAAATTCAAGTTTTTTATGTAAAAACCTCCCTTTAGGCAAGGGAGGCTAAACCCTCCGGGTTTTTGGGATTTCTCTCCCTCAGTCAGCTTCGCTGACAGCTCCCTCATCAGAGGGAGCTTATTTCACCCTTCCGTCAAAACCTTCGGTTTTGCCACCTCCCCTTTCAGGGGAGGCAAGATTTCGGAACGGTCAAGACCGTTCCCTACGGTGAAATGGAGGTGCAACAAAAACGGTCGGGCGGCAGAGGAAAAATAAAAATCCGTTGTCGGCCTGAACGACGACGGTTGAGATTCGGAATCTCCGTTCTTTCGGTGGAGAGTTTATTCCCCCTTGAGGGGG
>JAFXGY010000021.1 GCA_017536625.1 Oscillospiraceae bacterium | reverse complement strand
CCCGAGCCGCTTCTTCCGATTATGGCATAAAACACTCCTTCCTCCACGGAAATATCCAGAGGCTTCAGCGCATGAACTTCGTTTTCGCTGCCTTCGTTATAAGTTTTATAAAGACCTTCGGTTCTTAAAATATCCATTCAAAAAGCCTCACTTTCTTGTTTTGATATTTTCTATGGGAAGATATTTCTGTATGCTCTTCATGGGAAGAATATAGAGAATCGTGATTATCGCCGCAAGAACGACGCAGGCGATGATATGAAGAAGAACCGGATATCCCCAAAGAAGGTTTCCGAGCACCGCATCCGAAAGAAGCGCAAAAACTGCGATTCCGCCCCAAAGGAGCAAATTCGAAATAAACACCGCCGCACCGGAAACAGCAAGTCCGATATAAAGCTGACGTTTTATAAGCTGTTTGTTGCTGACTCCGAGGGACTGGAGTATTCCGATTTTGTTTCTTTCCTGCTCGATATCCGAAGAAACGGTGTTCGCAAAAATCATAAGGGCAAGAAGAATTGCCGTAAGCCCAAGAAGACCCACAAGAAGAATATTATTGATTCCGTCCTGAAGAAGTTTGCTGTTGCTTTCGTGATAAAATTCGATATCCATATATTTGCTTCTCGAATAAACAAGAAGGGTGGTATCGATATCATATTTTGAAAGTCCTTCTTTTGCTGTTATGTAAAAATCCGTGGTACCGTAACCGGTGGAAAGATACATAACTTTAAGTGCGCGAACTTCATTCGAAGAACGGGTTCGCATGGAGTTGGGAAGAAGTTTTCCTGCAAGTTTTGCGGAACAGACTATCTGATATCCTTCGTCGGAACCGCTTATCGGCCAAACGCCTTCATCCGGGAAATAGTTTATAACCGCGGAAACTTTGACTTTTTTCGTTTCAAGTTTATGAGTAAAACCGCTTCCGCCGTAATAACGTGTGCTCGCGCCGAGTGTTATTCTTTCTCCGGCAGAGATTCCGTCATCGGTTTTATAAACATTTTTATATTCTTCATAATAGGTGGTGTCAATTCCGGCGGAATCGACCCTTTCCCATCCGTAACCGGTGAGTTCTTTGTTTTTGATTTTCTCATCGCTGTAAAGCGGAACAAAAACGATAACCTCGTTTCCTGCCTCGAAGTTCTCCTTATCAACAGTTCCATACGTTGCGGCGGAGCTGAATTTTTCGAAAAGTTCGCTTTCGGAAGAAACCGCATAAAGGGTAACGGGATATCCGCTGAAATCATCGCCATAAGAATTCAAAGCTGTTTTTATATCTTCACCAAAAGCCGCATCAAGAAGAAAACTTTCAACGGATTTTTCAAGGAGCAAATCATCTCCGGTACGCTGAACGTCAATGGATTCACATACGCCGAGAGATTCCAGTTCTTCCATATATTCCGGAAGCTGACGGTCGGAAACGGAATAGGGGAGTCTCAGAAGATAATCAGGTCTGTTATCACGCTGAACCGTTTCGCGGTAAGGAGTAATAAAACGGAAGCCAATAAATATGCAAAGAGTCATTATAAGCATCATAAAAAGGCAAAGTGCGCCGTTTCCAAGGGTTCTGCTTTTGTTTGCAGAAAGTCCGCGGAGCGTTACATTAAAGAAATTCTGCTGAATGTCCTTTTTCGGCGGAGCAAGAGGCTTTTTCCTTGCGGTTCTTCCTGTAAGGGGAATTCCAATTGCCTTTATGCTCGGAATCATCATTCCGATAAAGAGAGCTGCTGTTCCCGCCAAAAGAGCAAAAATAAGGATAAGAGGATCAACAGTATATATAATATCTCTCTCCTGGATTTTTTCGAGCGCAAAAACGGTAAAATATGCTCCGCCAAGACCGATTGCCGTTCCAACCGGAAGGGCAGTTATGCAGAAATATATAAATTCCCAAAGAAGCATCTGAGCAATCTGTCTGCTTTCGGCACCTATGGATTTCATAAGCACGATTCTGCGCAGGCGTTTTCTCATCTGGGTAAAGAAAATCTGGAAAACGGCACATACTGTCGTCACAAAAAGAATAACCGTAACAAGAGCAAGAGTTTTGTTTCCGCCTTCTGAGGAAGCGGGATATGCAAAACGGTTGAGCCTTATTTCGGAAAGATCATGAGGATTTTCCATAATACTTTTATCAATGGAAATTCCGTTTTTCTCTTCTATTACCGCCGCAACGTCATTCCAAAGGGTTCTTGCGGAATTTTTTGCATTATCAGAAAGGAAAACAATGCTGTTATAAGGCTTGAAACTAAATTTATCATATTTTTCAAGAACCTTTTTCTATCCGTTTATATAAACAAGGTAGTTTTCTTCCGTAACAAATCCACTTGGGAGAGGAAGCATCCCAGTATCCCATCTGTCAGAAAAAGTATCTACCACTCCGCAGATTTTATACGTAAACGGAATATTGATTATAATATCTTTTTTGTTGATGGTTACGCGGATATTGAGGTTTTCATAACCTATCAGATCGGCTGTAAGACCGAAAAAATAATTGATTTCTTCTTCGGTCATGTGTGGGATCATATATCCGGTAATGTCGATTCCTATGGAAGAATCAATAAAACCCGTGTATGCTCTTACGAACTGTTCCTCGGTCATTTCATCGAAGGGAATAATTCTTCCGTTCGGGTGTTCATCATCCGCAAGATACATGGAAAGAACGCTTCCTTCACGCTGTCCGGGATAAATGAGGAAAAATTCTTCATATACGGTTTTATTGAAATTGAGAACGGAATTATTTACTTCGTTCCATGCTTTTTTGTTAAAAAGCTCAATGCCTTCCTTTATAATATCTTCTTTGGCAAGTTCCGAAATCTCGCCGAGTCTTGCGATATAATCGGAATTTGCGTCTATGGTTACTTGAGAAACAACCGTAAAAGTATCGCCGAGCTTTAAATTAAGGGAAGAAAGCCTTGCATATTCAAGAGCGATTTCGTTTTTTTCTTTCGGCCAATAACCTTCTTTAAGTGTAAGATTTCCGGATTCGATAAAATCATCTGAATATGGAGTAATATAATATTCATTATCGCCCGAAAAATAATCAACGCCGGAAACGGATACCATCGGAAGAACGATTGATTCATCCGCTTTTGATGTTATAGCTTCGATAATTTCTTCCGAAAGAACAAGACCGGAACCGCCTTCGTAATATTCCGTTCCTGTAAGTTCAAAATCCGCAGCCATAACCTGCCATTTTCCGTATGTTTCGTTGCGTTGGCGTTCGTCTGTTTCCTGAAGAGAAGTAATTATTGTGGTGGAAAGAACAAGAAACAAAAAAGAAAGAGCTACAACGCTCCAAAGTAAAGCCGTATTGCGTTTTTGTCCGATAAGACCGCGCAAAGCGATTTTTCGCATATATCAAACCTCTTTTCGATTAGAGAAAATAATCCGAAGGATATTTTATCATATTTTAATATATATTACAACTTAAAAAGTTTTTCTGCGGAAAAATCAATTATTAATTTTTGTTTAATATTGCGGCTCTTTTATTGAAAAAATTAACCTTTGGGTTATAATCAAATCAGAAGTATAAAATAAAAACATCGGAGGAGAACAATATGGACAAAAGCAAAAAATGGGTCGATATAATCTGCAAAGCAGTCCTCACGGCGGTAATAATCCCTATTTCATTTTTTGCATCGCTTTTTATCGGACTTATCGTATACAGCGAATTTATAGCGTATGCTTTAATGGCGGTATTATTTGCGTTTTTTATTCCTATGATATGGGTAAAAAACAGAAAAAAGGTGCTCATTGGCTGGAGCATATTTTTTGCCGTAACTGCCGTTATAACCGGAATCAAGTTCGGAGCAGAGGCTTATGACAGAAGCATAACCATAAATACGACCCCGAATATCAACGTACATGAATATCTTCCTTTTGAAGAAGAATCGAAAATTGCAACTCTTGATGAAGATTCAAGTCTTAAGTTTGAAGATAATCTGCCAATAGTCGATGGCGCGGCGGCGGTTTTCCCCGTATATTCCGCTTTTGTAAATGCGGTTTATCCCGAAACCACGGAACTTTGGGACGGTGTTTTTGAATATAACAACACCGTCGGCGGATATAAAATGCTTGGCGAAAGGCAGACCGATATTTTCTTCGGCGCATATCCGTCCGAAGAACAGATAGAAGAAGCAAAATACCACGGAACGGAATTTGTTTATACTCCCATTGGTTATGACGCATTTGTTTTCTTTGTTCACAAGGATAACCCCATCGATAATCTTACTTCCGAACAGGTGAGAGCCATTTATTCCGGAGAAATAACGAACTGGAAGGAACTTGGCGGAAAAAACGAAAAAATAGCCGCCTATCAGCGCAATGAAGGAAGCGGAAGCCAAAGCATGCTTATACGCTTTATGAACGGAACTGAAATTATGGAAGCGCCAACCGAAATGGTGAATGATTTAATGTCCGGAATTGTGGAGCGGGTTTCGGATTATCGCAGCAAATCCGGTTCCATCGGTTTTTCGTTCCGATATTATCTCGAGGGAATTATTAAAAATCCGGATATAAAGATTCTGAGCATCGATGGCGTTGCGCCGACGGTTGAAAATATAAAAAACGGAACCTACCCAATAACCGGACCTCTTTATGCAGTAACCTATGAAGGCAATGAAAATGAAAACGTCCATGAACTTATCGAATGGATTCTTTCCGAAGAAGGTCAGGAAATAATCGAAAAAACGGGATATGTTGCAATCAACTGAAAAAAGAGGAGAAAAGCTACTGCTTTTCTCCTCTTTTTATTTCAATATATATGCATTTGCGTTTTAATATTCTTTTGAGCACCGAAATTATGCAAAACAAATATTCTTCCTTTAAGGTGATGCTCATCTTTCCAAGATGAAGAATATATCGGTGCTCAAAGAATTCCATAGTGCTCAAGAACGGAGCGAAGGTGTTCTTTTTTTGCTTCTTCCATTTCGCAAAGCGGAAGCCTGCAAGGTCCGAATTCCTTTCCGAGCATATTAAGTGCTTCTTTAATCGGAATGGGATTTACATCGCAAAAAAGCGCATCAATAAGCGGAATAAGCGCAATCTGGCTTTTTGCGGATTCAATATATTTTCCTCCGAAATATTCGGTACAGATTGCTTCCATTCTTTCCGGAACGATATTCGCCGCAACGGAAATAACCCCTTTTGCACCGATGCTCAAAAACGGAAGTGTAAGTTCATCGCTTCCGGAAAAAATATCAATTTTATCGCCGCAAAGCGAAACCGTCCTTTCGGCATCGGCGATATTTCCCGAAGCTTCTTTTACAGCACAGATAAACGGATTTTCCGCAAGTTTTAGATATGTTTCCGGCTTGATATTCACTCCGGTCCTTGAAGGAACATTATAAACAATAGTCGGCAGCTGGCACCACTTTGTGATAAAGCTGTAATGCTCCAGAAGTCCGTTTTCGTTTGCTTTATTGTAATATGGTGTAACAGCAAGAATCGCATCTGCACCGGCATTCCTCGCGTTAAGGGCAAGTCTTGCGGCATGAGCGGTGCTGTTGCTTCCGGCTCCGGCAATCAGCGGAACACGATGGTTGATAACGTCATTTGCACAGCAGATAATATTATATTGTTCTTCATCCGTAAGCGTAGCTGATTCTCCGGTGGTTCCGTTTACCACTATCGCGTCAATGCCTCTGTTTATAAGTTCATCTATAAAATCCGCATATTTTTTAAGATTTACTGAACCATCTTCGTTCATCGGCGTAACCGTTGCCGCTCCGCAGCCGGTAAAAATTGTGTTTTTCATATAAAAAATCCTCCGCTTTCCAAGATATGAATATCTATGCGGAGGATTAATTTATTATGTTTATCTGTCGAAATAACCTTTTGCGGCATAAAGTTCCGCCATAAGGATATTGCCGCCTGCGGCACCTCTTATCGTATTATGAGAAAGGCTTACGAACTTATAATCATATTGGCTGTCCGCGCGGAGTCTTCCGATAGAAACGCCCATACCGTTTTCAAGATCTCTGTCAAGCTTTGCCTGGGGGCGATCCGGTTCTTCGAAATAAGTAAGGAACTGCTTCGGTGCGGAAGGAAGTTCGAGAATCTGCGGTTCTCCGCGGTATTCTGCCCATGCTTTTTTTATTTCATCAATTGTCGGCTTTTTATCAAAACTTACAAAAACCGCCGCGGTGTGTCCGTCCGAAACCGGAACGCGAAGACATTGAGTTGTAATAGCAGGGGAGGAAGCGCTTATAATTTTTCCGTCCTCAATTTTCCCCCATATTTTAAGCGGTTCGTTTTCGCTTTTTTCTTCCTCGCCGCCGATATAAGGGATAAGATTATCGACCATTTCCGGCCAGCGTTCAAAGTTTTTTCCGGCGCCGGAAATAGCCTGATAAGTGCAGGCAAGCACATTCTTAACACCGAATTTCATAAGCGGATGTAGCGCAGGAACATAGCTTTGGATCGAACAGTTGGATTTTACGGAAATAAATCCTCTTTTGGTCCCAAGACGTTTTTTCTGCGCAGAAACAACTTCCATATGTTCCGGGTTTATTTCCGGAATTATCATAGGAACATCAAAAACACCGCGGTTTGCGCTGTTATTTGACATAACCGGACATTCGAGTTTGGCGTATTTTTCTTCAAGAGCTTTTGTTGCCGCTTTATCCATATTGATTGCGCAAAAAACGAAATCGACAGAAGAAGCAATAAATTCCGCGTCTTTTTCCGCATCATAAACTTTCATGCATTTAATTTTCTCCGGAATTGGCTTTGCCATTGCCCAGCGTCCGAAGACAGCTTCCTCAAAGCTTTTTCCCGCGCTTTTTGAAGATGCGGCAAGAACTTCTACAGAAAACCAAGGGTGACCTTCAAGAAGCGTTAAAAGGCGCTGGCCGACCATTCCGGTTGCGCCGATTATTCCGACTTTATAATTTTTCATAAGTTATACCTCCTTATGATAAAAATACTTGAAATAAAACTTCCGTTGCAATATAATATAAAAGTTATATGAATATGCTTTTGATTTTAGCATTACATATTTTTGATGTCAATATTTTTTGAAAATTTGAAATAAATGGTGATTTAATGAAAACAAGTGATTTTTATTTTGATCTTCCGGAAGAACTTATCGCACAGCATCCGGCAGATCAGCGCGATCATTCCCGTCTTATGCATCTCAACAGAGAAACCGGCGAAGTTGAACACAAACATTTTTATGAGATAATCGACCTTCTTGAACCCGGCGATCTTCTCGTTCTCAATAATTCAAGAGTTATTCCCGCAAGGCTCATCGGCGAAAGGGAAGATACCCATTCTCCCATCGAATTTCTGCTTCTCAAGCAGATTGACCTTGACGTTTGGGAAATTCTCGTTCGTCCCGGAAAACACGCAAAAATCGGAAAAAGATTCGTTTTCGGCGGCGGACTTCTTAAAGCCGAGGTCATTGATATTGTGGAAGAAGGCAACAGAATCGTAAGATTTGAACACGAAGGAAATATCTATAACGTCCTTGATGAAATCGGTCAGATGCCTCTTCCTCCTTACATCACAGAAAAGCTTGAAGACAGGGAAAGATATCAGACCGTTTATTCCGATCCCATAGGTTCCGCCGCCGCACCCACCGCAGGACTTCATTTTACAAATGAACTTCTTGAAAAAATCCGTGAAAAAGGCATTAAAACAGCTTTTGTCACTCTTCACGTCGGCCTTGGAACCTTCCGCCCTGTAAAAGTCGAGGATTTTGAGCACCACATAATGCATACCGAACATTATATGCTCCCCAAAGAAACCGCAGACCTTATAAAAGAAACAAAAGCAGCCGGCCATCGCGTTATTGCGGTAGGAACCACTTCCTGCAGAACTCTCGAATCCGTTGCGGCGAAATACGGCGAAATCAGAGAAGACGATGACGACACAAGCATTTTTATCTATCCCGGATTCAAATTCAAAGTTCTTGACGGACTTATCACCAATTTCCACCTTCCCGAAAGCACCCTTATAATGCTCGTTTCCGCTTTTGCCGGATATGAAAACGTTATGGCGGCATATCAGACCGCCATTGAGGAAAGATACAGATTTTTCTCTTTCGGCGATTCCATGGCTATTATTTGATTGCATAAAAAAACGACCGCGGTGCGGTCGTTTTTTGTTTCCGAGTAATTTATTAGCTGAAATCACTGGTTAAAATCTTTTGCTACATTTCTGAATTTATCTTTGGGCATTTTGCAAAGGGGGCAGCGGAAATCTTCCGGGAGATCTTCAAATTTGGTTCCGGGTGCAATTCCTCTTTCGGGAATGCCTTTTTCTTCGTCATAGGTGTATCCGCAGATCATGCAAGTATATTTCATAGAATTAACTCCTTTAAAATTTATTTTTTATTGTGGCTTTATTATACCCCAAAAATTTCCGTCTTTCAGTGACAAAGTCACAAAAATTCAATTTTTCTGAATTTTTTTGAAAGTTTCAAGTTCTTCCGAAGTCATGTGGTCTTCAAGCACGCCGAATATGATTTTTCTGTCCCTGGGGCTTGCCTTTGAAAACGCACTGATAAGAAGGGTTTCTTCCGTGCTCATGGTTTTTATCGGGGAAGGGCAGCCGCTTATTCCCATAAGATAATCAAGTGATATATCAAGAACCTCCGCAATATCCGCGGCAATATCCGCCTGCGGCTTTCTGCTGTTATTAACATATCTTGAAAGAGTCGCTTCGGTTATCCCTATTTTTTGGGCAAGCCAGCTTTGGGTTATTCCGCGCTGCTTCATAATATATTTTACTTTTCTTCCGAAATCCATTATTTCCGACATCAATATCCCTCACAATTACGCTTATACAAAAAGTATTATAATATTATCACGGGAATTATATGATTGTCAAGAAAAATTATCCATTCGGAAAGTGTGTTGAAAATTATAATTTAACAAAATTTAACTTGCAAAGATTCTTTTATTAAGTTATACTATAATAGTTATTTTATTACCTTATAAAGGGGAAAAATATGTTTACTGTTTTAAAAACCGAAGGAAAAGCCCGCAGAGCAGAATTCGAAACCGTTCACGGAACAGTTCAGACTCCCGCATTCATGAACGTTGCAACCTGCGGAGCAATTAAAGGCGGCGTTGCCGCAGAAGACCTTAAAGAGCTTCATTGCCAGGTCGCACTTTGCAACACTTATCATCTTTCGCTTCGTCCCGGAGATCTTGTTGTAAAAGAACTTGGCGGTCTTCATAAATTTATGAACTGGGACAGACCCATCCTTACCGATAGCGGCGGCTTCCAGGTATTCAGCCTTTCAAAGCTTCGCAAAATAAAAGAAGAAGGCGTTTATTTCCGCAGTCACCTTGACGGACACAGAATTTTTATGGGCCCGGAAGAATCAATGCAGATTCAGTCCCACCTTGGAAGCACCATTGCAATGGCTTTTGATGAATGCGTCGAAAACCCCGCTCCGAAATCCTATGCTGCTCAGTCCTGCGCAAGAACCGTAAGATGGCTCCACCGCTGCAAAGCAGAAATGGAAAGACTCAATTCTCTTCCGGATACCATCAACCCCCACCAGATGCTTTTCGGCATCAACCAGGGATGCACCTTCGAGGATCTTCGTATCGAGCACATGAAAGAAATAGCAAAACTCGATCTTGACGGTTATGCAATCGGCGGACTCGCTGTCGGCGAGCCCACCCTCGAAATGTACCGCATTATCGACGCTGTTGAACCTTATATGCCGGTCAATAAACCGAGATACCTTATGGGAGTAGGCACTCCTGTAAACATTCTTGAAGCCGTTCATCGCGGCGTTGACCTTTTCGACTGCGTTATGCCAAGCCGTAACGCACGTCACGGTACCCTTTTTACCTGGCAGGGCATAAGAAACCTCAACAACGAAAAATACATCTATGATAACGGTCCGGTGGATCCGGAATGCGGATGTCCCACTTGCCGTCTTCACAGCAGAGCATACGTCCGCCATCTTCTCAGAGCGAACGAACTTCTCGCCCACAGGCTCACCGTTCAGCATAACCTTTATTTTTATAACACTCTTATGGAAAGAATCCGCGAGGCGCTTGATAACGGAACTTTCGAAGAGTTTTATCAGAAATACCGTGATATTCTCGGAAAAAGAATATAAAATCTTGAATCCCGGCAAAAATTAATTTATAATATTATTCATAACATTTTTGGAGGTACAAAATGACCAATTTCCCTTATCTTCTTTCTCTTCTCGGAAGCGCTGACGCTTCTGCAGAAGGCGGCTCTATTCTTGATACCATCATCAGCTTCGCACCCATTATTGTTGTAGTTATCGTTTTCTATTTTATGCTCATCCGTCCCCAGCAGAAAAAGGACAAAGCAGACAAAGTTATGAGAGAAAACCTTGATATCGGCGATGAAGTTGTTACCATCGGCGGAATTATCGGTATTGTTGTTTCCGTAAAAGAGGATACCGTTGTTATCGAAACCGGAAGTGACAGAAGCAAAATCCGTATTCTTAAAAGCGCTGTTTCCCAGAATATTTCCGCAAGAGATAAAAACGATTAAAATCATCTGACCTGAATAAAAACACTCCTTTCCGAATATCCTTTAAAAGGATTTTTTGAAAGGGGCGTTTTTTATATGACCGGAAAACAGGTGAAAAAAATTGCAATAAGCTCTTCCGTTGGCTCCGGAATCGGAATTTTGATCGCAGCTCTGTTCATTTTTGCTATGGCGGCAGTACTTGCGATAGGGGATATCCCTGCAATGCTGATTTCTCCTGCAACTGTTGTAATTCTTGCTTTCGGAGGATTTTGTGGCGGGTTCTGTTCCGCCGGATTTTCTCACGAAAAAGGGCTTTTCTGCGGAGCTTTTTCCGGAATTATTTTTTTCGGTATCATCTGGATTTTCGGCGGATTATCAGGAACAGGAGCTTTTGGTATCGGCGCCGCAATAAAAGCCGCAATGATATTCATTTCCTCCTCTTTGGGCGGAATAATCGGAGTTAATTATATTAAAAGAAAATAGTTGCAACATTAATAATTATGTGCTATACTATTAGCGTTAAAATATGTATTTTTTCAGGAGGATAACATAATGGAACACATCAAAACTGTAAACAACGCAAATCTTAAAGAATCCTGCGCAAAAGGCGGCTGCGGCGAATGCCAGGCTTCCTGCCAGTCTGCTTGCAAAACTTCCTGCACCGTTGCAAACCAGGAATGCGAAAACGAATCCCGCAAAGGCAACAAATAATTTATTGAATTATTATAAATTGCAGGCTTGCCAAAAAGGCTTGCCTGCAGTTTTTTTGGAGATTTTTAAATGGTACATAGTTTTTATCTTAATGGTTATTATATTGCTCTCGACGTAAACTCCGGTGCGGTTCATCTTCTTGATAAGATGGCTTTTGATCTTCTTAATAAATTCGAGGACAAGCTTCCGGAAGAATGCCCCGCAGAAATCGTAAAAGAACTTTCAAAAGAATATTCTGAAGAAGATATTCTTGAACTTTATTCCGAACTTCTCGGACTTCAGAACGCCGGTCAGCTTTTCAGCGAAGATGATTACGAACGTTTCACCGATATGATGAAAGGCGCACCCATCAAATCCATGTGCCTTCATATTTCCCACGACTGTAACCTCCGCTGCAAATATTGCTTTGCTTCCACCGGCGACTTTGGTAAAGGAAGAAAACTTATGCCAGTTGAAACCGGCAAAAAAGCCATTGATTTCCTTCTTACCCATTCCGGAAACCGCCATAATCTCGAACTGGATTTCTTCGGCGGCGAGCCCCTTATGAACTGGGACGCTGTAAAAGAAATTGTTGATTATGCCAGAAGCAAAGAGGAAGAATATAACAAAAAATTCCGCTTCACCGTAACCACCAACGGCGTTCTTCTTAATGATGAAAATATCGATTACATCAATAAAGAAATGAAAAACGTCGTTCTTTCCCTCGATGGAAGAAAATGCGTGAACGATAATATGCGCCTTACCATCAATGGCAAGGGCAGCTATGATATCTTTGTTCCGAAATTCCAGAAGCTTGTTGAAAAGCGTCTTAAAGGCGAAAACAAGGAATATTATGCCCGCGGAACCTTCACCAAAAACAATCTTGATTTTGCACAGGACGTATATCACATCGCCGATGACCTCGGATTTGATCAGCTGAGTGTTGAACCGGTTATTGCCGATCCCAGCGAACCTTATGCAATTACCGAAGAAGATCTTCCCGCAATTTTTGCAGAATACTAAAAGCTTGCTGTTGAAATGATCCGCAGAAAGAAAGAAGAGGGAAGATGCTTTAACTTTTTTCACTTTATGATTGACCTTGACCAGGGCCCCTGCGCAATCAAACGTCTTCGCGGATGCGGATGCGGAAACGAATATGTTTCCGTAACGCCCGACGGCGATATTTATCCCTGTCATCAGTTTGTAGGAAACGATGAATGGAAAATGGGCAATCTTGATGATGAAACCCTTGATATCGAGATGAAGGATAAATTTGCCTGCTCCAACATTTATACCAAAGAAGGCTGCAAAGATTGCTGGTGCAAGTTCTATTGTTCCGGCGGCTGCAACGCAAATAACTGCAGCTTCAATAAAGATATCAACAAACCCGTAAAACTTTCCTGCGAAATGGAAAGAAAACGCGTCGAATGCGCAATTATGATCAAAGTTGCCATGGCAGATAAATAATTGATAAAAATAAACAAGCTCCGGAATATCCGGAGCTGTTTTTTTATATATTGATAGGGAAGTGAAAAAAGGGAAGAGGTGCAATATCCTTGAAAATTAAACGAAACCAATTTTTTGAAGCGCTATTTAAAAACAGGTATATTTTTATTCTGTGTTCAATGCTCATCCTCGGAACGTTTTTCGGGACGAGCATGCTCAGATTGCTGCCGCAAAATATGTGTGAAAATTTATTTTCATTTCTTTCGGAAGAATCATCGAATTTCAGGCGGACTTTTTTCGATGTTTTCACTTTGCCGTTTATAACGCTTTCAGCTTCTTTTATTTCCGGTTTCAGCTTAATCGGAAGCTATTTTATTCCTGTAATCATCTTTGCCGAAGGAGCTATTTACGGCTTTAAAAATGCATTATTTTATAGTTTTTCCGGTAGCGAACATATTTTATATGCAGCAATATCATTTGTTATTATAAACCTTCTTTATGGCTTCATGCTGATAATCATTTCAGAAAGCACAATTTATCTTTCAAAATCATATTGCAAAAGAAACATTAATATCGAAAACGAAACCGCAGAAAAACCGCATTATAATGCCAAAAATCATGTTGTAAAGTTTATTACTTTTACAGCAGTTTTGATGTTAACATCGGTCTTATTTGCTTATTCGGAACCGATTATTCTTTCTTTTGTTCAGACTTCTTTTTAGACTGCTTAACATTTTTAAGCGGAGATTTATTCGAAGCGTCTTCAATTTGTTTGTTGCTTACGTGGGTATATATTTCTGTGGTCGAAAGGCTTTCATGGCCAAGGAGTTCTTTAAGAACTCTGATATCTACACCTGCATCCTGATAAAGAAGCGTAGCTGCCGTATGGCGAAGTTTATGCGGAGAAATTCCCATGCCATCAAGTCCCGCTTCTTTAAGACAATGTTCCACGATTTGTTCCACGCGCCGTGGGCTTATTCTTTTACCATTTCTGTTAAGAAAAAGGGCATTTTTATCCACTCGTTTTACTTTTTCACCGGAATTTAAAACTTTTAAATAATTTTCTATGGCATCAAGGCATGAATTATTGAGATAAACAATGCGCTCTTTATTGCCTTTTCCAAGTAATTTAAGCTGATTATCTCTGATATCATGCAAATTTATTCCGCAAAGTTCCGATAAGCGCATTCCGCAATTCAAAAACAACGTAATAATGCAAAAATCCCGTTCCGTAAATGTAGTTTCTATATGTGTAAGAAGCTCCAAAGCCTGTTCAAGCGTAAGGTATTTCGGAAGAGCTTTTTTCAGCTTCGGGGTCTCCAGATTAAGCATAGGATTTTCGGATAGTTTTCCGCTGGATACGGTAAGATATTTATAAAATGATCTTATGGCAGAAACTTTTCTTGAACGTGCTTTTGCTTCATTATCATGGTTGCGTTGGAATTCAGAAAGAAATCTCATTGCATCAATACGCGTCGCGTTTTTAATTAAATCAAAACTTGCGTCGGATATTTTTATTTCCTTATAGTCAGTATCCTCAGAAACAATGTTATTATCAATTAAAAGAAATCTTATAAAAGACCTTAAATCAAGATAGTATCCGTCAACAGTTCTTTCGGAACGTCCTTTAATGGTTTCCATGTAAAACAGAAAATCTTGAAGGAATTCGGGGCAATCGTTCAAATACTCTTTTTTCATAATATTCTCCTTCCCTATATTTCGCTAAATTTCTATTTAGCGAAATAGCTTCTATCAAAATTATACCTCGATTATCCCTCTCCCGTCAAGCTTTTTTAATAAAAAAAGCCCGATTTTATCGGGCTTTTCGCATATAGTTCATTCTTCACAAAGCGGCAAAATTCCGCCGATATCACGCAAAGTTTTTCCGCCGAGATTTTCTGCGTAAATATTTCTGTTGCGTAAAAAATCTTTAATGTTCTCATAATCTTTTATCGATTTCAAGTCACCGGCGATTCCGAGGATTTTTTCTTCAACCATTCCCCCGCATCCTCCGATGAATCCGGTATCATATCCTTTAAGATATATTCCGCCTTCTTTTATTTTAAGAACTTCGATCTCCTTTTGCTGTAAGATTTTAGTAATTCCCGGATCCGCCGTAATAACAGCATCATTGCATACAGCAAGAATTGAACATTTTGCATAGCCCTGTTTTACGGCGATTATGTTATAATTGTTTTCTTCCGCAAAACGCATAAGATTTTCGTCTGCCGCATCGGGATTTACTATGATATTTTTGCCGATTATCTGGGCATTTATAAGGCAATCTTCCGGATAGCTGAAATCAAGCGTTTTTTCCGTGCTCAAAATATCGAATCCAAGCATTTCGAGCATATCTGTGCTCTTTTTTGAGCACGAAGCCGTGAGCACGGATTTTCCGCCGAGATGAAGAAGCTGTAAATCCGCATGGGAAGCTATTCCTTCCGGAAGATTTTGGCACGGTTCCACCGGAACAACAGCAATTTTTGCGGATTCCAGCGCACAAATAACATCATCCGCTTCGGAAGAAACCGCTGCGACTATTGCGTGCCCTTTCGGAAAATTAGGTTTTTCGATAAAATTCATTCGCTTTTTACCTCTTTTTTGCGTATTGCGGAAAAAGCTTCTCCCACGCTTGCAACACCGGTAAGTTTGATTTTATAATCATCTTTTCTCAGCTTTTTAAGGCTTTGCATAGGAAGAATCACTTCGCTGAAACCGAGTTTTTCCGCTTCTTTAATGCGGCTTTCGGTATTGGAAACACTTCTCAATTCGCCGCCAAGCCCGATTTCGCCGAAGGCGACTATACTGCTGTCAACAACCGTATCAGTAAGGCTTGAAATAAGCGCAATGGCAACGGAAAGATCCGCCGCAGGTTCGTCCAGTTTAAGTCCGCCTATTACGTTAATATAAGTATCCATGCTTCCGAAGTAATATCCCGCCCTTTTTTCAAGAACTGCAATGAGCAATGCGGTGCGGTTAAAATCAAATCCCGTAGAAGTCCTTCTTGGAACACCGAAACCTGTTTTTGAAACAAGTGCCTGCACTTCCGCAAAAATCGGTCTGGTTCCCTCAATAATACAGCTTACGCAAGTGCCGGAAACATTGGTCGGTCTTTCCGAAAGAAGCGCAACCGAAGGATTTTCCACTTCGTGAAGTCCGTTTTCGTTCATTTCGAAAATTCCTATTTCATTGGTGGAACCAAAACGATTTTTTATGGAACGCAGAATCCTGTAACTCATGGTTCTTTCTCCTTCAAAGTGAAGAACCGTATCAACAATATGTTCCATTACCTTTGGTCCGGCAATGGCACCGTCTTTATTGACGTGACCTACGATTATAACAGGAATATTCGCTTTTTTAGCGACTTTTGTCAGAATTGAAGTACATTCCTTAACCTGAGTGACGCTTCCGCTTGAAGAAGCAATTCCGGAAAAGCTCATTGTCTGTATTGAATCCACCATAACAATATCGGGTTTTTCTGCACTGATGGCATTTATTACCTGACCGATATCTGTATATGGCGCAATAAGAAGGTTTTTGCTGTCAACGCCGATTCGTTTTGCCCGAAGCTTCAGCTGGGATTTGCTTTCTTCACCGGAAACATAAAGAATTTTCATCTTTTCGGAAAGTTTTCCGCAAATCTGGAGAAGCATGGTGGATTTCCCTATTCCAGGATCACCGCCAAGAAGAGTTACAGAACCTTTTACTATTCCTCCGCCAAGGACTCTGTCCAGTTCATCAATTCCGGTGACATAACGGATTTCATCATCAACACAAACGTCAGAAATGCTTGTGACTGTTTCCGCTTCAGGTTCGCCGATAATAAGTCCGGCGGTCTTTTGCTTAGAAGTTCCCTCTTCCGCACGGACGTCTTCAATAAAAGTATTCCATTCGCCGCATTCCGGGCATTTCCCCATCCACTTCGGCGTTTCGTATCCGCATTCGGAACAAACAAAAATTTTCTTAAGTTTTTCCATTATAATTAAACATCCTTTTCGGTAAGGTATTTTACTGATGAAACAGCGATGGCAAAAGCCATTTTCTTCTGATAATTCTCATCGCTGAGCATTGCGGCTTCTTCGCTGTTCGAAATAAAACCGCATTCCACAAGAACAGCGGGCTTTTTTGTATGATAAAGAAGATAAATATCTTTTGTCGCTTCCTTGATTACCCTTTTGTTTTCTGGTTGGAGCATTGAAGAAATTCCGCTTTGAAGAGATTCCGCAAGAACTTTGCTCTCCGGATTATTTCCGCCATAAAAAACCTGCGCACCTCTTGCTTCTCCGCCGAAAATATTCTGGTGAATCGAAACCGAACAAAGACACGGCGAATTTTCCATTTGTGAAAGCCGGTTTTTTATATCCGAAACTTTTCTTTCTCTCTGAGTTTCAAGGCCTCCGTCACAGGTCATTTTATCCGTTATTCTTGTAAATTCTGCGGAATAACCCATAAATTCAAGAAATTTCGCCGTTTTAAGGGTTATCGAAAGATTGATATCTTTTTCGATGATACCGCCGACTCCTATTGCTCCTCCGTCTTCACCTCCATGACCGGCATCGAGAAGAATTATATTGTTTTCTCTTATGTTTTTGGAGGAAACAGCCGAATATTCTTCGGAAGGAAGATATAAAAAAGGCAGAACAACAATTAGAAATGCTGAAATAGTAAGCAAAACCGCTTTTGCGACAATATATTTCATAAAAAATAAGCACTCCCCTTCCGGTTTTAAATATACGCCGGAAGGATAAACTCTATGACCAATATTTTATCACAAAAACATTTGTTTGTATATCCAAAAAACATCAATAAAATTTGTATATTATATTATAAAGAATTTAAACTTTCTTTCTTGACTTTCATACACTAAAGTGTTAATATTAATTAGCTGAGTGTTTCAGCACATTAAAGTGTGAGGAGTGTTTTGTATATGAACAAACGCCTTAAAGATGAAGGACTCGAAGAACTTTTTGAAGCTATTCTTACTCTTGAAAATAAAGAAGAATGTTACAGCTTTTTCCGCGATCTCTGCACCGTTCCGGAACTTAAAACTCTTTCCCAGCGTTTTCATGTTGCAAAGATGCTTGTTGAAAAAAGAGTTTACAGCGATATTGTTGAAGAAACCGGCGCTTCTACCGCAACCATCAGCCGTGTAAACCGCTCTCTTTCCGAAGATTATGATTCCTGCGGCGGTTATGCACTTGTTTTCAGCAGACTCGAGGATAAAAAATGAGCGATTACGGCGATTTTGCAAGATTTTATGATAAGTTCACATCGAATGTGGATTATCCCGCAAGAGCAAGATATTTCGATACCGTAATCCAGAAATATAATCCCGGTGCACAGCTTTTGCTCGACCTTGCCTGCGGAACCGGAAATCTCAGTTTTGAGATGGAGCCTTTCGGATATGACATCGTTGCCGTGGATAATTCTTACGAAATGCTTTCCGTTGCTATGGAAAAGAAAGCTATGCTCGAAAGTGACGTTCTTTTCCTTTGCCAAGAAATGAGCGAGCTTGACCTTTTCGGAACCATTGATGCAACAGTCTGTGCTTTGGACAGCATAAACCATGTTACCGATGAAGACGAAGTCAAAGATATTTTTAAGAAAGTTTCGCTCTTTTCCAACCGTGGCGCTGTTTTCGTTTTCGATGTGAATACTGTATATAAACACAAAGAAGTTCTTGGTAACAACTGCTTTGTTTACGAAAGCGGAAAAACTTTCTGCGTATGGCAAAATTCTCTTGATAAAGATGATGTCACGGTCGATATTTCCCTCGATTTCTTTGATAAAACGGAAAACGACGGGCTTTATTGCCGGTACAGCAGCGATTTTTCCGAAAAGGCATATGAAATCGAAGATCTTAAAAAATGGCTTTCCGATGCGGGTTTTGAAGTGAAAGCGGTATTTGATGAAGACAGCTTTCTTCCCCTTCGAAAAGACAGTGAACGTGCAATTATTGCCGCAGTAAAAAAATAATTAATTTTTTTGAAAAAATTTCAAAAAAAGGTATTGACTTTTTATTATTTTCGCGTTATAATAAACAAGTCGTCTGGGGGCATAGCTCAGCTGGTTAGAGCACCTGCCTTACAAGCAGGGGGTCATAGGTTCGAGTCCTATTGTCCCCACCAGATTTAACCGCAGCAAATGCTGCGGTTCTTTTTTTATCAAAATTCAGCAAAAACGGAACAGCCCTTCTGCCCCTTTTTCGGCAAAAGGGCTCTTTTTATTATTCTTTTTTTGTAGTATAATATCTTCGGGTGATTTTATGAAACATATTGTCAACGTAGTCAGCGAAAACGAATGGCTGAAAGCATATAAAGATAAAGCCGATATGAATAAATTTATCTCTGATTGCCTTTGCGACGGCTGCGAAGTTATTCGCGGCGGAGAAGATACGACCGGAATTTATGATAAGGATAATGTCATCGGCGTTCATCTTTTTTTCTATCCAGCATGGCTGGATTTCTGGAACAATAATATCGAAAAACTTAAACTTCATTTCGGAACACAGGAAATATGGGAAGGATATTACAGAGCGAAAAACCGCGAAGAATTCCTTCTTCCCTATCAGGCGGATATGGATTACGCCGAAGAAATTGGCGCTGAATATGTTGTTTTTCACGTAAACGACGTTTCAAATGAGGAAGTTATTACTTATAATTGGGAACACAGCGACGAAGAAGTAATCCGCGCCGTTGCAGAGATTGTAAACGCCCTTACAAAGGGTCGCAATTACCATTTCAAGCTTCTGTTCGAAAATCTCTTTACTCCCGGAATGATGCTTTTAAAGCCCCACGAAACCGCTCTGATGCTCGAACTTACGGATTACGAAAACAAAGGCATTCTTATGGATACCGGACATCTTATGTGCGCACCGCAGAATATTACAACCGAAGAACAGGGCATTGATTTTGTTCTTGATACCGTAAAAAATCACGGAGAACTTGCGAAATATTTCAAGGCGCTCCATCTTCACAAATCCACCACCGGCGAATATATCCAGCGTCACAAAACTCTTAATATCACTCCCAAGGAAGAATTTTACGAACGCTGGAGCCAGGGCTATGATATAATCCTTAATATAGATAAGCACCAGCCTTTTGAAAATCCGAGGGTCCAGGAAATTCTTGAACTTGTGGAGCCGGAATATGTCACCCATGAAATTTCCGCCAAAACAAGAGAAGAAAAACTTGAAAAAGTGCTTACCCAGATGAAAGCGCTCGGCAGAATATAACAAAAAAATCCGGAAAGGTCTTCCCTTTCCGGATTTTTTATTTTTATGTGCAAAATTTGTCTGAAAAATGTTACTATATATTTGAAAGGCTCTTTAATAAGCGAAAGGCGGTGATGGTTTGGAGGATAATAGAATAATCGACCTTTATTTTGAGAGAAACGAAGAAGCCATTTCTGAAACTTCCGAAAAATACGGAAAATATCTTTATAAAGTCGCTTTCAATATATTATCGGATAATGAAGATTCCGAAGAAAGCGTAAACGATACATATTTAAGCGCGTGGAACACAATTCCACCTGAAAAACCGAATATTCTTTCTGCTTTTCTCAGCAAAACAACTCGTTATATCAGCCTTAATAAATACAGGGCAAAAAAAGCCGATAAACGCAGCGGCAGTGAAATTGACATGGCTTTTGATGAAATCGAAGATTGCATCCCTTCGCAAAACGATATTTATGACGAAATTGAAACAAAAGAACTTGCCAAATTAATATCTGATTTCCTCAAAGATCTTCCTGCAACAGAAAGAAAAATTTTCATACTGCGTTATTATTATCTTTATTCCCTTGCGGATATTTCGGAGCGTTTCGGATTCAGCCAAAGCAAAACCGCTTCAATGCTTCACAGAACACGAAAGAAAATTCTGGCATACCTTGGGAAAGAAGGTGTTCTTTGATGAAAAGCGATAAATTCATGGATGCCATGGGATTGATTGACGATGAGCTTATTGCGGAAGCGATTACGGAAACAGCAAAAAGAAAACGCATCAGCAAAAAAGTGATAATTTCGCTTGTTGCGGCGCTGATTATCTTTTTTGCTTTTGGAATTACAACTGCTGCAAAAGAATTCAATTTTAATCTTGATTGGGTTCTTTATGATACTTTTTCCTATGTTGCGGAACGACTTAAACCGGTAAACCTTTCCTGCGAGGATAACGGAATAAAAATGGAGATTATTTCCGCAAAAAAAGAAGGAAAAAAGGCTTACATTTATATTTCAATGGAGGATCTTGAAGGAAACAGGATAGATGAAACCATTGATCTATATGACAGCGTTATTCTAAATCTTCCACACGGTTTTTCCGGAAGCTGTACAAAAATCGGTTATGACGAATCCAGCCGTAAAGCAACTTTTCTGATAAGCATAAACCAGAATAAAGGAATTAATATTCCTTTTCGGAAAGTCAGCTTTTCTGTCGGGTGTTTCTTAAGCGGAAGAACGGAACCGGAAGGTTTTATAGAAGAAATAGATTTAAGCAAAGCAAAATTGAATCCCGAATATGAAACAGAAACAACAGGATACAAACGGCTTAAAGATAAATATAAGCCCGGTTCGCTTCAAAATAAAATTTATTGGTTTGCCTATGAAAGAATCCAGCGGGCTATTCAGAATATGCTGAGTTTAAACGACGAATATTTTGAATATGAAATTTATGATGAAGAAACAGAAAAATATCTTTCCGATATCGGTAAAGCTTTTTATATTTCAGAAACCGGCGCGGAATTCGTGGCAATGGGCTTTATTGATGATAAACTCCATATAAAAGTTTATTACGGAACCAGACATTATAATGACCACATCGGGTTTTTAACAATATTCGATGAAAACGGAAAAGAAATCCATGCTTCAAAAATGAAATATATAAGTAATTTCGGCGAAATTGAACCGAACCTGACTGCTCCAGTTGAAACATGGGTCGATTACACCTTTGATATTTCACCGGAAGAAATCGAAGGCTACAGCCTTTATGCAAAATTTTGGAAGTATCAGAATTATGTTGAGGGAGATTGGCAGATAAGATTCAGAATTCCATAAATAAAAAGGCCCGCATGAGCGGGTCTTTTTTTATTCAAGCGCTATTTTTTCATATTTAACCGGTTTTAAATCATCATCAAAAGTGATTTTATAGCCTTCACAGGGTTTTGGCTGCCACGCATAAAAATGCTCTGCCGTTTCATCACCCGGGAACCAGGTGAGCATAAGTCCTGCGATGACTCCGCCGTGACATACGATTATGCAGTCGCTTCCGATATAATCCTTCATGGCTTCAAGAGAACGAAGAAGCATAATTTCTCCGCTTTCACCGTTGGGGCAGATATTTCTCCAATTATCGCCGGTAATCCATGCCTGATAATCTTCCCTGTCCTTCAGCTCCTCATAGCTGAGCATTTCAAAATCCCCAAAGCTGAATTCTCTCATTCTCGGGTCTGTCTCGTGCTCTATTTTACCGAACATTTCGAAAAGGGTCTGCTCTGTGCGCTTCAAATCCGTTGTAATCAGTCTGAATCCCTCGGTATCGGGATAAATTCCGGCTTTTTTGCGTTCTTTTATAGCTTCTATTCCCTCTTCAATAAGAGGAAGATCTGTGCTTCCGTAATAAAGTCTTCGTTTGTTGCCTTCTGTTATGCCGTGACGAAAAAGATAGATGGTGCTCATATTATTTCAACCTCTGAGAAAGTCCGCAAAAAATCCTTGTTACGTGCTCAGCTTTTTTCGAAAGACGGATAAGAAGTCTTCCGTTTGCTTCGCGCCATGCCCGTTCCATTTTATCAACAGGAACAACACCGCATGAAATATCATCGGAAATTATGATTTTATCTTCAATTTTTGTAGCGTGCTCAAAAAAGTAATCAGCCGGCTCAAAACCATGCTCAACGCACCAGAAGCTGAATCTTTCCAAATGCGAAATACATTTTCCGGAAAAATCCGGCTCACGGTCTTTTTCACATATATATATTTCCGAATCGGATACAGATAAATTTTCTTTTGCGTAATCAGTTTTTCCCTGAAATGCGCCGCCGATAATAAGTTCCATAAAAACTCCTTAAAAAACAGTCAATGCAATTATTCCGCAAAGTTCGCCAATGGTTGTTCCGAACCCGGTAACGTCACCGGAAAAACCATCAAGGTTTTCAAAACCGTATGCAGCCCCGGCAATATAACCAAGGATAGTCGCCGCGCAGGCAATAAGCCCCGTGCTGCCGCAGAAAATAAAGGAAAGAATATCTGCCGCTGCAAGCGTTATGGAAATGGCAATAAGATTGTTTCTGCTTACGTCCTTCTGAAAACTTCCGGCATATTCGCTGTGACCCATAGGACGAAGAATCGAAACACCAAGCGCACTGCAGGCTCTTGAAACCGTGCAGATGAAAACGAGCGTAAGCATATTTTCACTTCCGTCCGCGGAAGCAAATGCCGAAAAGCTTAGCAGAAACAGCGCCGCAAGGGCAATCACCGCGAAAGAACCGACATGTGAATCTTTAAGGATTTCATGTTTCTTCTCAATCGGCCTGCGGGAAAAAATCGCATCGCAGCAATCCATATATCCATCAAGGTGGATTCCGCCGGTAAGGAGATATGGCAAAAGTGCAAGAACAGCCGCGCCAAATATCTGCGGGCAATTAACGGCATCAAGCAAAAAAGCTGCCGCCGCCCAAATAATTCCGATTACGGTTCCCACAAACGGGAACATTACAAGCATCAGCGAACGAACCGAATCTTCCCAGACATGAGAAAACGGAGTAGGAATTGCACAGAACATACTGAAACTCATGCAAAACGCTTTTATATATTTTTTCAAATGAGTTCAGCTCCTTTATAAAAAATAATCTGGCTGCAAGAAAATTCCGCCACAACGTCGCATTTTTCCGCAATTCTGCGGTCTGCGAAAGCAAGTCCCTCACGATAGGAATCAGTCCAATCGTCATAAAAAGCAGCGTCGCAGAAAATATTATCCGAAACAAAAACAACATTCTCCGCTGCTTCTGAAAAAGCGATAAGGTCTTTTGCAACCCTTTCCGGAGCGGATTTATCCGGTTCTCCGGACATTCCACCGAACATTTCGTTGGATAAAAGCGCTGTAACACTATCGACAAGGTAAGTTCCTTTACAGTCAAATTCTTCGCAATGTAATGCGATATTCCTTCCCCATTCGACTGTTTTAAAGCCCCAGCCTTCCCTTTCTTTTCTGTGGCGAATAACCCTTGCGTCGTCCTCGTCATCTCTTGGTTCCATTGTTGCAAGATACCAAAGATGACCTTCGCCGGAAAGTTTTTTTGCGATTTCCTGCGCAAACATGGATTTTCCGTTTTTGGCACCGCCGGAAATAAAAATCTTCATCTCTTCACCGTAAAATGATCGCCTTCGCGAATTTCTTCAAGATAACTGTCATCAATGCTTGCCTCATCAAAAGTTGCCATTTCGTTCATAATGGCATAGGCCGCATCAAGAACCCGGAACATGATGGGGCAGCCGCTTCCTTCCCCAAGACGCATTTTCATCAAAAGCGGTGCTTCAAGGCCCAGTTCGTTCATGGCAAGAATATAGCCGGGCTCAAAAGAAGCATGGGATGCGATTAGGTAATCTTTCACATTAGGGCAAAGTCTTGCGGCGCAAAGTGCCGCAACGATGGAGATAAATCCGTCAATCACAACCGGAATTCTGTGCTCCGCCGCCCCAAGGAAAACACCGCACATTGCGGCGATATCAAGTCCGCCAACTTTTGAAATCACATCAATTGGGTCGTTGATATCGGGTTTATGCTTTGCAATGGCACCATCTATAACTTCAATTTTATGAATATATGCTTCATCAAGAAGTCCGCCGCCTTTTCCCGCAGTTATTTTTGCCGGAGTGCCGGTGAAAGCAGAAAGAATCGCAGAAGAAGTGGTGGTATTCCCGATTCCCATTTCGCCGACTCCAATGGCGTCAACACCGTCTTCTGCGCATTTATCCGCCATTTCAAGTCCGACGCAGATTGCTTTTTCTGCTTCTTCCCTTGTCATCGCAGGTTCGATATAAAGATTCTTTGTTCCGTAAGCAATTTTTCTGTTTATTACCGCAGGACAGTTATAATCCGTCATAACGCCAACATCAACAACAACTATTTCATCACCGAAATGCTTTGCAAGAGAAGAAGCGCCGGTCATTCCTCTGGTAAGGTTAATTGTTTGCGCCAAAGTAACCGATTGCGGAGTACAGGAAACGCCCTCGGCGCAAACCCCGTTATCCGCGCAAAGAACGATAATGCGGCATTTCTCCGCTTTGTTATGTATTTTTCCGGTCATACCGGCAACTCTTACGGATAATTCTTCAAGAACGCCAAGGCTTCCGGGAGGTTTTGCAAGCTGTGCCTGACGTTCCTTTGCGGCGGTCATAACTTCTTTATCCGCCGGCACAACTGAATTAATTGCTTTTTGAATTCTTTCGTTCAAAATAACACTTCCGTTCGTTTAATGATTTTATTTTCTATCGCCGAAAAAAATGAAAGAAATGATAAGACTGATTATACTGCTGAAAAGGAACAAAACGCCAAGATTAGCAAAAAGTTCGGTAACAAAAGGTTTTCCTGCTTCTGCCTGCCAAACAGAAGTAAAACCGGAATCGGTAAGATAATGGAACATAAAATAAGACAATACAAAAATAATAATTGAAATAATAAATGAAATCAAAGAAAGCAATCTGAATTTCTTTTTCAAGTTTCCACTTCCAATTCCGTTTAATATATTGATTATATCACAAAAACAAATGAATTTCCATAGTTTGAAAATTTCAGCAAAAAAGGAAGCGTGCTCGAATGAGCACGCTTCTTCGGTCTTTTATTCAACAATAAGCTTTTTGAAGATTTTTTTGCCTTTTTTAAGGATTACTTCGCCTTCGTCAAATGCGCTTCTTTCGATAGATGCGAAAACGTCGGTTATTTTTTCGTCATTGACGGTGATTCCGCCCTGTTCGATAAGGCGCTTTCCTTCACCTTTGGATTTTGCGATTTCCGCTCTGATAAGAGCTTCGGTAACAGCAAGTTTGCCTTCAGCAAAATCAGCTTCGGAGAAAGAAACGGTGGGCATATTTTCGCTGGAACCTTTTCCTGCAAAAATTGCTCTTGCGGCTTCAAGAGCTTTTTCTGCTTCTGCTTCGCCATGAACAATTTTGGTTACTTCATAAGCAAGGCGTTCTTTGCAGGCATTGATATTTGCGCCTTCAAAAGTTCTTTCCATCTCTTCAATTTCTTCAACAGGAATGAAGGTAAGGAATTTGAGGCATTTGATAACATCATCGTCGCCGACGTTTCTCCAATACTGGAAGAAATCATAAGGAGTGGTCTTGGTCGGGTTGAGCCAGACTGCGCCACCTTCGGTTTTGCCCATCTTCTTGCCTTCTTTGGTGGTGAGAAGCTGGAAGGTCATACCCTGAACTTCTTTCTGTTCAAGACGGCGAACAAGTTCGATACCGCCGATAATGTTGGACCACTGGTCGTCGCCGCCGAGTTCCATGGTGCAGTTGTAATCACGGAAGAGTTTGAGGAAGTCGTAGCTCTGCATGATCATGTAGTTGAATTCAAGGAAAGTAAGTCCGCGTTCAAAACGGCTCTTTACACATTCTGCGGTAAGCATTTTGTTGACGGAAAAATGTGCACCGACGTCACGAAGGAGTTCAACATATCCGAGTTTGAGGAGCCAGTCGCCGTTTCTTGCAACGATGCATTTGGAAACGTCAACAATCTGGTTCATCTGCTCAAGGAAGCGGTCTGCGTTATAGTTGATCTCATCGACGGTGAGCATCTTTCTCATATCGGTTTTGCCGGTGGGGTCACCGACCATGGTGGTGCCGGTTCCGAGAAGAAGAATCGGAGTATGGCCGGCTTTGATCATTCTGTTGATGACCATAAGCTGAAGGAAGTGTCCTACATGAAGGCTGTCTGCGGTAGCATCGAAGCCGATGTAGAAAACAACTTTTTCGTTTTCAAGTTTTCTTTTGATTTCTTCCGGGTGAGTCATCTGGGCAATTAAGCCGCGGCGCTCGAGATCTTCATAAATAGTCATTTTTGTTTTCCTCCGTTTATCTGAATCTTATTTTTTTATAAAAACAAAGCCCTCCGTCGGCAAAAACCGACAGAGGGCGAATTAGCGCGGTACCACCTCTGGTTCGTCAGCAAAAACTGACCTTTCATGCGCTGTAACCGGCGCACCGGATAAAACCTACTGTTATTTCGGAATTATGGCTCTGGAATGTATTCACCTTTGTTCTGCCCGCTTTCTTACACCAACCGAAAACTCTCTTTGCCGCATGGAACAGGGTTACTTTTTTCCTTCATGGCTTTTTGCAATATGTTTGGATTATACCGCATAAAAACGGCTTTGTCAACCTTATTTTGAAAGCTCCAGAAGCTCTTTAGCACTCATTTTAAGGGCATCCGTCATGGTTCCGCCCATAATTCTTGCAAGTTCGTTTATTCTGCCTTCTTTATCAAGGCTTTCAACGGAAGTAAATGTTCTTCCGTTTTCGGTGCTTTTTGAAATAAGCAGATGGTTATCCGCAAATGCAGCAACCTGGGCAAGATGCGTTACGCAGATTATTTGTCTTCCACCGGAAACCTGCTTTAGCTTTTTGCCGACTTTCTGTGCTGCGGAACCGGAAATTCCCGTATCGACTTCATCGAAGATAAGTGTATCAACATTATCTTTATCTGCAAGCACGTTTTTTATGCTGAGCATGATTCGGGAAAGCTCGCCGCCGGAAGCAATTTTGGTAAGTGGTTTAAGCGGTTCACCGGCGTTGGTGGCAATATAAAATTCTATGCTGTCACAGCCGGAATCGGCGAGTTCAGTCTTTTCAAAATTCACGCTGAAACGCACATTCGGCATATTGAGATACGAAAGTTCTTCCATAACTGCCTTTTCAAAAGCCTCTGCGGCTTTATGGCGTTTATTGCTGAGTGCCTCCGCAAGTTTTGTAGTTTCTTCAAAAAGGCGTTCTCGCTCCTTCCGGAGCTTTTCAAGCCGTTCTTCGGAAAATTCAATATTCTCAAGTTCCTCGACGGCTTTGTTATAATATTTGAACATCTCCTCAACGCTTCCGCCATATTTGCGTTTAAGGCGGAAAATCTGGTCAAGACGTTTTTCTGTTCTGTTCTGAAGAGTCGGATCAAAATCGAGTTCATCGGCGTTATCCTTGACGTCGTTCGCGAATTCCTCAAACTCATAATACATCTCTTTGAATTTTTCGGAAAGCCCGTCATATTGCGGAAAATATTCCGCAAGCCTTGCACAGTTTTCTATAGCGGTCGAAAGACCTTCAAGGGCACCTTCGCTTTCGCCGTTTCCGTCAAGAGCGCCGATAGTTTCGGAAATAAGTTCCATGATATTCTCTGCGCTTTTGATGCGTTTGCTCAGGGCAAGAAGTTCTTCCTCTTCGCCTTCTTCGATTGCCGCCGCTTCAATTTCCGCAACCTGGAATTTGAGCATATCGATCCTTGCGGCTTTATCGGAATCATCCATGGATATCTTTTTGATATCCCGTTCGACGGATTTTAATTTTTTATAAGATTCACGGTATTCGCAAATTCCCTTTTCCGTGTTTCCGAAGGAATCTATGTATCCTATGTGAAGTTCGGGATTTTGAAGAATTGCACTGTCGTGCTGTCCGTGAACATCAATGAGCACGGATGAAAGCTGTTTGAGCACGCTTGCGGTTGCAGGACGCATATTGACTTTGCAGACGCTTTTTCCTTCGGCGGAAATTTCCCGGGAAATCATAAGTTCCTCTTCTGCGTCATATCCGAGTTCCTCAATGAGTTTTTCAGCTTCCGCCGAAACATCGGTAAAAACAGCGGAAACAACCGCTTTTCCTTCGCCGGTTCGGACCAGATCGCGGCTGGTTCTTCCTCCGAGCACCGCATTGATTGAATCTATAAGAATGGATTTACCTGCGCCGGTTTCGCCGGTGAAAACATTGAATCCGTTTTCAAAATCTATGGAAGCGCTTTCAATAACCGCTACGTTTTTTATAAAAAGCTGGGAAAGCAAGACGCAAGTCCCTCCTTTCACAAAAATTCAAAAATCAGCCCATAAGTTTTCTTATGTTCTCAACAAGGGCAACAGCCATTCTTTCATCGCGCATGAGCACAAAAATTGTGTCATCACCTGCAAGAGTTCCAACGACGCCTTCGTGATTCATTGCATCAAGAACGGCGCATGCGGCATTTGCCATGCCGTTATAGCATTTTATAACAATCATGTTGTTCGCGTAATCAACGCTTTTTGCGGATTGATTAAAAACCGCATATTTGGTGCTTACATCCGCGTTGTTATCCGAAGAAGCGGGAGTATAGCGATATTTTCCGTCGCTAACCATGGTTTTTACAAGGCGAAGTTCCTTTATATCGCGGGAAACAGTAGCCTGGGTAACATCAAAACCGCAGTCACGGAGATAAATGAGCAGATCTTCCTGAGTGGCAATGTCTTTTTCGGATATAAGTTCGAGTATTTTGGAATGACGTTTTGTTTTCATGACATTTATCCCCTTTATCTTCTTCCTATTATTTTCTGATTAAGGACTTCATAGAAGCCTCTACCTGACAAGTTAATGAACTTTACACATCTTTCGGAGCACTTTACCGAAATTTTTTCGTCTTTTTTCATGGTGAAAGCGATTTCTCCGTCCACCACAATATCAAGCTCCTTTTCCCCTCCGCTGAAAGATGAACCAACCGTAATAAGCTTTTCCGGAGAAAAAACAACGGAACAGGATATAAGCGAATGAGGACAAACCGGAGTCATTATTATAGCATTAAGATTTGTATCGAGCACCGGACCGCCTGCGGACATCGAATAAGCGGTGGAACCATCCGGCGTTGAAAGGACGATTCCGTCCGCCCGGTAGCGGCAGACTTCGTGACCGTTGCACTCGACGAAAAGTTCTGCGGTTTTTCCCGGACGATTCTTGCTGATGAAAACATCATTTATCGCCAAAGTGGATTTTTCTCCGCTCTCGACTTCGAGAACGGTTCTTTTTTCAATCGGGCAGCCTTCTTTGAAAAGTTTTTCGAGCATGGAAATGCTTTCCGCTTCTATATCAGAAAGGAAACCGAGCCTTCCGGCATTGATGCCGATTATCGGTTTATCAAACATTACCGCATGCTTCGCCGCCCGAAGAATGGTTCCGTCGCCGCCGACGATAAAAACTATATCAACTTCTGAAAGAGCTTTTTCCGGTTCGGCAAAATTCACATTTGCAAAAGAAAAATGTTCTTCTGCTTCCGGAACCATAAAAACATCAACTTTGTTTTTATGGAGAAGCTCAATAAGCTTTTCCGTACAGGGAAAAACATTCGGTCTTGTAAGATTCGAAAACACGAACGCTTTTGATTTTCCTCTTAAAAGCTTGATTTTATCCTGTTTTTTCAAACCGGAAAACCTCCTTTCCAATCAGTCAAGTTCATTATGAGAAGACTCCACAAGATTTTTTATTTCTTCTGCAGAAACAGAAAGTTCCGGTTCCTTTCTTGTGAGCACCATAAGATATTCGATATTGCCCTGGGGGCCTTTTATCGGAGAAAATTCAAGTCCGACTATTCCGAAACCTGCGTTTTTTGCAAAACCGACTGCCCTTTCGAGGACTTCCATGTGAGTTGCGGGGTCGCGGACCACTCCATGTTTTCCAACTTTATCCTTTCCTGCCTCAAACTGGGGTTTTACAAGGCAGACCATCATTGCTTCATCGGAAAGGAAAGGAACAAGAACCGGAATTACCAGTCCAAGAGAGATAAATGAAACGTCAATGCTGACAAAATCCACAATATCCGGAACCTGTTCGGAAGTGATGTATCTTACATTAGTTCTTTCAAGATTAACAACTCTTTCGTCCTGACGAAGCTTCCATGCCAGCTGACCATAACCGACATCTATGGAATAAACTTTCGTTGCGCCTTTCTGGAGCATACAGTCGGTAAATCCTCCGGTGGAAGCGCCAACATCCATGCAGATTTTATTATCAAGTTTGAAACCGTAAAGTTCCATTGCTTTTTCAAGCTTGAGTCCGCCGCGGCTTACATAGGCAAGTTTTTCTCCGCGGAATTCAATTTTATCTTCTGCTGTTACGGATTCCCCGGCTTTATCAGCCTTCTGGTTATTGACATAAACCTGCCCTGCCATAATCGCAGCTTTTGCCTGTTCACGGCTTTGGATAATGCCTCTTGCAACAAGTTCCGCATCAAGGCGCTGTTTTTCGCTCATTTCAAAGCCTCCTTAACGGCATTTTTCATGGATTCACAGTCAAGTCCGTGAAGTTTCATTGCGTTTTCGACTTTCATATGCGGAACAAATCCGCAAACGCAATGTATTTCATATTTTCCTTCGAATCCGCATTTTCTGAGATCGGAACCGAAATGTTCCGCAATGCTTCCGAATTCAACGGATTCTTCGAAGAAAAGAACGTTTTTATATTTTTTTGCAATTTCAACGGCTTCGTGCTCAATAGGAAAAATCTTTCCGAGTTTGAGCACGGAAGCTCCAGTTTCTTCCGCGGCAAAAGAAGCTTCCGCAAAAAGCCTTCCGTAAGTAACGATAAGGCAATCTCCGCCATTTTCGTAATAATCAAAATCATGATATTTTCCGGCATATTTTTCCGGAACATTTTTTTCGCCGCCCCGCGGATATCTTACAGCCTGAACCCCTTCTCCTGCAAACGCCTTTTCAAGAGAATTTTCAAGTTCTTCATAGCTTGTGGGACTGTAAACGGTAACACCGGGAATTGTCGTAAGAATCGGAACATCAAAGGTTCCCTGGTGGGTTTCACCGTCACCGCCGACTATTCCGGCACGGTCGATTCCTATTACAACATGTTTGGGTTCGATGGAAGCATCATGCAGAACCTGGTCATAGGCTCTTTGAAGGAAAGTGGAATAAACCGCAAAACAGGGTTTCATTCCTCCGGCGGCAAGCCCCGCAGCAAAAGTCATGGCGTGTTCTTCCGCAATTCCAACGTCAAAAAATCTGTTTTTATATTTTTCAGAAAAATCCCGAAGCCCCGTTCCATCGGTCATCGCGGCGGTTATTGCACAGATTTTATCATCTTTTTCCGCCAATTTGCAAAGGCTTTCGCCAAATGCGGAAGAAAACGAATATCCCGATACTTTTTTCAGTTCTCCGGTTTTGCGGTCAAAGGGCGCAACGCCATGAAACTTGGAAGGATTCTTTTCTGCAGGTTCATAACCTTTGCCTTTTACGGTATTTATATGCACAAGAACCGGTCTTTTTATGCTTTTTGCTCTGCGGAAAGTTCTTGTGAGCATTGCAATATCATGTCCGTCAGCCGGTCCGAGATATACAAAACCGAAATGTTCGAAAGTGTTGCTGGAATAAAATAAATCCTTAAAAAAACGCTTGACACTGCGGAAAACAGAAAAAATTCCTTTCCCGATAACCGGAATTTTGAGAAGAAAATGTTCAAGGTTATCTTTAAAGCGGAAGTATCCTTCTTTTGAACGGATTCCCGCAAGATATTTTGCCATCGCACCGACATTTGGTGAGATGCTCATTTCGTTATCGTTGAGCACCACCACAAGGTTGGTGCCGCTTCTACCCGCATTATTAAGCGCTTCATAAATCATTCCGCCGGAAGTCGCTCCGTCGCCGACCACTGCGACAACGGAATTATCATCGCCGGCAATCTTTTTCGCTTCCGCAACACCAAGAGCTGCCGAAACGGAAGTGCTTGCATGGCCGGCGGCGAATATATCATGCTCGCTTTCGGATGACTTCGGAAAACCCGAAAGTCCTTCTTCGGTGCGAATACCGGTAATATCTCTTCCTGTCAGGATTTTATGAGCATAACACTGGTGTCCGACGTCCCATATTATCGGTTCATCGGGTGAATCAAAGACATAATGAAGCGCAACGGTAAGTTCAACCGCGCCAAGGTTCGAGGCAAGATGTCCGCCTGTTTCGGAAACCTTTTCGATAATTTCATCACGAAGCTCCATGCAAAGATCATTAAGCTGCTCAATATTCAGTTTTTTAACATCGGAAGCAAGCTCAATGCTTTCAAGAAGTTTGTGTTCCATTTTTATATCTCCGTTTTATTTCATTCTTTTTTCAAGAAAATCAAGAAGTCCACCGAAATTTTCGGTTTTCAGTCTTTTTCTTTCAAATTCATCAAGCAAATTTCTTGCGGAATTAATATGTTCCGCCGCATTTTCCCTTGCCTTTTCGATTCCGTGAACTTTTACATAGGAATTGAGCTCGCAGGTTTCGTAATTTCCGTCAAAATCAAGAATATCGTCAATTATCTGGAACGCAAGGCCGAAATGTTCCGCATATTTTTCGGAAAGAATACAAAATTCATGCTCGACCCCTGCGGCGGCACAGCCCATGAGCACCGCGGCTTTTATCAGCGCGGCCGTTTTGAGCATATGGATCTTCGCAAGGGTTTCGCCTTCCACTTCGTTTTCCGCGGCTTCAAGGTCAAGAACCTGTCCGCCGACCATTCCTTTATATCCTGCATAACCGGAAAGTATTTTTATGGCTTTAACGGCTCTTTCAGGATGTTTTTTTGCGGATTCGCATTCGGAAATAAGGCTGAAAGCATGGGTAAGAAGAGCATCTCCCGCAAGAAGAGCATTTGCTTCGCCAAAGGCAATATGACAGGAAGGTTTTCCTCTTCTCATATCGTCGTCATCCATACAAGGCAAATCGTCGTGGATAAGGCTGTATGCCTGGATACATTCGACCGCAAGAGCATAAGGAAGAGCTTCTTCCTTCCCGCAGCCGAACATTTCCGCAAATTCAAGGGTCAAAGCTCCGCGAAGGCGTTTCCCCCCAAGGGAGGAATATCGCATTGCGGAAACAATAACTTTATAATCTTCGGAAGAATCCGAAAGGGCTTTATCCATAGCAGAATCTATGAGTTTTTTATCTTCTTCAAGAAAAAGCATTTTTTATCTCCCGTTTTCAAATATCAATTTTTTCGATTTCAAGTTTGGCGTCATCGAGTTTCTTTTGACAGAATTTGCTGAGTTCAAGCCCTTCTTTAAAAAGCTCAACGGATTCATCAAGAGAAATTTCATCGGATTCGAGTTTTCCGTTTATTTCAGCAAGCCTTGCAAGGGCTTTTTCAAAAGTGATTTCCTTTTTCAAAATGAAATTCCTCCTTCTTCCTTTTCAAAAACGGAAACTTTGACTTTTCCATCGGCAAAATATATATCAAGGTTATCTCCGACCGAAGTTTCCCCAGAAGATCTGATCTGTTTTCCGCCCTTTTCGATTCTGCAAACCGATTTTTTAAGAATCGCCGCAGGATTATTTGCATCAAGCTTTGAAAGGGTTTTTATATAGCTGTTTTCAAAAGATGCCAGAACGCTTTTATAAGAAAAAACAAGTTCCCGGCTGAGATAATCAAGTTTTTTTCTGTGATTTCCAATAATTTTGTCTGTAAAGTTTTTTCCACTTACAGTACTGAATTTATCAAGTATTTTCGCATATTCATCGCATTTTCTGCTTATGCGGTCCTTCATCCATTCAAGGTTATCATCAAAATTCTGGCGAAGAGAATCCGCATCCGGACTGATGACTTCCGCCGCCGCAGAAGGAGTCGGTGCGCGAAAATCCGCAACAAAATCGCAGATGGAAAAATCCGTTTCGTGTCCGACTGCGGAAACGATAGGCGTTCTGCAGGCAAAAATCTCTCGTGCAAGGTTTTCATCATTGAAAGCCGAAAGATCCTCGGAACTTCCTCCGCCTCTGCCGATTATAATAACGTCCGGTTTTATTTCAAGGTCCTGCTTCCTCACAGCAGCAGAAAGCTGGTTCGGCGCATCTTCACCCTGAACAGAAACAGGAGTGAGCACAAGCTTTGCAACCGGCCACCTTCTTTTGAGCACGTTGATTATATCCTGCAAAGCCGCACCGCTGGCGGAGGTAATAACTCCGATTTTTTCAGGATATGCCGGAAGTTCTTTCTTGTATGAAACATCAAAAAGACCTTCGGCTTCAAGTTTTGCTTTCAGCTGTTCAAAAGCAAGATGTTTTGCCCCAAGACCTTCCGGCTGGATATCATAAACATAAAGCTGGCACGAGCACGATTTCTGATATACCGAAAGATCACAGCGGACTATAACGGACATTCCGTTTTCCGGCATAAAGCGAATGCGTTCCGCAAAATTCCGGAACATTACACAGCTTATTTCCGAACCGGAATCTTTAAGCGAAAAGTAAAAATGTCCGGAATAAAAATTTGCTTTGAAATCCGTTATTTCACCCTTGATATAAATTCCAGAGAGTTTTTTGTTTTCGTCAAGATATGATTTCAGATAGGAGGTTATCTGTGAAACAGTAAGAATATTGAATCCTGCCAAAGATAGCTCCCCTTTCTGTTTATTTTTTTGCCGCTATCGAAGCAAGAACAGCCGTTCCCGCGGCATTATCGGAAGAAAATTCAGGAAGAGCAAAAATTCCTCCGTATTTTTCTTCTATTGTTTTTCGGATTATTTTGTTGGACATAACCCCGCCTGCATAGATAAGCGGAAGCTTTCCGTATTCGGCGATAAGCGCATCCGTCATTCCGCAAAGAGCCGCTTCAACCGATTTAAGGCAGAAAAGAGCGATGTCTTCATGTTTTTCACCGTTATCAAGCATTTTTCTGCATTTGTTCTCGATTCCGGAAAGACAGCATTCCGCACCTTTCATGGTTGGTTTTATTTTGAACTTTGCGGTACTTTTAAGGGCAAGTTCTTCGAGATATTTTCCTGCAGGGAAAGGCAGACCGAGCATAACCCCTACTCTGTCAACAGCCTGTCCGGCTTTAAGGTCGGCAGATCCGGCTACTTTTTCGCATTTTATGATGCGGTCTTCGTCCGGAGTTACAAGAAGCGCCTCGGTCGTTCCGCCGGAAAGATGGAACGCTATGAATTTTTCATTCATAAGATCAAGCCTTCCGGAAGAAAAAAGAGCCGCCGCAATATGCCCCTGCTGATGGGAAAATTCATATCTTTCCGCACCAAGCACCGAAGAAAGAGTTTTTGTGACCATATCTCCAACAAGAAAGCACGGCATATATGATCCTTCAATATCCCTCGGTCTTGTGGAAACGCCTATTCCTTCAATATGATATTCGTTTCCGCAAAAAAGATCCGATACAATATCACCGAGCTGTTTTACATGGGCAAAAACAGCATCCGACTGGCGCAGACCAAGTTCCCCTTCCTTCACAGGAAGAAGCTTTTTTCTCTGGATTATTTCGTTTTTTTCCGCGTCATAAAGAGCAGCGGATGTTGTATAGTTGCTTGTATCTATTCCGAGAAACATTATTCTTCGCCGTTTTCGTTTTTCTTTTTATAAACAGCACCAAGAACGCCATTTACGAAACCGGGGTCATCATCACCGCAATAAACCTTTGCAAGTTCAACGGCCTCATTGATGGAAACGCTTGCAGGAACCTCTTCGCTGAAATAATACATTTCGCAAACGGAGATTCTGAGAATTGCAAGAGTTGCTTTTGCAATTCTGTTAAGCTTCCAGTGGCTGGAACAGGAAGTGATGATTTCGTCGATTTCGTCGCGTTTTTCAATGGTAATTCTTGAAAGCTCTTTTGCGAAAGAACCATCCGGAAGGGAAAGATCTCTTCCGTCGGCGGCATTTTCAAGGATATAATCCAATCCTTCGCTGTGGAAGCTGCTTTCAAAAACGATTGCGAATGCGATTTCTCTGGCTTCTTTTCTTGTCATTTTAATAATCCTCCAATAAAAAAACCTCCCCGATTTTTACCGAGGAGGGAAAACTCGCTTTAAATTTTCAAACAGCATAAACTTTATAGAATAATTATATCACTATTATTAATATTTACAATAGAAATTTATAAATTTTATGCAAAAAAATTATGAATATACATTTTAAAATGCCGCCATAAATCCTTCTTGGTTCATGGCGGCATTTTGCAATCAATTATTCACTTCAACTATTGAAATATTTTCTACGGGAACGGAAGTTTGCTGGATAATCGCTTCTTTTATTACAGCAGCTTCCGTCGGAAGAAGCCCTTCGGTCTGGACCATAACATCCGCATATTCTCCGGAAATATAAACTATGCAGTCATCAAAACCTTTTGCTTTCATCATGGATTCGATTTTTGTTTCGAGCTCCATATTTGAAGCAATCTCGCTTGCCTTTTCCGCAAGAACCGAAACCTGCTGCGCATCCTCATCGGCACTTGTGTAAAGATTTTCTATGGTTGCAACGGCATCGTCACGAGATTTCTGGCGGGAAACTCTCGCTTCGCTGAAATATGCAGCAGTATCTGTAATCTCTTCATCAGTTTTTCCTTCAACGAGTATCGAATCGCCGTAATTCTTTCCCGCTTCAACAAAATTATCAATATCTCCCGCGGCATAAAGATAATTGACATAAACCGCTCCGGAAAGCATAAGCACCATCGCAGCCATGGCGATATGTTTCTTTTTAAGTGCAAAATCAAACTTTTTTCCTTTAAGTCTGTTCAAAAAGTCAAATGCTTTTTTCTTTTCACTTTTTTCTTCGATGGGAAGTTCCACGCTTTCATAATTATTTATACTGGTCATGATTATCCTCCTTATATATTATGCCATTTTGGCAATGCTGACTTTATTTGAAGGGATATCCAAAAGGGCGCACACCGCTTCGATTATTTTTTCGCGCAGCATTGCGTTATCTCCCCCTTCGCATATAACAAGAACCCCTCTTATTTTTGCTTCTTTGGTTTTTATAACCAAAGGTTCTTCTCCGTTTTTTCCTTCAATTATCACAATTTCGTTTTCTTTAACTTCCTGCTTTTCGTCTTTTTCCTTTGATGAATTTTCGGCATAGCTGTATTCTTTCGAAGAATCCGCCGTAAGCATAACGCTTGTTTTTCCTGCGCCTTTTATTTTTGAAATTTCTTCCTCAAGCCTTTTTTCAAGTTCCTTTTCATAATCATAATTTTCATATTCCAAAGGGATTTCCGCTTCTTTTCGGATATTGTTTTCTTTTGGAAAGATATCCGAAAGAAAAATAAGAATTATCCCTATACATCCCATCAAAAAAATCCACGGGATGTTCTTTTTTTGGCCCTCTCCGAATATCTTTTTAATTTTTGTTTCCAGGTTATTGAGAATTTCCATTTTTATTTTCCCCCTAAAGGATTATTTCCGGCTCAATGCCGATTCTATGTTTCATTTCATCTTTTAATGCATCGGGATTTTCACAGCCGCTGAGTATTACGGTGAATTTGGTAATATCTATGCTGTTTTCATCCGAAATATTAACTTTTATAAAAATATCGCCGGGATCAATTTCTTTTTCCAAAAGAATCTTTTTGGTTTCCTCAGTTATTTTTTCTTCAAGTGAAGCTTCGGTTATATCGTCAAATTCATTTTCATCGTAATATTCGGAATATTTATCGATATCTATAATATTCTCCTTACTGAAATCAAATGAAACAATTCCAGAAAAAGGCGAAATAACAACGGAAAGAAAAAATATTGAGATAACGCATTTTAATGTTTTCTGAAGGTTGCCTTCCGGCATAAGCATATTGAAAATCGCTCCGCAGATTGAAGCAACGCATACCGAAAAAGCCCAGGTTTTTATCTCTTCCATTCATATTCCTCCCGCGGTCAAAAGCATAATAGTTATTGAAAAAATAAACATAACCGCAACAAGCGAAACCAGTGCAAGCATTATTCCCATAACACAGGATGCGGATGAAAGGATTCCGGAAAGATTTTTATTCCCGAGAACGGAATTTATCCCTTCCGAAAATGAAAGGCAAATTCTCCAGCAAACAAGGCTGATTATTGGCGGTAGAAAAATCGCAGCAATAACAACTATTGCATAAACTCCAAGCAGGTTTTTGGCCACAACCATACATCCCTTCAGCGTTGAAAGCGCATCCGAAACAACACTTCCCGCAACGGGAATGCTGCTTCCTATAAGGAATTTTGCTGTTTTTGAAAAAGCACCGTCCGCCGAAGAAGAAACTATGGTTCCAAGCCCCATTATCCCGGAAAAAACAGTAACGGAAAGAGTCAGCACCCATACCGCAAAAGATTTTACCGATTTTGCAATTTTTTCGATGTTCAAATCCGATACCGAACCCGCGATGCAAAGCGCAAAATATATGCAGATGAGCGGAACAACTATTTCATTTGCAAGATTTGAAATCACCGCAGAAGCCCCAAGCATCAACGACCTGAACCCAACAGCGGAAGAAATATAACCCGCCGAAGTCACTGCATAAGAATATACAGGAACAAACGAAAAAATAAAATCGGAACATTCGTTTATGACTTCTCCGGAAAATGAAATTACATTTTTCATTGGCAAAAGAATGCATGAAGCAGCGGAAATTGCGGAAACCGCATTTATCAGATTTTTGCTTTGCGAAAACTCATCATAAAAACATTCCGCCGCCGCACAAATTATCCCGGAAGCAATAATCGCCGCCATAGCATAAACCGGTTCTTTTATCTGTTTTATGAAACCGCTTTTCAGAAGATCAAAAATATCCGAAAAAGAAAGATTTTCAAGAAAATCAATTTTTATTCCGCTTATTCCGATTTCTTCGAGAGTATCTTTCGTCCTTTCGGACAGCCCCTCTGTTATTCCGGAATTTTCAGCTGTTTCAAGCTGTTTTTCAATTATATTCGCCGAATCGGAATCGAAACCGGAAAGAAAAATCAAAAGAAGCGGCAAAATTAAAAAAACACATCTCTTTTTCATAAATTTATCAGACTTTCAATTACTTCCATTATTTCTGAAAAAAGCGGCAAAGCTGTTATAAACACAAAAATTTTTCCGGCAAAACTGACTTTTGAAGCGATGGAACCCTGTCCGCAATCATTACAAAGATCCGAAGCTATTTTTGCAACAACACAGATTGCAAAACAGCGAACAAGAATCCCGAAATTTTCTTTCGCAATTCCGGAATATTCAATTATGCCGCTCATATAATCAAAAATATCTTTTGCGAGGATAATCGCATTAAAAAGAAGTATTATCCCTGCGGCAAGTGCTGCTCCAAAGGCATATTCCGGCTTATATTGCTTCAGCAAAATAACAAATCCGGCCGAAACAACTGCTATTCCCGCGACGGTAAATATCTCGTTCATAATCCAAAAACCGTTTTTACGGTATCAAAAAGGTTCACTATTTCCCCTATAAGCATCATGAGCACCGCTATAAGTCCCGCAAGAGTAGTCATCATTGCTTGTTCTTCTCTTCCGGAACGTATGAGCACCTGGTTGAGCACCGCGACGATTATTCCAACCGCTGCAATCTTAAAAATCATATCAACATCCATGTTTCCACCTCATTATAACAATATTACCGCAGCAAAAAGTCCGGTAATCATGCCCGCTTTTCTTGAAAATTTTGCCTTGTTTTTCAGGTTTTCACAATTATTTTCATAAATCAGAATCAATTTTTCTCTGCAATGCTCAAGTTCCCGAATCTGGTCTTTTGCCGAATATTTACCAAGGACGGCAAAAGCTCCCGAAAGAACAGCAAGCGCTTCACTATTTTTGCAAAAACCGCAATTTAAAGCTGTTTCTCCAATATTTTCGAAGTATCCCGGAGATAAAGCTTCCAAAAAGTTTTTTGTTTTTTCGTCCGCCGATTCGCATATATAATCAAAAATATCTCTGATGCTCATATGCTCATTTTTTAAGCAAAAAATGATATTTCTTATAAGCATTTCACTTCTTTTTATATCTTTGAGCATTCCATCGTATTTTTGTGCGGCGATGAATCCCAAAAACGAGCACGCAGATATAATCATCACTATTCCGATTAACTTCATATCTGATATTCTCCGGCTTTTATAATTTTTTCTATTGCGCAATTTTTGTTCATTATAATAAAATGTCCGAAAATTCCGCTTTCCATTATTCTTTGAGATAACGGTTTTTTCAGGAAATCCTCAAAATCCAAAGCATGCATGCTCGCGATTATTTTTACTCCGCTTTTCATTGCATAAAGCGATGATGAAACATCTCTTTCATCTCCGAATTCATCGCAGATAATATATTCCGGTGCCATTGTTCTTGCGGCGATGGATATTCCGTCTGATTTTAAAAATCCGTTAAGCACGGTGGAATCCCCTATATCAAAAGAACTTTCACCGTGATATATCCCGGCGATTTCCGTTCGCTCGTCCACTATTGTAACAAAATTATTCTTGCTTTTCATTCGCGCAAAATCCCGAAGAAGCGTTGTCTTTCCTGAACAAGGCGGTCCGATTATCAGCATTCCCGAATCATTTAGAGATAGAAGTTCCTTCGCAATGTTTTTTATTTCGTGCGGAATTCTGATATTAAGTGCCGAAATATCCTTTATATTTATAATTTTACCTTCTTCATAAACCGCCGTTCCGCATATTCCGATTCGGAATCCTCCACGAATGGTTATAAATCCACGGCATATATCATCTTTATATGTATGCACCGAAAAATCGCAAAGCGAGGCGAAAATATCCCTTATTTTTTGCGGAGTAATGTACCCTCCCTCAGAAAAATTTCCTTTTGAGGTAACAATTTTTGCCGCTTTTCCGCTCAAAAGTCTTATTTCCCGTATTTCATTAAAGTCAAATTTTTCTTTTATATTTTCACAAAAATCGCTTCCGATTTTTTCAAGCAGTTTTTCAAAATTCTTTTCCAAATCCTCACTTCCTTTTGTGAAATATCTATGAGAGCAAGTCCAAAAATATGCAAAAAAATAAAGCCGCGGGAATTTCCCGCGGCCTTTGCCGTTTTATTGATTATTTACCATTGCTAAAAATTCATTTTCATCAATAATTTTTATTCCGAGGCTTTGCGCCTTTGTAAGCTTGCTTCCGGCTTCTTCTCCGGCAAGAACAAAGCTTGTTTTCTTCGAAACGGAAGAAGAAACCTTTCCGCCGTTTGCAATTATTATATCGGAAGCTTCGTTCCTCGTCATAGTAGGAAGTGTTCCGGTAAGGACGAAAGTAAGACCTTCGAAAAGATTGGATTTTTCCTTCTTTTCCGCAGTCATATCAACTCCGTATTCTCTAAGTCTTTCGATGATATTTTTCGACTGTTCAAGAGCGAAATAATCAAGCAGAGATTTCGCCATAACTTCCCCGAATCCATCTATGGAACAAAGAGAATCCATATCCGCCGCCATAAGGTCATCTATATTTCCGAATCTCTCCGCAAGGATATCTGCGGTCTTCTGGCCGATGTTTCGGATTCCGAGGGCATAAATGACTCTCGAAAGTCCTGCTTTCTTTGATTTTTCGATTGCTGAAATAAGATTTGATGCAGATTTTTCGCCCATTCTTTCGATGGAAGAAATATCGGTTGCAATTATTCCGTAAATATCCGGCTGGGATTTGATAATACCGTTATCAACAAGAGCGGTGAGCACCGCAGGACCCATTCCATCGATATCCATAGCGTCGCGGCTTGCAAAATGTATAAGGTTTCGAAGAAGCTGCGCAGGGCAATCCGGGTTCGGGCAGCGCAGAACGGCTTCTCCGTCCTCTCTGACGGCTTTTGTTCCGCAGGCAGGACAGAATTCCGGCAGACGGAAAGTTTCGCTATTCGGGCCCTTTGCGGCAAGCGCAACCACTTCCGGAATGATTTCTCCGGCTTTGCGGACTATGATGCTGTCGCCGATATTGATATTTTTGGAATCAATGAAATCCTGGTTATGAAGAACCGCTCTCGAAACGCTCGTTCCCGCAAGCTGAATCGGTTCGAAAACCGCTGTGGGAGTAAGTGCACCGGTTCTTCCTACCTGAACCTCGATATCGAGAAGGGTTGTCACCTTTTCTTCCGGCGGATATTTGAACGCAACCGCCCATTTAGGATATTTTGCCGTTGAACCAAGAAGTTCCCTTTCCGCAAGATTATTTACTTTTATAACCGCACCATCAATATCAAAAGTGAAATTATCGCGGTTTTCCCCGATATATTTTATATTCTCCACCGCATCGTGGATATCGTTATAGCGGTTATAAAGCACTGAAACGGGAAAACCGAGACTTTTTACAAAATCGAGGCTTTCGCTGTGGCTTTCAAAAGTCTTTCCTTCGCACTGCTGGATATTGAAAATAAAAATATCAAGTCCGCGTTTGGCGCTGATTTTCGGATCTTTCTGGCGAAGAGAACCTGCCGCGGCGTTCCTTGGATTTTTAAATGGCTTTTCCCCGGCAAGTTCCTGAGCTTCGACCAGTTTTCCGAAGGTTTCTTTGGATATATAAACTTCGCCGCGAAGTTCGAGATAGGATACCTCCGGGCAATCTATTTTCTTCGGAATCGAGGCAATAGTCAGAAGATTATGCGTAACATCCTCGCCCACAAAACCGTCGCCGCGGGTTGAACCGCGCACAAAAACTCCGTTGCGGTATTCAAGAGAAACAGAAAGACCGTCAATCTTTGTTTCCACAACGTATTCCGGGTTATCAATGACAGAGCGGACTCTGTTATCAAACTCATAAAGTTCCTCATAGCTGAAAACGTCCTGCAAACTTCCCATCTGGACCGCATGCTGAACCGGTTCAAATTTCATCGAAGCGGCTCCACCGACCTTTTGTGTCGGGGAATCGGCTGTCTGAAGATCAGGAAACTCGGTTTCAAGATCAAGAAGCTCATGATAGAGCAGATCGTATTCATAGTCATCAAGTTCCGGTGCGTCAAGTTCATAATAAAGTCTGCTGTGATATCGCACCAGGTCGCGAAGTTCGGCTATTCTTTTTTCGGCGGCTGTTTTATCCATAATATCCTCCGGAAAGCAAAAATATATATTTATTATAACACTTTTGAAGTTATAAATAAATAGAAAAGCCGCTTATTGTCAGCAGCTTTTCTTTGTTGATAAATTATGAAATTTTATACTCCAATTTGCCTTTTTCAGTATGACATATGAGCTTATCCTCAACAAACTCATATGATTCCATACTTGTGTCAAAAGGATGTTCAGACAGAATATCTCCGTTAAGATTCATTTGAATAAAATCAAGTTCTGAAATCGCAATAACGGTATTATTATATAGTTCAAGATGCTCAATGGGATAAGAAAAAGTATGGGTTGTAATTTCAGTATGATTTTCAATATCGAACAAAGCGATACAATTATCGAAACTAATTATCAGAACGTTAGAGTATAACAGAACATTTGGCGTAAAAATATAATTACTGCACCAAAAACCAATGCCATAGTAATCTTGTTCATTTGACAATGAGAATTTTACAGAAACAAAACGAAAATCATATTCTGAATTGTTCAAAATTGAATAGCCTTTTTTACAAAAACGGAGATCTGAAATCATTTCACTTTCGGTATAATATTCTTTGAACGCGATATCAAAGTTCTTTTGAAGTAGATTTACAAACAAATTCGCTACCTCCAAACGAAAAGAATGTTACCTTTATCTGTTAATCACGGTGAACTGCATACTTTCAAGAACGTCAAGTGCTTTATCGTTGAGGGATTTATCGTTGCTGCCGACACAGAGTGCATCAATGATGATTTCCGCTTCAGGCTGTGCGGTTTTGAGGAGAACAGCGTTTGCCATAACGCAGATGTTGGTGACAACGCCGCAGATTTCGATTTCATCATAGTTATAATCTTTATGAAGCACGAGCATCGCAAGATCAAAACTTCCAAAGGTGTGTTTTCCGATGGTCATGGCATCTTTGCAGACTTCACCGGTTTTTCCATAAAGCTTCCAGCCTTCGGTACCGTTCTGGCAATGAACGACGGGAAGTTTTTTGCCTTCCTGCATTTCAAGATATGCTGGGCCGTGGGTATCCATGGTATAAATAATATCATGGCCTTCAGCGCGGTAAGCTTCGACTTTTGCAGCAATGCGCTCATCAAGAAGCTCCGCTCCTTCAAAACCAAGGCTTCCGGAAACAAAATCGTTCTGATAGTCAACTACAACAAGAAGTTTTTTCATGGTAATTCTCCTTTATTTATCAAGAAATTTCTGAACTGCAAAGCAGTAGTCTTTAAAATTATCTTTAAGAATAAAATGTCCGCCGAGCACAAAGCAAAGTTCAGCTTCGGGTATTGTTTTTGCAATGTAACGGGATTCTTTTTCCTTTATCATATCCTCTGTTCCGACAAGAACAAGGGTCGGTGCGGTTATTGCTGAAAGTTCTTCTTTAGTAAGCTTCGGTTCAAAAAGCATAATGCGGTAAAGATTCTTTATTCTCGCCTGTTTTTTTGAAAATCCGGCAAAAAGAGAAGCAATGATATAAACCAGCCACATTCCAATATGAACCGTTGTTTTCATACCGGAAGGTTTTGAATTTGCTCCGTTTGCAATAAGTTTTAGCACTCTTTCGGGATGTTTTGAAGCAAAAATCATGGCAATATTGCCTCCGTCACTGAAACCGAGGATATTCGCTTTTTCGATTTTATGAAAATCCATAAAACCTTTAAGATCTTCCGCAAACTGATAAAGAGAAAATTCTTCATCACCCATTGGTGATTTTCCGTGTCCGCGGGTATCTATCGCGATTACATGATATTTTTTTGAAAAAACTTCGATGAATTTTTCAAAAATCGAAGAATTTTCTCCATTCCCATGGAGCAGGATAAGCGCTTCGCCCTGCCCTTTTTCAATAAAATGCATTTCTTCTGCGTACATTTAAAAATAACATCCTTTTACTCATCAAGTTCGCCGCAAAGGTCTTTTTCCATAAGTTCTTCGATTTTTTCTTTTGGATATCCACAGCTGAGAAGATAATAAAGTTTTGCGACCGCTGCTTCGGTGGTCATGTTCTTTCCGCTGACTGCGCCTGCTTTTTTAAGCGGGCTACTTGCTGCATAATGGCCTAGGCTGACTGTTCCGGTTGGACATTGTGAACAAACAACAACAATGCTTCCGTGCTCATAGGCTTTTCTGATTATGGAACTGAGGTTTTTGCAATAATTCGGGACATTACCGGCACCGAAAGTTTCGAGCACCACTCCACGGAGTTTTTCCGTAATTATCTGTTCAAAAAGCTCGATTTGGATTCCCGGAAAAATTTTGATTACGCCTATGGGTTCTTCCGCAAATTCTTTGAAAACGAAAGGTTTATCTTCCTTTTTGCGAAGGACAGAATCGCGGTACCGGATTCCGATTCCCGCATCTGCCAAAATCGGGTAATTCGGAGAATCAAAAGCAATAAGACTATCCGCGGACATTTTTATGGAACGGTTTCCGCGGAGAAGCTTTCCTGCGAAAAAAATACAGACCTCGCTCACTTTTTCCGAAGCGGCAATCATCATGGAGGCAAGAATATTATCCTTGCCGTCGCTTCTGATTTCGCAAAGCGGAATCTGGGAACCGGTCACAATTACCGGTTTTGAAAGATTCTGAAGAATAAACGAAAGAGCCGAAGCGGTATATGCCATGGTATCGGTTCCATGGAGAACCACAAATCCATCGTATTTATCCATGTTATCCGAAATGGTTCTTCCGATAAGGTTCCATTCGCTTACTGTCACGTCGGAAGAATCCAGTAGCGGAGAAAATTCGATAACATTATATTCCGGAAGTTCCGGAGAAGAAAAATCGCTTATTCTTGCCATTATATCGGCAAAGGGTTCTTTACCGGGTTCATAACCGTTTTCGCCGCGTTCCATTCCGATGGTGCCGCCGGTATAAATTATGCAGATTCTTTTCATGTCAGCCTCCGCGGATTTGATATAAATATATTATCACATATTTTTATTTTGGTAAACATATTTACGTTCAAAAATGCGTTTTTCGCCTATATTTTCGGACTGATTTTCTGCGGGGACAAATCCTCGTTTTGTATAAAAATCAATGGCGTTCATATTTGTATCAAGAACGGTTATATAAGGATTTTCGCATTTTGAAAGTGCGAACTTGAGAAGCTTTGAACCATAACCTTTTCCCTGTTCATCGGGAGAAACATATAAAAGGCAGATTTCTTCGTCCGCGGGATTAATTCCGATAATTCCAAGCGGATTTTCGGAATTATAACAAACAAAAATCATATATCCGTTCTTCTGTTTTTCTTCCAGAAAATTAATCATATAGTTAATATCATGTTTTTCGATAAATTTCGAAGAGCAGATTTCCCTGTGCGATTCTTTCCACGAATCCATATATACCTTTGCGGCATCTTTCAGATTCTTCTCATTAAGTTCGGCAATCATGCTTTTCCCCCTTTTCAAATTTGATAAAAAAATAAGCACCCTTTCGAAAAGAAAGAGTGCTTAACTTTTGGAGGCGACAACCAGATTCGGACTGGTGAATCGAGGTTTTGCAGACCTCTGCCTTACCACTTGGCTATGTCGCCATATATTTTGAGCCCCACAAATATATGGGGCTCAAAATCTGGAGCGGGTTACGAGGCTCGAACTCGCTACCTCGACCTTGGCAAGGTCGCGCTCTACCAGATGAGCTAAACCCGCGAATGGTGCCTTCGGTCGGAATCGAACCAACGACACGAGGATTTTCAGT
>JAFXGY010000020.1 GCA_017536625.1 Oscillospiraceae bacterium | reverse complement strand
TCGTTGCATCAAAGCCCGTCAAGAACATATTGACCACGATAAGCAGATCAACTTCACGCTTTTTCACTTTGTCAGAGAGGTCTTTGTAATAGTCCTGGAAGCCCTTGCTGGAGGTATCGAAGTTGGTTTTGAAAGTCTTGTTATACTCGTCAATCGCCATGTCCAGAAAATCACGAGAACTCTGATCAAGTCCATCGGTATCAAAACTTTCATCATCCAAGATGCCATCTGCGCTATCTGCTTCGTTAGGGGCAAACGAGAAGATGGTGGCAATCGTCAAATCACGGTGCTGTTCTGCAATCTGCTTTTTCAGTTCCAGATAGTATTTTTTGCATACAGGGATTGAGCTGACAGCAAGCATGGAGTTGAAACCATTCACACGCTGACCTTTCAGACTGTAATAGGAATTTCGCATAGTCTTTTGGTCAAAGTGTTCCAGAATATACTTTACAACTTCAGAGATACGTTCCTGAGAAGCAAGCGCTTCCTCAGTATCAATAGCAGTAACTTGCTTGTCCTGTTTTCCGTCCTTTTGCTTTACCGTGTTGATATAGTCAATACGGAACGGTAAAACATTTCCGTCATTGATGGCGTCAACGATGGTGTATGTATGGAGTTTATCGCCAAACGCCTGCTCAGTAGTTTTCAGATTGGGATTTCCGCCAGTACCAGCATTGATCGAGAAAATCGGAGTGCCCGTAAAACCAAATATGTGATAGTTTCTAAAGTATCTGTGTACTTTAACAACTTTTTCACCCTTCTTGATCTGACCGCCGACAATTCTTGTATGCATATCACCGAACTGGCTTCTATGGCATTCATCAAACACCAAAACAATATGCTTATCCCTAATGGGATGCATGGGATTCTTCTGAATAAAGACATCCAGCTTCTGAATTGTAGTTACGATAATTCGAGAAGTAGAGTCCTCAAGCTGCTTTTGCAGAATCGCCGTGCTCTTATTGCTATTAGCAGCGCCCTTTTCAAATCTGTCATACTCTTTGATGGTCTGATAGTCCAAGTCCTTACGGTCAACAACAAACAGCACCTTATCAATGTAAGGCAAGTTTGTAGCAAGCTGTGCCGTCTTGAAAGAGGTGAGGGTTTTGCCACTGCCCGTAGTATGCCAGATATATCCGCCTGCTTCGATCTTCCCAGTTTTCTTGCTGTTGGAAGATGTCTCAATTCTGTTCAAGATGCGTTCTGTTGCAACGATCTGATAAGGACGCATGACAAGCAGCAATTCCTCAGATGTAAATACGCAATACTTTGTCAGAATGTTCAGCAGGGTATGTTTGGCAAAGAACGTCTTTGTGAAGTCAACAAGGTCTGCAATAACTCTGTTGTTACCGTCTGCCCAATAGGAAGTAAATTCAAAGCTATTGGAAGTTTTCTTACTGTGCTTTTTACTGCTACCGTCGTTTTCCTTGATATGACTTGCTCTGGTGGTATTGGAGTAGTACTTCGTGAATGTGCCATTGGAGATAACAAAAATCTGCACATACTCATAAAGCCCTGACCCTGCCCAAAAGCTGTCTCTCTGATAGCGATTGATTTGGTTGAAAGCTTCCTTAATCGCAACACCACGGCGCTTCAACTCCACATGAACCAACGGAAGACCATTCACAAGGATGGTCACGTCATATCGGGTATCGTGATTTCCGACCCCTTCTTCATACTGATTGATGACCTGCAGACGGTTGTTATGGATATTCTTTTTGTCAATCAGATAGATGTTTTGGGTCCTGCCATCTTCGCAAGTAAGGTTCTGTACATAGTCTTCCTGAATCTTGCGGGTCTTTTCCACGATGCCTTCGTTAGCATTGGCAATCTTGGATTTGAAGAATGTTTCCCATTCTTTATCCGTGAAGCTGTACTGGTTAAGACGTTCAAGCTGTTTGCGAAAGTTAAGCACAAGATCTTCTTCGGTGTGAATGGAGACATACTCATAGCCTTGTTCGCCAAGCATTTTGATAAAGGCTGCTTCTAAGGCAGCTTCGCTTTGATACGCATCGGAACGTTTCACTTGCGGCTCATATTCGGTTACAACAGTTTCTTCATTTGTTGAAATGATTATGTTATATTGGCTCATTTTTGCACCTCCAATCATTTCATGTCGCTTCCCAAGTCTTTTCTCATTTCTGTATACAGAGCCGTGATATGCTGGCTGATTGTTTCAATACTTGGGAGATTTTCTTTTTTGAATTTTTCTGCATCACTTTCAAAGTAGGAGATATCCATATCTGTGGCATGGCAGATTTCATATTCAACACCATCCGCATCAATTCCGGTCTCTATAAAATCCGGGTTGTTGCGGGGGTCATTCTGACTACAGAAATTTCTGTATTTTTCATAATGCTTTGTGATCAATTCGTAGAACGCCTTGAATGCCTCCACAGTTTTAGCAGAAGATAGGAGTTTCATTTTGGGCTTAAACTTTAGTAAAACTCCTATGTAGTTGCTATCGTATATTTTGAACCTGTCATGCAACAAGTGTTCTGCCTCATCATAAAATTCAAAATACAACTCTGCTCTTTTTTCCAAGACAAGCTTTTTGACTTCGTTTCTATGAGTAATTGAAAGAGTAATGAGCGCTGTAATAATGGAAGTGATGATTGTCACTATACCCGTTAATAGAACAATTTGCCATTCGTTCATACGTTCACCTCTCCAAATGCCAACAACTTATCTCGATAATACTCATATTGCTTTTGCCTTGCTTCAATTTCTGCGGGGAGGCCGGCCGAAAGGTCGTTACAGAGAGTGTCAAAGCGGTCGAGAACTGCCACAATGCGTTCTTGTTCACTGATAGTAGGAACAGGAATTTGCAGTTTTCTCATTTCGCCCATTGGTATGCTTTTTACTGTTCCGCCTGCCGCCTTCTTCATATATCCAGTTTTGATATATGTTGCAGTTAATAAGTATCGTAGAAATTTCGGTAAAATGCGCTCTTGGTTCGGCTTGATGGCGTAAACGCCCTCTTTGATATTCCAATTTCGAGGCTCTTCCATTATTACTGCGGTTTCGCCAATTGTCCCTGTTCCAGAGAAAAGGACGTCCCCTATTTCGAGATTTGAACGATTATTGCAAAGAGCAAGTGCGTCATCGTTGATGCGGTCAGTTTTATCAGTTGGGACAATTCTGCCGCCTCGAATTTCACGAATAGTTATATAATAATTCGTTGCGTCCTCTGTATTCAAACGGAAAAACTGTCTTGGGTTCAGCCCCGTATTTAGTGAATGAATAACATCATTTAACTCGAACCAACTTACTGATTTGTTTTCGAATGTTAAAACCGTATCTCTATAATGCTCATACTGCTTCTTTCTCGCTGTAAGCTCCGCTGTAAGCTCCGCTGTAAGCTCCGTGAAATTGTCCAGTATACGGACAATTTCACTCTGTACAGGCAGAGGAGGAACGGGAACTTCGAATTCTTCGGTTACCGGCAGCGAAATCTGCGGCAAAGAACCCATACCAGCGGCAGCATCTCTAAACTTCTGAATATTATTCTTCAGAACATAATAAAGGAATTTAACTGCAACCTTGTTGTCTGAAGTATATGCCCACATTTCATTCTTAAATGTAAACGGTTTTTCATAATACACTACGTCGATAACCCCTCTGGATTGAACTAAAACCGCGGGTACTCTTATTATGTTGGCGTTTGGGATATCTTCTTCCTTGGCGTTTATGACAGTTTTCCCACCAGCAAATACTCGGATATCACCATCTGAAGACTCGATTTCTTTCATCTTTCCAGCGGTGATCGGCGTACCACGTAGTCTCTGAAACACATCCTTGATTTTCTTATATTCGACACCATCAGGGCAAAGCGCATGTATCAATTCATTCAGTTTGTTCACTCTGCTCACCCCCATTACTAAATCCTATCGCATCCAACGCCTTTTTCAGTTCGGCGTTATTTTTGATTTCTTCTTCTTTTTTCTTGACATTATCCATAATGCCCATGACCAGACGGCGTAGTGGAGCGTACTCTCTTAAAGCTGTTTCTTCGTCAGCGTTTCCGTGCGCAATATTACTCAATCTGCGGAATATTGCATATCCGTTGTCTGAATATATTACAGGAACTATAGAACATTCTTTATCCACTGCTGCAATTACTTGGTCAAATGGTTTCATGCTTCCGTTTCGTTTGCGGATTTCAACCCCTGCGCTGTCTCCGACTTCTATCGTGATCTGTTCCAAAATCGAACGCAAATAGATGATAGCCCCAGCACCAAGTCTTTCCTTGTGTGCAATTTCCGCCTTGGCTAACCACTCAGTAAACTTATCCTCGGTTTCAACCGGAAGCTTAATATTTTCTGGTAATTTGAAACTCTGCTTTATTACATAGACATTGGGGAAAGGTGCAAAAATATCATCAGCACCAACCAAAAACCAAGCCTGTACACTGTGATTACAATTTTTGCAGGATGGATTGCCTTCCACATAATCCATACACTGCAATTCACAATCTATACTGATCATTGATTTATTGATAATCAAGCAGTGTAGTTTTAACGGAGAAACAAACGAGACGCTATCTCTGCATACCGTAGAGTAGAATGGCTGCATGATTGTGCCAATCTGGATTTCGATAAAATCACCTGCAGAGATCAATTGGACATCTTCAGTTTCTTCCTCAGGAGAAACAGTATATCTTTCCAAATCAATGAAAGACTCAATTTCTCCAGTATTTTTACTTTTATCAGATAATCTACTACTGAGTCTCATAAATTATCCCTCTAATTCTGCAATGATTTTTGCAATTTCTGCTCTCAGCACCTGCTCCCTTGCAACAATTTCTTTGATCTCTTTATTGAGCTTTGCGATATCAATTTCTTCTCTGGTATCTTCTTGCTCAACATAGGAACTAACAGAAAGATTATAGTCCTGTTCTACGATTTCTTCGTAAGGAACACAACGGGCAAAATGCTTTTTGTCAGTACGGGCGATAAAGGCATTTACAATATGTTCGATGTTTCCGTCAGGGCCATCGGTTAGTTTGTTGTTATTCGTTACCTTAATGCACTCATTCGATGCGTCAATGAACAGAGTACTGTTATCTGCCTTGCTGCGCTTTAAGACCATGATGCAGGTAGCGATAGAGGTTCCGAAGAACAGGTTGCTCGGTAACTGAATGATACAGTCGATAAAGTTGTTGTCGATCAGATATTGGCGGATTTTCTTTTCAGCACCGCCACGGTACATGATGCCAGGAAAACAAACAATCGCAGCCGTACCATTAGTAGCAAGCCAAGCCAAAGAGTGCATAATGAATGCAAGGTCAGCTTTGGATTTAGGAGCGAGCACACCGGCAGGAGAGAAACGGGGATCGTTAATCAAAACAGGGTTGTCATCGCCCTCCCATTTGATGGAGTAGGGCGGATTGGAGACAATAACTTCAAAGGGCTCATCATCCCAATGCTGCGGGTTAAGCAGAGTATCCTCGTGTGCAATATCAAATTTGTCGTAGTCAATATCGTGCAGGAACATATTGATACGGCAAAGGTTATAGGTGGTGAGGTTGATCTCCTGACCATAAAAGCCTTGACGAACTTTATCTTTGCCAAGAATCTTTGCTGCTTTCAAAAGAAGCGAACCAGAGCCGCAGGCAGGGTCATAAACCTTGTTGACTTCCGTCTTGCCAACCACTGCAATGCGGGTCAACAGTTCGGAAACTTCCTGCGGAGTAAAAAACTCGCCGCCGCTTTTTCCTGCATTGGATGCGTACATGCCCATCAAATATTCGTAGGCATCCCCGAAAGCGTCAATAGAATTCTCCTTGTAGTTGCCCAGCTTCATATCTGCAACGCCCTCAATCAGCTTCACGAGATTGGCATTGCGTTTAGCAACGGTTGCGCCAAGCTTGTTACTATTTACATCCATGTCATCAAAAAGACCAGAAAAATTTGCTTCACTTTCGCTTCCTTTTGCAGATTCCTCGATATGTTTAAACACCGTTTCCAAAGTCATATTCAAATTTTCATCATTTGCCGCCTTTTTCCTTATATTACAGAATAGTTCTGAAGGAAGAATAAAAAATCCTTTAGTATTAACCATATCTTCGCGAGCTTGTTCTGCATCTTCGTCAGACAGCAAAGCATAATCAAAGCCTTCGTTACCAGCTTCGATCTCGCCATCATTAATATAGTTAGTCAAGTTTTCAGAAATATATCGATAGAACATCATACCTAACACATAAGATTTGAAATCCCATCCATCAACACTTCCGCGTAATCCATCCGCTATTGCCCATATTGCGCGGTGGAGTTCATCACGTTCCTGTTCTTTTCTAATGTCAGCCATTCTTTTTTCCTCCGTTTATATTATCTACCACTTTTTTATATTTTCCAGGATTTTTCAAATATGCAGTAGCTGCTTCATTAAAAAAATCAGCAAGCGAGCTATCATCTTGAATCAACATTAGTTTTAGTTGCTTATGCAAAGCTGCAGGCAATCTTACTTGAACTTGCTTATCTCTATCAACCTTGGAATCTATTTTTTGCATAGCCTGCCTCACCTCCAAATGATATCATTATATCTAGATATTATGATATCACCAAAAACAAAAATGTCAATTATATGTGCTAAAAAAAAGCCTTACATTGCTCATTGCAATGTAAGGCTTTTTTTAAAATTGTTTTTATTCTTTCAAATAATCCTCAATCACCACTTCTTCTCCACAAAAAGTATCGTACATAAATTTTGCTCCCAACCGGAAACCGGCAATAAAGTTCTCAAGGTTTAATTCCGCGCTTACTATACCCCAGGCATCAACATAATCCATAAACCTTGTTTTATTTTCATCCGAAAGAGCTTCGAGCAAAAAATCTTCGTTTTCGGATAAAATACGCATTTCATGTTGCGCTCTTTTGTTTTTATTCCCTGCTTGCGGATCAATATTGTCGTAATAAAGTTCTTCAATAAAATTAGTCATAAAAACACCTCCCTATGCCGAAAGTTTAGCATAGCAAGGTGTTTTTTACGAATGTATGATTTTTAAAATCGCAGAGTGGAATATCGTTTTATTAGCCGGATTTTTTAATCATTTCTGCGACATTTAAAGGTGTTGCCAACACTGCCGTTCCATCCGGAGTTTTTCCTGTAGAGAAAGTTGTTTTCCAAAACTCATAATTGTTCTTTCCTCCAAAAATTGTTGCAGACATACTCCGATCTTTCCATACCGGTAGATTACGCAAATTTTCTAAAAAGGTTCTTATATTTTCCCAAAGTTGGTTTGGAAGTTTTTGTTGAAACAAATTTTCATCGTCATACATTGCGCCAGTATATGCAAAATGATTTTTTACAAGAAGTTTTATGTATTGTATCCAGTTATACATAATTTCTTCTTTAAAAAGCCTGCAAGCAATAAGGTGATCATCAGTTATAAAACTTCCTGTTCCCGCTGCTATCTTACTTTCAATTTTATTCGTACCTACTTCATCATCAAATTTATCAATCAGCAAAACTTCAGCAATCAAATTACAAAGTAAAATCAGCTGTTCTTTTTCCAACATCCTCGGATTTAACCCTTCATCTATTTTATAGTTAATAGGTTTTGAAAGAATTGTCTTTGCATTAACGAACGATGATAACAAAGTTTTTTCAAAGGTACTGTAAGAAAGAGGTAGTGTTGTTCCTCTTCCTTCAAAGTTTATGTAAGATTGAAGCTTATTATCCGGATTGCGCGTTATAGCATTTTTTTGGCTGTTAATAATATAAACTTTAACATTGCCTCTTTCTCCCTTAAAATGATCTACTAAATTTTGTTCCGAGAAAGAAAAATCATCTTCGCTTAAATAATGATCTTTCTGATATTTTCTTAATCGTTCCGAGTAAAGAGTATCGTGAAGTTGGCGAACTATTGCTTTGTCAAATGCAATTTGCTTTAATTTGCTACCGGCAATCGTGTTAGCTTCAATAAGTCTATCAACATCAGGGTCAATAAAAAGTCGTACAACAACATTTTTAACACCTAACATAATTTGGGCTACCGTTTTATGCTGTCCATCAAATATTTTAATTTTACCGTCATCGATCCTTGCTAAGCCTAAATGTAGCTGAGGATTTGGCTTATGGAATTCTTTAATCAACAAACTTATAGAACTATTAATACCTCTGGGGTTAATAGTTTCGTCATGATACAAATATTCAATTGGCACACTTATAAAAGCTGTTTTTTCATTTGACAAAGTATCTAAAAATATTTCTGTCCGGTTTATTTTTGAGTTACCTATATCATCATACGAGTAAACTAATTGGTTACCTTCAATTGTATATCTAAATAAATATTTTGAACCGCCATTAGCCAACAAAACATGTTTTAATGAAGGAACCTCTTTGCTACTTTCTGCCTCTTTTATTATTTCTTGTAACTGGAAAAGTTTCTTAGCAACAACCAAATCCGCATCTTGTTTTGATTTATTACAATGCTCATGTGTAATTGCAAAATTTGATGGTTCATCTTTTCCACCACCAGCAAGAGGACGAATATGATCTATATTAGTGCTATTAATGTCCAGGTGAATCTCTTGCTCACAAATAAAACATTTATGGTTTTGTATTTTCCAAAGTTTCTCACTTAACTTTTTCTTTGCTTCCAAATTTAGCGAATCGAGATATTTAGAATTGCCCACCATATCATCTCCCTTGCTCTATAGTTTTCAATATTAGTATGAATAAATTTAGGAGTAAAGTCAATATAATCGGCTCTATATTTTAATAATTTATTCATTTTTCTTCCTCCCTTCCCACCATTCCCGGCTTTTTTCTTCGCGCAAAATCGCTTCAAAATGGCTCAAGGTTTTCAGATGCCATTTGGTCTTGCGGGTAATAGAACGGAAGTATAGTGAGCAGAAAAAATCTATAAGAAACCGCTTCGGAATATGGTTATAATAGCTTTTGCGGAAATGCATCAAAATGTCGTGGTTGCACCAGTCGTTGACGGTGCTTTTGCCGTATCCGGTAAGTTTTACAACATCCATGGTTGTCAAAATATCAGGGCATCCCATAAGAAGATTTTCGTAAAAATTACGCATCCTTTTCAAATCACTTTCTGGTAAATCTTTCGGAAGACTATTCTCATAGGTACCGCTATACCAGCCTTTCGGAGCGGAATAGGCGTTAGGAAACACAACTCTGTTTTCCAAATATTTCATAACGTCCTGCTTCTTAATTTTGTAACAGCGTGGCTTTGAGCAATATTCGCTGGGTACCTTTCCGCTTTTCAAAAGCATACCCGCAGTAGTTTTGCTGATGTGACAAATTTGATAAAACTGTTCCTTTGACATAACTTCCGGGACCGCGTCCCAATCAATAAAATCTATCATAATTTTACTCCTTCGTTTTGTATTTACATTCTGAAAGAAAACCGTTAATTCATCTTTGTTTTCTTTCCATCCTGCTGAAATTTTTCTTTTGGATAAAATTTGCCTTTTCAGGTTTCTTTGTCCGACATGCGCTTTTCTTCCTCAAGAAAAAGCATATTTATGTAGTTCAGCAGAAAAACTTTCGGAATACGATAGGAGTTACCAATCTGGAAACATTTGAGTTTCCCTTCACGAATCAGCTCATAAGCCACTCTTCGGCTTATTCCCAAAAGCCGCTGCAAATCCGGAATTGTCAAAAGCTCCGGTTCCTCACGAAATAGAATCGCGGATATTTTCTCTTCGTTTTGTTTTTTCATTCGATTTCGACTCCTTTGTTTTTGGATTTTTCATGTCTTTTTTGGTGGGTTTTGTTCTTTCCAAACCCTTAATTTTTGGAAAGAATTGAGCTTTTCTTTCCAAAAACACCTCGATTTTGGTGCACGTTTCGACCATTAAAATGCACGAAAATCACCGAAAATTCACCAATATGAAAACACTCGAAATCGTGGTCGCTATCCGGTAGCCTCCTGAGCGAAAACCCTTGATTTTACGGGGTTTTTCGGGTATCTTGAATTTAATATTTTTCTTTGTTCTCCCCATCAGTTCTCCCCGTTTTCTGAGGTGCTGATGTTGAGATAAATACGGAGATGTATCGAAGTGGTCATAACGAGAACGACTCGAAATCGTTTTGTCCTTAGCCGGGCACGTGGGTTCGAATCCCACCATCTCCGCCAAAAGAGCATCCCGAAAGAGGGATGCTCTTTTTTCATAAATCATTATTTTATAGTCCATACTTTTAATATGATTTTATGTTTATAATATTTTTCTTTTTAATGGAAATTCCAAGAAAAATAATGTATAATATATATGAAAGCGAGGTGACGGAAGCTTGGACGATCTTAAAGTCATAACAGCCAGCAACATAATTAATCTCCGCACGGCAAAAGGACTTACCCAGGCCGAATTGGGCGAGCTTCTCAATTATTCCGATAAAAGCGTTTCCAAATGGGAAAGAGCGGAGGCTGTTCCGGATGCATACGTCCTCAAAAATATGAGCGAGATTTTCGGGGTTTCCGTCGATTATCTTCTTTCTTCCCACGATGAATGGAAGCCGCCAAAGGAAAAACACGAAAGACCTTATAACAGCCGAATGATCATCGCCATTTCCATTGCGGGAATCTGGACCGCGGCATTTTTGATTTATATAATCGGCTGGATTCTCGATTTCAACTGGTGGCTTGTTTTTGTATATGCCTTCCCCGCTTCCCTTATAACTTTGCTGGTGCTCAATTCAATCTGGGAAGGCGGAAAAAACAACAGCCACATAATTTATGCCCTTGTTGCCGGAGTTTTTCTTCTTGTTTATCTCAGCCTTATAAAGTGGAATCCTTGGCAGATCCTTCTTCTTATCATTCCGGCGGAACTTATTGTTTTCCTTGCATTCAGAATCAAAAAACCGCATAATTAAGCCATTCTACTGTGCGTAGAGTCCGTTTTCCCGGACTCTACGTTTTGTTTTTTGGAAGTATAGTCCCTTTTCATTGCTTTTTTCACTTCTTTCGGTTAAGATAACTTCTGTTGATTTTAAACAAAAAGGAGAAATCAAATGTCCGATTACATTTTAAGCTGCTGTTCGACAGCCGACCTTTCAAAAGAACATTTTGAAGAAAGGGATATAAAATATATCTGCTTCCATTATAAACTCGGCGGGATCGATTATGCCGATGACCTTGGACAAAGCATTCCTTTTGATGAATTTTACCGGAGAATGGATGCCGGCGAAGATACCCAGACTTCCCAGATAAATGTCACCGAATATCTTGAATATTTCGAAAAATTCCTTGGCGAAGGAAAGGATATAATCCATCTTTCCCTTTCAAGCGGAATTTCCGGTTCTTATAATTCGGCTCTCAACGCAGCAAACATCGCGAAGGAACGCCACCCGGAAAGAAAAATTTATGTAATAGATTCCCTTGCCGCTTCTTCGGGATACGGACTTCTTATGGATAAACTTGCGGATCTTCGGGATTCCGGCATGGATATTGATGAACTGCGCGACTGGGCGGAGGATAACAAGCTCCGGCTTCACCATTGGTTCTTCTCCTCCGACCTTAAATTCTTTATCAAAGGCGGCAGGGTTTCGAAAACTTCCGGCACCATCGGGACCATCCTCGGAATCTGCCCGCTCCTCAACGTAAGCTTTGACGGTCACCTTATCCCAAGGGCAAAAATCCGTTCCAAAAAGAAGGTCATCCGCGAAATCGTCAAACGCATGGAAGAAAATGCCGAAGGCGGACTTTCCTATTCCGGAAAATGCTATCTTTGCCAGTCTGCCTGCTTTGATGACGCAAAGGCTGTTGCGGAGCTTGTTGAAGAACACTTCCCAAATCTTGAAGGCGAACCCCTTATAAACCATATCGGAACCACCATCGGCAGCCATACCGGCCCCGGCACCGTTGCGCTTTTCTTCTGGGGCAAAAAAAGAGAGGATTGATTTTTTTACCATGATTAAACTTTTTGCAGATACCGCTTCCAACCTTCCGGTTACACTCAATAAAAAATATAACGTAAATATAATTCCCCTTGCTTATACGAGGGATGGTGTCGATATTCCTTATGACCTTGAACATGATTTTGACGGAAAAGCCTTTTATGATGCCATGAGAAACGGCGCGGAAATGAAAACTTCCATGGCCAATTCCGAAACCTTCCGCGAAAGATTCGAGGAAGATGTCAAAAACGGCAACGATATAATTTATATCGGTCTTTCCGGCGGAGTAAGCGGAACGGTCCGCGCCGCGGAAATCGCTGCGGAAGAACTTATGGAAGAATACCCCGGTTCAAAAATTGCCGTAATAAATTCCCTCGGCGCAGGACTCGGAATCGGAATGCAAGTTGTTGAAATAGCAAAACTCATCGAAGAAGGAAAACCTTTTGAAGAAATCGTTTCCATTACCGAAGAACGCAAAAACCATATGTGCCAGTTCTTCACCGTAGATGACCTTACCTATCTTAAAAAAGGCGGAAGAATTTCCGGCGCAACCGCCGCCATCGGCACCCTTCTCAATATAAAACCCCTTCTCCGCGGTGATGAGGAAGGTCATATCGTTTCCTGGGGCAAATGCCGCGGAATCAACAAATGCATTCTCGAAATCGTAAAAAAATACGATGAACTCGTCTTAGATAAATCCGCCGATGTTATGATAATTCACGGCGATAACGAAAGCGCCGTTGAATTCCTTATTTCAAAGCTCCGTGAAAACGGCTTCACCGGAAATACCACCATCAACTATTTCGAGCCTGTCTGCGGATGCCACGTCGGCCCCGGTTCCCTTGCACTCTTCTTCTGGGGAGAGAGAAAATTATGAGAAGGACTCCCCTTTCCGAAAGGGTTCTTCCGAATTACACCCGGGGCGAGGAAATTGCCAACATGACCACCCATATAATCGGCGGCGGGCTTGGGGTGATTCTTCTTTTCCTCACTGTTACAATTTCCGCATTCAACCGTGATATCTGGGGAATTATAAGTTCCTTTATCTATGGCTTTTCAATGATCGCGCTCTATACCGTTTCAAGCGTTTATCATGGGCTTAAACCCGGCATCGGAAAGAAAGTGATGCAGGTCATTGACCACTGCACCATATATCTGCTCATTGTGGGAACCTATACCCCAATCCTTCTTTGCGCAATGCGCCCTGTTTATCCTGCGCTTGCCTGGATTGTTTTCGGTGCGGAATGGGCGCTTGCGGCGGTTGCGGCAGTCTTCACCGCCATCGACCACAACAAATATAAAAAACTTTCGATGATTTTTTATATTCTTATGGGCTGGTTCATCGTGCTGTGCTTCAAGCAAACCGTCGAAGTTCTCACCCTTCCCGGAATGCTCTGAATTCTTTCCGGCGGAATTTCCTATACCATCGGCGCCGTTCTTTACGGCATCGGGCATAAAAAACCGATTTTTCACACAGTTTTCCATGTTTTTGTTGTAATAGGAACCCTTTTGCAGGCTATCGGAATTTTGTTTTATGTGCTGTAAAAAAACCGTGCTCAGCTTTTGAGCACGGTTTTTTGCTTTTATTTATATTTCTTCGTATCGTACCTGTCGAACATTTCGAAAATTATGGATTTACGTTTTTTCTCCGGTTTTCCCTCTTCAATGCGTTTTACCTCTTTAAGATAAAGCCAGTGGCCGAAAAGGCTTCCCGCAATGCCGAAAAGCATATAAGCTATAAGAAGTCCCCAGTTCACTTCAAAGAAAAAGAACATAAACGGAAGAAAAATCACGCCTGAAAGGATTCCGTAAAGGGGCATAAAGCCGTTTTTCATAGAAACCACTCCGCCGGTTATGGCGCAAAGCATCGGGAACGCGCCCCATTCGAGCAAAACAACGCGAAAAAGTTCCGCTGTGGCTTCATCGAAAAGAAAGGAAATCAAAATTCCGAAAACGAAGAATCCGAGAAGGATTGCGGCCGCTTCAGCGGTCGCTTTTATTTTCAGCTTTTCCATTCAATCAGATTTTGGACATCTTTTTGATGACAACTTTTTTGCAGGGCATATCATTGGGATAAGTTGCGACGGAAGCAACCGCATCAAGAACTTCAAGTCCTTCGGTTACGTGACCGAAAGCAGCGTAATTGCCGTCGAGGAATTCGCTGTCCTCATGAACGATGAAGAACTGGCAGGAAGCGGAGTTCGGGTCGGAAGTTCTTGCCATGGAAATAACGCCGCGTTTGTGGCTGATGGTGTTCTGTGCCCAGCCGTTGGAAGCAAATTCGCCGTAAATTTCGGGTTTGCAGCCGCCGGTGCCGTTGCCTGCGGGGTCGCCGCCCTGAATCATAAAGCCTTTTATGATTCGGTGGAAGGTAAGGCCATCGAAGAAGCCTTTTTCAACAAGAGCTTCGAAGTTTGCAACGGTTTTGGGTGCGGCAATGGGGTCAAGCTCGATGAGCATGGAACCGTAGCCTTTGATATCAAGTTTAATCATGTTAATAAATCCTCCTGATTTTAAGCGATGATAATATAATACTATTTTTAACGGTGAATGTAAAGAGGAAACAAAAAAGCCTTGCCCTGCGGGAAGGCTGCCCCCTCCGGGAATCCTTATTTTACGGCGGCAGCAAGCTACCGCCCTACTTTAAAACAGCTAATAAAAGCACCGCGGCGCGGTGCTCTTTTTTATATTTCTTTTTCCATTTCAGAAACAAGCTCGCTCGGACTCATTTCGAGAGCGAGAGCTATTTTCCATATCGTTTCAAAATTCGGCTGCTTCGTTCCGTTTTCAATCATTGTAAGATGTGTGCGGGCAATTCCCGCAAGACCGCTTAAAACTTCCTGTGTAAGTCCTTTTCGAATTCGCAGAAGACGAACCGTTTCGCCGACTTTTTTGTTATCGAACTGCAAGCAACCACCACCTTTCATACTATTAAGGATAAAATATTTCAATAGTATTTTTGTCTATTAAGATAGACAAATTCAAAAAGTTGTGGTACTATTATGGTAATATAACAAAAGGGGGCATTTTTATGACCGAAAAAACAAAAGCTCTTTTGAAGAATAGCGTCATTTATATCCTTGTTTTCGCGTTTGGAATCACCATTGGCATTATGTGTTTAAAAGGCACCGAAAGTTATAAAAATAACTTTTCCCTTTCCGAAAGGCTGACTTTCGATGCATATCATCTTCTCACTTCCCTCGACAGCAATTTTGATAACGAGCTTCCCTATGACAGAATATATGAAGATTTGGCAAATCTCAATTTTGTTTCATCTTTGGCAATCGCTTCCGACGGAGCATTTTTCGTCGGATATGACGAAGATATGAGCTATGATGAATTCAATGCCCTTTTTGAATGTTCCGTAAAAGCAAAATTTATCGCAAAGGACCTTTCCGCTGGAAAAGAAATTTCTTCCGAAGATTCTGAATGGTTTGAAAAATTCAAAATTTCGGTTAATAAGGCTTATGCTCACCCGGATATTCCAAGCTACAGAGTTCTGGCACAAAGTTTTATTGAACAGAAAATTTATAAACCAAAATCATAAAACAAAAAAAGCACCGCTTTGCGGTGCTTTTTTGTTTTATTTGGTTTTGCTTTCTTTAAGGGGAACAATGCTGTTCCAGCAATTTGCGTCCTTGCTGTCGCGGATGAAATATCCGGTGCGGACGAACTGGAAGCGTTCGTTTTCGCCGGCTTCGGCAAGGCTTGCTTCAAGTTTTGCGTTTTTATATTCCCTGACGGAATCGGGGTTGAGATAATCGTTATATTCCTTTCCTTCCGGAAGAGTTACCATATTCGCTTCGGTGAAAAGGCGGTCATACATACGAACATCGGCATCAATGGCGGATTTCGCGCTTACCCAATGAATGGTGCCTTTGACTTTTCTTCCGTCGGCGGGCATTCCGTTTCCGGTTTCAAGGTCCGCTTCAACACGGATTTCGGTTACGTTTCCGTTTTCGTCAATGTCAAAATCCTTGCATTTGACGATATATCCGCCCATAAGGCGAACTTCGCCTTCCGGTTTAAGGCGGAAGAACTTCGGCGGAGGAACAGCGGCAAAATCTTCGCGGTCGATATAAAGTTCGCGGCTGAATTCAACTTTTCTGCTGCCTGCTTCCGGATCGTTTACGTTGTTTGCGATTTCGAAATATTCGGTTTTATCCTCCGGATAGTTTGTGACAACAACTTTTACCGGGTCGATTACCGCCATTCTTCTGGTGGCGGAATAGTTGAGCTCGTCACGGATGCAGTGTTCGAGAAGTTCAACCGCAACAAGGGAATCTGCTTTAGAAACGCCGGCGGTCTTTACGAATTCGATGATGGAAGTGGGGGTGTAACCTCTTCTTCTCATACCGGAAAGAGTGGGCATTCTGGGGTCGTCCCAACCGTCAACAATACCTTTTTCAACAAGTTCGCGGAGATAGCGCTTGCTCATTACGGTATAGGTTACGTTAAGGCGAGCAAATTCATACTGGTGGGGGCGGGGATGGATAAATCCAACGTTTTCGACCACCCAGTCATAAAGAGGTCTGTGGTTCGCAAATTCGATGGAGCAGCAGGAATAGGTAATTCCTTCAAGGGCGTCCTGAATCGGGTGTGCAAAGTCATAAAGAGGATAGATGCACCATTTATCGCCCTGGCGATGATGGGTCGCTCTTTTGATACGGTAAATTGCCGGGTCGCGCATGTTCATATTGGGGCTTGCAAGGTCGATTTTTGCGCGGAGGGTTTTTGTTCCGTCCTCAAATTCGCCGGCTTTCATTCTGCGGAAAAGGTCAAGGTTTTCTTCCGGGGTTCTTTCGCGGTAAGGGCTGGGTCTGCTGGGTTTTCCGGCGTCGGTTCCGCGGTATTCCTGCATTTCTTCGCGGGTAAGGTCATCAACATAAGCTTTTCCGTCGATGATAAGTTTTTCCGCGAATTCATAGCATTTATCGAAATAATCGGAACCATAGAAAATGCCGCCGTTGGGTTCATATCCAAGCCAGCGGATATCGCGGAGAATGCTCTGAACATATTCATCGTCTTCTCTGGCGGGGTTGGTGTCATCATAGCGGAGATTGAATTTGCCGCCGTATTTTTCCGCGGTGGATGCGTTGATCCAGATGGCCTTTGCGGAACCGATATGGAGGTATCCGTTGGGTTCCGGCGGAAAACGGGTGTGGACTTCGGTATTAAAGCCTTCCGCAAGGTCTTTATCGATTATATCATGAATAAAGTTAGATACTACTTCTTCAGGCATAGCAGATATCCTTTCTTTTATTTTTTCGGGCGGATAATATCCGCCCCTACAGTTTTCAATTAAATATTAGCAAGAGCTTTTTCGAGTCTTTCAAGCACTTTTTCTTTGCCGAGGATGCTCATAACGGTGAACATATCCGGGCTGTTTACTCTGCCGGTGACTGCCATTCTGATAACAGCGGAAATATCGCCGACGTGACCTTTGAAAGCATCGGGGTTCTGCTTAAATTCCTTCGGGGAAGCGGCATATCCCATGGAAACGGAAAGTTCTTTGATTTTTCCGAACCATTCGGTCTGGTCGTCGTGCTCATCATAGATGCTCATATAATTTTTGAGCACAGCGGCAATATCTTCGGTGCTCATGTTTTCGGGGTACTGTTTTCCTTCGATGAAAAGTTCATCATAGAAGAAAGCCATATAATCTTTCATCTCGCTCCAGACGGCGATATCCTTTCTCGGCTTCGGAACGCCGCGGCCGATGGAAATGATGGATTTTGCATATTCCGGATCTCTTGCGAGAAGCTGATAGAATTCGTTATCGTATTTTTCCGCCCAGTCGGAGAAATATTCCCAGACTTTTTCGGTGGTGAGCATCGCAACAACGTTTTTGGAAACGTCACGGAGTTTATCAAGATCGAAAAGGGAACCGGAAACGCTCATCTTATTGGTGGTGAACTTGAAGTTTTCATAAGGTTCCTTGGGGTTTGCAAGACGCCATTCTTCGAAGTTGGAGTTGAGGAGAGTGAGCAGATATTCGATAACGGAGGGAACCGGATATCCTTCCTCGAAATAGAAATCAAGGGCAAGTTCCGGGTCTTTGCGTTTGGAAAGCTTGCGTTTGCTTTCGCCGTCCATCTTCATAAGCTGGGCGGTGTGAACATATTTCGGCATCTTCCAGCCAAGGGCGCTGAAAAGCTGAACATGAATGGGCCAGGTTGCAAGCCATTCTTCGCCGCGGACAACGTGGGTGGTCTGCATAAGGTGGTCATCAACAACATGGGCAAAATGATAGGTGGGGATACCGTCGGATTTAAGAAGAACGATATCCTGGTCGTTTTCGGGCATATCGATTTTGCCTTTTACAAGGTCATTGAGGTGGAGATATTTTTCTGCATCGCCTTCGCTGCGGAAGCGGAGAACCCAGGTTTTTCCTTCGGCAAGGGCTTTTTCCACTTCTTCAAAAGGCATATCGCGGTGTGCTGCCCATTTTCCGTAATAACCGGGGTTTGCTTTTTCTGCTTCTTGCTGTTCTCTCATGGCTGCAAGGTCTTCTTCGGTGCAGAAGCAGGGATATGCTTTTCCTTCGGCAACAAGTTTTTTTGCGAAAACATGATAGATGGAAGCTCTCTGGCGCTGGCGATAAGGACCGTAATCGCCCATTTCACCGTCGATAAGGGCGCCTTCGTCAAAATTGAGTCCGAATTTTCTGAAAACGGAGATAATGGTTTCAACTCCGCCTTCAACAGCGCGTTTTGCGTCGGTATCTTCGATTCGAAGGAAGAAAACACCGCCGCTTTGGTGCGCAAGGCGTTCATCGGTAATGGCGCCGAAAAGGTTTCCGAGATGCATAAAACCCGTAGGGCTCGGTGCGATTCTTGTTACCTTTGCGCCTTCGGGAAGATTTCTTTTGGGATAGCGTGCCTCGACCTCTTCTGCGGTTTCGGTCACGTTAGGGAACAGAAGTTCCGCAAGTTTCTGATAATCCATGGTTAATTTTTCCTCCTCAAAAGGGAATAAAACATACATAAATTATTTTATCATGTTTTTTATATCATTACAACTATTTATATTCATTTTTTATCCATCGGAATGGCAAAAAAGCCGAATTTGAAAAATTATCCAAAAAACTGTTGACAAAACTGTATATAAATGATAAAATATTTTTCGGTTAGGGAATCCTAACTTTTATTATGGAATCCCGGTTAGCCTAAGCTAACTCATTAAAATCAGGTCAGGTGATAGAATGAATCTCAAGCTTGCGGAAGAGGGCAAAGAATATATCATCAAATCCATCGAAACGGATGATGAAGAACTCGACGCCTTTCTTTTTTCCCTCGGCTGTTACAGCGGCGAACCCATAACCGTGGTTTCGCACCTTAAAAAAAGCTGTACCGTTTCAATAAAGGACGGAAGATACAATATCGATAATCAGCTGGCGGAAGCAATCACCCTTGAAGATTGACCTTCCCCATGCGGAAAAAGGCATTTCGTCCTTTTTCACATATCGGTTAGCCTTGACTAACTTTGTAGCATTTTTACTGAAAAGGAGAACGACAAAATGAGAATCGCCCTTACAGGCAACCCCAACAGCGGCAAAACAACCATGTATAACGCCATCACCGGCCGTAACGAAAAAGTCGGCAACTGGGCAGGCGTTACGGTTGAAAAAAAAGAACACCCTATTAAAAAATCGTTTTATGACGGATCGGAGGAGCTTATTGCGGTTGACCTTCCCGGGGCATATTCCATGTCACCTTTCACTTCCGAAGAAAGCGTAACAAGCGATTACGTTAAAAATGAAAACCCGGACGTCATCATCAACATCGTCGATGCCACCAACCTTTCCAGAAGCCTTTTCTTCACAACTCAGCTTCTGGAACTCGGTGTTCCTGTGGTCGTTGCGCTCAATAAAGCCGACGTCAACGAAAAGAAGGAAACCGTAATCAATTCGAAGCTCCTTTCCGAAAAACTCTGCTGCCCGGTAATAGATACCGTTTCCACCTCCTCCGAAGGACTTAAAGAAGTGGTAAAAACCGCAGCCGCATATTATGGCAGAGGTCAGAAAGCCCCTTATATTCAGGGCGATATCGACCTTTCCGATAAGGAAGCCGTTCTTGCGGCAGACAGAAAACGCTTCGAGTTCGTGAACAGAATCGTACAGGAAGTCGAAAAGAGAAAGGTGCTCACAAGCCAGAAGAATTCCGGTGACAGAATCGACGCCGTGCTCACCAACAAATGGCTTGGAATCCCGATTTTCGCCGTCGTTATGTGGCTCGTTTTTATGATTTCCCAAAGCTGGGTCGGACCCTTCATCGCGGATGCTCTTGTTGCGGTTCTGGAATCCTTCCAGGGCTGGGTCGGTTCCCTTCTCGAAAACGCGAATCCTCTTCTTTCCGCTCTTCTTGTTGATGGCGTCATCGGCGGCGTTATTGCCGTAATCGGCTTCCTTCCCCTTGTTATGATCATGTATTTCCTCATTGCGCTTCTTGAAGACTGCGGATATATGGCAAGGGTCGCGGTTGTTCTTGACCCCATCTTCAAAAGAGTAGGCCTTTCGGGCAAATCCGTAATTCCTTTTGTCATCACCATCGGCTGTGCCGTTCCGGGAATTATGGCAAGCCGCACCATCCGCAACGAACGCGAACGCCGCGCCACAGCAATGCTTGCGCCCTTCATGCCCTGCGGCGCAAAAATTCCTGTAATTTCTCTTTTCGCCGGTGCGTTCTTCGAAAACGCCGGCTGGGTAAGCTTTGTTATGTATTTTTCCGGAATTGTGCTCATCTTCCTCGGTGCGCTTCTTATTAACAAAATTACCGGATTCAAGGCAAAGAAATCCTTCTTTATCATCGAACTTCCGGAATATAAAGCTCCGAGCTTTATGCGCGCATTCAAATCCATGTGCAGCCGCGGCTGGGCATATATCGTAAAAGCCGCAACCATCATTCTTCTTTGCAACACCGCCGTTCAGATTATGCAGACCTTCAGCTGGAGCTTCACCGTCGCGGAAAGCGCGGACGAATCCATCCTTGCTTCCATTGCCGGACCTTTTGCCTATATTCTTGTTCCCATCGTCGGCGTTCTTTCCTGGGAACTTGCCGCCGCAGCAGTAACCGGCTTCATCGCCAAGGAAAACGTAGTCGGCACCCTTGCTGTCTGCTTTGTCGGTCTTGAAAACCTTATTGATACCGAAGAACTCGCCCTTCTTGAAGGTGCAGGTGCGGAAGTTGCGGGAGTTATGGCAATTACAAAAGCAGCAGCCCTTGCATACCTTATGTTCAATCTTTTCACCCCTCCGTGCTTTGCAGCCATCGGCGCAATGAATTCCGAAATGAAGAGCGCAAAATGGCTTTGGGGCGGAATAGGACTTCAGCTTGCGGTTGGATATACCGTTGCATTCCTTGTTTATCAGATCGGTACTCTTATTACCGAAGGTACCCTCGGCGCAGCATTCATCCCCGGTCTTATCACCGTTCTTGCAATGATTTCCGTCATAGTATATCTTTGCGTCACAGCGGAAGAAAGATACGCAAAAGAAAAAGCAAAGGCCTGATATCACAAAAAATCTTCAAAGAAAGGAACAGTCATTATGGAAGACATTATCATCATTGCAATTCTCGCCGTAATAATCGGTCTTGCCGGATTTTATGTTTATAAAGCAAAGAAAAACGGCAAAAAATGCATCGGCTGTCCCTATGGAAGCCAATGCTGTTCGAAAAGCGAAAACGGCAGCTGCTGCGGATGCAGTTCCTGCCATTCCGATAATTGAGCCTTTTGAGAACCTTATGGAAAAACACCGCGGAATTTCCGCGGTGTTTTTCTTTTGCTCAAAATATGCTATAATGCTTATAAAAGAGGTGATACCATGCAGGATTTAAAAAACGCCCTTTTTTCCATGAAAGATGAAAAATACCGCGATTTTCAAAGCAGGCTTATGCCAACGGTTCCGAAGGAAAAAATAATCGGAATAAGAACCCCCGCTCTGCGAAAATTCGCGAAGGATTTTTTCAAAACTCCCGAAGCAGAAAATTTTCTCTCTTCCCTTCCCCATGAATATTACGAAGAAGATAACCTTCATGCCTTTTTGCTTGAACAGATAAGCGATTTTGATGAATGTGCCGCAAAAACTTCCGCTTTTCTTCCTTTTGTCGATAACTGGGCAACCTGCGATTCCATGTCGCCGAAAGTTTTTAAAAAACACAAAAAAGAACTTTTGCCCCATATTGAAAAATGGCTTCACTCGAAGGAAACCTATTCCGTACGCTTCGGCATAAAAATGCTTATGGAACATTTTCTCGATGACGATTTCAAAACGGAATATGCAGAATCCGTCGCAAAAATCGAATCGGAAGAATATTATATCCGCATGATGCAAAGCTGGTTTTTTGCAACGGCCCTTGCAAAGCAATATAATGCGGTTTTGCCATTCCTTGAACAGAAAAAGCTCGGCGCATGGGTACATAACAAGGCCATCCAAAAATCAATCGAAAGCTTTCGCATATCAAAGGAACAGAAAGAATATCTTAAAACGCTGAAAATAAAAACGGGCGGATAATTTCCGCCCGGTCTGAAAAACCGCTCCTTTTTTGGGGGAGCGGTTTTATTCTTTGTTTTCCATCTGCGCTTTATATTTTTTCCCGACGTCGATTTCGGAATGATAGTTTGAAGCACGCACCACCGTTGCGGAACCGAATTTGCTCCGGATGGCATCCATGGCTTTATCGAGCCTGCGCTCCTTTTCCCTGTTTTCGTTTTCGGTTTTGAAAAGCGAAAGCTGGGCATTATCCTCTTCCGTTATCTGGGTAAGGGAAATTCCCAAAAGACGAAGGGGCGTTTTTCTATCCCAAAGTTCCCGGAAAAGTTTTTTGCTTTCGGAATAAACCTCCGCGGTAATATCCGTCGGATCTTCAAGGGTCTTTTGATGGGAATGGTTTTTGAAGTCATTTCCCCTTATGGTAACTCCGATGCAGAATGCCTTTTTTCCGTCGGCGCGCATCCTTGCGGAAACGCTGTCCGCAAGAGCGAGAAAAATTTTATCCGCCCCTTCAAAATCCGCAACGTCCGTTTCGAGTGTGGTGGAAATGCTGTATCCTTTGGCTTCCTCCGGTTCTTCAAGCACCGGGGAATCATCGATTCCATTTGCGTAATCATGTATCTGCTTTCCGTTTTTTTCGCCGATAAGTGACTGCACACTTTTAAGATCAAGCCTTGCAAGATCGCCGATGGTTTTTATCCCAGCGCCCTCAAGCCTTTCTGTCGTGGAACGGCCTATGCTGAAAAGTTCCCGAACCGGAAGCGGCCACATCTTTGTTTTTATTTCATCATAAAAAAGGGTGTGGACTTTATCCGGCTTTTCAAAATCGCTTGCCATCTTCGCAAGGATCTTGCAGGGGCCTATTCCCACATTGACGGTAAAACCAAGTTCGCTTTTTATGCGGTCTTTTATTTGATGCGCCGTTTTCACCGGGTCCGGATAAAGCCTTCCCATACCGGTCATATCAAGAAAACATTCATCAATGGAATATTTTTCGACCACCGGAGTATATTCCCTGCAGATATCCATAAAAGCCTTCGAGCATTTTACATAAAGCCTGAAATCCGGCTTTGCAAGATAAAGATTCGGGCATTTCCTAAGAGCCATGCCAACCGGTTCGCCGGTTTTCACCCCAAATTTCTTTGCGGGAATGGATTTTGCAAGGATTACTCCGGTGCGCTTATCTCTGTCGCCGCCGATAGCGGATGGAATAAGCCGGATATCCTCTTCCCCATTGCGCACTCTTCTGGAAGCTTCCCAGGAAAGGAATGCGCTGTTTACGTCAATATGAAAAACTATCCTTTCCAAAAGAAAACCTCCTTTTTCTGTTTTATCCGATTCAATTATACCGCAAAGAACATATGTTTTTCAAGTACCCGCAAAAATTTTACAAAATGTTTCTCTTTGATACTATATATTTACAAATTCGCCTTTGAAGAATATAATATTCGGGTATTCCAATTTAAAAAAAGGAGAAAAAATCTTGCGGTTTGTTGCTCTTTTGCTTGCGGCAATTATGATACTAAGCTTTTCTCCGGCGGTTTTTGCTTATGAATCCCCGGATGAAAACATTACCGAAATAAACGAAGTAAAATTCGTTTCCCCAAAGCGTTCTTCACCGAAGGTCGCCGTAATGCGCTATTTTTCCGCGCTTTATGATTCATATATCGCGATGCTTCCGGTGGATATTTCCCCCATAATCGACCTTGATTACGAAATGATGGAAAACGTCCTTTGCTGGAACACCCTTCTTCAGATGAGAAGAAGGCTTATTTCCGAAAATGATTTTTGCTATGTTGAAAAAGAACGCTTCGATTATGAAATCGAATATATAAAAAAACGCGACCTTGACGATCAGCGCATGGATTACGTCAATATCGAAGATTACGGCAAAAACGCCACTATCCTTCATTTTGTGATCAAAGGCGAGGAAGGCAAAGCCTATCCGCCGATTTTCGCGGTGAATTCCCAGCACAGCGTGGTCATAACCGAAGAAAACGGCGAATATAAAATCGCCTATCATTATTTCCCCGGTTCGGAAGGAAAATTCCAGAACGACCTTCCGGTGACGGTTCCCACCGAAGAAGAAATGCTCTCTCTGCTTAAAAAAGAATTTACCGAGCTTGCGGAATATTCCGTTCCGAAAGGAAAAAACGAAAGACTTTATGACCCGGAAGCCGCTGCCGTTTATGCTCTTGAATATTGCGAAAGCAGAAACAAAAAATTCCATTTCGTGGGCGATTGGTACGGAAACTGCATGAACTTCGCTTCCCAATGCGTCTGGAGCGGCTTTTGCGAAGAAGGCGAATCCCCGGCGAATACCGGAGGAATGACAAGAAAATGGTATTGTACCCGTGGCGGAGGAACCATTATCTGGGCAAGCGTAAGCCGCTTCTGGAACTGGATAGGCGAAAAAAATTCCGATATGCAGGTTTTCCGCTTTTATGACGTACTTTCCGCGAAAAAGGGCGATATAGTCCACATCGGTTCCTATGCCTGTTCCGAACCGGAAAAATATACCCATGCCCTTATTATAGTCGATGACGAAAAAATGATTCTTGCCCAGAACAGCCCGGCCTGCTTTGTTTATTATTCCGACCTTGCGAATAATTACGCAAGATTCATAAGGCCGCTTTCTCTGGAAGCATAAAACGGCTTGTGTTTTTTGCCTCTTGCGGCTATAATATAAAAAGCGATAAACGAAAGGATTGAACGAACATGACTGAACTTATCAAACTTATGAAAACCCGCCAGAGCTGCAGAAGCTTTTCCGATAAACCGGTGGAGGCAGAAAAAATCGTTTCCTGCATCAATGCCGCCTGCCTTGCACCTTCCGCCTGCAACACCCAGCCCTATCATTTTTATGTGGCGCATGCTCCGGAAGCAGTTGCCGTTGCCGCAGAATATTGCAAAGGCGAAAAAGTGAACAAATGGGTCGGCGAAGCAAAAGCTTTCGTCCTTATAACCCAGGAACACGCAGAAATCCCCGCCGCAAATTCCGAAGCAAGAAAACGCGATTATCGCCAATATGATATCGGCCTTGCCATCGAAAACTTTTGTCTTGAAGCAACCGAGCAAGGACTTGGAACCTGCATTCTCGGCGTTTTTAATGAAGAAAAGCTCAAAGCGAACTTCCGCATCCCAAGCCCGAAATCCATTGCCCTCGTCATCGCAATGGGGTATCCCGCCGACGGCGAAATCCGAAACAAAAAACGCAGACCCCTCGAAGATATGATAACCTATCTCCGTTGATATGGAAAATATCCGAAAAGCAGAAGAACTCGATTTTGAAAGAATCGCGGAAATCGAAATTTTCAATTACCGGCTAAACTTTTATCCCATTTTCAGAAATGATGAATTTTATTTCGGCGAACTTTCCGTTTCAAAAAAAGCGGAAGAATACCGCAAAAATCCGGAAGGTTTTTTCGTTTATGACGACGGCACAGTCAAAGGTTTTGTTTTTGTTTCAGGAAAACAGATAAACAAACTTTTCGTCGAACCGGTTTTGCAGGGAAATTCCATCGGCGCAAAGCTTCTGGATTTTGCTGTTTCCGAAATGAAAGCGGATTTTCTTTGGGCTTTGGAGAAAAATAAAAAAGCCATCGCTTTTTATGAACGGAACGGTTTCCACCTTTCCGGCGAAAGGAAACCCGAAGAAGATACTTCCGAATATCTTGTGAAAATGATAAAATGATTTTTTTGAAAAAAGGCAGGATGCGGAAACCGCCCTGCCTTTTATTTTTAAGGAGAACCCCCTATGACAGAAAACGAAATCAAACCTCAGCGCGCCATATTGGTTGCCGCGGATTGCGGCGAATGGGATGCGGAGGTTTCCATCGATGAACTTGAAGAGCTTGCAAAAAGCGCAGGCGCCGAAGTTATTGCAAAAGTGATTCAGGTCCGCCGGGATTACGACAGGGCAACCATCATCGGCCGCGGAAAAATCGATGAAATAAAGGAAATTGCCGAAGCAAACGATGCGGATATCCTTATTTTCGACCACGAACTTACCGCCGCCAATATCCGAAACCTTGAGGAAGCCACCGGACTCGGCGTTATCGACCGTACCATGCTCATTCTTGATATTTTCGCCGCACGTGCCCAGACCAGAGCAGGCAGACTTCAGGTTGAACTTGCCCAATATAAATACCGCCTTCCCCGGCTTGAAGGCATGGGCAAAAATCTTTCAAGGCTCGGCGGCGGAATCGGAACCCGCGGCCCCGGTGAATCAAAGCTCGAAAGCGACCGCAGACATATAAGAAGGCGAATCGAAACCCTTGAACGCAAGCTGGAAGAGCTTTCCGCCAACCGGGAACTTATCCGTTCCCGCAGAAAAAAAGAAGGAATCATCACCGCCGCCATCATCGGATATACCAACGCCGGAAAATCCACTCTGCTCAACCGGCTTACCAATGCGGGCGTTCTTTCGGAAGATAAACTTTTCGCGACCCTTGACCCCACCGCCAGAAGTCTTGAACTTCCGGACGGAAGAAGCATTATGCTTGTGGATACGGTCGGATTCGTCCGAAGACTTCCCCACCACCTTGTGGAAGCGTTCAAATCCACCCTTGAAGAAACGGTCCAGGCGGATATTCTCCTCAATGTCTGCGATATTTCTTCCGGCGAAGCGGATTCCCAGACCGAGGTAACAAGGGAACTTCTCCGCAGCCTGAAGGCAGATAAAAGCCCCGTGCTCAACGTGCTCAATAAATGCGACCTTCTGGATTGCGAGCTTCCCATCTGCACCGATGACTGCGTGCTCATTTCCGCCGCCACCGGTTACGGCATTGATGAGATGCTCAAAAAGCTGGCAAAAATTCTTCCCCCAAGCCAGATTCGCACGAATCTGCTGATTCCATATTCCGCCGGCGGACTTTCCGCAGAAATTCGCGAAAGCGGAAAAATCTTCACCGAAGAATTCACCGAAAACGGCACCCTCATCGATGCCCTTGTGGACGTAAAAATCCTTCATAAAGTGGAAAAATACCAGGTGATGCCATAAATAATTGTTTAGCAAAAGAACCTCCCTTGTCAAAGGGAGGGGGACCATCGCCTTTTTGGCGATGGTGGAGGGATTCATTATAAAAACACATATAATTGAAGAAAGAATCCCCCAGTCTTTTTTAACCGCAAGCGGTTAAAAAATCCAGCCCCCTTTAACAAGGGGGCTTAATGATATAAACAATAATTTACCCGATAAAAAGCAAAAAGCGCCTTCCGTTTTTTCGGAGGGCGCTTTATTTTGTCATTATTTCTCTTGCAAGTTCGCTTATTTCCGCGGTTTTGTGTTCAAGAACATATTCTTCCGGAATAACACCTTTTATCTCAAAATAAACATTGCGCTTTTTCCATATAGGCGTTTTCGAAATTTTTTCCGTTCCGCTTATATGGCAAACAACCACGGGACATCCGGCTTTTTTTGCAATGCGGAATGCTCCCGGACGGAATTCCAAAAGTTCGCCGCTTTGGCTGACCCAACCTTCCGGAAAAATCCCTATGGAACAAATCCCTTTTTCGATAAGCTCCGCGGCGCTGTTAATCGTTTTAAGCGCTTCGCGGTTGTTTTCTCTGTCTATGGGAAGACATGCCGTTTCGTGAAGAAAAGACCCTGCCACCGGCCATGAATGTGTTTCTTTCTTGCTTACAAAGGCTATGCGCCTGGATTTGAAAATCAGAAGAGGAACCGCCGGATCCATCCAGCAAAGGTGGTTGCATACCAGAAGGAATTTTGAATTCTTCGGAATAAATTCCTTCCCCTCGAAATGAACTTTAACCCGCAGAACCCTTAGAAGAAGAAATGCCGTCTGGCAAAGCAGATGATAAAAATATCTGTTCTGATGGGTTATGGGTTTTTCTTTATCAACAAAAAGCGAAAGAACGGCGCAATAAAGAAGGTAAAACGCGATTCCCAAAGCGAAAATCCCCAAAAACGCAAGAAGCGCTATCCATGGCCAGAACCAGCGATCTATAATTCCATAAACAGAAACGGCGGAAAAAGCCATAAAAAGGCTTATGGAAAAAATCAGATAATATACCAAGAATACGCCTCCTTTCGTTTTATATAATTTTATTTTAGCACCGTTCGGAATATTTTTCAAAACAACATCTGTTGATAAATAAAAAAAGACAGGGCAAAAGCCCTGTCTTTTTATATAGATAATTATAAATTATCCGATGTTGTGGTAACCAGCATATTCGGAAACAAAGCCATATTTGAAGCCGAGAACGTTGTTTTCAGCATCTGCTGCAGTTTTTACTGCGAAGGTGTTGATGATTTCTTCGGTAGTCATAGCGTTGTCAATCATGTACTGGAGCTGTGCTTCGTTATCTTCGTTTCTGAAGAGGAGTTCTTCGTCTTTGCCGTATCTCATGGTTTTGTCGGAAGGACGGAGACCACGGAGACCATATTCGTCACGGCCCTGGAGTACGTAGTAGGTATCGCCTGCTGCGTTTGCAGTTGCAAGGTCATAACCAAGGGTATCTCTCTGATATACAGCAAGTTCAGCGATAACGCCGCCGCCATCGGTTACTTTACGGCTTGCGCGGTTGAAGTTGATGACGAGTTTGAGGTTTGCATATTCAGTGCAGAAGTTGTAGTCGCCGGTGGAATCCATGAAGCCTGCGAGAGGACCTACGCCATAGCGAGGATAGATAACAGCGTTGATAGCTTCTACTTTACCAACACCCTGAGTCTGTGCGCCGAGAGCAACATCGTCTTTTACCCATTCGCCATCTTCGATGAGCCAGCCATAGCCGGTTTCATAATCGTAAGAGTTGACATATTTGCCTTCTTCGTCAAGAGTTCTTGCCATTGCGATAACGCCGGTTACATAGTCATGGAGACCGTAAACGTCAACAGCAGCACGGATAGGATCGATTGCGGATGCAGAGCATACCCAAACATCGATGCCGTTTTCGTCGAGAACTCTGTAGAGTTCCTGGAGGTTTTCAGAAACGCTGGTACCGGAAGTCCAGGTGTAGGATACAGGACCTACTTTGGTGCCTTCGCCAGCGGTTTCCCAAGTTACTTCAGAGGTTTCAACTGCACCATAATAGGTGTGGGATGCTGCAGCGAGGTCATAAACTTCCTGTTCAGTCATGCCGGTGAACCAATAAAGTACCCAAGGATATGCTACTGCAGGGGACTCTGCGTCATAAACGAGGTCATACATTGCGCGCATTTTAGTTGCGAATTCGAGCCACTGAGGATCAGCCTGAACGGTTGCCTGTGCAGCTTCGTCAAGACCAGCAGCGGTGAAGGGGCCGTAGGTTTCATAGAGGTAAGTGTAAGCAGCGGTGATGTCTGCTACCCAGTCTGCATAGGAACCATTGCCGTAGCCGAGGTCGGTTCTGTCTTCATCATGATCGCCGATTTCGGTGAAGAGGATGTCGGAAATTTCTTCGGGGGTGAATGCAAATGCCATTACCTGAAGCTGGTAAACAGCAAGCTGTTCTTCAACGTCGAAGATGGAGGTGGTGTTGTCGAAGTCGAAAACTACGTATGCGTTTTCGGTGTTGCCATAAGTATCAACGAAATCGTTGATTGCTTTTTTGACTTCTTCGGACCAATCTTCATGTTCTACATGAATGGGGGTGGGTTCGGTGGGTTCTTCGGTGGGCTCTTCGGAAGGTTCTTCAACGGGATCGTTGGAGGGTTCTTCAACGGGTTCTTCGTTTGCGCATGCTGCGAAGGAAAGAACCATTACGAGAGCGAGAAGCATTGCGAGAAGTTTTTTCATAGTGACACTCCTTACATTTTAGTGTTTCTACACTTCTTTTTTTAGTAAATACGGGGATGCCCCATATTTCAGATTAATAATACTATTTCCGGTAGAGATTGTCAATAATTCTGACAGAATTGTAACCGTTTAAAATCCGTTTTTGCATAAAATCTTTTAAAAATATGTGCTTTTTGCACAAATATCCACCCTGTTTTTTGCGTATTCGTTGTTCGTTAAAAACAAAACGAGGATTTTTTGATGAAATGATGGTAAATTTGAAAAAATGCAATTCCGCCACACAAAAACAGGTGTTTTTCTGCTGCAAATTATTGTTTATCTCATTAAGCCCCCTTGTTAAAGGGGACTGGATTTTTTAACCGCTTGCGGTTAAAAAAGACTGGGGGATTCTTTTTCAAATTACAGATATCTTTATTATATGAATCCCTCCACCATCGCCAAAAGGCGATGGTCCCCCTCCCTTTGACAAGGGAGGTTTTGCACTTCTCCCGGCAAACGAAAAAGCCTCCCGCCGGGAGGCTTTTTTGTTTTATTCACAGAACCGGAATGTGATATGCCCGCCGTAAACGGAATAATCCAGACCGGAAATCTTCGGTGAAACAGCGAAATAGGAAGTTTCATAAAAAAGAGGAAGCGCCGGCATTGCCTGAAGAAGCATCTGTTCCGCAACGGCGAAGGATTCCGCCATCTCGCCGAAGTCTTCGACCTTCGTTGCGGCTGTAACCGCTCTGCTCAGTTCCTCGTGATAAAAACCGGTGATGTTATCCGAATCGGTAAAAAGCGAAAGCACCGCGCCCGGATTATCATACTGCGGAGTCATGGGAACAAGGGCGATATCATAATTCCCCGCTGCAACGGCGGCTTCAAGCTCCGCTTCGGTAACGGGAATAAGGTTTATGAAAACCGCAAGGTTATCCTGCACACTTTTCTGAACGAACCCCATTGCCGGAATGAATTCTTCCGTACAGATTATGGTAAGGGTCGGAAGCTTCGCAAGTTCAAGCTCCCCAAGCCCTGCTTTGAAAAGGTCGGAAGCCATCATCGGGTCGAATTCAAACCCGGCGAAGCTTTCTCCCACAGTATCACGGTAATTTTCTCCGTTAAGAGTTACCGACGGCGGAACGAAAGCATTCGCAATGCGGAAGTTTTCCTCTATCTTCGGCGCAAGAAGGGATTTATCTATGGCGTATGCAATGGCCCTTCGTATCTTGTTATTTTTAAGGACTTCGCCTTTGGTATTGAAAGCCATTGCCCATGTGGTGTTTTCGCTTTCGCGGATGGTGAACCCTTCTTTTTCAAGAAAATCCTTGTCCGACGGGCGAAGAACGGATGCATCGACTGTTTCATCAAGAAGTCTTTGCACGGCGTTTTCGGTTGGGTCATCCTTTACAAAAAGATAGATGTTCTCGTATTCCGTATTTGCAATGTCGCTGTGCTCGTTCGGCGAAAGAACATAGCTGTAGTTGTTGATTCGGCGGACATAATATGCGCCGTTAAACATGGTGTATGCAAGCCCAAGGCCATAACGTCCCTTCGTTCCCTCAAAAAAGGCACGGTTACAGGGCATTACCGCCGCATTGGTCAAAAGATCCGGGAAGAGAGGATCCGGATTTTCGAGGGTGATCGCCAGCTTATAATCCCCGATTGCACGAACACCAAGGACGTTTTCGTGGGCTTTTCCATTAAGGTAATCTTCCGAATTCGCAATATTGAAAAAGTCGCTTCGGGAAGGAGCGGAAGTTTCGGGGCTGAAAAGCCTTTGGAAAGCGAAAAGAAAATCATCCGCCGTAACCGGAGTTTCGCCGTCGCTCCAAAGCAGACCTTCCTTTATATAAAATGTATAAACAAGCCCGTCTTCAGAAACTTCCCATTTTTCCGCCGCACCGGGAATCACCGTTCCGTTTTCGTCTTTATCAAGAAGCCCCTGGAAGCAGTTTTCCACTATGATAAGCTCCGGGTCGCTTCCCGCAAGCTGTGGATCGAAGGAATCCACGCCCTTTGGAATATCGAAGCCGAGGGTCTTCGGTGCGCCGCAGCCGGAAAAAGCCAGCATGAGCACGAGCACAAGGCAGATTATTTTTTTGAGCACCGAAAAACACCTCCGTTCAGAATCAATCATTAATACCATATATATTAACATCGAAAAAGATTTTTTACAATGAAGAAAAAATGAATTTTTTGAAGAAAATAAGAAAATCTTAAGCTTTTTTATATTGTATTGAAAAATATATTTTGTTATACTGTAGAAAAAAGAAAAAGGCGGTAAAAAAGCCATGGGATATTGTGAACGCTGCGGCGGAAGATTTGATTTTGAAGGCCTCTGTGAAATTTGCGGGGACGACGAAGAATGGTCCTGGAACACCCCGCATAATCCGAACAAGGTAAAATGCGCAAAATGCGGCACCGAAATTTATGAAACACGAAGATATTGCCACGTTTGCGGAGCAAAAAACCCTGCCGCCGACAAAAAAGGCAGCGCATATTGCCCGGAATGCGGAATCGCCTTTGAAAACGGGATCTGCCCGGAATGCGGAAGAACCCAAAACGATTTTCGCCTTCGCAGCATTGAACCGAAGTACAAAACCCGCTGTTCTTCCTGCAGAAAAGAAATCTCTTCAAGAGATAGATTCTGTATGCACTGCGGGGAAGAAAACTTCAAAGTCTATCCCGGTCAGCGTGACGAAAAGGATTATTCCAATTCCCAATCCAATTCCAAGCCAAAAAGCACTTCATACCGGGAAGCAGAATCCGAAAGCTATACCGTGGGCGATGCCCAATATGCCGTTGAACACACGAATTCAACCCTCTGGACCATTCTCGGACTTATTCAGGCAATTCTTTTCTGTATGCCCACAGGTCTTTTGACTGTTCTTTATTCATTCCAAGCCACAAACTGCGCAAAAATCGCAAAGCTTGAACGTGCACAAAAAAAGCTTAAAACCGCAAAAGCGTGGTTCATCGCCGGAATCATCATCGACCTTATTATCCTTATTGCCTTTGCGGCAATCAAACTTCTGCCAATGATTTTTGCAAAATAAATCCGATGACTGCATCTGTGATTATTCAGCTAACGAATCATTCTTGGTTATAAAGGAGAAAATATTATGTATTGTTCCAAATGCGGAAATGAACTTAGCGGAGGAAAATTCTGTTCCGGCTGCGGCGCCGAAGATGATTTTGAAAACCGAGTTTCTTCCACCATCGCAACCATGAAATGTATGCAGTGCGGCGAAAAAATCGTCGTCACCGATAAATATTGCCACAGCTGCGGCGCAATCAACAGATTCGCGAATCCGGAAAAACCGAAGGCACGCTTCTGCAAAAACTGCGGAATCGAATTCGAAAACGGCGAATGCCCCCTTTGCGGAGCAAAACAGTCCGAAGCTCTTGATTATGTCGATTATTCCGCCTGCCCTAACTGCGCAAATTTTATTGACGAATACGCACATTTCTGCCCTATTTGCGGAGCAGCCCACAGCAAAAAAACTTCCGCAAACAAAACCGCAGAAAAGCCCTCTTCTTCCGGATATGCCGAAAATCCTTCCACCAAATCCGCGGAATATCAGGCGATTCTTGATTCTGATGTTCCCGCTCCGAACGCATTCCTCTGGCTGATCCTCGGAATCGTTCAGCTTGTTATCTGCTGCAACCCCTTCGCCATCGGAACCATAATCTGTGCAAACAAGGCGCAGAAAAGAATCAATGCCGGAAAAAACCGCGCCGCACGCAAAAGCGTAAGAGCGGCAATCACCTGGTTCGTTTCCGGATTTGCTTCCGTTGCGCTTATCTATACCGTTTATTTCATAATGGCGGCATTTTAATCCGAAATAGAGAATTGCCAAAAAACAAATAATGGAGGTGGCTTTATGCTATGCAGAAAATGCGGAACAGAAATCAATGACGGTGTTTATTTTTGCCCCAACTGCGGAGAAAAAACCGAAGTTCCGCAAAACACCTTTTCCGGCGAATATTATAAAAACGAACCCGCAAGCTATAAAGAACCCCTCAACACAACCCTTTGGATTATCCTTGGCGTGATTTCAGCGTTTTTCTGTTGCCTGCCCGGCGGAATAATCACCACCGTTTATGCCGCAAAAGCCAGCGGAAACACAAATTCCGGAGATATCGAAACTGCCAAAGAAAACCTTAAAACCGCAAAAGGCTGGTTCATCGCAACAATAATAATCAGTGCCATAATCACCTTTTTCGGTGTTCTCGGTTCAATCGTTTATTCATTTACATATTAAAGGAGGCAATATTATGAATTGCAAAAACTGCGGAGCAGAAATTAAAGAAGGCGCACTTTTCTGCGGAAACTGCGGAATGCGCGCCGAATCCGAACAGCCCACTTATGAAGCACCCGCCGAAGAAACTTTTGAAAATGTTCAGGGCGAATATCGCCAGGAAACATACGGAAGTTATCAGGAACAGGGTTCTTACGTTCCCCCTGTAATGCCGGAATATCCCAATGAACCTGTTGTTCCCGGCGAAAAGCCCAACACAGTCCTCTGGATAGTTCTTTCCGCCGTCGAAATTTTCACCTGCTGCCAGCTTACCGGTATCATCAGCCTTATTTTCTCCATCATCGCCCATATTTCCGCAGAAAAAGGCGATTTTGCCGATGCGGCAAGCAAGCTTAAATATGCAAGAATCAGTTTCTGGATCGGTCTTTCTCTCGGACTTCTTGTCGTGGTGGCATATATCGTGCTTCTCGCTCTCGGAATCGCCGCAGGCGTCACCGAAGGAATCCTTTCAGATTACGGATATTATTACTGATGAAAAAACGATTTGCTCTTGTTCTGGCGGCGGCTTTTTTTGCAGCCGCCGCTCTTTTATATCTTTATTTTACCGGTGAAGGCGAAGGTGCAGGAATTCCATGCGTTTTTTATAAGGCAACGGGGTTTTATTGCAGCGGCTGCGGGGCTTCCCGGGCTTTGCGCAGTATTCTCCACCTTGATTTTTATCAGGCAATACGCTACAACGCGGTTTTCACCTTTGCGCTTCCTTTTATCGCGGCTTATTTTTCCGCCCTGATAATCAGCTTTATCCGCTTTGGCGAAGACAGAATTTCCCGCAAAATCCCCATGGCACCGATATGGATTTTCATTGCCGCCGCGGTTCTTTACGGCGTTTTGCGGAATATTCCTGTTTTTGATTTTCTTGCGCCGGTCAGTCTTTGACCGTATTATAAAGCCGCGAATTCCTTTCATCCTTTTTTGCGGTTGACATAAACCGCTTTTGGGGATATAATACCCTTTGGAAAATTAAATATCAGCGCTTTTTATGGCCGCGATTTTTTCGCGGTAAAAAGGAACGCGGTTAAAATCCGCGGCTGCTCCCTCAGCTGTAATTGCCGACGGAAAAACATTTTATCCCACTGCTTTTTGCGGGAAGGGCTGTTTTTTTCGGTTGAAGCATAAGCCAGAAGACTTGCCATAAAAAATTTGCGTGGGGATTCATTGGGAAAGGATGAATACCAAGCGTTTCTTGCTTTGCTTGCGGTCCTTTTCAAGGGCCGCTTTTTTACTGTCGTTTTTTTGAAAGGAATGGTGAATTTTGAAAAAAATAATTGCTCTTGCCATCGCATTTATTCTTGTTTTTTCCGGCTGCCAAAGCGATCTCCCCTCCGGAAACACTTTCAGCGGATTTGAAGGATATAACAAGGAACTTACGGAAGAAGAACTTGAACAGGCCATAAAATCCGGAAAGGTCGAAATTGAAAACCGTCCGGATGAAAATATCTGCTATATCAGCATCACCTGCAAAACCGCCATCGAAAGCGGCGAGCTTTCCGATTCAATGCTTTCCGTCCTCCCCGAAGACGGAATCGTCCTTGAGGAATATGAAGTTTCTTATGAAGACGGCGCAACGGTTTTTGATATAATCGCAGAATCCGTCATGGAAAACAAAATCCACATGGAACACACCGGCACGGCAAAAATCCCCTATATCGAAGGCGTTGCCAACCTTTATGAATTCGACTGCGGACCTCTTTCCGGCTGGATGTATCAGGTAAACGGCTGGTTCCCGAGTTTTTCTATGGGACAGTATAAAATCGAACGCGGCGACCATATCGAACTTATTTATACCTGCGACCTCGGCGAAGACGTCGGCGATACTTACGGACATTGATTTTTAACCAAAAGGAAGCAAAAAAATGGAAACAGAGAAGACCATGAAAACAGAATCCGGGCTTTCTCTCTATCACCCCCTGGTCAGCTTCGGCTATTTTGTTGCGGTGATTGCGGGAACCCTTCTTTTCATCCATCCGTTCTTCGTGATGGTTTCTTTGCTTTGCGCAATTTTTGCTTCCGCACTTATCAACGGGAAGAAAACCCTTTTTGCGACTCTCGGCTTCGGGGTTCCGATGTTCATCTTCATCGCCATCGCAAACCCGCTTTTCAACCACCGGGGCGCAACCATTCTTTTTTATCTTTTTAATAACCCCGTAACAAAGGAAGCCATTATTTACGGCATTGTTTCCGCCGGAATGATGTTCGCGGCGGTTATTTGGTTCACCTGCTATAACACCGTTGTTACTTCCGATAAATTCATCTATATTTTCGGGCGGATACTTCCTTCCATAGCGCTAATCGTTTCGATGACTCTTTCGCTTATTCCAAGGCTTATGGCACAGATAAAAATAATCGCCGATTCCCAGCGGAGCATCGGCCTTGACTGGAAAAGCGGAAACATAAAACAAAGGGTGCGTTCCGGAGCAAGAATCCTTTCTATCCTCGTCAGCTGGGCGCTGGAAGATGCGGTAATAACCGCAGATTCCATGAGGGCGCGCGGATATGGACAGCACAAAAGAAGCACTTTTTCAATCTTCCGCTTCGGCAAAAAAGACGCAAAAATGATGGCTGTTATCGTTTTTCTTTTCGCCGCCGAAATTTTTGCCTATATAAGCGGAAGAGGAACCATGGAGTTTTATCCGGCAATGGTTGTTCCGGAAATTGATTTAACGGATATAATAATTTACATTTTGTATATAACACTCGGTATTTTGCCGTCAGTAATTCAGATAAAGGAGGACTTGAAATGGAAGCAGTTAAAGTAAATAATTTCAGCTTCGATTATGCCATCGGCAACGAAACAGCCCTCCATGATATCAGCTTTACCGTGAACGAAGGCGAATTCATCGTGGTCTGCGGTCCTTCCGGCTGCGGAAAATCCACCCTGCTCAAAAGCCTTAAACCCCAGCTTAAACCCCACGGAACCACCCGCGGTTCCATTGAATTTTACGGCGAGGACGTTTATTCCCTTCCGGACGTAAAAACCGCGGGCGAGATCGGATTCGTTATGCAAAACCCCGATGCCCAGATTGTTACCGATAAAGTCTGGCACGAACTTGCCTTCGGGCTCGAAAATCTCGGAGTAGCAACCCCGATTATCCGGAGCAGAGTTGCGGAAATGGCGAATTATTTCGGAATCCATAACTGGTTCCGCAAAAAGACCGCCGAACTTTCCGGCGGACAGAAGCAGCTGCTCAATCTTGCTTCCGTCATGCTCATGCAGCCGAAACTTCTCATCCTTGACGAGCCTTCCAGCCAGCTTGACCCCATTGCCGCAAGAGAATTCCTTGAAAACGTGCGTAAAATAAACCTTGAACTCGGCACCACAATAATCATAACCGAGCATAACCTTGAAGAAGTTTACGGCTATGCGGATAAAGTCCTGCTCATGGAAAACGGCAGAGTGAAAAGATATCTTCCGCCCCAGGAAATGGCACAGTACCTTGCCACCGAAGAGCACGAAGGAATGTATAAAGCCCTTCCCACCCCCGCAAGAATGTACGGAAGCGTGCTCAAAGGCGAATGCCCCCTCAGTATAGTGGAAGGCAGAAGCTGGTTCAGCCGCCTTGTGGACGAAAAACATCCTTCTTCCCCGGTGCTTGATGAGCACGAAAGACCCGAAGAAAAGGTCATTGATGTTTCCGAAGTATGGTTCCAGTACGAAAAAGGTTCCGACCCGGTGCTCAGAGATCTTTCCCTTTCCGTAAGAAAAGGCGAGATATGCTCGATCCTTGGCGGAAACGGCGCCGGAAAAACCACAATGCTTTCCGTCGTTTCTCAAAAACGCAGATATAACATGGGCAGCATAAAAATTTCCGGAAAGGAACTTAACAAATATAAAGGCGTCGAGCTTTTTGAGCAAAACATGGCCGTTCTTCCCCAAAATCCCCAGTCCCTCTTCGTTTTTGAAACCCTTCGCAGGGACCTTGAAGAAATTTTCACCGGCAAAAAGCTTCCGAAGGCGGAAGTTGAAGAAAGAGTTTTGAGCATGGCGAAAAAGATGGAAGTGGATTCTCTGCTCGACCGCCACCCCTATGACCTTTCCGGCGGCGAAATGCAGAAGGCCGCCCTTGCGAAGATACTTCTCCTCGAACCGAAAATACTGCTCCTTGATGAACCCACGAAGGGCATGGATGCTCTTTCAAAAGAGAATATGGGCAAAATCCTCCGCGAACTTGCCGCCGAAGGAAAAACCGTGCTCATGGTAACGCACGATATCGAATTCTGCGCAAAATATTCCGACCATTGCATGCTGTTCTTTGACGGATACATTGTTTCCGAAGGTTCCCCGAAGAAATTTTTCGCCGAAAACAGCTTTTATACCACCGCGGCAAGCCGCATGACAAGGCATCTTGTTCAGAACATCATAACCTGTGAGGAAGGTGAAAAGCTTTGCAGAAGCCTTCTTTAAAAAATATGCGCACAAAGGTGCTTTTCGTTTTCATCTGCCTGCTTTTTCCGCTGACCCTTTGGCTTTTTATGAGCACCGGCGCAAAGAATTACGGACTTGTGAGCATGGTTATGGTAATTCTTGCGATGATACCTTTCCTTATGCTTTATGAAATGAAAAAACCCCAGGCAAGGGAATGGATTCCTCTTGCGGTAATGGCGGCAATTGCCGCCGTTGGATGAGCGGCCTTTGCCTTTGTTCCCCATTTCAAGCCCACCTCCGCTATCATCATAATAACTGCCATGGTCTTCGGACCGGAAGCAGGCTTCCTTACCGGGGCAATTTCCGCCCTGGCATCGAACCTATTTTTCGGCCAGGGTCCCTGGACCCCATGGCAGATGTTCGCCTGGGGGCTCATCGGTTTTTTTGCCGGGCTGCTTTCGAAGCGCGGTCTGCTTAAAAAGAAATGGCAGCTTGTGGTCTTCGGCATTCTTTCCGGCTATATTTACGGCTGGATACTCAATATCTGGAACGGTGCGGGTTTTGTTTATGGGCTTTCGTGGCAAAGCTATATCAGCCTTTGCTTCACAAGCCTTATTCCGGACGGAATCCATTCCGCCGCAACGGTTATTTTCCTTTTGCTTTTAAGCGATTCCTGGGGAGTCAAGCTCCGCAGGGTAAAAGATAAATTCGGAATACTTGCAAGCTGAAAAAATCCGCCTTCACGGCGGATTTTTTTGTAATATTCGCGATAAAAATGCGACTTATATTATGGAAGCAAAAAACGGAGGTGAGGCTTTTTTGGAGGACAGGGAAATTATCGAGCTTTATTTCAAAAGGGACGATTCCGCCATTGCGGAAACCGATAAAAAATACGGCGGATACTGCCTTTCCATCGCGAAAAGAATTCTTCGGAATACCGAAGATTCGGAAGAATGCCTGAGTTCCGCTTTTTTCACCCTCTGGAACCTTATTCCGCCGGAAGTTCCGAAAAATCTTGGGATTTTTTCCGCAAAAATAACCCGGAACCTTGCCATTTCGGCTCTTCGCAGAAAAAATGCCTTTAAAAGAAGCGGAAACACGGAAATTTTTGATGAGCTTTCGGAATTCATTGCCTCGAATGATAATATCGAAGATGAAATCATCGCAAAGGAGCTTGAAGAAAAGATAAACCTTTTTGTAAAAATGCTTCCGGAAAAAGACCGCAACATCATTATCCGCAGATATTTTTTCTTTGAATCGACTAAAGAAATTGCGGAAAAATATGGTTTTTCTCAAAACGGAATTTCCGTTTCCCTTCACAGAACGAGAAAAAAGCTGAAAACATATCTTGAAAAGGAGGGTTATTGCTTATGACAAAATATGATTTCCTTTCCGCCGTGGGCCAAATCGAACCGGAACTCATCGAAAAAAGCGAAACCTTCCGAAGAAGAAGCGCCAAAAAAGGCTTTGCGGTTTTTCTTGCGGCGGCTCTGATAATCGCCTTTTCCGTTTCTGCCGGGGCCTTCGGTTTTTTCAGCAACAAAATAAGCGAAATATCCGTCAAAAAGGATTTTCCGGAACGCAGCACAAATATCGAAGAATACACTTTTTCTTTCGATGTTGAAATCGCAGAGGACGCCAAAGAATATATTACGGATTATTATCTTCCTATGCTTCTTGTTGAATCCGAAAACGTATATAAGGCTTCCGCCAATTCTTTTGCCGGATATGTTTACCTTGAAGAAAGTGAAAAAAACGAGTTTATCGCTTACAGCCAGCATTCCGTAATCGGATTTGATTACAGCATCGGCTTCGATGATAATGTAAACATAAAAGAAAGCGAATTTGAACTTGACGGCATAAAAATCAATTGTCACGAAGTTTTTTCCGCCAAAGATGAAAAGCCCCTTTATAAAATGTTCCACTGGTCTGACGGATACTATATTTTTGAAATAATGTGCAGTTTTAAAACCGAAAATGATTATATCGCCGAAGTTATAAAAAGCGTCGAAAGAATCGAAGATTTTTCCGAATACGGAAAAATTCGGGAAAACCGATATCACGGATAAAAAAGAAGCCCGCACTTCAAAAAAAGTGCGGGCTTCGCTTTTTTTTATTCTGCCGGACGAACCGTTATGTCCCTTATCCACTTTCCGCTTCGAAGATGGATAAAGCTGAAAATATTTTTGATGAATTCATCGGATTTGAGCATAAGATAGACAAAAGGCGGTGCCCAGCCGAGAACGAACCCGGTAAATGCCCCAAGGGGAATTGCCACCACCCAAAGGAACACCACATCGAGGAGCATTGCGGCTTTTGTATCGCCGCCTCCGCGGAAAATTCCGACGATATACTGCACCGACATCGCCTGGAAAACAAGTATCACCGCATAGGATATTATAAGGTCATAGGTAAGAGCCTTCGTCGCTTCGGAAACTTCATAAAAATTGATTACCGGACCGCGGATTATAAGAAGGATTATTGCGGAAGCAAGCCCCATAACCGCCGAAAGAGCAACGATGGTTTCTGCCTTTTTAAGGACGATATCTTTTTTCTCTCCTCTGCCGATGGAGTTGCCGATCACAACGGCGGTGGCGTTGCCCATTCCGGAAACGACCACCCAAACGCATTGCCAGATGGTGTTTGCAATGCTGTTGGCGGTTACAAATTCTGTGCTGATATGTCCGATTATCATGGAAAGTGCGGAAGTTCCGACGCTCCAGATGGCTTCGTTAAGAATAACAGGGGCGCCGGTTTTTATGAAGGCGCCAAGATAGCTTTTTACCGGAACGAAAAAATCCTTTATGGTGTAATGAATCTTCTTTTCGAAGAACGTGAGATAGATAAGCAGGATAGCGCATTCCACAAGTCTTGCAACCGCGGTTGCAACCGCTGCACCGCGGATTCCCATTTCCGGAGCACCAAGATTTCCGAAAATCAATACCCAGTTAAGCGAAACATTCACTATCAGCGAAGAAAGATATATTATGATTGAAATCTTTACTATATGCGCCGAACGAAGTACCGAAGCCATGGCGTTTGTGATAGAATAAAAAGGATACGCCCAGCCGATTATGCGAAGATAGCTTGCGCCGGCTTCGATTACAAGCGGGTCGTCGGAATACCAGCTCATAACCGTTTCGGGAATGCAGATTGCAAGAGCGGAAGCAACGATGCTTATTACCGCCGCAATGCGAAGCATTATTGTGATGACCCTTTTCATGGAAAAGATATCGTCCTTGCCCCAATATTGGGAAGCAAAAACCATCGCCGCGGAAGAAACCCCGAAGGTGATTATCATAAGGATGAAGAAAAGCTGGTTTGCAAGGTTCGCACCGGAAAGGGCGATTTCGCCGACTTTTCCGAGCATGAGCGAATCCGCAAGGCTTACGGTGAAGGTTATGAAGTTCTGCGCCGCAATGGGCAGAGTTATTGAAAAAAGAACTTTATAAAAGTTTTTATCCTTTATTAAAAAAGACATATTTCCTCCGGAAAAATTATAATCTGACAATATATTTTATATGTTTTCCTCCGTAATATCAAGAGGAAAATAAAGTTTTTGCCCTTCAATTTTCTTTCGCCGCAATCAAAAGCAAATGCGCCTTCCCTTCGGGGCAAGGCTTTTTTAAAATCAAAAAACAAAATTACGGATAGCGACGCTTTAAGCTGACCGGAACATAAAAAAACCGCGCATATTTTTAAAAATACGCACGGTTTTGGTGACAAAGTCACGGAAGAATCCTTCCCTTCGGGCTATAATATACTCAACAAAGAAAAACGAACCGAAAGGATGAATATAATGTCAGTTAAAGTTTTGAATAAAGAAAATTTTGAAGAAAACGTTCTTAAAAACGAAAATCCCGTTGTTGTCGATTTTTGGGCACCCTGGTGCGGACCCTGCCGCATGCTTTCCCCTGTTGTTGACCAGGTTGCGGAAGAAATGGAAGGCGTTTCCTTCGGCAAAGTGAACGTCGATGAGGAAACGGAACTTGCTTCCCGCTACGGAATCATGAGCATTCCCGCTCTTGTTCTTTTCCGCGAAGGAAAAGCTGTGGATTCCATGGTCGGCTTCCGCCCCAAAGAAAGGGTTGTCGAATTTTCAAAGGGCTAAATCAGAAAGCCCATCAAAATCAGTTATTGTGACTCCGCCCCGGGAAAGTTCCACATAACCTTCCGATGAAAAATATTTGAGCATCCGCGAAACAACCTCCCTTGCGGAGCCCATATATTTGGCTATCTGTTCATGTGTGAGTTTTATTTCCGGGGTTTTATTCTTTTCAGCTTCATTGAGAAGGAAAATCGCAAGACGCTTATCAAAGCTCATAAAAAGAATCTGCTGCATTACCCACATCACTTCGGAAAAACGGCTGACCGTTTTTTCAAGAAGGAAGATCTTCATCTCCGGATTCCTTTCCGCAACTCTTGCGTATGAACCGGGGCTTAAAATGCAGCAGCGGCTGTTTTCTTCCGCATCCACCTGAACTTCAAAATTTATGGAATCCAGAACGCACGAAGCTGAAAGAACGCAGACGTCCCCGGCGAAAATCCGGTAAAGGGTAATTTCTTTTCCCTCTTCGGAAAGGATATAGACCCGAAGGCAGCCGGTTTTTACAAAAATGATTCCGGTGCAGACCGTTCCGTTATGTATTGTCTGTCCTTTTTTGAATTCAGCGCAGCCGGCGCCGTTCATAAGGTCGATTTTATCGTTTTCGGAAAGTTTTTCCCAAAACGGGAAGGAACTTCTGAGAAGGGGTTCACATTTTTCACAGGGCATGGAAAAATCCTCCTTTGAAAAACAGATTTAAACATATAAAATATATCTCAATTTTAAAAATATGTCAACAAAAGCAGAAAGGAGCTGCCGATATGTATTATAAAATGATAAAAAGAAGACTTGTTTCCATCCTTGCCGCCCTGACCGCTCTTTTCATCATCGCGGCGCTTTGAGATAAATTATTGTTTTAAAAGCCTTCCCAGAGGGGAAGGTGGCATTTGCGAAGCAAATGACGGATGAGGGATTAACAGGTAACGCGAAGCGCTTATCATAATTTATCTAAAATGATTGGGAAGTTTAAAACCCTTCCGTCTTTTCGGTCTGCGACCGAAAATCCACCTCCCCTTTCAGGGGAGGCAAGTAAGCTAAACAATAATTTATCGCTTTTTTATGTGATTTGTGGTAAAATGAAAAGCACTGAAAGGAGTGGCTTTTTTGCAGTATCTGATAACCTTTCTTGAAGGTATAATTTCCTTTATTTCTCCATGCATGCTTCCGATGCTTCCGATATATGTTTCCTATTTTGCCGGAAGCACCGATAAAAAACAGAATATCCTTCCGAGGGCAATTTCCTTCGTTCTCGGCTTCACATCTGTTTTCAGCCTTCTCGGGCTTTTTGCCGGAAGTATCGGTTCCTTCCTTGGGAAATATCAGACTGCTGTGAACATCATAACCGGCGGCCTTGTAATAATCTTCGGCCTTGGCTATCTTGAAGTAATCAATCTGCCTTTCTTTAAAGGGCTGAAAAAGGTCTCCAAACCCGAAAGCGCCTTTTCCGCTTTCCTTTTCGGAATGATCTATTCCGTAAGCCTTTCTCCCTGCGTCGGCGCTTTCCTTGGTTCCGCTTTGATGATGGCTTCAAATTCCGGCACGGCAATGCAGGGATTTTTGCTTCTTCTGGTCTATTCCCTCGGCCTTGGGGTTCCTTTTGTGGTTTCTGCAATATTGCTCGAACAGCTTTCCGGCGCTTTTGATTTTATCAAAAAACATTATAACGTAATAAATAAAGTCTGCGGAATTTTCCTTATCATCGTGGGAATTTCCATGATGTTCGGCCTTCTGAACAGACTTCTCGCTCTTTTTTCCTGAAGGAGGATTTTTTATGAATAAAAAGAAACTTATAATCCTTGCCCTTTGCGCCGTTTTGCTTTTTGCGGCTGCAATCTTCGGTTACAATTACCTTTCGGAAAATTATAAACCCGAAAGCGGAAATCTTTCCGGCGCTTCTTCTGCCGAAGAACCCGAAAGCGAAGAAAACACGAAACCTTCCGAACCCGCCAAAGAAAACTCCTCCGCAGAGGAAACAGTAATGGCTCCGGATTTCACCGTTTATGATGCGGAAGGAAACGCCGTTTCCCTTTCGGATTTTTCCGGAAAACCGGTTGTGATCAACTTCTGGGCAACCTGGTGCGGATACTGCGTCCGCGAAATGCCAGCTTTTGAAAAAGCCGCGAAGGAATATGGCGATGACGTAATTTTTATGATGATCAACGTAACCGACGGCCAAAGCGAAACGAAGGAAGAAGCCATGGAATTCATCGCGGAAAACGGATACACCTTCCCGGTTTATTATGATACCGAACTTTCCGCCACCTATGCCTATGGCGCATATTCCCTTCCCGCAACGGGATTCATCACCCCGAGCGGAATTTTTGCAGGCGGCCAGATGGGCGCTTTGAGCGAAGAAGCGCTTTTTTCCTATATCGATCAGCTGCTTTTGCTTGAATAAACACAAGCTCCCTTGAACAAAGGGAGCATTTTTTTGCAACAAAAAAAGCGCCCCTTCGGCGCCGACATAAAAATTTTTATATAAATGAAATGACCCTTGAATTATCGCATCTTTCACCTACAATAAAGCAAGGGTCATTTCTGTTCTATTTTAGTATCTAACATCATTTTGACCTCTCTTTCTACAGAATCAACATTCGACTCGTTGTCTTTGGTTAATTGCAATTTCCGAACCGCTGCTTCAAGCCTACAAAACAAAACGGGTGTTAATCAAAAGTTGGGACCTTTTAAAATGTCGGAAATCTTTTTACCAAAGGTGGTAACGGTTTTTCCTCTGAAAGTTCTTTTACAAAAAACTGAACTTTCAATGTTTAATTGTACATTGGAATCATCCTTTCTGTGGTTTAAATATACCACTTTTTTCAGCGGTTTTCAATCCGCAATGTTGCACTAAGTTAAAGCGATAAAGTTATGCAAAACACAGAAATCCGTTTTTTGCACCAAAATCCATTGACTTTGTCATAAATAAGGAGTATATTTAAAATGTTGGGCAGCCAAAAGGCTGTTCTTTTTTTATTTGCATAAAAAAACGCGCCCTTCCGGCGCAAACACAAAATTTTATATAAATGAAATGACCCTTGAATTATCGCATCTTTCACCTACGATAAAGCAAGGGTCATTTCTGTTCTATTTTAGTATCTAACATCATTTTAACCTCTCTTTCTTCATATTTGGATGTTCTTACTCGCTGCCTTCGTATATCAATCTTTCTGTCCCTTTTACACTTCTTTTTTCTTCTTTTTCCCCTTAAGCGGGTTGATCTTCATGCGGGAGCTGTTTTCTTGTTCTTTCCGAAGGTCAGCATCTTCAATCCGAATCCTGCTTCATGTTTCTTTTTGATTCGGATTCCTGATGTTTATCTGTACATCGGGTATCATCCTTTCTGTGACTTAAATATACCACCGTTTTCCTTCTTTTTCAAGCCGCAATTCCGCACGAAATTCTTTTTTGCAAATTATGCAAAACACAGAAAATTGTTAATTTTGCACCAAAGTTATTGACATTATAATGTTTTTTTGTTATATTCAATATGTTATCCGGCCGAAAATCAGCCGGCTTATTTTTTTGTCCGGATTTTGCGCAACAAAAAAAGCGCCCCTTCGGCGCCGTTCCCCAATAAAAGAAATAACCCTTGACTTCTGCATCTTTCACCTGCAAAGCCAAGGGTTATTTCTGTGAACTCTTAAAGTCTAACATATTTCAACCTCTCTTTCTTTTTATTCGGATGTTCTTACCGAAGCCTTCGTATCGCTATAAATCAGTTCCTTTTATTTTTTCGAGTTTTGCACTTCTTCTAACAGCCTGTTTTTGGAACTTAATTTCCGAAGGTCTTCGCTTTTCCTCTGAAAGCTTTTCTTTCTCATAAAAGCTTTCATTTTTCATTTGTACATTGGAATCATCCTTTCTGTGATTTAAATATACCACCATTTGCGGCGTTTTTCAAGCCGCAATACCTTACGAAAAGAAGCGGATTTCTTTGTGCAAAAAGCATATTTTATTTGGTTAATGTTAAAAGTTATTGACATTTATCACATAAAGCTGTATATTAGTATTGTTGGTTTGTTAAAATATTCATTACTCTTCTTTTGAATTTCAAAAAAAGCAAAGGCACACCGAATGGTGCGCCTTTGCTTTTTTGTATTATCTTGATAATAATGATACGGTTTCATATGGTTGCATTATGGTTGCATTGGAACTACAACCATAAGAGCGAAAAATGCAACTCTCAAAAAAGAGTTAGACAAATTGGAATTTACGTTTTACAAATATGAACTTCTCCGTCTATAAACACTCCATCACCGTCGTTTATACGGATAACATTTACATTATGTTCTTTTTCGTAAACACAGCACTTTTCTTCAAATCGCTCAAACCTTGAAAGG